>NZ_JAKFGN010000001.1:629081-1258162 GCF_021502575.1 Bradyrhizobium sp. G127
GGCGACGGCAAAGCCAATCAGTATTTTCTGCGCGGCTTCAATCTCGATCACGGCACCGATCTGGCGATCTCGGTCGACGGCATGCCGGTGAACATGCGCACTCACGGCCACGGCCAAGGCTATGCCGATCTGAACTTCCTGATCCCGGAACTGATCGGTTCGATCAATGTGCGCAAGGGGCCGTACTTCGCCGATGAGGGCGATTTCTCGTCAGTCGGGGCGGTCCATATCGGACTGATCGACACCGTCCAGAAATCAATGGCGCTGGCGACGGTCGGCAGCTTCGGCTACAGACGCGGGCTTGGGATTACCTCGACCAAGGTCGGCGAGGGTAACCTGCTGATCGCCAGCGAGGCCAATACCTACAATGGCCCGTGGGACAATCCGGACAAGCTGCGAAGGCTGAACGCGGTCGTGCGCTATACCGAGGGCAACGCCGCCGACGGCTTTTCGCTGACCGGCATGGCCTATTCCAATCGCTGGAATTCGACCGACCAGATTCCACTGCGTGCCATCACCTCCGGTCAGGTCGGCTTGTACGGTGCGCTCGATCCGACCGACGGCGGCAACTCCGACCGGTTCTCCATTTCAGGAAAATGGGCGCAGACCGACAAGGACGGCACGTCGAAGATCAATTTCTATGCGATCAAAAGCTCGCTCGATCTCTACAACAACTTCACTTTCTTTCTCGACAACCCGGATCAGGGTGACCAGTTTCACCAGCGCGACGATCGCGTACTGGCCGGTGTGAATGCCTCGCACACGTTCAACACGATGTTTGCCGGATTGCCGATGCAGACCGAAATCGGCATCCAGAGCCGTTACGACGACATCAAGGTCGCGCTGTCGAATACTTACCAGCGGCAATACTTGGGGGGTACGCGCGACGACAAGGTGAAAGAGGGCAGCGTCGGACTCTTCATCCAGAATACCGTTCGCTGGACGGACTGGATGCGCACCGTCGTTGGCTATCGTGGCGACTTCTACACCACGAACGTCAATTCGCTTCTGACGCCGGCCAACTCCGGCAACGCCGCGGCGTCGATCGGCAGCCCGAAATTCAGTCTCGTGTTCGGGCCGTTCGCCAAAACAGAGTTCTTCGTCAACGCCGGTGAAGGATTCCACAGCAACGACGCGCGCGGCGTCACCATCAGGGAATCTCCGTCCAACGACGGAACACCGGTGGATTCATCGCCGTTCCTGGTCAGGACGCGCGGCGCCGAAGTCGGCGTCCGTACCAGGATTATTCCCGGCCTCGACAGTTCCCTTAGTCTGTTTGTGCTCGACTCCAACTCCGAGACCCTGTTTGTCGGCGATGCGGGTGACACCGAGCCGAGCCGGCCGAGCCGCCGTTATGGCGTGGAATGGAGCAATCACTACAAGCCCGTCTCGTGGCTTCAGCTTGACGGCGACATCGCGGTAACCCATGCGCGGTTTCGCGGCGACAATTCCGCTCAAGCTGCCGCTTACGCTGAACTGGCCGGCAATCCGGAAGCGCAGATCGGCAACGCGCCGGGTAATTTCATCCCGGGCGCGCCGAACATGATCGCCTCGGCGGGCATCAGGCTCGGTGAAAGAACCGGATGGTTTGGAGCGCTGCGCTATCGCTATTTCGGGCCGCGCCCGCTAACCGAAGACGGCGCGTTCATATCGCCCGCCACCGGTCTCCTGAACGGGCAGGTCGGTTTCAGGTTCGACAACGGCTGGCGTATCCAGCTCGATGCCTACAACCTGACAGACAGCAAGTCGGACCAGATCACCTATGCCTACGGATCGTTGCTGAAGACCGATGCGCTGTTTGCACAGTGTCATCCGGTACAGATCGCGCCACCTGCGGTGTGCCAGACCGGCGTGATGGACCGGGTCTTGCATCCTGTCGAGCCATTCGCCCTGCGCCTCACCATGGCCGGACAGTTTTGACAAAGGGCTTTGCAGGTCGTCGATATCGGTTATGGTCCACCGTCATATGAGAATGTAGCGCGGATGTTTGGAATTCTGGGTTTTGGCTTCCTGCTCGGAATGCAGCACGCGCTCGAGGCCGATCATATCGCAGCGGTCTCCAGCATCGCCGCGCGCCGTTCCAATGTCGGCGACATCGTCAGGCACGGGCTGACCTGGGGTTTGGGCCACACCTTGACCCTTTTCGTCTCCGCAGGCGCCGCGATCCTGCTCGGTCATGCCATTCCCGAACACGTCTCGCGCCCGCTGGAAACCGCCGTCGGTGTCATGCTGGTCGGGCTCGGTGCGCATGTGCTGTGGCGGCTATGGCGCGATCGCGTCCATTTCCATCAGCACCGGCATGGTGACGGCATCCAGCACTTTCATTTGCATAGCCACGCCGCCGACCCGGCTCCGCACCAGCGCAGCGCTCACGCGCATGGGCACGGGTTCCGGTGGCGAACTCTGCTGGTGGGCCTGATGCACGGCATGGCCGGTTCGGCTGCGTTGCTGGTGCTTGCAGTCACCCAGGCCGCCAGCCCGGAATATGGCCTGTTGTACGTGCTGTTGTTCGGAATGGGATCGATGCTCGGGATGGGGGCGTTGTCCACCGTCATTGCAGTTCCGCTCGTCATTTCCGCGCGCTGGCTGACCTGGGCCAATCGTGCACTTCAAGGGGTCGTGGCCATCGTAACCATCGCGATCGGATCCATCACGATCTATGCGACGGCGTTGACCTGAGGCCGTTTCCGCTACAGCCGAACAAGCAATCTTGATTGCTCTGTTTTGTCGCGCGTTGATATAGACTCCGCGAGTTCGCGGCGAACCTGCTGCGGATAGATAGTGCAGAGGTCATTGTCGCACGCGATGCACGGAAGAGACGGGCATACCGGAAAAAAGACGGCTTTCGTTTTCGCAGGCGGCGGAAGTTTCGGCGCGATCCAGGTCGGCATGATGCAGGCGCTTGCCGCTCATGGCGTGCAAGCTGATCTGATCGTGGGATCGAGCGTCGGTGCAATGAACGGTGCTTACTATGCCGGCGCGCCGACACTGGATGGCGTCAGAAAGCTGGCGGACATCTGGCGGGGCCTGACGCGGCAGGACGTCTTTCCGGTGTCGCTTCATTCGTTCCTGAACTTTTTGTGGCGCCGGGATTTCCTGATTTCGCACGAGGGTATTCGCAAGCTGATCGAGGATCATCTTCCGTACAAGAAACTCGAAGACGCCGTGGTTCCGGTTCACATCGTGACCACCGACATCGTGACCGGCGAGACGGTCGTTCTGTCGAAGGGCTCCGCCGCTGAGGCGATTGTGGCCAGCACGGCCATTCCCGGCGCATTCGCTCCGGTCAGATACAATGATCGTTATCTCGCCGATGGTGCGATATCGAGCAATACGCCAATCCGTGTCGCCATAGAAAAAGGCGCGCAGCGGCTCATCATCATGCCGACCGGATTTGCCTGCGCCGGTAGCGAGCCGCCGGTCGGAGCGGTCGCTACGGCGCTGCATGCGCTGACGCTGCTGATCTCGCGGCAGATGACCACCGAGCTGGAATATCTGGAGTCCACGATTGAATACTGCGTGGTGCCGCCGCTGTGCCCGCTGGTCGGCTCGCCCTACGATTTCACCCGCAGTGACGCGCACATCGTGCGGGCCATCAAGAGCACGGAGGCGTGGCTCGCGGATGGTGGACTCGAGAAAGGCGGCATCCCCGGCGAGATGCGTCCGCATAGCCACTGACCGTTCGGGGGGAAGTGAATGGAATAAACACCGGCAGAATTATTGCTTTGCAATAAATTCAAAGGCCGCCCAAAGCTCTACCTGCACGATATGACACAATGACGTCGGATCTCGGGCCGGCATTCAGTCCGGTGATGTTGAACCCTCCCGGTTTCGTGTATGATTTTCGTCTATCGCCGCTGTTCCGATTGGGCTATCGACCCGCGCGCTGAAACACGCCAACATGCAGATGTTGGGCGGTTTTGCCGAACCCGTTATCGAGGCCTTTCATGCAAACGTTCATGCTGCTCTTCTCCCCTCGATTCATCGTTCTGACCCTCTGCATTTTCATCACCGCGCTGCTGGTTTGTGGCGCAATCTACGACTTCGAAGACATCGTGCTGTTCACGATTCCGATTGTGATCTTCGGGGCACTCTCGGTTCTCGGCATTCATGATCTGCTGCAAAAGAATCATGCTGTTCTGCGCAACTACCCTATCTCCGCGCATATCCGGTTTCTGCTGGAGGAAATCCGGCCGGAAATGCGGCAGTATTTTTTCGAGAGCGAAAAGGATGGCAAGCCGTTCAGCCGCGACACCCGCGCCGTCGTTTATCAGCGGGCCAAGATGGTGCTCGACAAGCGACCGTTCGGTACACAGGAAGATGTCTACGCCGGTGGCTACGAGTGGATGAATCATTCGGTGTCGCCGAAGCCGCTGGCCGATGAGCACTTTCGCATCACCATCGGCGGTCCGGACTGCACGAAGCCGTATTCGGCATCGGTGTTCAATATTTCGGCCATGAGCTTCGGTGCGCTCAGTCCCAATGCGGTGCGCGCGCTTAACGCCGGCGCAAAGAAAGGAAACTTCGCCCATGACACCGGCGAGGGCGGCGTCAGTCCGTATCATCGCGAAAACGGCGGCGACCTGATCTGGGAAATCGGATCGGGATATTTTGGCTGCCGCAATCCGGATGGGACGTTCAACCCTGAACTGTTCGCGAAGGTCGCGAGCGATGACCAGATCAAGATGATCGAGTTGAAAGTCAGCCAGGGCGCGAAGCCCGGCCATGGCGGCGTGCTCCCGGCCGCAAAAGTATCCGAAGAGATTTCACGCATTCGCGGCGTGGCGATGGGCGAGGATTGCATTTCGCCGGCCTATCATCGGGCTTTCTCGACGCCCATCGAGATGATGCAGTTCATCGGCGAGATGCGGCGCTTGTCGGGCGGCAAGCCGACGGGTTTCAAACTCTGCATTGGACACCGCTGGGAGTTTCTCGCGATCTGCAAGGCGATGGTGAAAACGGGAATCTATCCGGACTTCATCGTTGTCGATGGCAAGGAAGGCGGCACCGGCGCGGCACCCGCCGAGTTCATGGATCATCTCGGCATGCCGATGCGCGAAGGCGTCAGCTTCGTCCACAATGCCCTGATCGGAATCAATGCACGCGACCGCATTCGCATTGGGGCGGCGGGCAAGATCGCCACAGGTTTCGATCTCGCACGCGCCATGGCGCTCGGGGCGGACTGGTGCAATTCCGCGCGCGGCTTCATGTTCGCTCTCGGCTGCATCCAGTCGCTGAGCTGCCACACCGACCGCTGTCCGACGGGAGTCACGACTCAGGATCCGACCCGCAATCGCGCGCTGGTGGTGCCGGACAAGACCATGCGGGTCTACAACTATCATCGTGCGACCTTGCATGCGCTGGCGGAGCTTATCGCAGCCGCGGGGCTCAGCCATCCGCAGGAGATTCGTCCGATCCACTTCTCGCATCGCATCTCGGGAACAGAGGTGCTGTCGTTCGCGCGGCTCTATCCGCAACTTCATCCCGGTGAATTGCTGGAAGGCAAAGTTGAAAACCCGCGCTTCCATGCATGGGCCTTCGCGCAGGCGGAGTCGTTTGCACCTCTTCCCGCCGCACCGGTTTCCGCTTTTGCGCCGGTTGCCGTGCGGGGCTGACGTCAGAACTCGCCGTGCAACCGGCCTGAGAAGATCGAAACCGGTCCGCGGTCCGCATTGTAGGCGGGGTTTACGATCAGCTGATAATCCGCCGTGAAGGTGAAGGCCTTGCTGAGGGCCACGGCGTAATAGGTCTCGAGAATTCGCTCGTTGCCGTAGTTCAACCGGCCATCGCCGATCAGGAGACCCTTGCCGCCCGCCGCCAGAAAATCGCGGTGTGCGTTCGACAGGCCGTTGACGGCTCCGCCCAATGCGAAGGTGTCGGCGGGCCGGCCCCAATAGCTGCCCTTGATGGAAACGCCGCCAGACACGCTGCGGTCGATGTCCGTAAACGACAGGATCTCGCTCTGACCGTCGTTCCAGCTTGCGCGCGCGAAGATGCCGACGTCGGTGGCGACCTGCTGTTCCGCGTTGACGTAGAAGCCGTATTTCGATCGTTCGCGCCGCTCGCCGATGACAATATCGTTGATGTCGAGGCCGGGATTCGCAGAACTGATCCCGAGGACATCCCGATAGTTGCCGGTGTTGCCCCGGTTGGCGAACACGCCGACGCGGAGCTTGCCCGGCTGGCTGAAAATCGCATGGCGTTCTTCAAATTCGACCACCGCACCGCCGGTCTTGAAAGTGAGAACGTCGCTGTTGGGTTGCGACGGCACCTGGAACAGGCCGGCTCTGACCGCCCAGTCCTTGCGATTGAGTTCAACGACAGCGCCGCGCGTGAAGCCCGGCAGATCTGCCGGGAAATCGTAAGCAGCGGAAGACCACATCGCCCAGTTCATGAAATCGGCGCGCGGGTCTTTCGCGTATGCATTGCCGTCGAAGTAATCGCCGACCGCAAACCGTCCAACGGTGACGGTGATGCGGTCGATATCACGCTTGCCCGGCAATTGGTTGGCGGCGTCGGCAACGTCTTCCTGCTCGCCGCCGAGACCGAATGTCTGGCGGAAGAAATAGCGCTGCGCACGAAATTTCGGATATTCCGCGCCGCCTTTCTGCGCTTCGCCGTTCGAGAACCCCGCAAGACCCAGCGTGCTGCCGATGCCGAAGCCCTGCGCCAGTTCAGGGTTGAAATAAAACTCTCCGCCTTCCCACAATCGCCATCCGAGAAAGGCGCCGACGGTCCAGGTTTCCCGTGTGCGGCCGGCGCCGGGAAGGCTGTTCATACCCTGATACGGCGAGCGAAAACTCGGATAGCCCTGCGTAATGAGCGTGGTCTGGCCGTGGACGTTCCAGTCGGTCGATTCCGGAAGTTTTGGCGGCTTGATTGTGGAGCCGGAGGTCCAGGGCGGCGAATCCCAGAGCCGGTAGTTCAGTCCCAGCTTGACCGCGTGAACCTTGGCACTCGCCGTCACGTCGGCCAGCGGTACATCGCCAAGTCCGTAAGTCCGCGGGCCGAGATCGATGTAGTTGTATTCGACCTTGCCGCTCCAGCCGCCTCCCAGCGCGAATTCGAGGCCAGTGCCCGCGACCCAGCCGAGATGCATGCGGGCTTTCGTATCGATGGTGTTGCCAGCCGCGTCATTGAGGTCGATGTGCGTCCGGCCCCACGCGACGCCGCCGGTCACGTAAGGCAGCCAGGTTCCGAAGGCATATCCGACACGGCCCCGCGCCGTTGCGAAATAATCGAACGTTGTGTTGAACGGCGCTGCTACCAGCTTCGGGCGATCCAGCGGACTCGTAAACGAGATGTCGGCCTCAACGCCGATCAGCCAGTTGGCCGGCAGTTGCAGATTGTAACCGGCCTGATAGCCGCCGATCAGGCCGGTGATGCTGTGCGGGAAAAACACGCCCTGCTGGGGGAGTGAATTTGTGCCGGGTCCAAGGCTGCCACCGCCATAGCCGGCGTGCCCGCCGATATAGAGACCGCTCCAGTCGAAAGCGTGATCGGCGCGCGCCGCCTTGAGCGGCAACGCACCCGGTACGTCAGCGCCGAGCGCGGGTGCCCATGCGCCGCCAAGCAGAATCCCGGCAAGGATCCCTGTGAGCAGTCCAGAAGAATGAGGCGGTTGTGTCATGCCGGGCCGAATCGGAGGACGTCATCGTTGTATCGCAGGGCATCAGAAACGATCCTTGCTTCCAAGCATTAAGCCTTCACTGCAAATGCTTCGCAACAGCGGCGCCGTTGGCATCAATCGGTTCGATGGACGAGCAGGTGGCCGCCCGGTCAGCCGAGCCATGACACCGGCCCATGACAATTGCGCGACATCGCGCACAGGTGCCGGAGCTGCCGGGCCGCGGGCAAATAAAATGACCCGCCCGGGGGGACAACCGGGCGGGTCCTTGGGTCGACGCGGCGTGGATGAGGCGTCGCGCCGAACTCAACCTTGATCAGTAGCAGCTACGAACGCGGCCGATGTAGTTGCCGTAGGCGTCGAACTGGCGAACCCAGCCGCAGCGGCGATAGCCGTAATCATTGGCGTAGGCGTTGCTGGCGGCAGCGGCGAACAGCGCGCCGGCGGCGAGGCCGACACCGATGCCAACGCCATGGTGATGATGATGGAATTTGCCGGCCTGGGCTTCCTGGGTGGTGGCGGCAATGCCACCGGTCAGTGCAACAGCGGCAACTGCGAGGGCGGCAATCCTGGTCTTGATCGACATGAAACTCTCCATCCTTGTTTGGGGCGGACCGTGTGGACCGCATGCCAATTGGTGGAGCGCTGACGGATTTCGGTTCGAACGCCGGCGTGAAAAATCTACGGCGCTATAAGTAAAGCAATATCAATGCCTTGTTTAGTTTAAGATCGTGATTGAGGCTGGTTGGTGAGCCTGGCCAGATCGAATGTCTTCACATCGGTCAGCAATTCGACGAAGGCGCGCGCGCCATGCTCGATCAGCGCCTTGCCCTTCTCGGCCGTGGCCGCGGTTGCATCGCCGACCGCGCCCGCGGGATTGAGATCCTGCATCGCCCACGCAAACGGCGCGGGGCGTCCTGCCGATAGCCAGCGGAATTCCGTCGTCATTTTCTTTTCCGTGGATTCAAAATTCGCGATCCGCTCCTTCCGAACCGACTCGGGAAACGCCGCGAGCATGATCGATGTCTCAACCGCGCCGCCATGAATGCCGAAGCGCAGCTCTTCCGCGGAGAACAGTCCCTCCGGTGCGCCGAACCGGCTCCAGCTTGTGGTCACCGCCAGCATATCGTGCTTCGCGCGCAGATCCTGCGCGATCAGCGCCATCGCAGCGCTGTTGCCGCCGTGGCTTGTGATGATGACGAGCTTTTTCACGCCGATGCGCGCGATGCCATCGCAGAGCGCCATCCATTTTTTCAGCGCGACATCCGTCGCAAGCGTCTGCGTGCCGGGATAAGCGAGGTGCTCGGTTGAAATGCCCACCGGCTCGATCGGCAGGAATGTCACCGGCAGATTTTTCGGGACGATTTCGCGGACGCGCGCAAGATAGGCCTGCCCGATCATCGTGTCGGTCTCGAACGGCAGATGCGGGCCGTGCTGTTCCGTCGCCGCAAGCGGCAGCACCGCGATCCAGTCGCGCGCGGCCACTGGGTCCACTTCGGATAGGCGAATCTCCGACCAGTCTTGCGGGGGTATCGTGGTCATCGCGTGGGGGTTTCTTTGCACAGACGTTGATTTGACAATTTGCAGGATAGCCTTTGCAGAGTACCTTGGACGAGCAGCCTTGCGCCGCAAGAGCATCTGTCAAATAGCGGGTCCAGACGCCCTTGTCGCCCATCATGGGCAAAACGATCCATGGAGTCCAATGATGCCCCCCAGCCGTTTGCTGCGAGCGTTCACCGCCGGGATAGCGCTCTGGGCTTCGGCCGATATGCCGGTTCGCGCGCAGACAGCGGCCGATCTGGACAAGGTCTCGTTTGGCACCAACTGGGTGGCGCAGGCCGAGCATGGCGGGTTTTATCAGGCCGTCGCGGACGGTACCTACAAAAGCTACGGTCTTGACGTCACGATCGTTCCGGGCGGCCCCAACGTCAACAACCGCATCCAGTTGATTGCCGGCAAGCTCGATTTCTTCATGAGCGCCAACACCCTGCAATCGTTCGACGCGGTCGCGAACAACGTGCCGGTCGTGGCGGTCGCAGCGATCTTTCAGAAAGATCCGCAGGTCTTTCTCGCGCATCCTGAATCCAAGGTGACCAAGCTCGAAGATCTCAAGCCGCTGACGCTGTTCGTTTCCAAGGAAGGCATGCCGACCTACTTCCAGTGGCTGAAGTCGGAGTATGGTTTCAGCGAAGAGAACGTGAAGCCCTACACGTTCAATGCCCAGCCCTTCATCGCCGACAAGTCCAGCGCGATGCAGGGGTATGTTACGTCCGAGCCTTATGCGGTCGAGAAGCGCGCGAAATTCAAGCCCACGGTTATTCTGCTGGCTGACTACGGTTTCAACAGTTATTCGACTCTGATCGAAACGCGGACCGCGTTCGCGGAGAAGAAAGCCGATCTGGTGCAGCGCTTCGTCGATGCCTCCGTGACCGGCTGGTACAACTATCTCTACGGCGACAATCGCGCCGCGAATGCGCTGATCAGGAAATCCAATCCCGACATGACCGACGATCTGCTGGCCTACTCCGTGGACAGGATGAAGCAATATGGCATCGTCGATTCCGGGGATGCGCTGGACAACGGCATCGGCGCCATGAACGACGAGCGCATGGCAGCTTTCTTCGCCAAGATGGTTCGTGCCGGAGTGGCCCGGCGCGACATTGATTATCGCAAATCCTACACCCTGCGCTTCGTCAACAAGGCTGTGGGTGTCAACCTGCGAGCGCGGAACTGACAGCCCCGATGTCCATTCTCGAGGCTGATGATACAGGCGGGGGGCTGCCGGGCGGAATCGCGGTCTCGCTGCGCGATGTTACCAAGGTCTACGGCAATGGCATCGCGGCGCTCGGGCCGCTTGATTTGAATATTCGTCCCGGTGAATTCGTCTCGTTGCTCGGTCCGTCCGGCTGCGGCAAGTCGACCGCGCTACGCATCATTGCCGGTCTGAATGAACAAACTACGGGCAGCGTTCACGTGGCAGCGCGGGGCGCGCGGGATCGTTCGCGCCATGATGTTGGCTTCGTCTTTCAGGAGCCGACACTGATGCCGTGGGCGACGGTGCGGGCCAACGTCCAGCTTCCGCTCGATCTGGCGCATATGGCGCACGGCGATGCAAGGGCGCGTGTCAATCAGGCGCTGGCGCAGGTGGGTCTTGTGGAGTTCGCCGACGTCTATCCGCGCGAACTGTCCGGCGGCATGAAAATGCGTGTGTCGCTGGCGCGGGCGCTGGTGACCGATCCCGACATTCTCCTGATGGACGAGCCGTTCGCGGCGCTCGACGAAATCACGCGCTTCAGACTGAACAACGATCTGCTGGTGCTGTGGCGCAAGCTGCGTAAGACCGTAGTGTTCGTGACGCACTCGGTGTTCGAATCGGTCTATCTGTCGCAGCGCGTGGTGATCATGACCTCGCGACCCGGCCGCATCGCCCGTGAGTTTCACATCGGTGCCACCGAACCGCGCGGCGAGGATTTCCGTACCTCTGCCGAATACGCAAGCTATTGCCGCGACGTCTCGGCGGCGCTCGCCCAAGCCAGCACCAGCGAGGCCGTGCGATGACGGCGCGCGATACATCGGGGCAGGCCCTGAAATTTCTGTTGCCGCTGCTGGCGCTCGCGGCCGGTGTCGCGATCTGGGAAGCCGTCGTCCGCATCAACGATATTCCGGTCTATGTGCTGCCCGCGCCGAGCGTGGTGTTCACGAAGCTGGTTCAGGATTGGCCGATCCTGTTCGGTTCGCTGCTGACCACGCTCCTGACCACGATTCAGGGTTTTGTCGCGGCGGCGGTCGGGGGCATCGCGCTCGCGGTTCTGTTCAGCCGCTCGAAATGGCTGGAATATGCTCTGCTGCCTTATGCGGTGATCCTGCAGGTCACGCCGGTGATCGCGATTGCGCCGCTCTTGCTGATCTACCTTCCACAGCATCTCGCCGTCGTCGTCTGCGCCTGGATCGTGGCGTTCTTCCCGGTGCTCTCCAACACCACGCTCGGCCTCAATTCGGTCGACCGCAATCTGCTCGGCCTGTTCGATCTGTACGGCGCCTCGCGCGCGCAGACGCTGCGCTACCTGCAACTGCCTTCGGCGCTGCCGCATATTCTCGGCGGCTTGCGGATCGCGGGCGGACTGTCGCTGATCGGGGCGGTGGTGGCTGAAATCGCCGCAGGCTCCGCCGGTGCCGGTTCCGGACTGGCTTACCGGATCGCGGAGGCTGGTTACCGGCTTAATATTCCCCGGATGTTCGCGGCGCTGTTGCTGCTGTCCATCGCCGGAATTGTCATCTATTTGGGCCTCTCGCTGACCTCGTATCTTGTGCTACGACGCTGGCACGAAAGCGCGCTTGGAAAGGAACAATAATGGCCGCGAATGCTGCTCAAGACAAAATCGATGTGCTGATCTACGGCCCCTCAAAGCCGGTCATCGATGGAGGATTTCCCGCGAATTTCGTGCTGCACAAATTCGAGAACCAGCGCGATCTCGGGCGGCTGGCGCCTGATGTGGCAGCCCGCATTCGCGGCGTCGCAGTCACCGGTCTGGTGCAGGCCGATGCGGCGATGCTGGCGCGTTTTCCCAAGACTGAAATCGTCTCGAGCTTCGGGGTCGGTTACGATCATATCGATTCCAAGTATGCCGCCGGCCACAACATCGTCGTCACCAACACGCCTGACGTGCTGACGGAAGAAGTCGCCGACACCGCGCTCGGTCTTCTGATCGCGACGGTCCGCGAATTCATCAAGGCGGATCGCTATCTGCGCGCGGGACACTGGACCACGCAGAGTTTTCCGCTGAGCCCCGGCTCGCTGCGCGACCGCAAGGTCGGTATGGTTGGCATGGGTCGCATCGGCCAGGCTATTGCGCGCCGCCTCGATGCGTCGCTGGTGCCGGTGGTCTATCACTCGCGCAACCCGGCCAAGGGCGTGACCCACAAGCACTATCCGAATCTGATCGAAATGGCGAAAGACGTCGACACGCTGATCGCCATCACGCCGGGCGGCCCGTCAACCGCGAAGCTGATCAACGCCGATGTGCTCAAGGCGCTCGGACCGCGCGGCGTTCTGATCAACGTCGCACGGGGGTCAGTGGTCGATGAGGAGGCCCTGATCGCCGCGCTCAAGGACGGCTCCATCATGGCGGCCGGCCTCGATGTGTTCGCCAACGAGCCGCAGGTGCCGGATGCATTGAAGGCGATGCAGAACGTCGTGCTGCTGCCGCACATCGCATCGGCCTCGGTGACCACGCGCAACGCCATGGATCAGCTGGTGGTGGACAATCTCAAGGAATGGTTTGCCGGCAAACCGCCGATCACGCCGATCCCTGAGACGCCGGTGAAGGGCCGCTGATCGTGTCGCGCGCCGCGCTGTCCGGTTTCATTCGAGGTCGGCTGGGCAAGCAGGTTTGCCTGCTTGCCTTGACTGTCATCGTTTTGGGTTCGCAGAACGCCGCGGCGCAAGACACGCGGTCGCTGACCTCCGATATGGTCGGGCAATGGGAATTGTCCACGGCGGGCCGTGACAAGACCTGCGTCGTCACGTTGAAGAACGAGACGTCGCCGCAGGGCCTGAAGCTTGAACTGGAGAAAGGTTGCAGCGAGGCGCTGCCTTTCACCAAGGCTATCGCGGCTTGGAGCGTGAAGGGTCTCGACATCGTTCGCCTGCAGGATGTCAGGGGCGAATCGGTCATCGACGTGACCGAAGTCGAAAGCGGCATCTTCGAGGGCCGGCGGGAAGGCGAGGGCATCTACCTGCTTCAGAACCTCGCTGCCGCCCGCGCCCTGTCGAAATCGACCGACCAGTTGATCGGCGACTGGGCGATGATGCGCGAAAGCGGCAAGTCGATCTGCGGACTGACTCTGACCAACACCGAAACCTCGCCGGAAAACTTCGCGGTCTTTTTGAAGCCGCGTTGCGATCCGCTGGTCGCGGGTTTTGCGCCGACCACGTGGCGCATCGAGCGCGGCGAATTGTTGCTTCGATCGGCCAAAGGCGAGATCTGGCGTTTCGAAGCCGACGACAATGCGCAGTGGCGGCGCGTTCCCGACAGCGCGGACCCGCTGATCCTGATGCGGCAGTAGCCGCTGCGGCCGGGCGACGCTTGACCTGCGGGGCTGCACCGCATCGATATCGCCGGGACTGGCATCGTGGCCAGTCCCGATCGTTGGCAACCCGGCAATGCGTCTGCGAATGAGGATGTGAGGTTCGCGGAAAATATCCGCCGCTATTCCGCGGCTTGCGCTGACAAAGCCGGCGGCGAAATCACCTCGAAAATCTTGCACGGAATACGGAAGAAGCCGCGGCCTCCCGCAAGGACCTGGTAATAATCCGATGCTCCGGCAAGCAGACGGTCCAGCCATTCCCTCGGCGTCAGATGAGCGGGCAACGCATCGATGAAGAAAATCTCCGCGCTCGGCGTGTAACGCACATGGATCAATACATCGCTTGCTTTTGTTTCAGCCTCTTCGGATGGAACGGCAAGCCTTACAAGTGCGGTCATCAATAGTCTCCTTTGATCGATTCCAAACGGATCCGCGCGCGGCGCTACAATCCAAAAAGAATTTCCGAACGTCAGAGAAGCTTCATTGATCTACCTCAATTGGCTGGCGCCTAACGGTGCAGCGTCTTGCGCTGCCCAATTTTACATCAGCCGCAGGCCCTTCAGACTGGCGTGGCCGTTCTTGCCGACAATGATGTGATCGTGCACCGAGATGCCCAGCGGATCTGAGATCGTCATGATCGACTTCGTCATTTGCACATCGGCGGTCGATGGCGTGGGATCGCCGGACGGATGATTGTGCACCAGAATGATCGCGGTGGCCGACAATTCAAGCGCACGCTTCACAACCTCGCGCGGATAGACCGGCGTGTGGTCGATGGTGCCGACCTGCTGCAGTTCGTCCGCGATCAACTGGTTGCGTTTGTCGAGAAACAGGATGCGGAATTGCTCCTTGTCCGCAAATGCCATTGCGGCGCGGCAATACTCGATCACCGATGACCATGACGACAGCACGGTCTTCTGTTTGTTGATCTGGCCCCTTGCAACACGGCTCGCGGTTGCCGCGATCAGCTTGATCTCGGTGATCGCGGAGTCCCCCAGGCCGCTGACTTCCTTCAGGCGTAACTCCGGCGCGTGAACCACTTCCGCAAACGATCCGAATTTCGCAATCAGCGATTTCGCCAGCGGTTTGACATCGCGACGTGGCAATGCGCGAAACAGCACCATTTCAAGCAATTCGTAATCGCTGAGCGCATCCGCTCCGGCGTCACGAAAGCGCTCGCGCAGCCGTTCGCGATGGCCGTGATAGTGCGGCGCTTCGGAAAATCCGGACGGATCGTCGGGTTTGGCGGACATGGCGCAATGCGTACTCAGTATGCTGTGAGCATCGCCGTGCGCGGCGGCATTTGCAACCGGCATTTATGCCGCTTCAGGCGGCGGCTTGCCGGCTCCAATATTCCGTGGCGGAAGTTCGGATGAGAAGATGCTTCTGCGTTACGCCGTCTTGTAAGGCGGCTTGTCCAGCTTGCCGGGCGACAGGGTGAAGATTTCGACGCCGTCCTGGGTCACGCCCACCGAATGTTCGAACTGTGCCGACAGCGAGCGGTCGCGGGTCACCGCGGTCCAGCCGTCGGAGAGCACCTTCACGTGCGGCTTGCCGAGATTGATCATCGGCTCGATGGTAAAGAACATGCCGGGCCGCAGCACGACGCCTTCGCCGGGGCGGCCGATGTGGATGATGTTCGGCTCGTCGTGGAACATCCGTCCAAGGCCGTGGCCGCAGAAGTCGCGCACCACGCTCATCTGCTGCGGCTCGACGAAACTCTGGATGGCGTGGCCGATGTCGCCGGTGGTGGCGCCGGGTTTCACGGCGGCGATGCCGCGCATCATCGCCTCATAGGTGACGTCGATCAGCCGCTCTGCGCGGCGCGAAATCTCGCCGACGGCATACATGCGGCTGGAATCGCCGTACCAGCCGTCCACGATGTACGTCACGTCCACGTTGACGATGTCGCCTTCCTTGAGCTGGCGGTCGCCGGGCATGCCGTGGCACACGACATGGTTGATCGAGGTGCAGGTCGAGTAGCGGTAGCCGCGATACATCAAGGTCGCGGGATAGGAGTTGTTGTCGAAAGCGAACTTGCGGACGAAATCGTCGATCTGCGACGTGAAGATGCCGGGGCGGACGATGGCGGCCAGTTCGTCGAGGCATCGTGCCACCAGCGCTCCGGCCTTGCGCATGCCGGCAAACGCGCCGGGGCCGTGCAGCTTGATCTGTCCGGTCTTGCGCAGCGAGGTGTCGGTGGCTTCGATATAGGTCATGAGCGAGTCTGGCTTCAAATCGAGGAAATTGCTGAATTCTTGTTCAATTTAATGGATGCAGCCCCCAGCGCAAGCGTCGCTGGATGCCGGGCTGCCAAGCCTTGTTTTCAGGGCTTATTTTGTCGTTTCAGGGTTCGATTGGAACAGGACGCCCCAGCCTGATCTCGTGGCGGGTGAGATCGCAGGTCCAGGCCAAGGCTTCGACGCCGGCGGTCCGGGCTTTGTCGAAGGCGCGGGCATAGGCGGGATCGATGTCCCGGGCCAGCGTGAACGCATTGGCCGAGCCGATCTGGATCACGAACAGCATCACCGCGCGGGCGCCGGAGACGACCATTTCCGCCAGTTCGTCGAGATGCTTTGCGCCGCGCGCGGTCACCGAATCCGGGAATTCGGCGATCCCTGCGCGGCGCATCAGATGCACGTTCTTGACTTCGACGTAGCAGGGCGGCCGCGCGGCATCCTCCAGCAGGAAATCGACCCGCGAACCCTTGCCGTTGAGGATGCGGCCGTACTTCACCTCACGGCGGATGCTCGCATATCCCGCAAGTTCGGGAATTGTGCCGGCGGCCAGCGCCTCGCCGACGATCGGGTTGGGGTGCATGGTGTTGACACCGACGAGTTCCTGGGCAGTGCCGAAGTCCACCTCTATGAGTTCCCATGAATAAGGCAGCTTGCGCGCAAGGCTCGCAGATTTGGAGAGCCAGACCCGCGCGCCCTCGGCCTGCAAGCCGGTCATGGCACCGGGATTGGCGACATGGGCGGTGATGAGCGTGCCGTCGGCAAGCGCGACGTCCGCAAGAAAGCGCTTGTAGCGGCGGATCAGGGTCGCCGGGACCAGTTCGCTGGCAAAGCGCATGTCGCGTCAGTTCTGCACGTCGATCACGGTCTCGACCGGCAGCGCGCCTCCGCGCACCCGGATTTCGCGCACCGGGTAAGGCACGCGGATGTTCTCGCGCTTGAAGGCGTCCCACAGCTTGAGCATCACTTCGCTGCGGACATTGTCGGGGCCGACATCAAGATCGGCGACCCAGAATGTCAGCGTGAACCGCATGCAGGTTTCCGCGAACTCCACCAGCAGGCAGTTCGGCGGCTTGAAACTGGCGACGCTTGACGTCTGGCCGGCAATATCGACGGCGAGCTTGCAGACGACGTTAGGATCGGCCTCGTAATTGGTCGCGAAGTTGACCTTCACCAGCATGTTCTTGTCGGTGTAGGTCCAATTGACGACCTTCTGCGTCACGAGGTCTTCGTTGGGGATCAGGATCTCGCGGCCGTCGCCCGCTGCCACGGAAATATAACGGGTGTTCATCGCGCTGATGCGGCCGGAACTGTCGCCAATGGTGACCAGATCGCCTGGCTTCACCGACTTGTCCGCCAGCAGAATGACCCCGCTGATGAAGTTGGCCACGATTTTCTGCAAACCGAAACCGAGGCCGACGCCGATGGCGCCGGAGAAAATCGCGAAAACGGAAAGGTCGATGCCTGCCGCGCTCATCACGACGGCGAATGCCGCCACCATCAACGCCAGCCGCATCATCTTGATCAGCAGCACCTGAACCGACGGGGTGAGATCCCGCGAGCGCGAAATCCGTGTTTCGAGGAAATTGCCGAGCAGGCCGACGAGCCACAGGGCAATGCCCATGGAGACGGCGACCTTCAAGATCAGCAGCGGGGTCACGCGCAACGCGCCAAGAGGGATGGATATCGAATCCAGCGCCGCCGACACTTCGTCCAGTTTGCCGATGATGCTCAGCGCCGCCACGATCCATGCCGTCACGGAGACCGCGCGCACCACGAACTCGTTCCGGATCAGGCTCGTCGCCAGCCGGATGACGACCCAGGCGGTGGCCAGGCTGGCTGCGGTGGAGAGCAGGTAGCCGTGTCTCAGGATTTCGGTCTTCACGACGATGGCGCGGGCGATGGTGGCCAGCAGCGCGAAGATAATTGTGCCGGCGCGATTTATCAGGACGCGGACCAGCATGCGCAGCGGTGCGGGCAGGCCCATCGCCAGCGACGCGGGATCGATCCTGCTGCGCAGGAAGCTGGCGAATGCAAGCGAGACGCCGGCCGCCACGAGGATGATGCCGACCTGCACATAGAACCATGGCGATACGAGATAGGCCTCCGCGGCCCGGATGGTGGCTTGCAACGCCTGCCGGATATCGTCCCACTCCATGGGCCATTCACCTTCAAAGAAGCAGACCGGTTCGGCGGCCTCGAATTTTATCTGACCTTAAAACCGCTGACGCGATTCGGTTATTTCGCGAGATTCACACATTCCGTCGCGACAGGCGCGGGAATCTGCCGCGCGGGGGACTTAACACCAGCAAATCCGGCACAATCGTGATCGCGGCGATAAATGGGTTGGCGTGGAGGCGCTCCGACGATATTCATGCAAGTGCAAGTATTTGAGATCGTGGCAGACGGAGACAGACCCAGCTAATGGCATCCCTCGACTCGGTCAGCATTGCCATTCTGCTCGGCTCCGTCCTCGTTATGGCGGGCATTCTTTCCAGCCTGCTCGCGTTGCGCTTCGGTGCGCCACTGCTGCTGGTCTTCCTGTTCGTCGGTATGGCCGCCGGCGAAAACGGGCCGGGCGGCCTCCGGTTCGACGACGTGCGGACCACCTATCTGGTCGGCTCGCTGGCTTTGGCGCTGATCCTGTTTGACGGCGGACTGAAAACGCGTTTCCAGTCCATCCGCACCGTGCTGGCGCCATCCATCGTGTTGGCGACGGTCGGTGTGCTGCTGACGGCGCTTATTACGGCGCCGGTCGCCAAATACGGTCTGAACATCGGCTGGCCCGAAGCCCTGCTGGTCGGCGCAGTCGTGGCGTCCACCGACGCCGCCGCTGTGTTCCTGCTGGTTCACACCCAGGGTCTTCGGCTGCGGCCGCGCGTCGGCGCGACGCTGGAAGTCGAATCCGGCACCAACGATCCGTTTGCGATCTTTCTCACGCTGGTGCTGGTGGAATTGCTGTCCATCGGCCAGAGCAGTTCGCTTCACGTCGCCGTACAATTCGCGCGCGAGGTTTTTCTCGGCGGACTGATCGGCGTTACCGGTGCATGGCTGGTGGTGCTGGCGCTCAACCGCGTCTCTTTGCCACAGGGATTGCATGCGCCGTTCGTCACCACGGCGGCGCTGGTGATCTTCGGCATCGCGCAGATCTGCCATTCCTCGGGGTTTCTTGCGGTCTATGTCGCCGGCATGCTGATCGGCAACCGGCCGACGCGTGCGCATAACTCCGTCGTTGCCTTTCTCGATGCCGCGACGTGGCTGGCCCAGATCGTCATGTTCGTGATGCTCGGCCTGCTGGTGTCGCCCAGCCGGACGCTGGAGACGGTGATTCCGGCGATTGGCGTGGCGCTGGTGCTGATGCTGGTGGCGCGGCCTGTCGCAGTCTTTCTTTGCCTTGCGCCGTTCCGGTTCAACTGGCGGGAACGAACTTTCATCGCCTGGGTCGGGCTGCGCGGCGCGGTCGCGATCTTTCTGGCTTCCATCCCGATGCTGGTCGGATTGCCGAATGCGCAGGTCTATTTCGATGTCGCCTTCGTCGTCGTCATCATCTCGCTGTTGCTTCAAGGCTGGACGCTGGCCTCGGCGGCGCGCTGGCTCCATGTGGCGCTGCCCAGAGCGGATCGCGGCCCGCGGCGCGTCGAACTCGATCTGCCCGGACAACTCGAACAGCAACTGGTCGGCTATCCGGTCCGCGCCAACAGCCTGTTCCTGAAACGCGGGCTGATCCCGTCATGGTCGAAGCCGACGCTGGTGATCCGCGACGAAAAGATTCTCTCGCCCGTCGAGGCCGAACCGGTGGTGAAGGGCGACTATCTCTACCTGCTGGCGCCGCCGGAGAAGGCCGAAGCGCTGGATCGGTTCTTCGTCGACATGCATCTGGTACCCGCGCCGGACCCGCATCTGCTTGGCGACTTCATGATGCCGGGCGATGTCACGCTGCGGGATGTCGCCGACACCTACGGTATCAACGTCCCGCCCAGCGACGCGCATCTGACCCTTGCGGATTATTTCGACATTCATCTCGATCACGCGCCGCGCGTGGGCGCGACCCTCCCGCTCGATTCCATTGTGCTGGTGGCGCGCCATATCGGCGGCGCACGCGTGAGTGTTGTCGGCCTTCGCCTGCCGGAAGACGAAGACGTGTCTGCTCCTCCTCCGTCACGGCGCGCCGTTGCCAAGCGCAAGCTGGCGCGGGCCTGGAGCTGGCTGATCGGAGCCTAGAAGTTACAGAGCGCGGGACGGCAGCAGCAGCGGTCCATCCGGCGTCTCGACCCGATTGACCGAAATGCCGAATACCTCTGCGATGCGGTCAGGCGTCAGCGCCAGAGACGGCACATCGTTGGCAACGATGTGGCCCTCGTTCATCACCACAACGCGATCCGCGAACCGCATCGCCAGCGCGAGATCGTGGATGATCGCGAGCACCGCCGTCCCCTGGTGGGCGATCCGCTGCAACAGGTCCATGACGATAAGCTGATGCCGCTCATCAAGCGAGGCCGTCGGCTCATCCGCGATCAGCACCGACGCCTCGGTGGCAAGCGCCCGTGCTATGGCGACGCGCGCCCGTTCGCCGCCCGACAGCGTTGTGATCAGCCGCGATGAGAAATCCCGAACGGCGGTCGCGTCCATGGCGCGTTCGATGGCGATGCGGTCTTTCGCTGATGTCTGCGAGAACGGATCGGCATGCGGCTCGCGTCCAAGCGCAACGATACCATCCACTCGCATCGGCCAGTGAAACTCATGTCCTTGCGGCAGATAGGAAATGGCGCGGGCGCGCGCGCGGGGCGCCAGTTCGAGCAGGCTGCTGCTATCGAATGTCACGGAGCCTTCCGCCGCGATCAGCCCGGCCATGGCGCGCGCCAGCGTGGTTTTGCCGGCGCCGTTGGGCCCGGCGAGGATTGTAAGTTCTCCGGCATTCAGCGTCAGATCGGCATTGTCCACGATCGGGCCCGAGCCACGCGTGACGGTGATTCCGGTTGCAACGAGACGCGGTGCGGCGTTCGGCTTCATTGCGTGCCATCCTCCAGCGCGCGGCGCTCGTGGAAGATCATCGCCAGGAAGAACGGCACGCCGATCAGCGCCGTCACCACGCCGATCTTGATCTCGATGACCGCCGGGATCAGCCG
Organism: Bradyrhizobium sp. G127; assembly: GCF_021502575.1. Classification (NCBI taxonomy): domain Bacteria; kingdom Pseudomonadati; phylum Pseudomonadota; class Alphaproteobacteria; order Hyphomicrobiales; family Nitrobacteraceae; genus Bradyrhizobium; species Bradyrhizobium sp. G127. The sequence continues at coordinate 650,159 of NZ_JAKFGN010000001.1, forward strand.
CACGGCGATATCGGCGGCCATCAGCAGCGCTGCACCTGCCAGCGAGGCCGGCAGCAGCACGCGCGCAGGATCGGACCCGTAGAAGCGGCGCACCAGGTGCGGTGCGACCAGACCGACGAATGAAATCGCGCCCGCGACCGAGACAGCGGCACCAACCCCGAGGGCGACGCCGATCACCACCAGCACGCGGGTGCGCTCGACATTGACGCCGAGCGACGCCGCCGCGTCCTCACCGAGCGTCAATGCGCGGAACGCGCTGGCGTTAATGGCCAGCACGAGCCAGCTTGTGACCATGAAGGGCGCGGCCAGCCAGACATGTTCCATGCTGCGGTCGCGCAGCGAGCCGAGTAGCCAGAACGCGATCTCCAGCGCGATGTAGGGATTGGGCGCGAGATTGAGAATGAGGGCGATGGCCGCCCCCGCAAGGCTTGCGAGTGCAAGGCCGGCCAGGAGAGTCACGGTCAGCGACGCGCGGCGTCCGGCGATGGCGACCAGCGCGCCGACCGACAGCAATGCGCCTGCGATGCCGCCGAGCGGCACCGCCAGCGACAGCGCATTCGCCAGACCGAAGGCCATGATCGCTGCCGCCGCCGCAGCAGCGGCCTGCGGCGCCCCGAACAGCGACGGCTCGGCGAGCGGATTGCGCAGCAGGCCCTGCAACGATGCGCCAGCTAAACCAAACGTCGCGCCGATCAGCAGCGCCAGCAGGGTGCGCGGCAGGCGAATATCGCGCACGATGATCGAGGCGACGCCCTGATCGGAAAACAGCGCCGCGACGACGGTGCGCGGCGAGAACTGCGCAGGACCGGTCATGAGCGACAGCACGAACAGCACCGCCACCAGCACGGCCAGCATCGCGGTCAGCAGGGTGCCCTGAAGATGTTCCTGGCGATCGCTGGTCATTCCGTTCCGATATTCCGGCGTATCTTCACGGCCGAACAGCCGCTGACGCAACACAATGGACGTGGCATAACAGGCCATCATGATCAAGAAAACCATCTTTGCGGCCGCGCTTGTTTTGGCCATGTTTGCGGCGCTTGGCAGCAACGCGCAGGACGCGCGCGCGGACGGCTTGCCCAGGCGGATCGTGTCGTTCAACCTCTGCGCCGACCAGTTGCTGCTTGCGCTGGCCGATCCGGGGCAGATCGCCGGGCTGTCGCCCTACGCAGTCAATCCGGTTCTCTCGGTCATGACCGGCAAGGCCGCGTCGTTTCCCCGTTTGGATTGGGATGCGGAATCGGTGGTGAACCTCGCGCCGGATCTGGTGCTCGGCGGTCCCAGCCATCGCCCGATCCATGCCATGCTGAGCGCGATGGGCATCCGCGTGGTGGATGTCGATCTCATCCGCAATCTCGCGGATGCGCGGCGGCAGGCGCGCGAGCTCGGAGCGCTGATCGGTCATCCCGAACGCGGCGAGGCGCTGGCCCGTCAGCTTGAACAGGCCGAGGCAAGACTGGCCGCTGTGGCGATGAAGCCGCCGCTGACGGCGCTGGTCATTCAGCGCGAAGGATACCGCGAAGGTCCGGCCAGTCTGGCCTCGGGCATGTTGTCGATCGCCGGACTGCGTGCGCCCGATCGTGGATCGTCGGGAGCCGGCGGCTTCATGTCTGCCGAGCAGGGCGGCTTCGTGTCGCTCGAACATTTGCTGACCGACGGGCCGGACGTGCTGGTGTTGCAGGACCCGCCATCCGAGGCGCGCGATCAGGGCGCGCTGTTCATCACGCATCCGGCGCTGCTGGCGCGCTATGGCGCGAACCGGCGGATCGATCTTCCCGAACGGTATACGCTGTGCGGCGGCCCGCCGTTGGTGCAGGGCCTGGATTATCTCGCGACCGCGATCAAGGCGCTGAAGTAGCGCGTGATCCCGAAAAGTGTGAAGCGGTTTTCGGGTCAGACCATGCGCACCCTTAAAGGGCAACCGGCAGGACCTCGACGCCGCCGAAGGCCGCGACCTTGCCGCCTTTCAGGATTGCGACATTGGTCGCCAGTTGCCGCACCTCGTTGGCATCATGGCTGACCAGAACCATCGGCACGCTGGCCTCGTCGCGCAGCCGCACGAAATACGGCATGATCTCCGCCTTGCGCTCGTCATCGAGCGCGCCGAGTGGCTCGTCGAGCAGCAGCAGCTTCGGCTTTGCCAGCAGCGCACGGCCAAGCGCAACGCGCTGGCGCTCGCCGCCCGAAAGTTGCGCGGGACGGCGATCGAGCAGATGGCCGATGTCGAGCAGATCGACGGTGTGTTTCTCGGCGGCGGCATCGGGATCGAGTCCGTTCATGCGCCGTCCGTAATCGAGATTCTGCCGGACGCTGAAATGCGGAAACAACCGGGCGTCCTGAAACACATAACCCATGCGCCGCTTGTGCGGAGGAATATGCAGGCCGGTTGCCGTGTCGTCGAGGATGTCTCCGTCGAGCGACATCCGGCCCCGGTCGGGCGTGATGAGCCCTGCGATCAGGTTGATGATCGAGGTCTTGCCGGTGCCGGAATTGCCGAACAGGCCCGTCACCAGCCCGTCGCTTGTGAACGACACGCTGAGCCGGAATTCGCCAAGCTGCTTTTCGATATCGACCAGCAGCATTTTCAATAGCCGTGCAGGCGTTGCGTGGCGCGGCGCGCCAGGACTTCGGAGGCGATCAGCGCGATCATAGCGATCGCAATCGATACCATCACAAGGCGTAGCGCGGCGGCGTCGCCATTGGGCGTCTGGGTCAGTGAATAGATCGCCGCCGAAATCGTCTGGGTCTCGCCGGGAATGTTGGAGACGAAGGTAATCGTCGCGCCGAATTCCCCGATGGCCTTGGCGAAGCCGAGCACCATGCCGGCGACGATTCCCGGCAGGGCCAGAGGCAGCGTGACGGTGAGGAAGACGCGCCAGGGCGCCGCACCGAGCGTGCTCGCCGCCTGTTCCAGTTTGCGATCCACCGCTTCGATGGAGAGGCGGATCGGCCGCACCAGCAGCGGGAACGACATCACGCCGCAGGCCAGCGCCGCGCCGGTCCAGCGGAACGCGAACACGATGCCGAGGTGATCGGCAAGCCAGCCGCCGACCAGGCCCTTGCGGCCGAATGTCAGCAGCAGCAGATAGCCCGTCACGACCGGAGGCAGCACCAGTGGCAGATAGATCAACGCGTCAAGCGCAGCCTTGCCCCAGAAATTATGCCGCGCCAGCAGCCACGCCACGGCGATGCCGAGCGGCGTGGCGACCAGCGTGGCAATGGAGGCGACCCGCAACGAGAGCAGGATCGCCGTCCATTCTTCAGCGGAAATTTCGGACACGTCGGTGCGTTATCAGGCTGTCGGCTTGATCAGGAACGTAAAGCCGTACTTTTCGAAAATCGCCTTCGCCGCCGCCGAGCGCAGGAATGCGAGATAAGGCGTCGCGTCCGGCTTCGCGCTTGTGGTCGCCGCGACCGGATAGATGATCGCCGGATGCGAATCCGCCGGGAAGGCGCCGATGATCTTCACGCCGGGTTCGACCTTGGCGTCGGTCTCGTAGACGATACCGAGCGGCGCTTCACCGCGCGCCACCAGCGCCAGCGCGGCACGGACGCTCTCGGCCATCGCGAATTTCGATTCCGCCGCCTGCCACGAACCGAGCTTTTCCAGCGCCGCCTTGGCGTATTTGCCGACCGGCACGGACTTCACGTCGCCGGTTGCGATCCTGCCGTCGCCCGCGAGCTTGGCGAGATCGAAGCCCTGTCCGATCATGACGCTCGCAACGTGGGAATCCTTCGGCGCGATCAGCACGATCTTGTTGCCGAGCAGGTTGACGCGGGTCGGATCGCTGACGGTCTTCTTGCCGGCGGAATAATCCATCCAGTCGGTGTCGGCGGAGATGAAGATGTCCGCCGGCGCGCCCTGTTCGAGCTGCTTGGCCAGTGCGGAGCTGGCGGCATAGCTTGCGACCACCTTGATGCCGGTTTTCGCGGTGTAGGCGGCATTGGCTTCGTCGAGCGCGTTCTTCATGGATGCCGCGGCGAACACGGTAATGGTCTTGTCCTGGACGACTGTCGGCGGCGCACCGGCAGGCTTGGCGTCCTGAGCATGGGTAATGGAAAAAAGTGGCGCGCAGACAAGCGCGGTCATAACAAGAAGTCGGGACATAAAGGTCATTTGGCGCTCCATAGCGGCTCGCGCGCAGCGAGCGCACGTCGACCGGCTTCGATCATTTCATCTGACGACAAGCGGAAGCGCCGTTCCGGCAGCCCCGGCAGCGCGCAGCGTGCCGGAGTATCGTTCTTGGGGACAATATCAGTCGTGGGTCCTGCGTAAAGTCCTCGTTCGCTACTCAATTACAGGCGCGATGGCCATTTTAATGGCAGTCTCCGAGACGCCGCTGATCTGGATAATCGCCGGACCGGCAATGAGATCGAATTTGATGGTCTTGCGGATGCCGTCGCAGCCGGTGACGCCGCTGAAGACCTTCGGCTTGAGGAAGCTGCCGTTCTGGAGAACGTCGACCCAAGCGGATCCGGACAGGCTGATCGAATAGACGCCATTCGCGGGGATGTTTTTCACCGTGCTGAAGCCGGCGAATGTATCCGGCTTCGGCGCGCGTTCGGGCGGCGAGGGCAGCTTCGCCTCCGCCGCAGGCTTGAGGTCGAGGATGACGGTCTGCGGCAATGCCCCGGTCAGATCGCTGCCGGAGGCGAGCTTGGGAACGTTGGTCTGCGAGAGCGCCGCGCGTTCTCGTGTCACATCCCATCTGAACTTGTCGCAGCCGACGGGCTCCTGAGCCCAAGCGTATGACGATCCCAGCAGGACTGAGACGGCGGCGAGGACGGCAAAGGTCTGTCGCGTCATGTTCAATCCAACGGTGATCATGACATCGGAGGACTTGATCACGGCAGTCACCGCATCGCCGGTGTTGCGTCCCGGTTCGTCAACAGCTTCGATGATGGTGGGGTGGGTCATGATCTGGCTGGCTCCGGTATCGATGCACGCATACGCGATAGTCACGGCATTTTTTTGACGCCGCTGTTGTGACAGCCGGTCCTGCTTGCCGGGATCAGACTCTACGGCGCGAGCAGAACCTGCCGGCATTCGGCAGGCAGATCCGCCAGCGTCATTGGCGGCTTCGGCTTCGGCGGCGTCACCGGCGACTTGGGATGCAGCACGGCGTCGCTGAACCAGTAGGCGAGATCGCCGGCGCTGCATCCTTCGCTCTCGTTTGGCGGCGGCTGCGCTTCGCAATTGGTGCTGCCTGGCGGACATTTCATGCGGACATGAAAATGATAATCGTGTCCGTACATCGGGCGCACCTTGGACAGCCAGCTTCGATCGCCCTTGGCTTCCCGGCACAGCGCCTTCTTGATGGCGGCGTTGACGAAGATGCGCTCCACCTGCGGCTCCTGCGCCGCGGCGCGGATGACCGGAAGATGCGACGGCGTCCATGTCTGGGGATCGATGTCGAGGCGATCCTTCCGCACCATCATCACCGCGGATGTTTCCTCGCGTTCCTCGCGCGAGAGCTGCCGGTTCGGCATCGGCGTCAGCCAGATATCGGCGTCCAGTCCCACCTGATGGCTGGCATGGCCGGTGAGCATCGGCCCGCCGCGCGGTTGCGACATGTCGCCCACCAGCAATCCCGGCCATCCCGCGGTCTTCTGGGCCTTCACCGCCAGCCGCTCGAGCAGCGCGATCAGGTCCGGATGTCCCCAGTTGCGGTTACGCGAGAGCCGCATCACCTGCCATGCCGATCCGTTGATCGGCAGCGCGACGGCGCCGGCGATGCAGCCCTTGGCGTAGAAACCGATCGATCTTACCGCGAGGGACGCGGGCAGCGGTTTGCGGCCGAACAATTCCTTGGCCGCAAGAGTCGGATCATTGGGATTGGTGAGCGGCGGCAGCGGCTTCGGATTGACGCTGCCTTTGTCCTGCGCCCGCGCCGGACCTGCCGTCAGTGTGACAGCAGACATCGCGAACGTCGTCGCCAGGGTGATCGCGAGAATCGGACGGCACGGCATCATGGCGCGCGTTATAGCGTAACGCCGGTCCGGCGACGAGACCGCTCGGCCTCTTTAACCAGCCGTTAGCCATGGCGAAGACTGGCGGAAAATGGTGCGAGCAGCATTCACCGCATATTTGCGCCGGTTCGCGGCCCATTTGTTGTGCAAGCGGGACATCAATGTCGCGTGACTGCGGTGATCATTCCCGAATGCAACAGCAGTATGCTGCATCTTACGCCGAAAAGACCGGGCACGATGTTGGAGCAGCCCGCCGAATAGGCAACCGCGATTCACGCTTTGCAAACCTTGTGTGCCGAGCACGCAGCCGTCCCGGGAAAGGAACCTTTTTTTCAGATACTTGTACCAAGACTACCCGCGCAGAATGCGGGAATGGCGGGGCAATGCCGACACATCGGCCAAAAGCAAGAAACAGGATCGTCAAGGCGAAGCTGGCGCGGGGGAAGTTGGCGGTTCGCCGGCCGAAAGCCGCGCCGAAATTGCTGACCAGACGGCGCAAGGTTTCCGAAATCAGCGAGATCGTGCGCACGCGCGCCGAAGCCGAGGCGGCGATCGCGGACGCCCAGAAGTCGGACGCGCGGCTGCGCGAAGCCATCGATATCCTTCCGCAGGGCATCGTGTTTCTCGATGCCGACGGCCGCTACATCCTCTGGAACAAGAAGTACGCGGAGATCTATTCAAAGAGCGCGGATCTGTTCAAGCATGGCGCGAAGCTGCGCGACACGCTGAAAGTCGGCGTCGCCCGCGGCGATTATCCCGAAGCCATCGGCCACGAAGAGGAGTGGATCAACGAGCGCCTGGATAAAATGTATCATCCGGGCCACGCCCATGAGCAAGTCTTGGCCGACGGCCGCTGCATCCTGATTGATGAACGCCTGACCAGCGACGGCGGCGTGATCGGCCTGCGCGTCGACATCACCGATCTGAAGGAGCGCGAAGCCTCGTTCCGGCTGCTGTTCGACGGCAATCCGGTCCCGATGATCGTCTGCGCCCAGGACAGCGAGCGGATCATCGGCGTCAACGATGCCGCCATCGCGCACTACGGTTACGCGCGCGAGCATTTCGAGAAGCTGAAGATTTCGGACGTTCAGGCGTTCGATCAGGAAACGCCGTGGACCGGCGACCAGAGCACCGAGGAGCGCGCCGCGCGGACCTGGAAACACGTCAAGGCCGACGGCTCGCTGATCGATGTCGCGATCTATTCCCGCCTGCTGGTGTTCGAAGGCAAGCCCTCGGTCCTGCTGGCACTGATGGACATCACCGAGCGCAAGCGCGCCGAGGCGCGGCTCGCCTTCATGGCGCAGCACGACGGCCTCACCGGATTGCCGAACCGCATCCTGCTGCGGCAGCGGCTCGACGAATTGCTGGCGCACACCCGGCGCAGCGGCGACAAGGTCGCGGTGCTGTTCCTCGACCTCGACAACTTCAAGGCCATCAACGATACGCTGGGCCACGCGATCGGCGACAAGCTCTTGAAGGGCGTGACCAAACGGCTGCGCTCGTCGCTGCGCGAGGAGGACGCCATCGCGCGTCTCGGCTCCGATGAATTCGCCGTGGTGCAGGCCGGAGTCACGCGGCCGGAAGAGGTCGCCATGCTGGCGCGCCGGCTGATCGCGGCGATCAGCGAGCCCTATCTGTTCGACGGCCATACCATCGTCAGCGGCGCCAGCATCGGCATCGCCATCGCGCCCGGCGACGGCGATGACGCCGAGAAACTGCTCAAGAACGCCGACATGGCGCTGTCGCGGGCCAAGAGCGAAGGGCTCGGCACCTTCAGCTTCTTCGAGGCGGAAATGGACGCCCGCGCCCAGGCGCGCCGGCGCATCGAAATCGATCTGCGCGCCGCCATCGAGAACAGCGTGCTGCAGCCGCATTACCAGCCGCTGGTCGATCTCAAGAGCGGACAGATCACGGGCTTCGAGGCGCTGGTGCGCTGGCCGCACGCCGAGCGCGGCATGATTTCGCCGGCGGAGTTCATTCCGGTCGCCGAAGAAACCGGCCTCATCAACGCGGTCGGCGGCCTGATGCTGCGGCGCGCCTGCATGGACGCGGCGCAGTGGCCGGATGACGTGCGCGTCGCGGTCAACCTGTCGCCGCTGCAATTCCGCGTCGGCAACCTCTTGTCCGTGGTGATGGACGCGCTGAAAGCATCGGGCCTGTCGCCGAAACGGCTTGAACTGGAGATCACCGAAACCCTGCTGCTCGACAAGAGCGACCAGGTGCTGGCGACGCTGCACGCGCTGCGCGCGCTCGGGGTGCGGATTTCGATGGACGATTTCGGCACCGGCTATTCGTCGCTGAGCTACCTGCGCAGCTTCCCGTTCGACAAGATCAAGATCGACCAGTCGTTCGTGCGCGACCTCGGCTCCAACCAGGATGCGCAGGCCATCGTCCGCTCGATCATCAGCCTCGGCATGGGACTTGGCGTGACCATCACGGCGGAAGGCGTCGAGACCGAAGCCGAGCTGAGCTGCCTGCGCGCGGAAGGCTGTCACGAAGGTCAGGGTTTTCTGTTCAGCCGGGCGCGGCCGAACGCCGAGATCACCCAGCTTTTGCTGGCGCAACGCAACGCACGCGAAGAGCGGGCGACGATGGTGGCCTGACAGGGTCACCGGCGCGCGCCTCGCGTCACCATCAATGAAATACCCCGGCTCGCGCCGGGGTTTTTTATTCGCCTAAATCACTTCTTCGATTTCTTCTTCTTCGCCTTCTTGGTTTTCTTCGCGGTCTTGGCCTTCACGGCCTTCGAGACGTCGTCGATCTCGGCCTTGCCGACGTGCTTCACGATCGACTTGATCGTGCTCTTGGCGGATGCCTTGCTCTTGTACCCTTCCGAGGCGAACACTTTTTCGCCGTTCGATGCTTTGAAGCGGAAACGGAATTCTCCGGCCTTGTCTTTGTAGATCTCAAACTTGTAGGCCATCACTCTCTCCGATGGTTGGAAATTTTGCAGGCGAGCCAGACTCGGAGGATGCGCGCGAAGAGTCAAGCAAAGCCCGCGCGTTTCCTCACGCGCGCATCGAGCAGATTCGGCTTGAACGCAGGATGAACGGCAGCCTGCGGCGACATCATCGCGATGAGGCGTCGCCGTGATGATGTTGTCCGCGCGATTATTTCGCAGGGATTGCAAGAGTCTATAGCGATACAAGATCGTGCTGCCTCGTCGTTGCGAGGAGCGCTTGCGACGAAGCAATCCAGTTGTTCCTTCGCTAGCGCTTTGAAATTGATTTTGAGATCGGAAAAATATGGATTGCTTCGCGGAGCCTGTCATCGGGCGGCGCCATGGCGCGTCATAGACGCGCGTAAATGCACTTTCGGCGCCGACCGTTGGCTCGCAATGACGTCGTAAATACATTGCCCCGTTCATTCAGGACGCCAAACGCGCCGATGCATCCGCTTTATCGAGGGCGCGGACAGCCCGGTCCTGTTTTCCGTCTCTCGTTGAAGAGAGAATGGAGCGCCGGGAGGCGCCAGAGTGCTTGCGAGGCACCCTTCGACGAACCCTGGCGAGGGGTCCGTCCGCGTGCCTGACGAGAGCGGGTTGCGAGTCCGTCTCGCGAGGCGCGCGCGTTCTGGAGCGAAAGGTTTGCGAGGCCTTCCGCCCGAACGCTGCGCCTCCCGGCGCTCCACCTTGCCAGCGCCCCGACGTGATGGGGTGGCGGCTGTGAAGTTCATCCTTCCGCGTCATGAGCGCAAAAGGGTGAATAGGAATATAGTCTTTTTACTCGCGTGCGTCAAGAGCCCACCGCGATGAGGCAGGCGGCCTTTACGCAATCTTCAGGTGCCAGCCGCTATCGACGGACAGGACTCAAGAAGGGAAGCGGGCTGAATGACCATCGCGCGTCGGATTGCTGTTGCGACTGCAAGCATCGCCTTTTTTCATATGGCGCTGGCCGCCGCGACGGCGGCGTCCATTCCCGCCGGGCCTGCGGGCGATGCGTTCTACACCCCGCCGTCGCCGCTGCCGAACGGGCCGCGCGGTTCGGTGATCTGGTCGCGTCCGCTCGACGGCACCATGGCATTGCCGAGCGCGAAGAAGAACACGCTGGTTCTCTATCGTTCGGCGGGCGCGAAGGGCGGCAGCGTCGCCGTCTCGGGCACCCTGTCGATTCCGCAGGGAGAAGCGCCGCGAGGCGGCTGGCCGGTGATCGTCTGGACCCATGGGACGATCGGGCTTGCGCCCATCTGCGCGCCGTCACGCGATACCGACAGCGGCCCGGAACACGACTATGTCGCCGTCATGCGCACGCTGCTTGATGGCTTCGTGAAGCAAGGTTACGCGATCGTCGCTACCGACTACGAAGGCCTCGGCACGCCGGGCGACCAGCCGTATCTGCAGGGCGTGCCGACCGCCCGCAACGCCCTCGACATGCTGGAAGCCGTGCGCGTGATCGAGCCGAAGATCGGCAAGCGCTATGCGGTGGCGGGCCACTCGCAGGGCGGGCAGGTCGATCTGTTCGCGGCGGCCATCGGGCCCTCTTATGTTCCGAAGTTCAAACTGGTCGGCAATGTCGCCTTCGCGCCCGGCTCGCATATTGCGGACCGTGTAAAGCTGGTGATGACGTCGGCGAAGACCGAGCTGTCGTTGCCTTACGTTCTCTACGTGCTCCGGTCCTATGCGCAAGCCGATCCGAAGATCGATCTCAAGCGCATTCTCACGCCTGAGGCGCTGTCGCATCTGCCGGACCTGTTCCAGGGCTGCATGACGCAATCGCTGACGAAGGGATACTGGTCGACCGCCATCGCGAAGGACCAGTTCGTCGCCAAGCCGGATCTGCGCGCGTTTCTCAAGATGACGCGGCAGAACGAGCCGGGCCATCTGCGCATCAAGGCGCCGACCATGATCATGCAGGGGACGGCCGACATCACTGTGCCGCCGACGGATACCGACAGTCTGGCGCGCCAGCTCTGCGCGGGCGGCAACAGGCTCGAGTACCGGCCGGTCGCCGGCGTAGACCACGACGGTTCGATGGTGAAGGGCGGAGCCGACGCGGTGGCTTATGTCGATGCCCGGTTCAGGGGCGAGAGGGCGGCGAGCAATTGCCGCGCGCTGCCAAAGGCGGGGAAGTAGGGCGGATGCTGGCCGGAGACGCTCAGCTATCCACCTTCAGCGCGGCAATGAACGCTTCCTGCGGGATGTCGACCTTGCCGAACTGCCGCATCTTCTTCTTGCCTTCCTTCTGCTTCTCCAGAAGTTTGCGCTTGCGGCTGATGTCGCCGCCGTAGCACTTCGCGGTGACGTCCTTGCGCAGTGCGCGCACTGTTTCGCGGGCGATGATCTTGCCGCCGATCGCCGCCTGGATCGGAATCACGAACATATGCGGCGGGATCAGCTCCTTCATCTTCTCGACCATGGCGCGGCCGCGGCCTTCGGCGCGAGTCCGGTGCACCAGCATCGAGAGCGCGTCCACCGGCTCGTTGTTGACGAGGATCTGCATCTTCACCAGATCGGCTGGCTTGTAGTCGGTGAGGTGATAGTCGAACGAGGCGTAGCCCTTTGAAACCGACTTCAGCCGATCGTAGAAGTCGAACACCACTTCGTTGAGCGGCAGCGCGTATTTCACCATGGCGCGGGCGCCGACATAGGTCAGCTCGATCTGGTTGCCGCGGCGCTCCTGACACAGCTTCAGCACGCTGCCGAGATAGTCGTCCGGGGTGAGGATGGTGGCCTCGATCCACGGCTCGTGAATCTCGGCGATCTTCACCACGTCCGGCATGTCGATCGGATTGTGAATCTCGATCTCCTGCCCGTCGGTGAGGTGCATCTTGTAAATGACCGACGGCGCGGTGGCGATCAGGTTGAGATTGAACTCGCGGGAGAGCCGCTCCTGGATGATTTCCAGATGCAAGAGGCCGAGGAAGCCGCAGCGGAAGCCAAAACCTAATGCAGCGCTGGTCTCCATCTCGAATGAGAAGCTTGCGTCGTTCAGGCGCAGTTTGCCCATCGCCGCGCGCAGCGTCTCGAAGTCGTCGGCATCGACAGGAAAAAGTCCGCAGAACACCACCGGCACCGCGGGCTTGAAGCCCGGCAGCATCTCGGTGACCGGCTTGCGGTCGTCGGTGATGGTGTCGCCGACGCGGGTATCGGCAACTTCCTTGATCGCCGCGGTGATGAAGCCGATTTCGCCGGGGCCGAGTTCGTCGACCTGCGTCATCTTCGGCGTGAAAAAGCCGACGCGCTCGACGTCGTAGGCCGCGCCGGTGCCCATCATGCGGATGCGGGAATTCTTTTTCATCACGCCGTCGACGACGCGGATGAGAACCACGACGCCGAGATAGACGTCGTACCAGCTATCGACCAGCAGTGCCTTCAGCGTCGCGTCGCGGTCGCCCTTCGGCGGCGGCAGGCGGGTGACGATGGCTTCCAGCACGTCGGGAATCCCGAGACCCGTCTTCGCCGAGATCATCACCGCCTCGGAGGCGTCGATGCCGATCACGTCTTCGATCTGCTGCTTGACCTGCTCGGGTTCGGCGGCGGGCAGGTCGATCTTGTTGAGCACTGGCACGATCTCGTGACCGGCGTCGAGCGCGTGATAAACGTTGGCAAGCGTCTGGGCTTCCACGCCCTGCGACGCGTCCACCACCAGCAGCGAGCCTTCGCAGGCCGCCAGCGAGCGCGAGACTTCGTAGGCGAAGTCGACGTGGCCCGGCGTGTCCATCAGGTTGAAGATGTAGCTCTTGCCGTCCTTCGCCTTGTAATTGAGGCGGACGGTCTGCGCCTTGATGGTGATGCCGCGCTCGCGCTCGATGTCCATCGAATCGAGCACCTGTTCCTTCATCTCGCGCGCCTCCAGCCCGCCGGTGGTCTGGATCAGGCGGTCGGCCAGCGTCGATTTGCCATGGTCGATATGGGCGACGATGGAGAAGTTGCGGATGTTGGAAATAGGGGCAGTTGTCATGGGCGCGGGATAGCATTGACGCTTCCAAGCGGCAACAAAATTGGGCTGTTCCGGGGCTGACTTCCGCAGAAATCGCAATGATTTGCTGTTGCCGTCGCAGGCTCCGCGCTGCTAGCAACCATCAGCAATCACAGCCGACACGGGTCACTGGAATGTCAGAGGTTTCATCGACGCAGACCGGGCGCCGAACCGGAAAAAATCCCGGCCCGCGCACCGGATTGCGCTCCCGGCAGAAGGCGCGGCTGCGCCATGTCCCCGTCACCCGCCGCGTGGCGGCGTGGATCGCAGCGGCGGCGCACGATCCGAGCACCTCGCTCAAATTCGTCATCGGTTTCGCCGTCGCCCATACGCTGCTCTGGACCATCATCCTCACCGCGCTGAAGAGCGCGCAGGACATCCACATGGATGTCGCCGAGGCCTACGCCTGGGGCCAGAAATTCCTGCTCGGCTACGGCAAGCATCCGCCGCTGGCCGGCTGGGTCGCGGGCGTCTGGTTCAGAATCTTCCCCGTCACCGACTGGGCCACTTATGCGCTGGCGATGACGGTGACGGGCATCGGGCTGGTGATCTGCTGGCTGATCGCGGTGCGCGTGGTCGATCACCGCCGGGCGATGTTTTCGGTGGCGATGCTGGCGCTCTATCCGGTCTTCACCTTCAAGGGCTTCAAGTACAATCCCGACCTGCTGCAGCTCGTCACGCTGCCCCTGTTCGTGCTGGCCTATCTGAACGCGTTCGAGAAACGCGACGTGCGCTCCGGCATCTGGCTCGGCCTCGCGGCGGCACTGGCGCTGATGACGAAATACTGGGTGCTGACCATGATCGGCGCGGTCGGTCTCGCGGCGCTGATTCATCCGGACCGGATGCGATTCCTGCGCTCGCCCGCGCCATGGGTGGCATTCGTGGCATGCTTCGTCGGGATGCTGCCGCATCTGTGGTGGCTGAAGCAGGCGGATTTCCTGCCGCTGATCTATGCCGACGATGTCTATGGCGGGCGGACCTTTGGCACCACGCTGCGGCTGGCGTCGGTCTATCTGGCGCACAACATCGGGTTGCTGCTGATCCCTGTCGCCTTCGCGGCGATCGGGCTGGCGTGGAAGCTGCAATGGTGGAAATCCATCCGCCGCAAGGGCCTTGCCCGCGAGTTCATGGACTCGGTGAAACGTCCGTGGATGCGCGGACCGAATCCCGGCGTGTATCTGACGCAGGCCCGCAACATCTGGATCATCCAGATCATTGTCGGTCTGCTGCCGCCGATCGCCGCGGTGGTGTTCGGCATCTACATGAAGACCGACTGGGGCATTTCGCTGTTCTTCCTGGTGCCGCTGGCGCTGGTCGCGATCCCCGCGCTGCGCGTGACGCAGATGGCGCTGATCCGGCTGATGGTGATGTGGCTGGGCTTCACGCTGATCATGCTGCTGGTCTCGCCGATCATCGCGGCGCAGACGGTGCGGCGCGACGGGGACGCCGGAGTGCCGTTCACGCCGAAGTCGGAATTCGCGCTGCAACTGACCGAAGCCTGGCGCGCGCGCTTCAACACCCGCTGGGCCGTGGTCGCAGGCACCACCGAAATCGGCGAGCCGCTGACGTTCTACAGTCCCGACCATCCTGCGCCGTTCACGCCGCGCGAGATCTGGGCCTCGGGCCTGACCAGCCTCGAGGAGGCGATGCGGCTGGGCTTCATCGGCATCTGCGATTCGAGGGACAACCTGATTCACGTGTGCGAGAAGTGGATGAACGACACCGTGCCGAACGCGGAGCGCGTCGATCTCACCTCGCGGCGCTATTTCCACGGCAAGGCAGGACCGGCGGTGAAATGGAAGATCTGGATCAAGGGTCCGGAAAAGCCGGACGATGACGAGAAGTGAGATTGTCCTCATGGTGAGGAGGCGCTCTTGCGCCCTCTCGAACCATGAGATTCAGCGCATCCTCATCCCTCGAGACGCGGCCAAAAAAAGCCGCTCCTCAGGATGAGGATTCAGCCCGCTTCTTCTTCGCCGAATTTATTGGCGAGCAGTTCGGTGATGGCGTCGATCGCGGCTTTGGCTTCGCGGCCGCTCGCGGTCACAGTGATCGAGGTGCCTATACCGGCGGAGAGCATCATCAGCCCCATGATTGAGGTGCCGCCGACGGTCTCGCCGTTTCGCGTCACGGTCAGTTCGGCGTCGAACTTTTCCGCCATCTGTACGAACTTCGCAGAGGCGCGCGCATGAAGGCCGCGTTTATTGATGATGGGAAGTTCACGGACGATAACGCCGGGCTGCGCTGTCTGCTCGTCCGGCGCTGAGCTCATTTTCCGGCGAGCACCCGGCTGGCGATCGTCACGTACTTGCGGCCGGCTTCCTGCGCGGCGGCGATCGCGTCCGGCAGCGGCTTGTCGTCGCGCACCTTGGCGAGCTTAACCAGCATCGGCAGATTGATGCCGGCGAGCACTTCGACCTTGGGCCGGCTCATGCAGGAGATCGCAAGGTTCGACGGTGTGCCGCCGAACATGTCGGTGAGAATCGCGACGCCGTCGCCGCTGTCCACGCGCTTGACGGCTTCAATGATATCGCTGCGACACAGATCGGCATCGTCTTCGGCGCCAATCGTGATCGATTCGATTTGTTTTTGCGGACCCATGACATGCTCGAGCGCCGCCTTGAACTCGTCGGCAAGACGCCCGTGGGTCACCAGTACTAGACCAATCATTCAAAACTCCTCGCGGGCGCTTTTTGATGCACCGCACGAAAGGGCCACATGTTGACCATCCAGAGCCCCGGCGCAAGGGGGGATGTTGCCACGCACCCCCTTAAGAGGCAGTTCGCTGGCTGTCGTCAGTGGCGAAGGTTCGGCTTATATGGCGAGTGGCCACCGGAGAGCAATCATCCGATGGTCAGAAGTTCAGTTTTGAAACCTTAAGTTGTTGTAAGGAATGCCAGCACCAGGGGCAGGGCGGCATGGCCGGGCGCGACCGGGATGCGAGGCACTTTCACCCCGGAAATCGTGGTTATCAGCGCCCAGGGGGGTGGAAGACGCTCGGCATCGGCTGCGTCAAGATCGACCACCAGCCCGACGTCGCCTTCTGGGGCAAAGCCGACAGTCCGGATCCCGAGCCCGCGAAGCTCGATTTTACCCGCCAGTTCCTCGACGCTCCGCACGGTCAGCCTGCCGTCGCGAACCATCAGGCGAACACGATCGTCGCCGATCAGGGTGGTGGCGGGAAGCTGCCCTGCGCGGCCGGCCAGAATGAGATCGAACGCCAGCCGCGATTTGCCCGCGCCGGAGGGGCCGCGAATCAGCACGGCCTGATATCCCGCCAGCACCGCCGAGGCATGGACGCTAGGGTTGTCGTTCGGCGTCACGAGCGCGGTCTCATATTGCCGGGAGCCGGACCACGAAGCGCGCGCCGGCGATGCGGGCATCGCCTTCGGCGTCGAGCGGACCGGCGCGGTTCTCGGCCCAGATGCGTCCGCCATGGGCCTCGATGATCTGCTTGGAGATCGATAGTCCGAGACCCGAGTTCTGTCCGAAGCCCTGATGGGGCCGGTCGGTGTAGAAGCGCTCGAAGATTTTCTCCAGCGCGCCGGGGCGAATACCGGCGCCGTCGTCGTCCACCGTGATCTCGATCTCGGACTTGAGGCGGCGGCAGGTGATGCGCACCTTGCTGCCGGGCTGCGAGAACGATTGCGCGTTGCTGAGCAGATTGGAAATCACCTGTCCCAGCCGCGAGTCATGGCCCGGCACCGAGAACGTGTCGTTCACGCGGCCCTCGAAGCGGCATTCGACGGTGACTTCGGTGCCGTGCTGGGTCTCGTTGGCGACGGTGGTCAGCGTGTTGAGCAGGCGGCGGATGTCCACCGGCTCCACATCCTGCCGCTGCAATTCGGCATCGAGGCGGCTGGCGTCGGAAATGTCGGAGATCAGCCGGTCGAGCCTGCGCACGTCGTGCTCGATCACGGCGAGCAGCCGCGAGCGGCTGTCGTCGGACTTCGCCAGCGGCAGGGTTTCGACCGCCGAACGCATCGAGGTCAACGGGTTCTTCAATTCATGCGCGACGTCGGCGGCGAACCGCTCGATGCCCTCGATGCGGTTGTAGAGCGCGTCGGTCATGCCGCGTAGCGCGCGCGACAGATGGCCGATCTCGTCGCCGCGCGAGGAGAAGTCCGGAATTTCCACACGGGTCTGGATGCGGCGGCGGACGCGCTCGGCGCTGTCGGCGAGGCGGCGCATTGGACCGGCGATGGTCGAGGCCAGCAGCAGCGACAGCACGATCATCACCACGGCGGCGATGCCGAACACTTTCAGGATCGCGAGCCGCTCGGCGGTGACCATCTGGTCGATGTCGTCGCCCTGCGTGGACAGCATCAGCGCGCCATGCACGGCGCGGAAACGCTGTACCGGCACCGACACCGAGACGATCACCTCGCCGCGGTCGTTGATCCGCACCATGCTGGCCTTGCGGCCATCGAGCGCCTGCTGCACTTCCTGATAGCCGTTGCCGTTCTCCGGTCCAAGCTCGCGATACAGCGGCAGGTCGCCGCGATTGAGCCAGGTGCGGATCGCGATCATGGTCTTTTCGGCGAAGCCGGGCTTTTCGCTCGACGGCGGAGGCAATTCGAAACGCAGCACGTCGCCGCGGCCGTAAAGATTGCGGCTGTCGAGCACCAGCACCCCGTCGCGGTCATAGATGCGCGCGCGGGTCTTGGTCGGCGAGATCAGCCGCCGCAGCACCGGCGCGACGCGCTCCGGGTTGATCGGGAAGTCAATGCTGGTGAGGGTTTCGTCGTTCGGGCCGTAGGTTTCGCCGGGTTTAAGATCGAGCAACCGCTCCGGGTCGACGGTGATGGCGTTGGTCTCGACGGTGGCGGAGGCGGCGATCGCGCCCGCGATGATTTCGGCCTGCACCAGCAGACTTTGCGCGCGGGCGTCGATCAGTCCGGCGCGGAATTGCGACAGATACAGGATGCCCGCGAGCATCGCGATCAGGCCGATCAGATTGAGCGATACGATGCGGCGGGTGAGGCTTGAGAAGGTGAGGGCGACGAAGTAGCGCCCCGCGCGCCGGATCAGGTCGAGCGGACTGCGCCAGCCCCGGCCCGTTTCCTCGTCCGGTGCAGCGCGCTCGTCCGACACCGGCGCGAGCGGCGGCGCGCCGAGTTCGGCATCGTCGTCGCGATCATGCTGCGTTCGATCAAGCAAGCGCTGAACCGTTCGTTGTTTCGCTCTCGATGAACACTATACCACCAACGGACCGGCGAGAGCCTCCCGCTTTCGTCGTGGACGGGAGGCCGATGGCGGAGGCTTTCCCCGCTCCACGGCCCCGCCATGACGGGCGTTGAGCGATCAGGTTTCCTTGAAGCGGTAACCGACGCCGTACAGCGTCTCGATCATCTCGAAGTCGTCGTCGGCCGCCTTGAACTTCTTGCGCAGGCGCTTGATGTGGCTGTCGATGGTGCGGTCGTCGACATAGACCTGGTCGTCATAGGCGGCGTCCATCAGCGCGTTACGGCTTTTCACCACGCCGGGCCGGGTCGCGAGCGCCTGAAGGATCAGGAATTCGGTGACGGTCAGCGTCACCGGCTCGTTTTTCCAGGTGCAGGTGTGACGCTCGGGGTCCATGCGCAGCAGGCCGCGCTCCAGCGCCTTGGCGTCCATTTCCTTCTGGGTGGCGGCGGGGTCCTTCGGCACCGCGCGGCGCAGCACCGCCTTGACGCGCTCCACCAGCAGGCGCTGGGAGAATGGTTTGCGGATAAAATCGTCGGCGCCCATCTTGAGGCCGAACAGTTCGTCGATTTCCTCATCCTTGGAGGTGAGGAAGATCACCGGCAGGTCGGACTTCTGGCGCAGGCGGCGCAACGTTTCCATGCCGTCCATGCGCGGCATCTTGATGTCGAGGATGGCGAGGTCCGGCGGCGACGTCTTGAACCCGTCGAGGGCGGACGCGCCATCCGTATAGGTCATGATGCGATAGCCTTCGGCTTCCAGCGCGATCGAGACCGATGTGAGAATGTTGCGGTCGTCATCGACCAGGGCGATTGTGGGCATGAGCCTGCTTTCCAAATCGATAGTTTCGGGCGTGGCGACTGTGTACTGACCGGCTGAGCCGGGATGCCGTGAAATAAGGCGTTCGCTTATCTTCAACGAGCAATGCAAGCTGGGCTGAAATGTGACCGAGTTCCTGAACCCTGCGAATACGGGAACCTGACGCTTATATAGGTCCATTGTTCCCGGATATAACCCCTTTTGGCCGCAAAAAAGCCCGTTAACCTTTGAATTCAGGCCCGTAAATGGACCCTTCCACTCCTGTCAAACCGGCCCGCCTCACGCGCTCGCTGCTGGCGCGCTCCCGCCAGGGCGCGCTCGCGACGTTGATGCCGGGATCGGGCGATCCCTACTGCTCACTGGTGAATGTTGCATCAACGCCGGACGGATCGCCGATCCTGCTGATCTCGCGGCTTGCGATCCACACCAAAAATATTCTGCATGATCCGCGCGTGTCGCTGATGCTGGACGAACGCGCGCCGGGTGATCCACTGGAAGGCGCGCGCATCATGCTGGCGGGCACGGCGGAAGAAGCGCAGGGCGACGATACCGCGCTGCTGAAGCGGCGCTATCTCGCGGCCCATCCGTCGGCTGAAGAGTTTGCGGGCTTCCGCGATTTCTCGTTTTTCCGGGTCAGGCCGAGCGGCGTGCATCTGGTCGCCGGCTTCGGCCGCATCGTCGATCTCGCGACGAAGGATTTCCTCACCGATCTGACGGGCGCGGAAGCACTGATCGAAGCCGAGCCGGACATTGTCGCGCACATGAATGCCGACCATGCGGAGGCGATGAATTTGTATGCGACAAATCTTCTCGGCGCCGCGGATGGCGCGTGGCGCTGCACCGGCTGCGATCCGGACGGTCTCGATATGCAGGACGGATCGCGCACGCTCCGGCTGGAATTTCCACAGCGGCTCGCTACGCCTGCCGCACTGCGGCAAACGCTCAAAACGCTCGCAGGGCAGGCCCGCAGCGCACAAATCTGATGAAGAATCAGACGTCTGTGATGTGTGAAACATAAACGGGCAGGTTGCGTTGGAACGATTCCGCGGCCTCGTCAACCAAAACGCCGGGACCCGCTTGGCAATCTGCGCGTTGGCCACTAATAACTCGCTGGATCGAGGCCCGGGATCTATCATCCCCGGCATCCGCGACGGGGCGTTTGGCGACAGGCGCGCGAAACGATACGCGGTCTTTGTGGGAGATTCTGAAAGTGCAAGAGACGGGTGTACGCAACGGGGCCTTCGGCGCCGACAAATTCGGCTTAAAAAAACTTGGAGCGGTGTACTGGAACCTCGGCACCGCGCCGCTTTACGAACATGCGCTGCGCGCCAATGAGGCCGTGCTGACCGCCGAGGGCGCGCTCTGCGCCGAGACCGGCGTGTTTACCGGCCGCAGCCCGAAGGACAAGTTCACCGTCCGCGACGCCACCACCGACACGACCATGTGGTGGGGCGGCAACCAGTCGATCACCTCCGAACAGTTCCAGGCGCTGCACGACGACGTCATCAAGCACTGCGAAGGCAAGACGCTGTTTGCGCAGGATCTCTACGGCGGCGCCGATCCCAAGTTCAGCATCAAGACCCGCGTTTATACCGAACTCGCGTGGCACTCGCTGTTCATCCGCACGCTGCTCATTCGTCCGCAGGCTGGCGATATCGCGAGCTTCGTGCCCGAACTGACCATCATCGATCTGCCGAGTTTCCGCTGCGATCCGAAGCGTCACGGCGGCAAGTCGGAGAACATGGTCGCGATCGATTTTACCCGCAAGATCGTCATCATCTGCGGCAGCCAGTATGCCGGCGAGATGAAGAAGTCGGTGTTCACCACGCTCAATTTCTTCCTGCCCGCGCAGGGCGTGATGCCGATGCACTGCTCGGCCAATGTCGGACCGAACGGCGACTCGGCGATCTTCTTCGGCCTGTCCGGCACCGGCAAGACCACGCTCTCCGCCGATCCGAACCGCACGCTGATCGGCGACGACGAGACCGGCTGGGGTCCGGACGGCATCTTCAATTTCGAAGGCGGCTGCTACGCCAAGACCATCAAGCTGTCGCGCGAGGCGGAGCCGGCGATTTTCGACGCCAGCATCAAGTTCGGCGCGGTGCTTGAGAACGTGGTGCTCGATCCGCTGACCCGCGTGCCGGATTTCGACGACGGTTCGAAGACCGAGAACACGCGTTCCGCGTATCCGCTAGAATCGATTCCGAATGCGTCGCGCACCGGCCGCGCCGGTCATCCGAAGAATCTGGTGATGCTCGCCGCCGACGCGTTCGGCGTGATGCCGCCGATCGCCAAGCTGACGCCGGCGCAGGCGATGTATCACTTCCTCTCGGGCTACACCGCGAAGGTGGCCGGCACCGAGCGCGGTCTCGGCAACGAGCCGCAGCCGGAATTCTCGGCCTGCTTCGGCTCGCCGTTCCTGCCCCGCGATCCCGCCGAATACGGCCAGTTGCTGAAAGAGCTGATCGCCAAGCACAACGTCGATTGCTGGGTGGTCAACACCGGATGGACCGGCGGCAAGTACGGCACCGGCTCGCGCATGCCGATCAAGGTCACCCGCGCGCTGCTGACTGCGGCGCTGAACGGTTCGCTGCGCAACGTCCAGTTCCGCACCGACAAGTATTTCGGCTTCGCGGTGCCGACCGCGCTGGACGGCGTGCCGAGCGAGATCCTCGATCCGGTCAACACCTGGAAGGACAAGGCCGAGTTCGACAAGACCGCGCGCGCGCTGGTCGGCATGTTCCAGAAGAACTTCGAGAAGTTCGAGAAGCATGTCGACGCGGAAGTCCGCGCCGCCGCCCCCGAGGTCAAGCTCGCGGCGGAGTGAGCGCTTCGGCGAAAATTCTGAATGCGAAAGGGCGGCTCATCGAGCCGCCCTTTTTTTGCGGAGAATGTGCGACGTCTGACCTCAGCGCGCCGTGGCCGTCGTGGTGCCGGTGGTCTTGCCGGTGGCGACGTTCAGGATCGAACCGTTCTGAAGATCGATCCGGTAGACTTCGCGCAGCACGTTTCCGGCGAAGCCGAGCTCGACGATCGAAATGGTCTTGAACGAGACCGGGATGCCGTCGGGCAGGATCTGGTTGAACTCGGTTGCCGCCTGATCCATGGTCTTCTGCAGTTCAGGCGAGAACTTCACGTTGCTGTAGACAAGGGTGTTGTGCGGATTGTGCGAGCGCAGCTCCTTGCCGTCCTTCACAACGTTGACGCCGCTGACGCCGACCGTCTTCACCAGTTCCTTCGCGGCATCGCTCATGGCGGCGTAGACCGGCCCCGTGCAGCGCGGCAGCGGGCCGTCGCGCAGCGGCGTGAGCGCGGCAGTGGCGCTGGTGTTGAACGCCATCATGGTTTCGAAGTCCGCGCCTTCCTTGACGATGCCGAGATCCAGCCACCAGGGCTGTCCTGCGCCCTTGGCCGCTTCGGTGGTGTAGAACTTCTTGAGGGTGACGTTGAGGACGCCCGGCAGCTTCGGCAACGCCTTCAGCATCTTGTCGGGCGTGGTTGCATCCGCGTTATGAATGTGCACGACGGTGACGTGCGGAATGTTGAAGCGCTGCGCCTCGTCTTCCAGCTTTGCATCGAGCAGCTTTTCGCGGAGCATGCCGCGGGTGGTGAGGTCGAGCGTGTCGTTGACCTCTTTCGGCAGCGTGTAGACCAGACCGAAGGTCCGGACATGCTGACGGAAGCCGGGGGCGGACAGCGAGCTGTTGTCGATTTCCGCATGCGCGCTGAATGCGAACACGGATGCTGCGGCGGCGACGGCAACGGTCGCGACGCGATGGGATAATTTCTGAATCATGGAGAACTCCAGGTTGGCTGTTGGCCGCACTCGTCAACCCGGAAATGGCGGCGGGAGCCGCGGTAACAGGTGCCGGATCATGAGCAGGTCGGCGGACCATGGACCGAGAATATGACAGCTGGATTGGGCGTTGACGCCGCGCGCTGCGACAATTCGCCCATCATCGATGGGGCATGGCGCGCCGGTGGTTCAGGCCTTGAAATAAACCACCTGCGACGTCGTCGCCAGCAGGCGGCCGGCCGGCGACCACAGCTCGCCGGTCTGGTCGCTGAAACTCTTGTGAAAAATGCTGGCGTCGGCGGTACCGAGCACCGCCGTGATATCCGCTGCGGCCAGCTCCTTGGCGTCGGCATGAAACACCGTGGTCAGGGATACGGTGCCGATCGGCACGATCTCGCCGCGGGCGTGAAAGATGCGCGCGAAGAATGTGTCCGACATCGACAGCAGCGACAGGAAATCGATGCGCCGGGGCGTGGCGTCGCTGAGCCACATTTTTGAATAGGCGCTGGCGGGAACGTCGAGCGGTGCCGCGCCGTAGCGCGGCGCGCCTTCCACGAAGCGGAATTGATATTGCCGCACCCAGTTGGCGATGCCGCTGTCGGGGATCGGTTTGACCTGATCGAACGGCGGCGCGGACGGCATCGTCGCCGGCTGATGCGACCATGACGGGCGGCGCACCGCGAACACGGCGGTCGCGAATGCCGCGACGTCGCCGTTCTGGGAGAGTTCGACCATCCAGTGCTGCGTCGAGCGGGTCGCCTTGATGAGGCGCACATCCAGCGCGAAGGATCCCTTCGCGACCGGCGCGCAGAGATTCACGGTGACGGACAGCGGATCTCCGATGCGGTCCGGCTGTTCCATGATCGCACGCAGCAGCGTTGCGGCGGTGGCGCCGCCGAACGGACCGACGAAGGCGAAATAATCGTCGCTGGCCGTGCCGCGCGGCTTGCCGTCCACCGTTGTGATCTGGGTGGCGCGGTCGAATGGATGGAGGGCGGCGGTGTCGGCTGTCTTCTCAAGCATCGGGCGCTCCGTGGGCTGCGATGAGTTTTCGCAGGATCGCCGCCGGATTCAATGACGTGCGAAGTCATGATGGTCATGCGCGAGCGCCACCAAGCCGGCCTTGAAACCGGGGGCTAGCGGGCTCGCGATGACGCCTCAACCTTCCAGCTTTGCGTCCAGCGTGATGTTCGCCTTCAGTAGCTTGGACACCGGACAGCCGGCCTTCGCCATGCCGGTGAGCTTTTCGAACTGCTCCTGCGTCGCGCCCGGAATTTTCGCTTTCAGGGTGAGATGCACGGCGGTGATGGAAAAGCCGTCGCCGTCCTTGTCGAGCGAGACTTCGGCTGTGGTTTCCATCTTCTCGGCGGTGAGCTTCGCTTCGCCGAGGATCAGTGACAGTGCCATGGTGAAGCAGCCGGCGTGGGCTGCGCCGATCAGCTCTTCGGGATTGGTGCCGGGCTTGCCCTCGAAGCGCGAGGCGAAGCCATAAGGATAATTCGTCAGCGCACCGCTCTTGGTCGAGATCGCGCCCTTGCCGTCCTTGATGCCGCCGCTCCAGACGGCCGATCCTTGAGTCTTCATGGTGTCGCGCTCCGTGTTTGGGGAATTGCTTGCTGGATGGGCGCCCGGAGGGCGCGGGCGGCAGGCTAGCAGATATGAGGCGACGGTTTTGTGCACAGAATATTGATTTCAGAACAAATTAAGAACACTTTAGTAAGTCATTGATATATCATTGTGATTCGGCCACTTCGGCCACCATATCTTGGGTCTGTGAATGATCTCGGGGACTATATGTCCACTATCGCCTTCGACAACACGGCGCTGACGCGCATCGCGGACTTCGCCCGCACGCTGTCCCGCCTCCATGCCGCCGCCCGCACCCGTGTGGTGGACGACGATCAGATCGACCGCGAGTTCAACGCGGTCTGCATGTCGGTGTGGGGCTACACCACCGATGATTTCAGCGATGACCTGTTCTCGCTGAAGGACCACGAATTTCTCGACACGCTGGACGAGGCGCGGGCGCGCATCTTCGCCGCCGAACACGGCTACGATCTGGTGGATGATGGCGGCATTCTCGCCGACTGGTGGGGCTATTGCTGGATGATCCTCGCCGAACATCGCGGCCTGCTGACGCCGGAAATCAGGGCCAGGGCGCGCATGGCGATGGAGGAGAAATATCTCGCCGCGCCCAATGTGATCGGCGTCATCGTCGGGCGATAGTTACAGCGCCCGCCTGGCTTTCGGCGCGGCGATCTGCGGCAGGGATGCGTCCGGCGCCATCGGCTGGGCGAATTTCGGCTCGGGCAGCGCGCTTGTGATGTCCTGCGACGAGTAGGTGTCTTCGGGAATGTCCGCTGTCACCGGCGCAACTTTCATTTCGCCAAGCCGGGCGCGCAACTCGGCGGTCAGGCCCGGATAGCTGTTCACCGGTGTGAATTCCGCGGTCTGGCCGTTCGCGCCCTTGGTGCCGGAATAGGCGACCAGCCCGTTCGAGGTGGCGACGATGTCGCCCGGACGCAGCGTGGTGTCGAGCGATAGATCGACCGGCGCGAGGCCCGCGGGGTCGCGGCCATTGCAGGTGCAGTCCGCTTTCAGCGCCTTGCGATAGGCGAAGGCATTCGGCGTATCGACATAGCGCTCGCCCATATTGCCGACGGCATAGTCGATGCTGTTGCCGGAAAACACCTTGGTTGCGCTCGCCGGGCAGAACGACTGGCACATCTGCGCCGGGGTGCCGCCGCCGCGCGCGGTCAATGGGAAATAGCGACCGTCGCAGGATCGGACGCAATAGGTGGTGAAGCGGCCGCCCGGCGTGGCCGCCGGAGCAGGCGCGGGATTTGGATTCGACAGGCCGAAAGGATCGGCGAAGGCATTGCTTGGCTGCTGCGCGGCAGGCACGCGCGCAGGCTGATCGTTGCCGAACAGAAAATCGAAAATGCCGGCGGAGGCCGCACGCGGCGCAAGCGAAACGGGCATCGCCAGCACGACAGCGAGAACAAGCGTCATGCGGCGCCGCACACGCGAAATACGCAACTGACTACGCAACACCTGAAGCACCCACGCAACGCTCACGCCCGCGGCAGCGATTGCCGCAGCGTCAATGACCTTAACGCGTGATGGTAAACGCGAGGTTAGGAGTGTGGAGGCGGCCGCTGCTTGCTGTCGTACAGCGCGTTGTGCGCCTCGCGCAATTTCACCATGACCTGCAAAGCCCGATTGGTCGGCGTCGAAATCCCGAGCGCCGCGCCCTTCCGCACCACATAGCCGTTCAGATAGTCGATCTCGGTCGGCTTGCCGCGCGCCAGATCCTGCGCGGTTGAGGAGTATTGTTGCGGCATGGTGCCGGCCAGCGCGAGCACGGTCTCATTGATGTCGGCGGGAATCGAAATGCCGAGCGCCCGCGCCACGGCGAGACATTCCGCGATCGCGCTTTCCATGATGCCGGTGACGCCCTCCACCTTGAGCAGAGGTCCGTAGGGAAGCTCCGCCACCGCCGACAGGGCGTTGTAGGCGCAGTTGGTGATGAGCTTGATCCACAGCTCGCCGATCACGTTGTCCGACACGGCGGTGGGAATTCCCGCATCGCTGAATTGCCGCGCGATCTCCGCGCTGTCGGGTGACGCGCCGATAATGAGATCGCCGCGCCCCTTGTGCCGCACATGCCCCGGACCGGCCATTTCCACCGCGACATAGACCGCGGCGGGGATCGCTGCCCGTCCGATGCTGGCCTGCAGCCGCTCGGCATTGTCGACGCCGTTCTGAAGACACAGCACCGCCGTCTCGCGCGCCAGAAAGGGAGTGATCGATTGCCCGGCGGATTCGGTGTCGGTCGATTTGACGCTGAACAGCACGATGTCTGCGCCCGCAACGCCCGACGGCTCGTTGGTAGCCTGCACCGGAACGTTGCCGTGAAAGTTGCGGCTCTCCAGCACGAGGCCATGCTGCCGGATGGCGTGGACATGCTGCGGCCGCGCGATCAGGGTGACATCGTGGCCCGCCCGCGCCAGCATTGCGCCGATGTAGCTGCCGACGGCGCCGGCACCCATGACCGCGATCTTCATGGCGATGGACTCTCCGTTCGGCCCGGCTCAGAAAAACACGTATGTCGCCAGCACGAAGGTGGGAATCAGCACCAGCGCCGACCAGACCATGTAGCCGAAGAAGCTCGGCATCTTGACGCCGGCCTGCCGCGCGATGGCGTAGACCATGAAGTTCGGCGCGTTGCCGATATAGGTGTTGGCGCCCATGTAGACCGCGCCAGACGAGATGGCCGCCAGCGTCGCAGCTTTCGCCACCATCAGCACCTGCGGATCGCCGCCCGCGAGCTGGAAGAACACCAGATAGGTCGGCGCGTTGTCGAGGAACGACGACAGGCCTCCGGCGAGCCAGAAATAGGCGGCGGCGTTGTTGCTGCCGTCCGCATTGGTGACAAGGCCGAGCAGGGCGGCGAACGGCCCCTGCGCGCCCGCCTGCAACATCGCCATCACCGGCACAATGCAGATGAAGATGCCGGCAAACAGAATGGCGACTTCCCTGATCGGTCCCCATGAAAAACCGTTCGCTTCGCGGTCCTGCTTGCGCGTCATCGCCAGCGACCAGATCGTCACCAGCACGAAGATCACATCGCGCGCCAGATCCTGAAGCTGAAGCTCGGCACCCGCGACGGTGAATGCGATGCCGGGTTTCCACTGCGCGCTCATCAGGATGGCGGCGATGATGACGGCGATCAGCAGCAGGTTGATCTTGCCGTGCAGCCTGAGCGGCGAGTCGGGCGTCGGGTCTTTCGGATGGCCATGGATGCGGTCGAGGCGATGGCAGTAGAGATCGACCGCCATGAAGACCGCCAGCACGATGCCGCCGACGAACAGGGTCTCCTGCCAGAGATGCACAGTGGTCCAGAAGAAATCGACGCCTTTCAGGAAGCCGATGAACAGCGGCGGATCGCCGAGCGGCGACAGCGCGCCACCGATATTGGCGACGAGAAATATAAAGAACACCACGACATGCGCGTTGTGGCGGCGGTCGTCGTTGGCGCGGATCAGCGGGCGGATCAGGATCATCGCAGCGCCGGTGGTGCCGACGATGCTGGCCATCACTGCGCCGACGGCGAGCAGCACGGTGTTGGTGAACATGCTGTCATGCATGTTGCCTTCGAGATAGATGCCGCCCGCGGTCACGAACAGCGCCAGCAACAGCAGGATGAAGGGCATGTATTCGAGGAACGCGGTGTGCGCGAGCGTCGCCGTGACCGTGTGGGCATCCGTCGTCAGCAACAGCGGGATGACCACCAGCGCGGCGAGGACCGCGGTGAACTTGGCATAGTGATGTTCCCAGACATGCGGATAGAACACCGGGCCCGTGGCGATGCACAGCAGGATGCCGACGAATGGCAGCGCCCACAGCACCGACAGCTTCGCGCCGTCCAGTCCTTCCGCGGCGAATGCGGGGGCGGGAAGAAGGAGAAACAAAAGACAAGCGAGGACATATTTCGCGGTCGCCCCGGCGAAGGCTGGGATCCGTACCCGCTGAATTCGGCTGAGGCATCGAAATAACTGCATTCTATCCGCATTCCGTTGTTATGGATTCCGGCCTGCGTTCGCTACGCTCATCTGCCCGGAACGACCGAATAACTGTCTGCCCGCAGGAGGAGTGCCGGCATCAGCCCTTTAGAAACTCGCCCGCCTTGTAGAGCGCGCGGAACGGAATGCCGGCTTCGGTGAACGCTTCCGTCGCGCCCTCGTCGCGGTCGACCATGGTGAACACCAGCACGACCTCGCCGCCGGCATCCTTCACCGCATCGACCGCCTTGATTGCCGAGCCGCCGGTGGTAGTGACGTCTTCGACGATGACGATGCGCTTGCCCGCGAGGCTTTCGCCCTTGGCGAGGCCTTCGACCGCAAGCCGCGCGCCGTGTTCCTTCGGCTTCTTGCGCACGAAGAACGCCGCGATCGGATGGCCTTTCAGCCAAGACAGTTGGGCGATCGCGCCTGCGATCGGCACCGCGCCCATCTCGAGACCGCCGATGTAATCGACCTTGTCGTCCTTCAGCGCATCGAGCGACAGCTCCGCCAGCAGCGCCGCGCCTTCGGGGTCGAGCATGGTGGGCTTGAGGTTGAAATAGAAATCGCTCTTGCGGCCGGAGGCCAGCGTGATTTCGCCGCGCCCGAACGAGCGTTTGCGGATGATGTCGGCAAGGCGAGCGCGGGAAGCTGATTTGGACACGGTGATCTCTTCAGGCTGCGGGGAATTGCGGAAATTTATCCTCTGCGACGTGGACATTCCACGGCGGATCGCTCACCGTCAACAGCGCAAGAGCAATAAAGGGGAGCAAATGACCATCGATCTCTACACCTGGAATACGCCCAATGGCCGCAAGATCAGCGTCGCGCTGGAGGAAATGGGACTGCCCTACAAGGTGCATCCTATCAACATTTCGAAGGACGAGCAGTTCGCGCCGGATTTCCTGAAGATCAGTCCCAACAACAAAATTCCTGCCATCATCGATCCCGATGGGCCGGGCGGCAAGCCGGTCAGTATTTTCGAATCCGGCGCGATTCTTTTGTATCTCGGCGAGAAGACCGGCAAGTTCCTGCCGAAAGATCTCGGCGAGCGGATTCCGGTGCTGGAATGGCTGATGTGGCAGATGGGCGGCTTTGGCCCGATGCCGGGTCAGGTCCACCACTTCATCGCGCTGGAGAATGAGCAGGACCGCCGCTACGGCCTCGAACGGTTTTCAAAGGAAACGCGCCGGCTCTACGGCGTGCTCGACGCGCGTCTTGCGGAGCATGAATTCGTCGCGGATAAAATTTCAATCGCCGACTTTGCCATTCTCGGCTGGGCCTGGCGGCACGAGCGCCACAAGGTGCCGCTCAGCGATTTTCCCAGCGTCGAGCGCTGGTACAAGACGATGATGGTGCGGCCCGGCGTGAAGCGCGGGTTTGAGGTGAGCTTGGGTTAGCTTCGCGACTTGTTCAGTTTGCCGTAAGCCGCGGATGCAATTTCGCGGGGACGACATTGCAAATGATGCGAGGACAGAGGCTCTAATGCGCCTCATCCCAATTGTTCGCGGCGCGGGCATCGACATGCAGCGGCACCGTCATGTCCACCGCGGGAAACGGCGCGTCCTGCATCACCTTCTGTACCACGGGCAGCGTTTTCTCCACCTCGTCGTCCGGCACCTCGAAGATCAGTTCGTCGTGCACCTGCAACAGCATCTGCGCCGACAGCTTCTTCACTGCCAGCTCGTCTTCCATCCGGATCATGGCGCGGCGGATGATGTCGGCGGCGGTGCCTTGCAGCCGCGCGTTGATCGCGGCGCGCTCGTTGAAGGCGCGGATCGACGGGTTCGAGGCCTTGATGTCCGGATAGTGGCATTTCCGGCCGAACAGTGTTTCGACATAGCCGTACTCGCGGCAGAAATCACGCGTTGAATCCATGTAGGCGCGAATGCCGGGAAAACGCTCGAAATACTTCTTGATATAGGCGCCGGCTTCCTCGCGCGGAATGCCGAGCTGGTTGGCGAGGCCGAACGCCGAGATGCCGTAGATGATGCCGAAGTTGATGGCCTTGGCGCGGCGGCGCACCTCGCCCGGCATGTCCTTGATCGGTACGCCGAACATTTCTGACGCCGTCATGGCGTGGATGTCGAGGCCGTCCTTGAACGCCTGCTTCAATGACGGAATGTCGGCGATCTCGGCGAGCAGCCGCAATTCGATCTGCGAATAATCTGCCGACACCAGTTTGTGGCCGGGCTTGGCGATGAAGGCCTTGCGGATCTTGCGGCCTTCCTCGTTGCGTACCGGAATATTCTGCAGGTTCGGCTCGTTCGACGACAGCCGGCCGGTGGTGGTCGAGGCCAGCGCGTAGGTGGTATGAACGCGTCCGGTCTGCGGATGAATGTAGGTCGGCAGCGCATCGGTGTAGGTCGATTTCAATTTCGACACCTGACGCCAGTCGAGAATCTTGCGCGGAAAGGCGTGTCCTTCCTCGGCGAGGTCTTCGAGGATCGAGGCCGACGTCGACCACGCGCCGGTCTTGGTCTTGCTGCCGCCGGGCAGGCCCATCTTGCCGAACATGATGTCGCCGAGCTGCTTCGGGCTGCCGGGATTGACCGGCTCGCCGGCCATCTCGCGGATTTCGGCCTCGACGCGCGCGGCGGTCTGCGCGAATTCGCCGGACAGCCGCGACAGCACCTGACGATCGATCATGATGCCGCGCCGTTCCATGCGCGCCAGCACGCCGACCATCGGCCGCTCCAGCGTCTCGTAGACCGTGTTCATGCGCTCAGACACGAGGCGTGGCTTCAGCGCGCTCCATAGCCGCAGCGTGACGTCGGCGTCTTCCGCCGCGTATTCCGTCGCCTTCTCGATCGAGACCTGATCGAAGCAGACCTGGTTCTTGCCGGTGCCCGCGACCTCGCTGTAGCTGATCGGCTTGTGGCCCAGCCACTTCTCGGACAGCGAGTCCATGCCGTGCGAGCCGCGTCCGGCATCGAGCACGTAGGAGATCAGCATGGTGTCGTCGATGCAGCGCATCTCGATGCCGTGCTGCGCGAACAGCAGCGCGTCGAATTTCAGGTTCTGGCCGATCTTGAGCACGCTGGCATCTTCAAGCAGAGGCTTGAGCGCGGCGAGCGCTTTCCGTGCATCGAGCTGATCCGGGGCCGCGCCGCCCGCGAACAGGCCCGAGCCGTCGCCACCCTGCTTGTGGATCAGCGGCACGTAGCAGGCCCGATCCGGCGGCAGCGCCAGCGAGAAGCCGCACATCTCCGCCTGCATCGGATCGAGGCTGGTGGTCTCGGTGTCGATGGCGAGATAGCCGATGTCCTGCGCGCGCGCGATCCATGCGTTGAGCTGATCCAGCGTGCGGACGGTTTCGTATGTACTGCGGTCGATTTTCGTGGCGCGCGCAGTTTCGATGCGCGAGGCGGCGAGGGCCTGAGTTGTGAGAGTGGCAGCCGCGGGCTTCCTTTCTTTTGCGTCAGCCGCAAACATATCAGGCGCAGACAGCGTTCCCTTGGCATGGGCATCCGGTTCGCCGCCGAGCGGCGGGGTCTCGGGCGAATCCGCGGCCACAGCGGGCGGCGCGAACGCGCTCTTTATACCAACGTCGGCTTCGACATCCGATGGATCGATCTGCGAATACTCCGCCACGCGCCGCGTCAGCGTGGAGAACTCCATCGCCTTCAGGAACGAGATCAGCTTGCGGGCGTCGGGTTCGTGCACGGCCAGCTCATCGAGCGGCACGTCGAGCGGCACATTGGCGTCGAGCTGCACCAGACGCTTCGAAATGCGCGCCTTCTCGGCGTGCTCGATCAGCGATTCGCGCCGCTTCGGCTGCTTGATTTCGCCCGCGCGCGTGAGCAGCGTTTCGAGGTCGCCGTATTCGGCAATCAGTTGCGCTGCGGTCTTGATGCCGATGCCGGGCACGCCGGGGACGTTGTCGACCGAGTCGCCCGCCAGCGCCTGAACCTCGACAACCTTCTCCGGCGGCACGCCGAATTTCTCGATCACCTCGGGAATGCCGATGCGCTTGTCCTTCATGGTGTCGTACATCGACACGCAGTCGGTCACGAGCTGCATCAGGTCTTTGTCGGAGGACACGATAGTCGCCGTCGCGCCGCGCTCGCAGGCTTCGCGCACATACGTGGCGATCAGGTCATCGGCCTCGTAGCCGATTTGTTCGAGGCACGGCAGGTCGAACGCGCGCACCGCCTCGCGGATCAGCGCGAATTGCGGAATGAGGTCGTCCGGCGCGGGCGGGCGGTGCGCTTTGTATTCGGCGTAGAACTCGTTGCGGAAGGTCTTTTCGGACTTGTCGAAGATGATGGCGAGATGCGTCGGCCTGTTCTCGGGCGGCATGTCGCGCATCAGTTTCCACAGCATGTTGCAGAAGCCGAGCACGGCATTGACCTGCAGGCCGTCGGACTTGCGGTTCAGCGGCGGCAGCGCGTGATAGGCGCGGAAGATGTAGCCGGAACCGTCCACCAGAAAGATGTGATCGCCCGAGGCGGGGACTTTCGCGGCAACCGGTTTGGCGGCGGGTTTCGCGGCAGGCTTGTCAGCTTGGGCGGCGGATGATTTCGCGGGGGATGCGGGCTTTTTCGGCATGGCGGCAACTTAAGGATTTTGGCCGCGATTAACACCCCCGAGCGACAAGGTTGCACATCAGAATTCGTCATGGCCGGGCATAGCCCGTCGAAAGACGGGCGTGAACGCCCTTGTGACCCGGCCATCCATTCGCAATTTTAAGGATAAGGACGACAAGGAGATGGATCACCGGGGCAAGCCCGGTGATGACGATCCCTATGTGATGGGAAAGCTGTGCCTTACTCCGCCGCCTGCAACGCCGAGCGCGGCCGCTTCGGCGCGATCCAGAACATCGCGGGCCGCTCGAACAGGAAGTTCAGTCCGACCCGTTTGGCCCCCCACCAGATCGCCAGCGCGCCGAGCACGCCCGCCGTGGTGACGATCAATGCGACAAGCCCGATGTCGGGAACGATGCCGGTCTTGAGCAGGACCACGCGCGTGATCACCATTGGCAGGAAGAAGGCGAGATAGATCACGATGGAGTGCTCGCCGCAGGTGCGCAGGAAGCCGAGCCAGTTCATGCGGGCCAGCAACGTGCCCGTAATGATGATGGCGCAAGCTCCGGCGAATCCCAGCGCCAGCGAAAGGCCCGGCCGCTCGGCAAAGCCCGCGAACACCAGCACGCCGTTGGCCACGGCCCATGCCGCCAGACCGATCAGGGCGCCGCCCGGATGGGCGCGGGCGCGTTCGGCCAGCACAAAAATGTAATTCGCAAACAGGTAGCCGGAATAGAAGTAGACGAAGCGCGCGGCGAATTCGTCGATCACGGTCCAGCCGGTGGAGACATGCGCCATTTCAAGCGCTGCGGCCGCGATCCAGATCACGGGCGCCGGCACCCGCCGCGCCGCCTTCGTCACCACGAAGAAGATCGGCAGCAGGTAGATGAACCACAGCGTGCCGAACGGCTCGATGAAAGATTGCAGATACATGACGCCGACATGCGCCCAGCCCTGCTCGGCGGCGAAGGCGGGTGCCTTGAAGCCGAACTGGATGGTGACCCACAGGACATAAAAGTAAGCGAAATGGACCACCTTGCGGTCCAGGTAGGTGCGCCAGTCGCGGTCAATGACGCGTGCCAGGAACAGGCCCGAGATCAGGAAGAAATCCGGCATCCGGAACGGCTTTGCGAACTCGACGAACAGGTGCATGAAGCCCTGCTGGCCGGCGGCCAGTTCGACGCCCAGCGTCGAATGCATCATCACCACCATGACAATGCAGATGCCCTTGGCATAGTCGACCCAGTCGATCCGCTCGGACGCGGGCGGCAGATACACGGCAGTTGTGCTGTTATTGCTCATGGTGTCCCGTTTCGGTCCAATCCGGCGCCATCCTGGGGCGCATGGGTTTCATTCTCCTTTATTCATACAAATGTTGTGCCCAATTCACGTGGAATTGCGTTAAAAGGCCCGCGAAAACAACGTCGTTAATTGCAGGATGAGACATGCGGATCGCCATGATCGGCACGGGCTATGTGGGGCTGGTATCCGGGGCCTGTTTTGCGGACTTCGGCCATCGCGTCACCTGCGTCGATACCGACGCCGGCAAGATCGCCGCGCTCAACCGCGGCGAGATTCCGATCTTCGAGCCCGATCTGGACCGGCTGGTGGCCGACTCCGTGAAGGCGGGACGGCTCGATTTCACCACGGATCTGGCCGGCCCCGTCAGCAAGGCCGATGCGGTGTTCATCGCAGTCGGCACCCCATCGCGGCGCGGCGACGGCCATGCCGACCTGACCTACGTCCATGCCGCAGCGCGCGATATCGCGAAGGCCTTGCAGGGCTTCACCGTCGTGGTGACCAAGTCCACCGTGCCGGTCGGCACCGGCGACGAGGTCGAGCGCATCATCCGCGAAACCAATCCGCAGGCCGATGTCGCCGTCGCCTCCAATCCGGAATTCCTGCGCGAGGGCGCGGCGATCCGCGACTTCAAGCACCCCGACCGCATCGTGGTCGGCACCGGCGACGAGCGCGCGCGCAAGGTTCTAGGCGAAGTCTACCGGCCGCTTTATCTCAACCAGGCGCCGATCATGTACACCGAGCGGCGCACGGCGGAGTTGATCAAGTACGCAGCCAATGCTTTTCTTGCCACCAAGATCACCTTCATCAACGAGATGGCGGATCTGTCGGAAAAGGTCGGCGCCGACGTGCAGGAGGTTGCGCGCGGCATCGGCCTCGACAATCGCATCGGCTCGAAGTTTCTCAACGCCGGTCCGGGCTTCGGCGGTTCGTGCTTTCCGAAGGACACCCGCGCGCTGGTGAAGACCGCGCTGGATCATGACGTGCCGCTACGCATCGTCGAGGCGGTGCTGGCGGTGAACGACAACCGCAAGCGCGCCATGGCCCGCAAGGTGGCGGCGGCGCTTGGCGGCAACCTGCGCGGCAAGACCATTGGTCTGCTCGGCCTGACTTTCAAACCAGACACCGACGACATGCGCGAAGCGCCGTCGATCCCGCTGGTGACCGGATTGCTCGATCTCGGCGCGAAGGTGCGTGCCTACGACCCCGAAGGCATGGAGCAGGCCAGGCACGAACTGCCGGACATCACCTATTGCGAAGATTCGTATGCGGTGGCGAAGGGTGCTGATGCGCTGGTGATCGTGACCGAGTGGCGGGAGTTTCGTGCGCTCGATCTGAAGCGCCTGAAGCGCGAGATGGCCAATCCGGTGATGGTCGACCTGCGCAACATCTATCGCCGCGACGAGATGGAAGCGCTCGGCTTCACATATGAGAGTGTGGGGCGCGGGAGAGTTTGAGCTTTTCACCTCTCCCCGTTTAAGAGGAGAGGTCGGAGGCACAGCCTCCGGGTGAAGGGCGCTTTCGAGACTTGTATCTGCCGGTAAGTTTCCTCTTTATGCTGATGGCCCCTCACCCCAACCCTCTCACCGCAAACGGGGAGAGGGAGCAGATCGCATGATGAATTTCTCCACGCCCCTTCCTATCGACACCGTCCTCGGCGAGCTCGCCGTAACGCTGGCACGCGGCAGCACCGCCGTGCTGGTGGCTCCGCCGGGCGCGGGCAAGACCACGCGCGTGCCGCTCGCGTTGCTCGATGCGGCATGGACGAAGGGTAAAAAGATCATCGTGCTGGAGCCGCGCCGGATTGCCGCGCGCGCCGCCGCCGAGCGCATGGCGCAGACGTTGAATCAGAAGGTCGGCGAGACCGTCGGCTATCGCGTGCGGTTCGGCTCGAAAATCTCTCGCGCGACGCGGATCGAGGTCGTGACTGAAGGCATCTTTACCCGGCAGATACTGGACGATCCGGAATTGTCCGGTGTCGCCGCGGTACTGTTCGACGAATTTCATGAGCGCTCGCTGGACGCCGATCTCGGGCTTGCGCTGGCGCGCGATGCACAGACTGGCCTGCGCGAGGATCTGCGCATTCTTGTGATGTCCGCGACGCTCGATGGTGCGCGGGTGGCGAAGCTGCTTGGCGATGCGCCGGTGATCGAAAGTGAGGGGCGCGCTTTTCCGGTGGACACGCGCTATCTCGGCCGCAAGCCGGATGTGCAGATCGAACGCCAGATGGCGGATGCCATCGCGACGGCATTGCGCGCCGATGCCGGCTCGGTGCTGGCCTTCCTGCCGGGTGCAGCCGAAATACGACGCACGCAGACGTTTCTCTCTGAGCGAATCAATGATGCCAGCACCGAGATCGTGCCGCTTTTCGGCGCGCTCGATGCGGGGGTACAGGACCGCGCCATCTCGCCTGCGCCGAAGGGCCAGCGCAAGGTGGTACTGGCGACGTCGATTGCGGAAACCTCGCTCACCATCGAAGGCGTCCGCATCGTGGTCGACTCGGGCATGGCGCGAGTGCCGCGTTACGAGCCCGATATTGGGCTGACGCGGCTGCAAACCATCCGCGCGTCGCGCGCCGCGGTCGATCAGCGACGCGGTCGCGCCGGCCGTACCGAGCCCGGCATCTGCTATCGGCTATGGGACGAGCCGCAGACCGTCGCTCTCGAAGCCTATACGCGCCCTGAAATTCTCTCCGCCGATCTGTCGTCGCTGGTGCTGGACCTTGCACACTGGGGTGCGACCGATCCGTCCACCCTGGCGTTTCTCGATCCGCCACCAGTCCCGGCGCTGACCGAAGCGCGCGCGCTGCTGCGTGAACTGAACGCGATCGATGACTCCGGCCGCATCACGAGAGAGGGCAACAGCCTGCGCGCGCTGGCGCTGCCGCCGCGGCTGGCGCGTATGATCGTGGACTCCCATCGGCTCGGCGCAGGCGAAGAGGCCGCGATGATCGCTGCTGTTCTCACCGAGCGCGGCCTCGGCGGCGACAGCGCCGATCTCGATGCACGGCTGGACAATTTCCGCCGTGATCGTTCGCAGCGGGCGCAAAGCGCGCGGCAACTCGCGGGTCGTTGGGCGAAACAAGTTGTGGCGAGCGAACCGTTCGACATTGACGATCAAGCACCATCTACCGGCATCATGCTGGCGCTGGCGTTCCCGGATCGTGTGGCGAGGAATCGCGGCAACGGGTCGTTCGTGCTGGCCAATGGACGCGGCGCTAGCATCGAGCAGACGTCGGTGCTGGCGAAATCGCCCTATATCGCGGTCGCGGAACTCACCGGCACGGCGGCGAACGGACGCATCCTGCTGGCCGCGCCGATCACGCAGACCGAAATCGAGCAGCAGTTCGCCGATCATATCCAGACCGATGACGAGGTGACGTTCGACAGATCGGCCATGGCGTTGCGCGCACGGCGCAGGAAGAAGCTGCACGCGATCACGCTGTCGGAACAGCCGCTGTCGATTGCGCCGTCGGCAGAGACCGCGCGGGTGCTGGCGGATGGTCTTGTCGCGGCGGGCATCGATCGCCTGCCGTGGTCGAAACCGCTCAAGCAATGGCGCGACCGGGTGATGTTTCTGCGCGCAGCCTCTCCTGATGACTGGCCTGATCTTTCCGACAATGCGTTGGCGGAGACGCGCGCCGACTGGCTCGCGCCTGCGCTGTTCGACAAGACCTCGCTGGCGGGCTTTTCCGCAGGCGATCTGTCGGATGCGCTGATGGCGCTGCTGCCGTGGGATGCCCGCGCGCGGCTCGACCGCGAAGCGCCGACGCATTTCGAGGCGCCGACCGGAACCTCGCTGCCGATCGACTATGAAGCGGAGCAGGGGCCGACCATCGCCGTGCGGTTGCAGGAATTGTTCGGGCTGACGGTTCATCCCTCGATTGCGAAAGGCAAGATTCCGCTGGTGCTGGAATTGCTGTCGCCCGCCCATCGGCCGGTGCAGGTGACGCGCGATCTGCCGGGCTTCTGGCGCGGCAGTTACGCCGCCGTGCGCACCGATCTGCGCGGGCGCTATCCGCGCCATCCGTGGCCGGAAGATCCGGCATCCGCGCCGCCGACCCGCCGGGTCAAGCCGCGTGGAACCTGAGCCGCTGCCTCAACGCAGATTGAAATTAACCCTTCGCTCACCCTTATCGCCGAAAACGCTCTCTTGACCGGATGGCTTGGTTTCAAGTGCCGGTCGACTGGGGTCAGGTCCGTGTGTGGGCCGTTTGAGTACAGGTGTGCGTCATGCGTGGCATCATGATTCTGGCGGCCATTCTCATCGTGCTCGGCACGTCGATGGCGCAGATGGCCGACAAGATCACGACCGACAAGGCGCAGGCCAAGGCGGTCGACAAGGCCAGGGCCATGAACGCCTTTGCATCGATGCAGCCGCAAACCACGGCACAGGCCGGTGCGCGCAGCGTGACGGTTCCGCGCGACAGCCGCGGGCATTTCCAGACCGAAGGCCGCGTCGATGGCCGCCGCCTCGGCTTCATGGTCGATACCGGCGCGTCGGTGATCGCGCTGAATGAAACCTCCGCCGCGCAGATCGGCGTGCGCCCGCTGCGCAGCGACTACACCGCCAACGTCTCCACCGCCAACGGTTCGGTCAAGGCCGCGCGCACGCGGCTTGCGATGGTGGACATCGGTGGTCTCGTGGTGCGCGACGTGGATGCGCTGGTGCTGCCCGACGCCGCACTGTCGGAAAATCTGCTCGGCCTGTCGTTCCTGTCGAAGCTCAAGCGCTTCGAATTCGCCGGCGGCAAGCTGGTGATGGAGCAGTAAGCATAGCTGCGGCTGCAAGAAGTCGTCATGCGCGGGCTTGACCCGCGCATCTATCTATAAAAATTTGTTTGAGAAGATGGATTGCCGGGTCAAGCCCGGCAATGACAACTTAACTACACCCGTCGGAACACCACGCTGAGATTATTCGCCGGCATTGCGGTGACGACCGGCGCTGAAAATCCACTATCCCGCGCCAGCGCCGCGACGATCTCCAGATCGCGCAGGCCCCATTCCGGATTTCGTGCCTTCAGGCTGTCGTCGAACGCCTCGTTGCTTGGCGCGGTGACGACGCTCGCCTGCCGATAGGGGCCATAGAGGTAAAGCGGCGCACCCTGGGGCAGCAGCGCAGCCGCCTCGCGCAACAGTCCTTCTGTTGCGCGCCATGGCGCAATGTGGATCATGTTGATGCACAGAATGGCGTCAGCTTTCCCCACCGGCCAGCGATCCGATGCCGCATCCAGCATCACCGGGGGCAACACGTTCGCCGCACCGGTGTCCTGCGTCCATGCCGCGATGCTGTGCAGGGCGGCATCTTCCGGGTCGGAGGGCTGGAATGTGAGATTCGGAAATGCCCGCGCGAAATGCACGACATGCTCACCCGATCCGCTCGCGATCTCGAGAACGATGCCCGCTTCGGGAAGCACACCGCGCAGGACATCGAGAATGGCGTCGCGGTTGCGCTCGGTGGCGGGATACTGAAGGCGATGGTCGATCATGGCATGCCCGATCTGAATGGAAGCTGTACGAAGTCGCTGCCAATATGCCGCAATTCGTTCGTAAATGCTTGGCTCCCGCCTTTCCTCGGCTTGAGGCATTCGCTAAAGCTGCTGGACTTTATTCGCCGTTTTTCCCGTGAGGCCATTTGATGTTTCCAAAACCGAAACCCGAACTCGTTCCCAATACCTACGCCTACGAATCCGAGCCGATGGTGAAGGCGACGGGTTTCCGCGAATACGATGCGCGGTGGCTGTTCGGCAAGGAAATCAACCTGATGGGAATTCAGGCGCTGGGCATGGGTCTCGGCACCCTGATCGGCGAGATGGGCCAGAAGCAGGAGATTGTCACTGCGCACGATTTTCGCGGCTATTCGGCCTCGATCAAATACGCGCTGATCTCTGGCCTTTTGGCGTCGGGCTGCAA
The DNA here is from genome assembly GCF_021502575.1 of Bradyrhizobium sp. G127. NCBI lineage: Bacteria > Pseudomonadati > Pseudomonadota > Alphaproteobacteria > Hyphomicrobiales > Nitrobacteraceae > Bradyrhizobium > Bradyrhizobium sp. G127. The sequence continues at coordinate 690,143 of NZ_JAKFGN010000001.1, forward strand.
GGTGCATGACATCGGGCTCGCGGTGACGCCGATGGCGTATTTCGCGCAGTTCGACCTCGACGTGCCTTGTGTCGCGATGGTCACCGCCTCGCATAACGACAACGGCTGGACCGGCGTGAAGATGGGCGCGAACCGTCCGCTGACCTTCGGGCCGGACGAAATGAATCGCCTGAAGGAAATCGTGCTCAACGCCGATTTCAAGCTGAAGCCAGCGGGCGGCTATCAGTTCCACGAAAATTTCCCGGCGCGCTACATCGCCGACCTCACCAAGCGGCCGAAGCTGAAGCGCAAGCTGAAGGTGGTGGTCGCCTGCGGCAACGGCACAGCGGGCGCGTTCGCGCCGAAGGTGATGGAAGCGATCGGCTGCGAGGTGATCCCGCTGGACGTTGAACTCGATCACACTTTCCCGAAGTACAATCCGAATCCCGAAGACATGGAAATGCTGCACGCCATCCGCGACGCGGTGCTCGAACACAAGGCGGATGTGGGCTTAGGCTTCGACGGCGACGGCGACCGCTGCGGCGTGGTGGATAACACCGGCGAGGAAATCTTCGCCGACAAGGTCGGCGTGATGCTGGCGCGCGACATGTCCGCGATCCACAAGAACGCGCAGTTCGTGGTCGATGTGAAATCCACCGGCCTGTTCGTGACAGATCCTCTCTTGCAGAAGCAGGGCGCGCAGACGACCTACTGGAAGACCGGCCACTCGTACATGAAGCGCCGCACTCACGAATTGAAGGCGCTGGCGGGCTTCGAAAAGTCCGGTCACTTCTTCTTCAACGCGCCGGTCGGCCGCGGCTATGACGACGGCCTCGTCTCCGCGATTGCGATCTGCGAGATGCTCGACCGTGCCACCGGCAAGAGCATGGCGGACCTGAAAGATGCGCTGCCGAAGACCTGGTCGTCGCCGACCATGTCGCCGCACTGCTCCGACGAGACCAAGTATGGAATCGTCACGCAGGTGGTGAAGCACTTCGAGGATTTGAAAGCCAAGGGCGCCAAGGTCGCCGGTCAGCCGATCCGCGATCTGGTGACGGTCAACGGCGTTCGCGTCACCTGCGAGGACGGAAGCTGGGGCCTGGTGCGCGCCTCAAGCAACAAGCCGGAACTGGTGGTGGTGGTCGAAAGCCCGGTCTCGGAGCAACGCATGCGCGACATGTTCGAGGCGATGGACTCGGTGCTGCGCACCCATCCCGAAGTCGGCGAATATAATCAGAAGATCTGACGCGCCGGCGCGCCTTTAAAACGGAGACGGCGATGAAATCGGCGATAGCACTTGTTGCGATCCTGATTTCAGGCTTCTCCGCCGCGCAGGCGCAGACCCCGCGCGCGAAGCCGACGGTCGAGGCCTGCCTTGCAAAATCGAAGGCCGGGCCGAATACCGATCTGTGCATCGGTGTGACGTCCAACCCCTGCATCGGGCCGGAGGAAGGCGCAAAGAGGGACTCCGGCCTGATCGCGTGTCTCAACGACGAACAGCAGCAATGGGACAAGGTACTGAACGCGTCGTTTCAGACGCTCATCAAAGGCCTTGAGCCCGAACAACAAGCCAAGCTGCGCGAGACGCAGCGCGCGTGGATCGCCTCGCGCGATCTGACGTGCAATTTCTATATGGATTATTTCGACGGCTCGATGGCCAATCCCATGATCGCGAACTGCATGAACCGCGAGACCGCGCGGCGCGCAATCTTTCTCAAGGGCTTTGCCGACGATCTTGCGCAGCGGAAATAATCACGCGGCGCGGATCGAGGCCAGAAAACCTTCGACTTCGGCCTGCAGCCGTTCCGACTGGGACGACAGGCCGCTGGCGGCGTGCAGCAGTTGCGTGACGGCCTGTCCGGCCTCCTGCGACGCTGCGTTGACGCCGGCGATGTTCTGATCGACGTCCCTGCTGCCGCTCGCGGCCTGCTGGACATTGCCCGCGATTTCCCGCGTCGCCGCGTTCTGCTGCTCGACGGCGGCGGAGATGGCGTTGGAAATCTCGTTGATCTCCGTAATGGTCGCGCCGATGGCCTGGATCGCGCTGACGGCCTCGACGGTGGCGGACTGGATATCGCCGATCTGCGCGGAGATGTCTTCGGTCGCCTTTGCCGTCTGGGTGGCGAGCGCCTTCACTTCGCTGGCCACCACGGCGAATCCCCGGCCGTGTTCGCCGGCGCGCGCGGCCTCGATGGTTGCGTTCAGTGCCAGAAGATTGGTCTGGCTGGCGATGGTCTGGATCAGTGTGACGACTTCGCCGATCTTCTGCGTCCCGGAGGCCAGCCCCTCGATGACGCTGTTGGTCTTGCGGGCTTCCTCGGCCGCCTTGCCGGCGATTTCCGAGGAGCGGGCGACCTGACTGCCGATCTCGCCGATCGACGCCGTCAGTTCCTCGGTGGCCGAGGCCACGGTCTCGACATTCTGCGAGGCCTGCGCTGATGCCGCAGCAGCGGAGGCCGTCCGTTGCGCGGTCTGCTCGGCGCTGCCACTGATCGCTTCCGAGGTCTGGTGCACTTCCTTGGCCGCTTCGGCGACTTCGCTGACGATGCGTCCAACGTTACGTTCGAACGTGGCCGCGAGATCCCGCCGCGCGGTGCCGCGTTGCACGCTTGCCTGCGCTTCGGCCCGGCTGCGTTCGGCGCTGGCCTGTTCCGCTGCCGCCCGCGCCGCCTCGGCTTCCTCGGTCTTGCTGGCCGTGACGTCGAACAACTGGGTGAGTTCGATCACGATCCAGACCAGCACACCGGTCTCGAGAATGAGAATGCTGGCGTGAAGAACGACGCGGCCGAAATCGCTGCCGCCGGGATAGAGCGCCGCTGGAAGCAGGAAATTCAGGGCGAGATGATGGACTGCGACGGCGACGGTGCCCGCCAGAATGGTGCGATAATCGCAATAGGCGACGAGGGTCGCCAGCGCCGCGAAGAAGTACATATGCATGTCCGGCTGCCACGGATGGCCCGCCATCTGATAGACAAGCAGCGAGACGTCGCCCATCAGCGCCACGGCCACGATCAGCCGTGTCGCCAGCGTGCTGCCCGAAGTCATCCATGACCATGTCGCCGCGCAGGCCAGCACAGCCATCACCACCGCTGGCATCATCCACTCCGTGCCGCGAAAGAGGCCGATGGCGACCGAGATCGGGACATGAAGCCAGAGCAGGGAGATGAGGGCCTTGCTGGCGGTTTCGCGGAGCGCTTGCAGGTCCGTGGCCTTGGTCATGCACCCGATCCTTCTGATCTGGTCGTGGTTGAATTCGAAAAACACGCCGCGACAGCCTGCGGGTCCAGCGCGAACCAGGCGCCGGCGGCGCGCAGTTTTGCAAGCCCGCCATTCTGAGCGGGTTGCACGATCATGATCGCCGGAATGGCGCCGGTACGAACGACCGAGGCTCCCGCCGCCGCCGTTGCCAGCATGGCCTGCTGTGCGCTCCACCACGGCGGAAAGATCGCCGCAACGGTGTCCGCGCCGGAGCGGGCCTGCATCGAGAGCGCCGCGATCACCACCGAACTCACGAGCAGCAAAGACCCGGCCTGCAACCAGGCGGACCGGCTATTCGCAGAGGATTCCGGCGTGGACTGCATTGCCGGTAAAATACGGAGGTAAAGCTAACTTCGGGTAAATTTGGACACACGGCTTGTGCTGCGCTGCGGCGACGCGGGTGCATCGACGCAAAGCGACCGGCAACGCACCTTATTCAGGGTGCGTTGCCGGCCGGATGATCCGGGTTATGAAATCAAGACCTTCAGGCTGCGGTGAGAGCGGGGACCGGCAGCGCCGTCACCGACTTGATCTTCTCCATCGCAAAGCGCGAGGTCACGTTCTTCAGCGCCACCGCGCTGATGAGTTTTTTGTAGAAAATGTCATAACTCTGCATGTCGGCGACGACCACGCGCAGCATGTAATCGACGTCACCTGCCATGCGGTAGAACTCCATCACCTCGGGCATGGCGCTGACGGCCTCGGCGAATTTCTTCAGCCAGACATCGGAATGGTCACCACTTTCGACGGAAACGAACACTGTGATGCCGAGGCCGATCTTGTTCTGGTCGACCAGCGCCACGCGGCGCAGGATGATGCCTTCGGCCTCCATGCGCTGGATGCGCTTCCAGCACGGCGTCGAGGACAGGCCGACGCGGTCGCCGATTTCAGCAACCGACAGGGAGGCGTCATCCTGCAAAACGGTCAAAATCTTGCGATCTATCGCGTCAAGACGGCGCGGAGCATCAAGAATTGCTACAGCAAGGTCAGACATTAGAAGAACTTTCTTCCATAATTGAGGGTTGATATCCTCATATATAGAAAATCATTCTATGACAAGCCCAAATCTGCGCCTTTAGATCGTCTCTATATCGTTGCGGCGACCGGGCCGGAGGCCAGAAGGGCATCGACTTCAGCGCGTTGCGGGGAAGCAAAGGCACCTCCGAAGCGGGTGCATTTCAAGGCGGCGGTGGCGGAGGCAAACCGCATTGCATCCTCAAGTGGCTGCCCCTCGGCGACCGCCAGGGTGAACGCGCCGTGGAAAGCGTCGCCGGCTCCCAGCGTGTCCACAGTGTGGACCGGGAAGGCCGGCATGTGTTTCGGCTCGCCGTTTTTGTTCAGCCATTCCACGCCCCTTGCGCCGGACGTGACGCCGAGAAAGGCGGGAGTCACTTGTGCCAGTTTGCGCAGCGCGGTCACATCGTCGCTCTCGCCGGCTGTGGCGTGCAGCGCCTCCGCTGAAAAGACGATGTGTGAGGCAACCTGCAAAAGCCCTTCACGCATCGACATGATCCGGTCCCCGTCGATGACGACGGGAATGCCGCGGCGCTTCGCTTCTGCGCACACATCGGTCCCGAATTCAGCGCAGCGGCTTTCGATCAGAATAGCGTCGCAGTCTGCGAGCAGGGTGTCGGATGGCGGCAGGGTCACGGTCCACAGCTTCGGATCTCGGAAAGTGGCAATGGTGCGCTCACCGCTCGGATCAATCAGCACACTGGAGATCGGCGTGACCACATCGTCGACAATAACAAGGCCGCTGGTGTCGATGCCTTCATTTCTGAATTGGTCGATGATGGCGGCGTTGCTCGCCGCCAACGCGCCGCCGATCGGGCCTGTGAGCAGTACGCGCCCACCGAGACGTGAAATCGAAATGGCGGCGTTGGGCGAATTGCCGCCCGCGACTTCAATGAACTCGCTGGCATATTCCTTATGTCCGCGCGCAGGAACCTCCGGCACGCGAAAGATCAGATCACGCACCGGCATGCCGATGCAGAGAATTCGCGGCGTGGTTTTCTTAGGGTGGTGGATGTTCATTGACGCTGCGCCTCGCCCGAGGGGTCATTTCGCGATGACCGGACAATCGATGAAACGCGATGCGGTTCCCATTTTATGGAAACCGCGCGGAATCTCACGCGGTTTGCGCGATCCAGTTGGCCAGAAGGTGATGCGCGATTGCGACCGGATGAGGGCCTGTCAGGCCTTCTGGATGCTGCCTCGCCAGCATCGCCACGGCTTCATCACGGCTGAACCAGCGCGCGTCTTCGAGTTCGTTTTTGTCCACGGTGATGTCGGTGGTGGTGGCGCGCGCGATGCAGCCGATCATCAGCGATGACGGATAGGGCCACGGCTGCGTCATGTAGTAACGTACGTCGGTGCATTGGATGCCGGCCTCTTCGAGAATTTCGCGCTGGACAGCGCTCTCGATCGTTTCCGCCGCTTCGACGAAGCCGGCGAGACATGACCACATGGTCGGCGGAAATTGCGACTGGCGTCCCATCAGACATTTATCGCCCGCCGTCACCAGCATGATGACTACGGGATCGGTGCGCGGAAAATGCTCTGTCTTGCAGCTTGGGCACACGCGCTTCCAGCCGCCGTCGGCCATCGCGGTGCGGACGCCGCAATTGGCGCAGAAGCCGTGGCGCTGATGCCAGCTCACCAGCGACTTCGCCATGGCGATGGTTGAAAGTTCGCGCGCCGGCACAGCGCCGCTGGCGGCGACCGCGCGCAGATTCTCCACGCCGACATCCTTGCGGCCCATCAGGTCTTCGGCGGCGGTGGCGCTGATGCCCATGCCAAAGATCGGCGCGCCCTCATGAAGACCGAGGAAGATGGTGCCGGGATTGGCGCCGAATTTTCGCGCTTCATCCAGCGTCAGCAGCGCGCGCGGGCCGTCCGCGCCCTGCGTCACCAGCAGCGAATCGCGATGTATGACATAGGCCCGCGCATTGCGGTGGCTTTCCAGCGCGAACAGTTTATCGGCGTCGGTGCGGATATGCGCCGCGCGGTCGATGGGATGGGATACGAAGCCCGGTTGTCCAAGGGGAAATGGATTTTCTGTTGTCATTGATTTTCAACTCTGTGGGAAATCAGCTTAGCCAGATCTTGCGGCGCAGGGCGCCGATGAATGCCTCGACCTCCTGTGGGTCGTGAGGGAGGGCGGGCACGACGCCCCAAACCGGGCGCGGCCATGCCGCGTCGGTGGTCCGGCGTGCGATAATATGAACATGCAGTTGGGGCACGACGTTGCCCAATGCGGCGATGTTCAGCTTGTGGGCTCCGGTGACCTCTTTCAGCGCGCGCGCGACGCGGTTGATCTCGGTGGTGAGTTGCGCCTGCTCGATCTCGTTCAGGTCGATGATCTCGACCGCATCCGGCCGGCGCGGGACCAGCAGCAGCCACGGGTAATTCGCGTCCTTGATGACCAGCACACGCGACAGCGGCAGGTCGCCGATATTGATGGTGTCTTTTTCAAGCTGTGGATTCAGCGACCATGCGGACATGAGGGTTCTCGGATACTTTCGGCAGCTTCGCAGGGAGGGGGCCTGCGAACAACGCCCGTGATGCCCGGAATAAGCCCTGTGGCGACCGTAGCCAAGGGTTTCCCCGGAAGGCAATAACGGGCGGAACATGCCTGCGCCGCGCGCTTGCTTTCCGGCGCTTTTGGCCCCAAATAGGGACCGGGAGATTGGCGGTGGACGAGCCACTCGCCAACCGGGTCAGGTCCGGAAGGAAGCAGCCCTAACGAGGTCCGGATCGGGTCGCTCGTCAGTCTCCTACCTCTCTTTTTTCGCGCGCACAGCGTGTTCAATCGCGGATCGATTGATGACCGATGCTGACATTGCCGGCGCGACCCCGAACGATCAGCCCGGTTTCGCACTCGGCGGAGCGCCGGGACCTGCGGCGGCGGCGGGTGGCTCTCCGCCCGGCTATCGCGTGCTCGCGCGCAAATACCGTCCCTCGACCTTCGACGATCTGATCGGCCAGGAGGCGATGGTCCGCACCATCTCGAATTCGTTCGAGACCGGACGCGTGCCACAGGCCTGGATTCTCACCGGCGTCCGCGGCGTCGGCAAAACCACCACCGCGCGCATTCTCGCTCGCGCGCTGAACTACGAATTGCCCGATGGCTCGGTGAAGGGGCCGACCATCCACATGCCGAAGATGGGCGTGCACTGCCAGGCGATCATGGAGAGCCGGCACATCGACATTCTGGAGATGGACGCGGCGTCGCATACCGGCATCGACGATGTGCGCCAGATCACGGATGGCGTGCGCTATGCGCCATCGAGTGCAAGGTACAAGGTCTACATCATCGACGAGGTTCACATGCTCTCGGAGAAGGCGTTCAACGCCTTCCTGAAGACGCTGGAAGAGCCGCCGGAGCACGCCAAGTTCGTGTTCGCCACCACTGAAATCCGCAAGGTTCCGGTCACCGTGCTGTCGCGATGCCAGCGCTTCGATCTCAGGCGCGTCGATGCCGATGTGCTGATGGCGCATCTGGCGAATATTTCCGGCAAGGAAGGCGTTGAAGCGGAGCCCGAAGCGCTCGGGCTGATCGCACGCGCCGCCGAAGGTTCGGTGCGGGATTCGCTCTCCCTCCTCGATCAGGCGATTGCGCATGCGGCCGGCGCGGTCCGCGCCGAGGATGTGCGGCAGATGCTGGGTCTCGCCGACCGCAGCCGCGTCATCGACCTGTTCGCCTCGCTCGCCAGCGGCGACATCGCGGCGGCGTTCAAGGAGTTTCGCGATCAATACGATACCGGTGCCGATCCGGTTGTGGTGCTGAGCGATCTCGCCGAGTTCGTGAACTTCGTGACCCGCGTGAAAGTTGTGCCGGCGACGGCGGACAATCTGGCACTGGGCGAGACCGAGCGCACGCGCGGCCGAGATTTCGCGGCCAAGCTGTCGATGCGGGTGCTGTCGCGGATGTGGCAGATGCTGCTCAAGGGCATCGCCGAGGTGCAGTCGGCGACGCGGCCGCAGGCCGCCGCCGAAATGGTGCTGGTCCGAATCGCCTATGTCGCCGATCTGCCGACGCCGGACGAAGCCATCAGAATGATCGAGCAGGGCGGCGGTATGTCGCCTGCGCTCGGCGGTAACAACGGCGGCAACGGCGCGCCGCGCGGTACCTCCGCGTCGCTGTTGTCCGGTGGCGATGAGGGTTCGCAGTTGCGCGCGGTCGGGTCCAGCGCGCGGCCGGCGCTTGATACGTCGCCGCGCCCGCAGATGAATACGCCCGCGCCCGCTCCTGTTGAAGCAGCGCCCGTAAGGCGGTTGAACACGTTTGCCGAGCTTGTGGCGCTGGCGGGCGAGAAGCGGGATCTCCAGATCAAGAGTGCGCTGGAAGCCGACGTGCGTCTCGTTCGCATGGAGGACGGCAAGCTCGAAATCGCGCTGGAACGCAGCGCCGCGCGCTCGATGATCCAGGATCTGTCGCGCAAGCTCGAGCAATGGACGGGCCGGCGCTGGGCGGTTGTCGTCTCCAACGATGCGGGCCAGCCGACGCTGCGCGCCCAGGCGCAGGCCGCGAAGGTAAAACTCACCGACGGCGTCCACGCCGATCCGCGCGTGCAGGCGGTGATGTCGCGCTTTCCTGGTGCGCAGGTGGTGGACGTACGGCGCATCGCGCCGGACGCTGCTTTGGGAGCCGACGATGCCGGGCCGGTGGCTGCGGCGGAAGAAGACGACGATCTTTAACTCAATTCGACAAGGGACCGTTCATGGCTGACTTTCTCGGCATGATGAAAAAGGCGGCGGAGCTTCAGTCCAAGATGAAGGCTTTGCAGGACGAACTCGATACGGTCGAGGTCGAAGGCCTGTCCGGCGGCGGCCTTGTCACCGTGCGCATGACCGCCAAGGGCGAAGTCAAGGCGGTGAAAATCGACCCGTCGCTGATCAAGGCGGACGAAGCCGAGATTCTCGAAGACCTGCTGGTGACAGCGCTGAACGACGCACGCCGCAAGGCCGAAGCCGCGATGCAGGAGAAAATGCAGGGGCTGACCGGCGGACTTGGCCTGCCTCCGGGGCTGGGTTTCGGCTAGAAACTCGCTGCACCATCAAGATGAAAATGCCCTGAATGGTATCGTCCGTCGCCGGTCCCGAAATCGAACGTCTGATCCAGTTGCTGGCGCGGCTGCCCGGTCTTGGCCCGCGCTCGGCGCGCCGCGCCGCGCTGCACCTGATCAAGAAGCGCGAGGCGCTGATGACGCCGCTGTCCGCGGCGTTGCAGGTGGCAATCGATAAAATTCAGGTGTGCACCACCTGCGGCAATATCGACACGCAGAATCCCTGCACGGTCTGCACCGATACCCGGCGCGATCCGTCGATCATCGTTGTTGTCGCGGATGTCGCCGATCTCTGGGCTCTGGAACGCGCCCATGCCACCAACGGCTTCTATCACGTGCTCGGCGCAACGCTGTCGCCGCTCGACGGCGTCGGTCCCCAGGATCTCACAATCGATGCGCTGGTTCAGCGCGCGCACGATCCGCGCGTCACCGAAATCATCCTGGCGCTGAATGCAACGGTCGATGGCCAGACCACCGCGCATTACATCACCGACCTGTTACAGGACGCCAACGTCAAGGTCACACGGCTCGCACACGGCGTGCCGGTGGGCGGAGAGCTTGACTATCTCGACGAAGGAACGCTATCGGCTGCCATGCGGCAGCGGACTCTGTTCTGATACTCACTGAAATGGAAACCGCATGATCTCGCGTCGATTGAAACCCGCGCTGACGAAGTCCGCAGTGATTCTCGTTGCCGGATGTTGTCTCGCCTCTTTGCCGTCGTTCGACGCCTTCGCGCAGCAGAAGAAGGCGAAGCCGATCACCAATGGCGGGGTGTTGTCGGGAGAACTGACCGCGCTGCGGTCAGGACCGAAGAAGAAGCGCGTCATTACCTATCAATTGACCAGCGAGCCGCGTCAGCTTCCGCCGCCGTCAGGCCTGTGCAATCTCGAAACCGGGCCGGAAACATTCCAGATCGTCGCCAACAGCGACGCGGAGGCGGCAGCGCTGAAGCCCTATATCGGCAAGAGCGTCGCGCTGAAAGCAGATGAATTGTCTTGCGCGCAGTCGGCCGGACAGTTCAGCGACGCCATCGTCACGAAGTGGAGCGTGCTGACGAAGCATTGAGAGGCGCTGTCTGTCTCAGCGCTTCAAAATGCCCGCGCCGCTGCAGCCATGCCAGCAGGATCAGGCTCGGTATCGCAACCAGCACGCTGAGCGCAAAGAAGAGTGGCCAGCCGGTAGCCTGCGCGACATAACCTGCGCCCGCCGACAGATAGGTTCGGCCCACGGCGGAGAGCGCGGCCAGCAGCGCATACTGGGTCGCAGTGTGCAGCGGGCTCTGGCATAGCGATGAGAGATAGGCAACGAAGATCACCGTGCCGATCGCGCTGGTGAAATTCTCCACCGTGATCGCCAGCGCCAGTGCCCACTGGTTCAGTCCGACAAAGGCGAGCCACGCAAACGCGAGATTCGAGATGGCCTGCAAGATCCCGCCGACCCACAGGCAGGCTTCGAGCGACCACGCCCGTGCCAGAAAGCCGCCGGCGAATCCGCCAATCAGCGTCGCGGCCAGGCCGACGCCCTTGACGATGGCGGCATAGTCGTTGCGCGTGAACCCGAGATCGATCACGAACGGCGCCGTCATGGTGCCGGAAAACGAGTCGGTGAACTTGAACAGCACCACGAAGGCGAGCACCGCCCAGACGTCCTTGCGGGTAAGGAACTCGGTGAAGGCGCCGACGGCTGCGGTCGTAATACGCGTCATGGCGCTCGCGCCACTGGTGGCTTCTTCGGCGCGGCGCGATTGCTCGGGTTCGGTGGCGGCCAGCGCCGCGATCATGCCGATCAGCACCATGCCCGCCATGGCGGCATAGCCCCACATCCAGGCGGATGATTTTGCAAGGCCGGTCGCCTCGAAGGCGCTGACCAGAAACAGCGCGCCCGCTGTCGAGATCAGCATGCCGATGCGATAGGCGGCGACATAGGATGCCATGCCAGCGGCCTGTTCGCTTTCCGGCAGGCTCTCGACGCGGAAGGCATCGACCACGGTGTCCTGCGTCGCCGAGGCAGTCGCCACCAGCAACGCGCCGAGCGCCACATAGAACGGTGACTTGGCCGGATCGGTCAGCGCCAGCAGCAGGATCGCCCCGATCAGCAGCAGTTGCGCGAACACCAGCCAGCCGCGACGACGGCCAAGGAGTTTCGACAGCAGCGGCACATGCAGCGCATCGATAAGCGGCGCCCAGAGAAACTTCAGGGTGTAGGGGGTGCCGACCAGCGCGAACAGGCCGATGGTGCCGAGGTCGACGCCGGACTCGCGCATCCACACCAAGAGCGTCGAGCCGGACAATGCGAGCGGCAACCCGGAGGAGAAGCCGAGGAACAGCACGATCAGCACCCGCGGCTGAAGATAGACCGCCATCGCCTCGCGCCATGTGGCGCGGGGAGGGGCTTCGGACGGTTTGACGATTTCGGGTGCTGTCATGGAGGGGTGTTAGCAGATTCGAGCGACTTCTCCCTCTCCCCGTAAACGGGGAGAGTGAAAAAGCACGGAGCGAGGCGGAAGGAGCGCTCCGGAAATTACTCCCCCGCCTGCAGCTTGCGGAGGGGATGTGTCGGAAACAGGTCACTGCCGTTTGGCGCGACGGGACGCGGTGTCTCGGCCGGCTCGCTGGCGGTGCTGAAATCCAATTCCTCGATGCGGCCGGCGCGCTTCTCGATCTTGTCGGCGGAAATCAGAATCTGCCGCACGTCCTCGTTGACGTTGCCAAAGTCCTTTTGCAGCTTCAGCACGCGCTCGCGCAGCCGTGCGAGATCGTCCGACATGCTGATGACCTCGGTGCGGATCTGGTCGGCGGCGTCGCGCATCCGCGCGTCTTTCAAAATCTGCTGCATCACCTGGATGGCCAGCATCAGCAGCGACGGCGACACCAGCACCACGCGGGCGCGGTAGGCCTTCTGGATCACGTCGTCGAAACCGTCGTGGATTTCCGCGTAGACCGACTCCGACGGTACGAACATCAGCGCGGTGTCCTGCGTCTCGCCGGGGATCAGGTATTTGTCGGCGATGTCGGTGACGTGCTTCATCACGTCCTGCCGCAACCGCTGGGTGGCGTATTTCTTCTCCTCGTCGCTGCGCGCGTCGCGCAGCGCGGTCACCGCCTCCAGCGGAAACTTTGCGTCGATGCACAGCGGCCGCTGGTCAGGAAGGAACACCACGCAGTCCGGCCGTTTGCCGGTGGAGAGCGTGTGCTGGAACGCGTAGGAGCCCTTCGGCATGCCGTCCTGCACGATGGCTTCCATCCGCGCCTGCCCGAACGCGCCGCGCGACTGCTTGTTAGCGAGCACGTCGCGCAGGGTGGTGACCTGTGAGGTGAGATCGGTGAGATTCTTGTGGGCGTTGTCGATGATGCCGAGACGTTCGTGCAGCGCGCTCAGGCTGGCCACCGTGCTACGGGTGGTATGCTCCATCGATTGCCCGACTTTTTGACTGACGGAATCCAGCCGCTCATTGACGGCGCGCGACATCTCCGCCTGCCGACCGACAAGCGCTTGCCCCATTTCGTGGACCCGGCCTGCCGCTTCGTTCTGGATGCGCAGCACTTCGCTCAGACGTTCCTCGAGTTCGTCCGCGCGCAACGCCTGCGCCATCGCAGCCTCGGCGCCCTTGCGGCCGGAGCGCGCGATGACGATGGCGATGGTCAATAGCAGCAGCAGCGCCAGCGCGCCGAAACAGATCAGGGCGAGGCCCACGCGAACCGGCACATCGCCGACGATGAAAAGAATCTCATTCATGCCGCCCTTGTAACCCGATTCGCGGCCAAACGCGAACGAAGGGGGAACATTTAGGGTTAACAAATCATTGATTTCTATGGTTAATCGCAGGTTAACGGCCCCGCGAGGCTGCCCAAGCGATTGGCGTGACAAGAGGTTTGACCGCAGCGGGCGCTCCCATTACATCGCGCAGCATGGCCATTCGCGACATCATCATTCTGCCGGACACGCAGCTCCGGCTGATCTCCAAACCCATCGAGAAGATCACGGCGGACATCCGTGCGCTGGCCGATGACATGCTCGAGACCATGTACAAGGCGCCGGGCATCGGCCTCGCCGCGATCCAGGTTGCGCAACCGGTGCGGCTGATCACGATGGATCTGTCGAAGAAGGAAGGCGAGACCAATCCGCGCATCTTCGTCAATCCGGAGATTCTGTCGGTCTCAGAAGAGTTGTCGGTCTACGAGGAAGGCTGCCTGTCGATCCCGGAATATTACGAGGAAGTCGAGCGCCCGGCGCAGGTGCGCGTGCGCTTCACCGACATTCACGGCAAGGTCCACGAGGAGGATGCCGAGGGGCTTTACGCCACCTGCATCCAGCACGAGATCGATCATCTTAACGGCGTGCTGTTCGTCGATTACCTGTCCAAGCTCAAGCGCGACCGCGTGATGAAGAAGTTCACCAAGGCCGCCCGGCTCGCGGCGAAATAAATTCCGTCGCCGAAAGCGATTTCGACATGCCGCTTCGTCTGATCTTCATGGGCACGCCGGAGTTTGCGGTGCCGACGCTGCTCGCGCTCGCGGACCATGGCCACGAGATCGCGGCGGTGTATACGCGCGCGCCGAAGCCGGCCGGGCGCGGGATGAAATTGCAGCCGACGCCGGTGGAGCAGGCGGCGCGGCAACTCGGCATCCCGGTGCTGACGCCGAAGACACTCAGGACGCCGGAAGCCGAAGCGGAGTTTCGATCGCACAATGCCGACGCCGCCGTGGTCGTCGCTTACGGCATGATCCTGCCGCAGAACATTCTCGAAGCGGTGCCGCTCGGCTGTTTCAATCTTCATGCGTCGTTGCTGCCGCGCTGGCGTGGCGCGGCGCCGATCCAGCGCGCCATCATGGCAGGCGATGCCGAGAGCGGTGTCATGGTGATGAGGATGGATGCCGGCCTCGACACCGGCGATGTCGCGATGGCCGAACGCCTGCCGATTACCGATACGATGACAGCCCAAGACCTGCACGACGCCCTGGCTCCGCTCGGTGCGGATTTGATGGTGCGGGCGATGGGTGGACTGTCGCGCGGCGGTCTGCAACTGACGAAGCAGGGCGAGCAGGGCGTCACCTACGCCGCCAAAATCGACAAGGCCGAAGCGCGCATCGACTGGAGCAAGCCGGCGCGAGAGGTGCTGCGGCATATCCACGGCTTGTCGCCGTTTCCCGGCGCGTGGTTTGAGATCGTCCTCGATGGCGAACCGGTGCGGATCAAGGTTCTGCGCTGTGAACCGACGAAAGGTTCGGGCGCGCCCGGCGATGTGCTGGACGACAGATTGTCGATGGCCTGCGGCGGCGGCGCGATCCGCATTCTCGAATTGCAGCGCGCCGGTAAGCCGCCGATGAAGGCCGATGCTTTCCTGAACGGGACACCGCTCAAGCCGCCGCTGCGGGTGAGTTGATGCCGCGCTACAAGCTCATCATCGAATATGACGGCGCGCCGTTCTGCGGCTGGCAATATCAGGACAACGGACCGTCGGTGCAGGGTGCGCTGGAGGCCGCGGTGAAGGCGATGACGGGCGACGCTGTGCGCGTCAATGGCGCCGGCCGGACCGATGCCGGGGTGCATGCGCTGGGGCAGGTGGCCCATATCAATCTTACGAAAGACTACAAGGCGGATCGCGTGCGAGACGCGCTAAATGCGCACTTGCGGCCGCATCCCATCGGTGTGCTGTCGGCGGAGATCGTGCCGGAGACCTTCGATGCGCGCTTTTCCGCGACCAAACGGCACTACATTTACCGGATCGCCAACCGCCGCGCCAATCTGGCGCTCAACGTCGGCCACGCCTGGCGCGTCGCGCGCCCGCTCGATGTAACGGCTATGAACGAAGCAGCGCAGGTGCTGATCGGCAAACACGACTTCACGACATTTCGCGATACCGAGTGTCAGGCGAAGTCGCCGGAGAAAACGCTGGATACGCTGGACGTCGTGCGCGACGGCGACGATGTGAATATCGCCACCTCGGCGCGGTCGTTTTTGCACAGCCAGGTCCGCTCGATGGTCGGCTCGCTGGTGTGGGTCGGTCACGGCCGCTGGAATGCAGACGGCATGCGCCGCGCGCTGGAAGCCCGCGACCGCACCGCCTGCGGTCCCGTCGCGCCGCCGGGCGGGCTGTATCTGGTGAGGGTGGAGTATTGAGACCCCAAAGTTCGTTGGATCTCACACTGCAACGGTTACTCCCGTCATGGCCGGGCTTGTCCCGGCCATCCACGTCCTTTATCATTCGCATATGGCTGGAGGCTAGGTTTACATACTGGCAAGCGCGCCGAACGGCATATTATATGTCGGTGTTACAAGCGATCTCATTCGTCGTGTTTATGAACACCGGTCTGGCTTGGTTGCAGGCTTTACAAAGCAATATGGAATTAAGCGTCTCGTTTATTTTGAACAATATGAGGACATCCAAACTGCTATTCAGCGCGAGCACAATATGAAGCACTGGTCGCGGAAATGGAAAGTCAGATTGGTTCTCGCTGAAAATCCGGAATGGAATGATCTGTATGAATCGATAGTTTAAGAACGTGGATGGCCGGGACAAGCCCGGCCATGACGGTCTTTGCTGCCAATCCCATTCACAATCGGATGCTCTTCACCGTCTTCAACACATCCCAGAACAGATCCTCGCCGTTGGCGACATTCTCGTTCCAGTGATCGGCGGCGTTGTCGTCGGCTGCGTCGGTGATGAACTTGAACGCGCGCCACGGCACGCCGTGACGCTGGCAGACATGGGCAATCGCAAACAGCTCCATATCGACGATGTCGATGCTGTTCTCCACCAGCCACGGATCGGTCGCGGTGACGAAACTGTCGCCGGTGCCGCAGACGACATTGCCGAAGCCGGACGACAGCCGGTCCAGTTCCGGTGAGAACGGCGTGCGCCCGCGCGGCGCCAGCGGCATCGCTGCCATGTCGCGCTGAACAACGTCGGCGACTTCCACGAGACCATTGTGAATGTGCGCGATCTTGCCGGCGGTACCGTAGTTGATGACGAGTTTCGGTTGCAGCGCCATGACAGCAAGCGTGGCGATGCTTGCCGCATTCACCTTGCCGACCCCGGTGTAGATTACTTCCACGCCGTCCGGTGCGCGCGCCTTGTTCAGTTCCGTATCGATAGCGGTGAGAATGACGATGTGGCCGCTCATGTCCGGACCGCTCATGCGAAGTAGCGCTCCAGCACGCCGCGATAGATGCGCGTCAGCTTTTCGAGATCGGACACCGGCGTGCGCTCGTCGATCTGGTGCATGGTCTGGCCGACGAGGCCGAATTCCAGCACCGGGCAGTAGTTGACGATGAAGCGTGCGTCCGATGTGCCGCCGCCGGTGTTCAGTTCGGGCCTGCGCCCCATCACGTCCTCGATGGCCGAAACGACAAGATCGGTAAAAGGTCCGGGCTGGGTGCGGAACACGTCGGCGTTCGACGGCTCCCAGACGATATGCGCCTTGATGCGGTTGCCGCTGGCCTTCGTCATGCGCTCTTCGATCAGCGCGCGTAGCGACTCGCGGGTGTGGCAGTCGTTGTAACGGATGTTGAAGCGCGCGCGCGCCTGCCCGGGAATCACGTTCCACGCCGGGTTGCCGACATCCACCGAGGTGAATTCGAGATTCGACGGCTGGAAATATTCAGTGCCCTTGTCGAGCGGATCGCCGCTCAGTGCCGCGATCAGTGTTGCAATGTCCGGCACCGGGTTGGAGGCGCGGTGCGGATAGGCGACATGCCCCTGCACGCCCTCCACAATCAGCGTGCCGGATTGCGAGCCCCGCCGCCCGGTCTTGATGGTGTCGCCGATCTCGTTGACGTTGCTTGGCTCGCCCAGCATGCAGTGATCGAACTTTTCGCCGCGCTTTGCCGCCCATTCCAGCAGTTTGATGGTGCCGTTGACGGCAATGTCTTCCTCGTCGCCGGTGATCAGGAACGAGATCGAGCCTTTGGGCTGACCGCCATTCGCTGCGAGATAATCCAGCGTGGCGGCGACGGCGCAGGCGATGCCGCCCTTCATGTCCACCGCGCCGCGGCCGTAAAGCATACCGTCCTTGACCTCGCCGGCGAATGCGCCATGGCTCCATGCAGCTTCGTCGCCCGCGGGCACGACATCGGTGTGACCCGCGAAGGTGATGTGCGGTGAGCCGGCGCCGATGCGTGCGTAGAGATTGTCGATGTCAGCCGCGCCGGGCTCGGAGAACGTGACGCGGTGGACATCAAAGCCGGCGGCGCTCAGCAGTTTCTCCAGCACGCCCAACGCGCCCGCATCCGCCGGCGTCACCGACGGACAGCGCAGAAGATCGCGGGCGATGGAGAGTGCGTCAGCCACGCGCGATTAATCCCGCAGCAGTTCGTTGATGCTGGTCTTGGAGCGGGTGCGCTCGTCGACGCGCTTGACGATCACGGCGCAGGCTGTGTTCGGGCCGGGCTGGCCGTTCTTCAACGGCTTGCCCGGCAGCGTGCCCGGCACCAGCACGGAATATTCCGGCACTTCGCCGATGAAGGTTTCTCCGGTTTCGCGATCCACGATTTTCGTGGAGGCGCCGAGGAAAACGCCCATCGCCAAAACTGCGCCCTTGCGGACGATCACGCCTTCGGCGACTTCGGAGCGCGCGCCGATGAAGCAGTCGTCTTCGATGATGACAGGGCCGGCCTGCAATGGCTCCAGCACGCCGCCGATGCCGACGCCGCCCGAAATATGCACGCGCTTGCCGATCTGGGCGCAGGAGCCGACGGTGGACCAGGTATCGACCATGGTCGATTCATCCACATAGGCGCCGAGGTTGACGAAGGACGGCATCAGCACGACGTTCTTCGCAATGAACGCGGAGCGGCGCACGATGGCGCCGGGCACCGCGCGGAATCCGGCGTCGCGGAAACGGTTCTCGCCCCAGTCGGCGAACTTCGATGGCACCTTGTCCCACCACTGCGCACCGCCCGGGCCACCGGTGATCGGCGCCATGTCATTCAGGCGGAAGGACAGCAGCACGGCCTTCTTGAGCCACTGGTTGACGTGCCACTTGCCGTCGGCCTGCCGCTCCGCGACGCGGGCCTCGCCCTTGTCGAGCAGGTCGAGTGCCAGCTCCACGGCGTCGCGCACCTCGCCCTTGGTATTGGCGTTGACGGTGTCGCGGGCGTCAAAGGCGGCATTCAGCGTGGATTCAAGCGCGGAGAGAGACATCGGTGTTCCTTGGGGAGGGGAGTGCGAGAACTTTTATTATGGCGCTTTTGTCGGGATTTGAAGGCTTTGAGTCAAGCTGACGCGGTCAGTTTGATGCCCTGATCGCCGCCAAAAACCCCGTCAGATCGTCGGTGATGTGATCGACATAGGCGGCGTCGCGGCCCTCCAGCTCCCAGTCCTCGCGGACCACGTTCCGCGTGCCGTCGGGCACCACCAGAACGGTGGTCATGCCGAGATCGTGCGGGGTCACGAGGTTGCGGGCGAGATCCTCGAACATTGCGGCCTTCGATGGATCAACACCATGCAGCTTGAGAAAGCGCAGGTAAGTTTGCCGCGCCGGCTTCGGCTCGAGGTCGGCGGCGACGATATCGAACACGTCCTCGAAATGGCTGTGGATGCCGAGGCGTTCCAGCACCTTGCCGGCATGGGCGCGGGAGCCGTTGGTCAGGATCAGCTTGCGGCCGGGAAGCGTTTCGATCGCGGCTCCCATCGCCGGGTTGGGCTCCAGCGGCGAGTGGTCGATCTGATGGACATATTCAAGAAAGTCGTCGGCGTTGAGGCCATGCTCGGTCATCATGCCGCGCATGGTGGTGCCGTAGCGGCGATAGTAGTCCTTCTGGATTTTGAACGCTTCGTCCTTCGACACTTTCAGATATTCCGCGACGAAATCGCGAATCCGCACGTCCACCTGTTGCCAGAGATTGACGTGATGCGGGTACAGCGTGTTGTCGAGATCGAACACCCATGTCTCGATGTGGGCGAAGCTGCGCTGTTGTTTTGTCATGGCGTTCCGAATCGCAACGTCTTGCCCGTGCCCGCGCTGATGTCGATACGCTCATAGCCGCTGGCGTTCAATCCGCGCGCGCCGCAGTCGCCCTGTTCGGTAAATTCGAACTGCGTCTCGCGGGTGCAGAGCGTGGTCGTGCCGCCCCAGTTTAGCGGCCGGCTGTTGATCTTGATGGTACGGCCGTCGGCATCGACGGCTTCGGCAAAGCTGAAGATCTTGCGCGGCTGTCCCGTCACATCGGGATGCAGGCACTTGCCGGGCTCGATGCGATACCAGCCGCGGCTGGTGACGGCCTTGCCGTCGTCGGTGGCGATGGAGGCCATCACGCGATACTGGGTATCGTTGCACCAGGTGAGGCCGGTGGCGGACGGCTGCTCCACCGCAGCGATCATGGTGTCGAAGAAATTCGGCCCCTGCGCGGCGTCGGCGCCAAGGCCGCGCGCTTTCAGAAATGCGGCAAGGGCGTTCTGAGTCTTGGGGCCATCGACGCCGTCGATGGGGGCGGCGTCATAGCCGGCGATCACCAATAGTCGCTGGATCGCGGCGAGTTTCGCCTGCTCGTCGTCGTATTCCGCGCCTTCGGCGAGATAGGCGATCTGATTGCCGTCCTCGCCGGTGCTTGGCTTGATCTCGGTGAACGGCACGGCCGTCTGGCCGCCGCGGCACTGGCGTCCGGCGATGACGAAATCTTTCTGCGCGATGCAGAGGTTGTCGGTGCCGTTTTGCGGCGCGGGCGATGCCCCATATACGGGAAGGGATCGCGCATGCAGCAGAATGCGCTCCGCTGTGATGTTGCCCTGCGCCACCACGCGGCAGGCGGCTGGATCGATCCGGAACCAGCCGCGTGTTGCCGTCGCGGTCCGTTCGTCGATGCCGATGGCGGCCTCGACGACGTAACTCATGCGATTGCAAATTTTGAGATCGGCTTGGGCGGGGGCGGCAACAAGAAGCACCGTCATTGCGAGGAGCGCAGCGACGAAGCAATCCTTTTTGATCTGCGTGGATTGCTTCGTTTGGCTCGCAATGACGGCGTGCGATGTCATCACTTGTGGATCAGCGTTCCGGTGCCTTGATTGGTGAACAATTCAAGCAACACGGCATGCGGGGTCTTGCCGTCGATGATGACGACGCCCTGGACGCCGGCTTCCAGCGCGTAAATGCAGGTCTCGACCTTCGGAATCATGCCACCGGAAATGGTGCCGTCGGCGATCAGCTTGCGTGCATCCTTGATCGACAGTTCGGGAATGAGCTTCTTCGACTTGTCGAGCACGCCGGGCACGTCGGTGAGCAGCAGCAGGCGCTTGGCCTTCAGAGCACCTGCCACGGCGCCGGCAAAGGTGTCGGCATTGACATTGAAGGTCTGGCCGCTGGCGGACGAGGCGAGCGGCGCCAGCACCGGGATCAGCTCGTAACCGATGAGCTGATTGAGCAGGGTGAGATCGACCTTGTCGGGTTCGCCGACGAAACCGAGATCGACCACCTTCTCGATGTTGGAACCGGGATCGACCATGGTGCGCGTCGCCTTAACGGCGGTGACCATGTTGCCGTCCTTGCCGCACAGGCCCACGGCCTTGCCACCTGCCTCGTTGATGTGGCTGACGATCGATTTATTGATCGATCCGGCCAGCACCATCTCGACGATTTCCATGGTTGGCGCATCGGTGACGCGCAGACCCGCCGCGAATTCCGACTTGATGCCGAGCCGCGTCAGCATGGACGCGATCTGCGGACCGCCGCCGTGCACGACGACCGGATTGATCGCGGTCTGCTCCAGCAAGACGATGTCGCGGGCGAACTGCTTGGCGAGCGCTTCCTCGCCCATGGCGTGGCCGCCGTATTTAATGACGATGGTTTCGTCGTCATACTGCTGCATATGCGGCAGTGCTTCGGACAGAATGCGGGCCTGATCCTGCGGGCTGATATTGGGCAAATCGATCATGGGGAATCTCGTTGACGCGGGCTGGCAGGGTTTAGCCGATTGCGTCAACGGCGCAAAGCGTCTGCGTCGCGGATCAGGTGGCCGGGCGCGGCCAGACGGCGGCGAGGGCCAGCACCAGCCAGCTTAAAATCAGGAGCGTGCCGCCGGTCGGCGCGGCCATCGGGAACAGGCCGTGACCGGCATATTGGCGCAGCACGAGGTCGCCTGCGAACAGGGCCGCACCGGCCACGAAGCCGAAGGTTGCGGTAAGGCCGGGCGCTCGCCGGGCGATGCCGTACCCGGTCAGCAGCGCGGCACCGGCCACGGCGCTGGCGTGGAACAGCAGCATCGACGATGCGGAGCCGAGCCGGGTCGCATCGGGCTGGTGGGCGGCTGTGGCCGCCAGTGCGACACCGGCCGCGCCCATCAGTCCGGCGAGGACAACGGCGAGGCGCAAGGCGCTGGTCTGGGTCATGAGATACGTTCCCTCAGCAGACGGATCATGGCGGCGCGCAGTTCGGGCATGCCGTCGCCGGTTCGCGACGATGTCACCAGCACCTCCGGAAATGCCGCCGGATGTTTCGACAGCGCCGCTTTCGTCGCTGCAAGGGTCGCTTCAAGCTCCGATTTCTTCACCTGATCGGCCTTGGTCAGCACCACCTGATAACTCATGGCGGATTTGTCGAGCGTTTTGAGAATGTCGTTGTCGACATCCTTCAGGCCATGACGTGAATCAATCAGCACATAGACGCGGGCGAGATTGGCGCGGCCTTGCAGGAATTTGTGGATCAGCGCGGTCCACGACGCCACCTTGGTTTTCGGCGCGGACGCATAGCCGTAGCCCGGCATGTCCACCAGTCGAAGGCCTGCGTCCTTGCCGTCTGCCGGGGTCGGTCCTTCGAAGAAAATCAGCTCCTGGGTGCGGCCCGGCGTATGCGAGGTGCGCGCCAGCGCGTTGCGGCCGGTCAGCGCATTGATGAGGCTCGACTTGCCGACATTGGAGCGGCCGGCGAATGCGACCTCGACGCCCTTCATCGGCGGCAGCGTTTCGATCGACGGCGAGGCCCAGAAAAACTGCCAGTCGCCGGCGAAGATTTTTCGCCCCGCTTCAATCAGCTCCGCATCGGTTTTATCGGTCATGCGAAGGTTCTCGGACATGGAAAACGCCCGGCGATGCGCCGGGCGTCAAAACTATAAACCAAAAAGGCGCTACGTCGTCTTTTTGCTGCCGGCGAAGGTCGCCTTCACGTTGTCGAACAACTCGATCTTCGCGCCGTTCTTTTTCATGATGTAGCTCTGCTGCAGCACCGAGAGCAGGTTGTTCCACGCCCAGTAGATCACGAGACCGGCCGGGAAGCCCGCGAGCATGAAGGTGAAGATCAGCGGCATCCAGTCGAAGATCATCTTCTGCGTCGGATCGGGCGGCGTCGGGTTCAGCTTCATCTGGAACCACATCGTGATGCCCATGAGGATGGGCCAGATGCCGAGATGCAGATAGTAACCAAGCACCGGAAGCTGGGTCGGATCGAATGCCAGAAGACCGAACAGGTTGAAAAGGTTGGTCGGGTCCGGTGCGGACAGATCCTTGATCCATCCGAAGAACGGCGCGTGACGCATTTCGATGGTGACGAACAGCACCTTGTAGAGCGAGAAGAACACCGGAATCTGGATCAGAATCGGAAGACAGCCCGCGATCGGGTTGATCTTCTCCTTCTTGTAGATTTCCATCATCTCCTGCTGCTGCTTCATCTTGTCGTCGGGATACTTGTCCTTCAGCGCAGCGAGCTGCGGCTGCACGGCCTTCATCTTGGCCATGGACGCATAAGATTTGTTGGCGAGCGGGAAGAAGATCAGTTTGACCAGCACCGTCACCGCCAGGATGGCGACGCCGAAGTTGCCGAAGATGTGGAAGAACCAGTCGATGGCCCAGAACATCGGCTTGGTGATGAAGTAGAACCAGCCCCAGTCGATCAGGCGGTCGAACTTGTTGAGGCCGAGCTGCTTGTCATAGGCGTCGACGGTGGCGCTTTCCTTGGCTCCCGCGAACAGACTGGTCGATGTGCTGGCGGTACCGCCGATGGCGACGGTCAGCGGATCGAGCAGGTAGTCGGTCTGGTAGGTGCGCAGCGTTCCGACCAGATTCGACGAGAAGCGCGCTTGCACGTTGGCCTTCGGGCTCGGCAGCAGCGTACCCGCCCAGTATTTGTCGGTGATGCCGAGCCACGCATTGGTGACCTTGAACTCGACCGCTTTGGCGTCGTCGATTTTCTTGTAGCCGTACTCTTGTAGTCCTTGGTCGCCGAGAACGCCGATCAGGCCTTCGTGCAGGATGTAGTAGCCGGAGACGTGCGGAGTGCCGTGGCGCGAGATCAGGCCGAACGGGTACAGCGTGACCGCGGCGTCGCCGACGTTGGAAACGTCGTCCTTGATGGTGAAGAGGTATTTGTCGTCGATGGAAATCGTGCGCTTGAAGGTCAGCCCCTGGCCGTTGTTCCAGGTCAGTACCACTGGCGTGGCCGGGGTCAGCGCGTTGGCGCCTTCCTGTTTCCAGACCGTGTCCTTGTCCGGCATCTTCGTGGTCGCGCCCGCTGCCGGCACGAAACCGAATTCCGCGTAGAACGGCTCCTTGGTGCCCGAGGGCGAGAACAGTTCGATTGCAGGCGATTTCGGATCGACGGTTTCACGATACTTGACCAGCGCGACGTCATCGATGCGGCCGCCGGTCAGCGCGATGCTGCCGCTGATGCTCGGCGTATCGATTTTCACGCGGGGGCCGGCGGCGATTGCGGCGGCCCGGCTCTGGACCGGCGCGGCTGTTGCCGGCGCACCGGGGATCGGCGACTGCGAAGGCGTGCCGGGTGCCGCAGGCGTGCTCGATGGATTGGCTGGCGTCGCCGGCGACGCTGCAGGATTGGCGGCCTGCTTCTGCGCAAGCTCGGCCTGCTGCGCGGCGCGCTGCTTTTCCATCGTCGGGATGTTGTAGAAATATTGCCAGGCGATCAGCACAAGACCCGACAGGATGACGGCGAGGATGGTGTTGCGATTTTCGATCATCGTTCAGGTCTCGTCATTCACTCGCGTGCGCGGGAAGTGGGTGCTGCGTTGGGCTTCAGGTCGCTGGGCTGCTTCGGCGTCTGGCGCTCGAGGCGGCTGAGCGCCGAGCGCAGATCGTTGAACATCGTTTCGAAGCCGCGGTCCAGCGCGGCCCGACGGCCCACTATCACATAATCATGGTGGGGTCGCATGGATATGACGTCGAGCCGCTTCACCAGTTCGCGAAGCCTGCGCCGGACGCGGTTGCGTTCCGTGGCGGTTCCCACCTTCTTGGTGACGGTAAAACCGACGCGGACCGGGCCACCGTCGTCGCGCGAGCGGGTCTGCACCACAAAGGCAGGGCTGGCCATGCGCGGGCCCTTGGCCGCGGCGACGAAATCGGCGCGCTGCTTCAACCGGTCCATGATTCCAACCGGCGCATGGGAAAGGGTCCCGGATAAGGTCGGTTCAGGCGCTCAGACGCTTGCGGCCACGGGCGCGGCGGGCGGCGAGAACCTTGCGGCCACCGGCGGTCGCGAGACGGGCACGGAAGCCGTGACGGCGCTTGCGCACCAGTTTGCTGGGTTGATAAGTCCGCTTCACGGGTCGTTCTCCGCTGCCGAAGTGCTCGTCCGACTGGCTGGTCGGAGGCATTTCGCCGATAATGGTGTGAAATCCAGCGATGCCGGCCCTGAAGAGGACCAATTTCGATCCAAAATGAACCGGCCCGGTCAAGCCGGGCCATCGAGGACAGTTGGCGCGGCTTATACGGGAGCAGCCTGTTTTCGTCAATCTTGGGGTTTTAGATACATGCTGGCCGTAACGGGTGTCCCGGCTGGCTAAACCATAGGCGTTCCAGAGGTTTGACCCCGGTCGCGGCGGGGAGCATCCTGCACCGGCAAATCCTCTCAACAGGCGGGCATTCAATTCATGGCGGCATCGGACGATGAGCCAGATCTGATGACGGCCAGCCGGCCCCCGGCGAGGCTCCGCTTCGGGCTGTCCGGCAAGCTGTTGCTGCTGACGATCCCGCTGATCCTGATCGCGGAAATCCTGATTTATGTCCCGTCCATCGCCAACTTCCGGATGAACCGGCTCAACGACCGGCTGGCGGCGGCGAACACTGCGGCGCTGGTTCTGGATGCTGCGCCGAGCGGCTTGGTGCCCGAGGTGCTGGCGCGGCAGATACTCGCCAGCATCGGCGCGCGCGCGGTAGCTATCAAGACCGGCCAGCAGCGTCGGCTTCTTGCCGCCGCCGACATGCCGGCGAAGATCGACCATGACGTCGACATGCGCGACATGAACGCGTGGTCCGCGATCGTCGATGCATTCCAGGTGATGCTCGACAGCGGTGACGAAGTCATGCGTGTGCTGGGGCCGGCGCCGGGCAGTGGACAGTTCATCGAAGTGGTGGTCGACGAGAAGCCGCTGCGCGATGCGATGTTCCGCTTTTCACGAAACGTGCTGCTGCTGTCGCTGGTGATGACCAGCATCACCGCAGGGTTGATCTATTACGCCCTGCACCACCTGTTCGTGCGGCCGATGCGGCGCGTCACCGCCAATCTCGTTGCTTTTCACGAGAATCCCGAAAGCCCCGCGCATATCATCGCGCCATCGAAGCGCGGCGATGAAATTGGGCTGGCGGAGCGCGAACTCTCCGATATGCAGCGCGACCTGGTGTCGATGCTGCATCAGAAAAATCACCTCGCGGCGCTTGGGCTCGCGGTGTCGAAGATCAACCACGACCTGCGCAATCTGCTGGCGTCGTCGCAACTGTTGTCCGATCAGCTTGCCAGCGTGCCCGACCCGCGCGTGCAGCGCTTTGCACCGAAGTTGATGCGTTCGTTGGAACGCGCCATCGCGTTCTGTCAGTCCACGTTGTCCTATGGCAAGGCGCAGGAGGCTCCGCCTGACCGCCGCATGATTCTGGTCGAAGCTGTCGTCAACGAGGTGCGAGAATCGGCCGGGCTCGCCGCCGATACCTCGATCGAGTGGGTCAATGCCATCGAGCGCGGGCTGGCCGTCGATGCCGACCCCGATCAGTTGTTCCGGGTGCTGCTCAATCTGGTGCGCAACGCAGCCCAGGCGCTGGACAGCGACAGGTCGAAAGTCGCCACCGCCAAGCAAATTCGCGTGACCGGTCGCCGCGAAGGCAGCGTGACCATTCTGGAAATTTCGGACACCGGCCCCGGCATTCCGGCCAGAGCCCGCGAACACCTGTTCGAGGCGTTTCAGGGGTCGTCGCGCGACGGCGGCACCGGCCTCGGGCTTGCCATCGCGGCGGAACTGGTCCGGGCGCATGGCGGAGAGCTCAATCTGGTGGAAGGTACCATCGGGGCGACGTTCCGAATCATGATTCCCGATCGCGCCGTGGAGTTGCATAGCCATCGCGATGTGCGGATCCGAGCCTGAAAACCTGCATTTTGGACCGAAATCCCTTGTCTATCGATCTTGCAAAGCCGTTCCGGAGCCGGTAGCTATGGCGCTCTTTCGCGGAGCGGCCTCCGGCTCTTCTTTAATCTGCGAAATGCGCGCCCGTAGCTCAGCTGGATAGAGCACCAGACTACGAATCTGGGGGTCAGGAGTTCGAATCTCTTCGGGCGCGCCATCTTCAGTTGTTTTTATTGATATTTTTCGCCATCACGCGATGGCGTTACCGAGTGTTACCATAAGGATAATCGCGCCATCTCAGCGCTTTGGCGATGTCGATCAAGACCTGTCGCCTGACAATTCTCCCCTGAAACAGGCAGTGGTTGGTACTGATCTAGCAGGTCAGGAATCTCGCTGCCTCTGTCGAAAGACTTCCCTCGGGACCGAACACGAGAACCTTGCTGTGCCCGCGTTGATCAAGCCAGCGCAGGATCGCAAAGCGCGGTAGCTTGTCCGTTCTCTTGTTATTCGTCGGAATGGTGTCGCGCATCTGAAGAGCCGCCACCGCGAGTTGCCGCGAGCCAAACCTTCCTGCCACTCCGGTGATGGACTCACATGTTCGGAGAGCGGGATATCCATTGGAAGCATCTGCGGGGCGCGCCGTCACCCGCAGACCCAGGGGAAAAATCGAGCGCGGGCACCTGACTCTGAAGAACCGCATTCTGCTCGACAATTATATCTGCCTAGAGACCTGGAGCAGCAGATCAATGCCTTCGTCGAGCATTATAACCGCATGCGCTATCATGAGAGCATCAACAACCTCACTCCCGCCGATGTCTATTTCGGCAGGGCTGAGATGATGCTCACAGAACGTCGGTGCATCAAGCGCGCCACCATCGCAAACCGTCGCTTGCAGCATCGACTGCAGGCCGCGCGCGCATGACTTTCTTACGTTTGTGGGGCTGGCAGCCTTCGTCGAAGAAAAAAGCTTTCCGCCGGCTTTGGCCGCTCCGATGTGATCCATGGCATCGACATTGAAGTGCCGAAAGGTCGCGTCGTCTGCCGCGAGACGGGAACGCCTTTCGGGATGATGCATCCCCGCATAGGTTACAGAATTTCCTAGTCGCGGCTACGGGCAGAAGGAAATTCTAGCGCCATCGCTTTTTCCGAAATCGACAAGACAGACCAGTCTGTCTAATAAAATTGCCTGGGTTCCATGTGCCTTCCAGGGTGCGAGGACTCCAACGAGTCTCACGACAGCAGTCCCACCCGGAAAGCAGACGCATGAACCCCGTCATCAAGCTACAGAGTCCTTTTCCGAACGATGAGGTTCTTGCCTCTCTGCGCCGGGAGTTCGCTGCGACCGCGGCGGAGCACGACGAACACGCATCCTTTCCACACCATAACTTCAAGCGGCTTGCCGAACTCGGATTGCTGACGCTGACAACACCGGCGGATTACGGCGGTGCGGGCGGCGGATTGCAGGAAGCCGCGCGCGTGGTCCGCGCCGTGGGCGGCGGCGAGGCCTCGACCGGCCTGCTTCTGGCGATGAACTATCTGATGCATCATCTGCTCGGCAACAGCCGTCCCGCGATCTATCAGAGCGTCGCGCGCGCGGCGCTGGACGGAAAAGGAATCCTGAATGCCCTGCAAGCGGAGCCCGATCTCGGCTCCGCCATCCGGGGCGGTCTGCCGGGCACCGTGGCCACGCGCCGCGCCGACGGCAGTTGGGAAATAAATGGCCGAAAGGCCTGGGCGACGGGAAGTCCGATCGTCAACTGGTGGCTGGTTCTCGCGCGCGTCGATGAAGGAGAGACGCCGCAGGTCGGAAGCTGGCTGGTGCCGGGGAATGCGCCGGGACTGTCCGTTTTGCCGACATGGAATCATCACGGCATGCGCGCCACCGCCAGTAATGAATTGCTGCTTGAGAAGGTCGTCGTGCCAGCGGAAGCCGCGCTGGATATCATGACTCCTGGGTCGGAGAAATTCCTGCAACGCGGTGCGCGGGTTCAGGTCTGGAACGGCCTGCTGATCGCGGCACTCTACGACGGCATCGGCATCGCAGGCCGCGACTGGCTGTATAAATTTCTGCGCGAGCGCGTCCCGTCCAATCTGGGCAAGCCGCTATCGACAGTCCCGCGGATTCAGGCGGTCGCGGGCGAGATCGAGTCGCTGCTGCTGATCAACAGAACCTTGATCGACGACGCGACCTATCGGGCCGACACGGTCGAGGCGCTGGATCCGACGCGGGCGCAGCAGGTCAAGAACATTGTCACGAACAATGTCGTGCGCGCGCTCGAACTGGCGATGTCGGTGACCGGAAATCACGGACTGGACCGGCGCAATTCGCTGGAGCGGCATTATCGCGATGCGCTTTGCGGCCGTGTCCACGCGCCCCAATCGGACATCGTTCTCACCAATGCCGGCCGCATCGCGCTGGAAACGATTTGAACGCCGCGCGACGTCCGGGTGCGCCGCCCTGACGCTCTAGTGGTCCGCCAGCACGTATTCGATCTCGACACCGGGTCGAGGGCTAATTTTTTCAACATGCGAAAGGTGATGCAATCATGATCATGCGCGCTTCCAGACCAAGTCTGCTCCTTGCCGGCTTATTTTGCGCCTTCGCTTTCCAGCCCATTGCAGCTCCTGCGCAGACACCCGTGCGGGGCGGAACGCTCGTTGCCGTCTCGTCTCCCAATGAGCCTTCCGTGTTGACGGCCGCCTTCAATCAGACCGGCGATGTCGCCGTCATTTCGACCAAGATCTTCGACGGGCTCATCCATATCGGCGCCGACTTCAAGCCGGAGCCGGAACTGGCGCGGAGCTGGGACATCGCGCCGGATGGAAAAGAGGTGCGTTTCAATCTGCGTCGGGGCGTGAAGTGGCATGACGGCAAGCCGTTTACGTCGGCGGACGTCAAGTTCACGTTCGATGAGGTGTGGACCAAGATTCATCCGCGCGGACGCTCGACCTTTGCCGCCGTTGAGGCCGTGGAGACGCCCGATCCGCTCACGGTGGTTTTCAAGCTCCGGAATCCGTCGGGTGTTATCTTCAGCGCACTCAGCAGCGGTGAATCCCAGATCCTTCCCAAGCACATTTATGAGGGGACGGATATTCTCAAGAACCCCGCGAACATCAATCCTGTCGGAACGGGAC
Organism: Bradyrhizobium sp. G127; assembly: GCF_021502575.1. Lineage (NCBI taxonomy): Bacteria > Pseudomonadati > Pseudomonadota > Alphaproteobacteria > Hyphomicrobiales > Nitrobacteraceae > Bradyrhizobium > Bradyrhizobium sp. G127. The sequence goes on from NZ_JAKFGN010000001.1 coordinate 719,857, forward strand.
CTTTCCGCTTCAAGGAGTGGGTGCGGGGCGATCATATCACGCTCGAACGCAACCCCGAATATTGGGACACCGGCAGGCCCTATCTCGATCAGGTGATCTTCCGCGTCATTCCGGACCGGACCGCGCGCTTCGCCGCCTTCACAACCGGCGCGCTGCACTTTGGCGTGCTCGGCCCGATCTCGGTCATCGATCTGGAGCGCGCGCAAAAGGACGAGAATCTTCAGGTGCTCTTCAAGGGTTACGAGTGGCTGGGCTCCCGCTCGTCGATGGAATTCAACGTCCGCAAACCTCCGTTCAACGACGCCAATGTTCGCCGCGCTGTCGCCCATGCGCTCGACCTGGGCGCGCTCTCGAAACTCGCGACCCGGGGTCTCGGAAAACCCGGAACATCGCCCGTCATTTCGACCCATGCGCGCTTCTATTCGACGGACGTGCCGTCCTATCCCTTCGATCTGAAGAAGGCGGAGCAGTTGCTGGATGCCGCCGGCTATCCGCGCAAGCCCGACGGAAATCGTTTCTCGGTGGCGCTGGACTGGCTGCCCTTCGGAGAGTCGTACCAGCGGACCGGCGAGTTCGTCCGGCAATCCCTGCGCCGGGTCGGGATCGACGTCGAACTGCGAAGTCAGGACCTGCCGCGCTTCATGCAGCGCGTCTACACCGACAATGACTTTGATTTCATCGTGACACACTGGGCCAGCTTCGGCGACCCGCAAATAGGCACCACCCGGAACTACTGGTCGAAGGCTATCCTGAAGGGTGTGCCGTGGTCCAATGCCAGCGGTTACAGCAATCCGGAACTCGACAAGGTCGTCGAAGACGCCCAAAAGGCTCCGACCGAGGAGCAGCGTGTCGTGCTATTCAAGCAGTTCCAGAAGATCGCCATGTCGGACATTCCGACCTACGTCCTTCTCGAAAATCAGCCGTATTCGGTTGCGTCAAAGCGGGTCCGAGGGCTGAGTACATCGTCCGACGGCGCGTATGATTCCCTGAAGAACGCTTGGCTATCGGAATGAGGGGGCTGCCGTCGGCTTCGATGGCATTTCCGGGTCCAGTCGCCGGTTCACATGAAGAGACGACGGGCCGTGCGCCCAGGCAAGGCAATAGACAGCGACGCGCTTTGCAGTCTATTGCAGGCGCGGCTTGCGCGGCGGTGATCTTGCGGGCATCTTTCGCGCGGAATGTAAGGGCAATCAGGTGAGCGTCAGCACACTTCGTCCGTCTCGGCGGCCGAGAAAGACTTCCCGGAACGGAGCAGAGGCGCGCCTCTCACCGTCCGATGACCAGCATCTAATGCGCGACCACATCGTCGCGACGGCGTCGCGGCTGTTCTACAGGAGCGGCATCAGGGCCGTCGGCATGGACCTTGTGATCGCGGAGGCCAATATCGCCAAGGCAACGCTCTATCGGTACTTTCCGACCAAGGAGCAACTGGTTGTCGAATACCTGAAAGCCCGCAGTGGCCGCGTTCTGGCCGCGATGGAGGTGGCCGTAGCGGCAGACACAAATCCAGCCAAACGTGTCGCCAGCCTTTTCCGTCACCTCGAACAGGATGCGCATTCCCCCGAGTTTCGCGGCTGCGCATTTGCGCTGGCGGTCGCCGAGCACGAAGAATCCGACGCCATCAGAACTGTGGCGCGCGGGCATAAGGATGCGGTGAGGCGCATTTTTCTGGATGCGATCTCGGAGCCGCGAAAGGCCGGCGCGAAACGGCTGTCCGAACAGTTGGCGCTTCTGTATGACGGCGCCCTTGCGTCGATCCTCGTATACAGGAATCCCCAGGCGGCAAAGAACGCGGCTCTTGTCGCCAGCGAATTGCTCGCCTGAGCCTCAGCCTGCGGCGCGGGTTTGAAAGAGGAAAGTCACTCTATCCGAGGGACGCGCGCAAAGCCGGTCGCGCATCAAGCAGCTTGCGCGTGTAGTCGGTTTGGGGATGATCGAGAACCGCCGACAACGATCCGGTCTCGAGTATTTGTCCCGCGAACATCACGGCCAGGCGATCCGCGAAATATTCCACCACGCCCAGATCGTGGGTGATGAACAGAAAAGCCAGCCCTCGATTCGCCTGTAGGTCCGACAGCAGATTCAGAATCTGCGCCTGCACGGAGACGTCGAGCGCGGACACGGCCTCGTCGCAGATCAAAAGGTCCGGTTCACTGGCCAGCGCGCGGGCGATGCCAACCCGCTGGCGCTGTCCTCCGGACAACTCATGAGGACGCCGCGACAGCAGCGAGGACGACAGGCTGACCTGTTCGAGCAACGCAGCGGGATGTTGCTTTGCGCCCGCCTCACGTTGCGTGCCCATCAGCCGGAGCGGCTCCAACAGCACCTGTTCGACCGTGAAACGCGGGTTGAACGCGGCGCTGCTGTCCTGAAACACCATGCTGATGCGACGACGCTGCGCCCGCGTCCGCTTCGATGCCGGTCCCGGCAATGGAGAGCCGTCCATCAGCAAGCTGCCGTGGCCGGGTGTAATCATCCCCAACAGGGCGCGCGCGAGGGTACTCTTTCCGGACCCCGACTCTCCGATGATGGCCAGAACCTCGCCGGCCTTGATGTCGAGCGACACATTGCGGACGGCATCGGTGCGTCCGGCGGCGCCGTGGAACCACACGCTCAATCCGTTCGCGCTGAGGAGAGCAGGCGGCGTGCTCACGCTGGCTCCAGGCATGGGGCCGTCCTTTCCGTGGCAAGATGGCACGCCACGACACCGGGATCATCGGCGAGATCGTCCAGCGTGGGCACCTCGACGAAACAGCGTTCAACAGCTACCGCACAGCGGCTGGAAAAAACGCATCCGGCCTGATGGGTGCCGATGGCCGGCACCATGCCGGCGATCTCCGTCAGGCGGTGACGCGGGCCATGCGCCGGCCGCCGGCTTGGCCGCGCGCGGATCAGCGCGTGGGTATAAGGATGCAACGGCCGCTCCAGCAGTTTCTTGGTGGCGCGTTCTTCCACCTTCCGGCCGGCATACATGACGGCGACACGTTCGGCCCAGCGGTCGACGATGCCGAGATCATGCGTGATCATGATGAGAGCCATTCCGCTGGCGCGCTGGATGTCATGCAGGAGGGACAGAATCTCGAACTGAACCGTCGCATCCAGGGCCGTCGTCGGCTCGTCGGCGATGAGAAGGTCGGGCTGGTTGCTGATGGCGATGGCGATCATCACGCGCTGGCGCATTCCGCCCGAGAGTTGATGCGGATAATCCGCCATCCTTTCCCGTGGCTTGGGAAGCCGCACGCGCGCGAGCAAGTCTTCCGCCTGCGCCCGTGCCTCCTTTCGCGTGATCGCCTGATGCGCGAGAATGGCTTCCTCGATCTGCTCGCCGATCGTGAGCACGGGATTGAGGGCCGACATGGGGTCCTGGAAAATCATGCCGATGCGATTGCCGCGCAGATGGCGCAGCCGGGATTCCGGAAAGGCGGATATTCGCTGACCGAGAAGGTCGATGTGACCCGACGTAATTCGCGCATCCGCGGGCAGCAGACCGGCGAGGGCGAGGGCGGTGATCGACTTTCCGCATCCCGACTCGCCTACGATGGCGACAGTTTCACCCACATGGACCATCAGATCGAAACCCTGAACCGCCGCCAGTACCGCTTCAGCCGAACTGTCCGGAAGCGTCGACCGGAATCCGATTCCGAGATTGGTCACCGCGAGAACCGGCGTGTGGGTGTCGGGGGCCTTCATCGGTGCTTCTTGGGGTTGAGCAATTGGTTCAAGCCGTCGCCGATCAAGCTCAGGGCCATGACGGTCAGCAGGATGGCCGCTCCCGGAATGAGCGTCATGTACGGCGCGTCGAGCAACGCCTCCCGAGCCCCGCCGATCATGCCACCCCAGCTTATACGGTTGCTGTCGTTCATCCCGAGAAACGCCAATCCGCATTCCATCAGAACTGCCGAAGCCGTCAGGATGGATGCCGCAACGATGACCGGCGGAAAGGTATTCGGCAAAATGTGCGTCAGGATGATCCTGAGCGGGCTCGCGCCCATCACGGCCGAAAGTTTGACATAGTCATTTTCGCGCAGCACGAGCGTTTCCGCGCGGACCAGGCGCGCGATGACTGTCCAGCTCGTCACTCCTATCGCGAAGATGATGTTCGACAAGGTCGATCCCCAGATCGCGATCAGGGTGAGTGCGAGAAGGAAATGCGGAATCACCTGAAACAACTCGGTGACGCGCATGAGCGCATGATCGAGCCAGCCGCCGAAATAGCCGGACAGCAGACCGATTGAGCCGCCGATCACGGTGGCGATGATGGTCGCGGCCAGACCGACCAGAAGCGAGACGCGCGCGCCGTAAACAATGCCCGCCGCGATATCGCGCCCCATCAAATCCGTACCCAACGGAAAGCTTGCATCGGTGAAAGGTGGAGTGAAGGCCAGTCCGACAAATTCGAACGGATCGTTCGGATAGAGCCAGGAAGCCGCGAACGCCAAAACAATTTCGGCTAACAGGAGGATCAGCCCCGCTCGCAGGGCGAGCGGCCATGTCCGCCAGTTCGTTCTGGCGCGGCTTGAGCGCACACCGAACTGAATCGCCGGGATATGTCCGCGATCTACCGGCGTTGAATCAAGAAAGTTTGGCATTTCGATCATCGGATGCGCACTCGCGGATCGAGGAGGCCGTACACAAGGTCCACCAAGAGGTTCATGACGATGACCACCGCGCCGCTGCACAGGATCAGACCCGCGAGGAGATTGTAGTCGCGCTGCTGGAGCGCCTCGAACGCGAGCCGTCCCAGTCCGGGCCATGCGAAAACGGTTTCGACCAGAATAGCGCCCCCCAGCATCGCGCCGCTCTGCATCCCGATAACAGTTACAAGCGGCAGCAGCGCGTTGCGCAGGCTGTGGCGCCAGATCACGCGATACGGAGACACGCCCTTGGCTCTTGCCGTGCGAACGAAATCCAGTGTCTGGACTTCCAGCATCGCCCCGCGCGTCAGGCGGATGTAGATGGCGGCGTAGGCGGTCCCCAGCGTGAGCGCGGGCAAGACCAAATGTCTCGCGATGCTGGCGGCGCGCTGCCACGGCGTGTTGATTCCGTAAGCATCGGCAAACCCGCCGATCGGAAGCCAGGGCAGGGCAACGCTGAAAAGAAGGATCAACCCGATGCCGGTAAGGAAGACCGGAGTGGCGTAAATTAAGAGGGCGGATATGGAGATCGCGTGATCTTGCCATTTTCCGCGATAGGTGGCCGCGATCACGCCGCACCCGATGCCGACAACAACGGAGATGAACAGCGCTGCCGTGGCCAATAGCAACGTTGCGGGCAGCCTGCTCATCAGCAATGTCGCCACCGAAACGTTGTTGCGAAACGAAAATCCCAGGTCGCCCTGAAAGACGGCGCTTATATAATGTATGAACTGGATGTGAAGCGGCGCATCGAGACCGAAGCTTTCGCGCAGGCGCGCGATATACTCCGGAGACGCGCCGCCCGACTCGCCGGCAATCACCTGCACGAGGTCGCCTGGGGCCATTTTCAACAGCACAAAAGCGGTCAGGATGATCAGCAGCAGCGTCGGCACCATCTGGATCATGCGGACCCAGATGTAACGCAACCATCTGCTACGCGGAGCCTGTTCAGCTTCGCTGCTTGTATTATAGCGATCATCAAGGGCCGGAGCGTCGCTGCTCATCTTGGTGACATCACCTTGCCGAGGAGGGAATGGCCGCACCTTTCCACACGTTCGGCTCTGCCCTAGGGCGCGAGCGCGAGTTCCTGATTCAGAAACGGATAGTCGATGTATCCCTTGGGACCGCCAGCGAAGTATGTGCTCGGATCAGGTTGAGTTAGCGTCGCGCCGACGCGAATCCGTTCCGGCAAGTCCGGGTTGGAGATGAACATGCGCCCGAAGGAGACCGCGTCCGCGCGGCCTTCCTCGACCATCATCGTAGCTGTCTCCGGATTATATCCGCCGTTCAAAATCAGCGCTCCGTCGAAAACCTCGCGGACCATCGGCGCGAGGAATGGCTCGTCGCCGGACGGGCCGTGGGCATTGCCCGACTTCTGCATGCGCAGATACTGCTCCTCGAACGGGTTGGCGTCGCGCTCCAGTCCTTCGGTCAAGTGAATGAAGGCGATGCCCCGCTCGTTGAGCTTTTCAGCCACATAGCGATATGTTTCGGGCGGGTTCGAGTCCGCGCTTCCGTCCATTCTGAAATGAGGCGATAGCCGAACGCCGACTCGATCTGCGCCCAGCACTTCGAGCGCCGCATCGACCACTTCGAGGAGAAAGCGGGCGCGGTTTTCGATTGGTCCGCCATAAATGTCGGTGCGCTTGTTGATGCCGTCGCGCAGAAACTGATCCAGAAGAAAGCCGTTCGCCGCGAGGAGTTCGACTCCGTCGAACCCTGCATCGCGCGCGTTGATGGCCGCGCGACGAAACTGGTCGATGATTTGAGGAATTTCGCTCAACTCGAGCGCTCGCGGAACCGGAAATGGCTCCAGTCCGCTGGCGCTCAGAATACCGCCGCTTGCGGCGAGGGCGGACGGTGCGATCGGCAACTGGCCAGGCGGCAGCGTGGAGAGTAGCGCCTTCCGCCCCACATGATAAAGTTGCTGGAAGACAATGCCGCCGGCATCATGAATCGCGCGGACAACACTGGTCCACTGCTTAATTTGCTTGTCCGTGTAGTGCGCCGCTGCGGTCTTGCGCGTTACACTGAATTCGGAGACGTGGGTTCCCTCAGTGACGATAAATCCGGCAGACGAACGCTGCACATAATATGTCGAGACCATATCCGTCGGCGCACGATCCTCATCGCAGCGCGCCCGCACCAGCGGCGCCATGACGACCCGGTTTTTGATCGTGCGTCGTCCGAGTTGTAAGGATGAAAGGATTTTCTTGTCCGAAAGTGCCACTCGTCGGCTCCCATGTGCGTGCAAAGCAACAGATTCCTCAGGTTTGCACCGCATCTAAGACAGACTGGTCTGTCTTGTTAAGAAGAAAGTTGGAAGTTCAGCAACTTAAGTATGACGGCAACGCCGGGGTCGCGTTTCGCAGAATATTTGTTCCTGCAAGTTGTCTTGAGAAGAAAGGTTGCTGTCGTGGCCGCGAGCTCCATCCGTTGCCGCGCGCTGGCCCTTTTTGTCTGTCCGGAGGCGGTTAAAGGGTGCTGAAACCCCACGCCATCGTCGCGCGACGGCATGCGTGCGCGTCCCGGCCAGCCCCGGCGCAAGGCCTAGCGGGATGTCCCACCGGACCGCCGTGCTCCGGTCTCGAAAGGGGACGCGCGGTCGCCGGCGGCCGCGAGCATCTGGTCGAGCGTCGCCGTGACGTCGGAAACGCATACCAGCCTCAGCCGGTGATCTTGAGATAGGTGAAGTCGGTCTGCCAGAGTTGGTTGATAGCGGTTGTCGCCGCGATGCAGATCGGCTGTATGCTGATACAATCCGCCGGGCTGTCGTTACATCCCATTAATCCAACATCGTCGAGAGGTGGCGCTTGAATCACCCTTCGGTGGTTTTGCCGCTCTAGGTCGGACCGCATAAGCTCGGCGACCGCGTGGCGAAGGCCACCGAGGCTATGCCGCGGACAACAAGAGCGTGGCTTCCGTGCGCTGAATGCGGAGCACTGTAAGCAACGCACACGGCCGATGGGCTCATCGTTGCGGAGGCATTTCCCGTCGTGCAGGTCGGTGGGAAAATGCTAGAACGCCTTACGTTTACTTAGCCGCGGCACCTTCGAGCGAGGCCCGGTGATCAATCTCGCAATGCCCTCTATCGCAAGGTAAATTCTATGCGAAGTGAACACTATCCATCTGACCTGAAGCCTATCGCGGGCTAAGAATAGCGTATGAGAAAACAGCTCACTGACGACGAAGTCGATGCATTTCGAGCGCGCTTGGTTAAGGCGGCCGAAGGATTGTTTGCGAAGCATGGAGTGGCTGGCGTTACCATGCGACAGATCGCTCACGTTTTGGGTTACAGCCAGACGGCTGCATATCGCTATTTTGCTGATAAAGACGAGATCCTCGCTGCAGTCCGGACAAGTGCCTTGAACCGCTTCTGTGATCAGCTTGAGAGCGCCTTTGATCTGCGTTGCGATGCGCGTCAGAACGCGCGAAACGTCGGCAAGGCCTTTCTTGATTTTGCGTTGAACCACCCGAATTCCTACCGATTTATTTTCGATGCCGGGCAACCCGTTCCCGCAGACCTGCCGGGTTTTGATGGTGTCGCAAAACGGTTTAACTCTACAATGGTTAGTTACGTTCAAGCCCTCATTGATGAAGGTCTCATTGTCGGAGACGCCCAGGCGATCGGGCATTCGTTTTGTGTCGCGGCGCATGGCATCGTTATGATGCACCTCAGCGGACATATTCCTACGGTCAAGGCACGCGACGAATTGCACCGGCGGACAATGCGAATGATGTATCTGGGCGTGAAGAAGCCGGATGGCGTGAAAAAACGTATGCAACTCAAGGATATGTCGGTGAAAATCCGAAAATCGCCCAAAACTTGACGCTGTTAATTTAATCCCTTACCAACTTCCTCAACAAAAAATGGGGAAGCGCTAAATGCTTATTTCAAGTTCGACTTTTCACGTCGTGTCAATTGCCGCTGCTTTGATGGTCGGATGCAGTGCCGTCGCTTCAGCACAAACCAAACAATATGATGTAGGCGCGACGGACACCGAGATCAAAATCGGCAATATCATGCCGTACAGCGGCCCAGCCTCGGCATTCAGCATTTTGGGCAAGGCTGAGGCTGCCTATTTCAAGAAGATCAACGACGAAGGCGGCATCAATGGCCGCAAGATCAATTTCGTCTCCTACGACGATAGCTACTCACCGGCGAAGACGGTTGAACAGGCGAGGCGGCTTGTCGAGAGCGATGAAGTACTCCTGTTGTTCAGTCCGCTTGGGACGGCATCAAACACGGCAATCCAACGTTATCTCAACACGCGGAAAATTCCGCAGTTGTTCGTTGGGAGCGGCGCTTCGAAGTGGAACAATCCGGCCGAGTATCCGTGGACCATAGGGCTTGCGCCAAGCTATCTTAGTGAGGGGAAGGCCTATGCGCGATTCTTGCTTAAGGAACATTCAGACAGCAAAATTGCGGTCATCTACCAGAACGATGACTTTGGCAAAGATTTCCTGAATGGCCTGAAGCAGGGCCTTGGAGATAAGCTTGCGACGATGATCGTGGCATCTGAGGGCTACGAGATTACCGAGCCGACGGTCGACTCGCGGGTAGTAACTCTCAAGGCCAGCGGCGCGAGCGTGCTGGTGAATATCTCCTCCCCGAAGTTCGCTGCCCAGGTTATCAAGAAAACCAATGAACTCAGCTGGAAGCCGGTGCACATCATCGTTTCGATTAGCGCGTCGATCGAAACGGTGATGAAGCCTGCGGGTATCGAAACGGCGCAAGGAATCATCTCCGCAACTTATGTGAAGGATCCAGCGGACCCGCAGTGGAAAGATGATGCCGAGGTCAAGGAATACGACCAGTTTCTTGCAAAATATTATCCAGAGGCCGGACGCTCAGACGTACTCATTGGCGCAGGTTACATGACTGCGCAGGCCCTGGTTCATGTCCTCAGACAGGCAGGCAATAATCTCACGCGGGAAAACGTGATGAAGCAAGCTGCCAGCATGCAAAACGTTCACGCGAAGATGCTGCTTCCGGGAATCTCGATAAACACATCCGCGACGAATTATGCGCCAATTCAGCAGATGAGGTTGATCAAGCTCACGGGGGACAGGTGGGAAATATTTGGCGACGTCATCAATACGAGTGATGCCAAGTAGTCAACTTCCCTTGAGTGAAGGAGGCGACTTCGTCTACTGCGCGGCGAGCTTTCTCGCACAAGATCGAAAGAGAACCCGCAAGCAGTCATTGAGTTGAAGCTTTCCGCCAACCGTGTCGAGGACATACGATGCCGTTCGCCCGCGATTTTCCCATACGCAATCTTCAAGATGTGAAGCGTTTCGAGAGCGAGAAAACCTTCGCCGAACGGTGTCCAGCGCAAAGCGTCTACGATATCTTCCGCCACGCCGCAGAACGCTTTCCGTCGCACACCGCCCTGACGATGCTTATGACGGGAGTGCCTGACGAAAAGCCGCGCATCGTGTCCTACACGGAATTGCTTGCCGGCATCACGCGCGCGGCAAATTTCTTCGCGGATATCGGCGGTTCGCGGCCGGGCATTGCGTTCATACTGCCAAGCCTGATCGAGACCCAATTCGTGCTGTGGGGTGCGGAAACGGCGGGCTACGCACTGCCCATCAATTTTTTGCTTCAGCCTGAGCACATCGCGCATCTTATCCAGGCGGCTGATGTTCATATCCTGGTCGCGCTCGGCCCCCATCCTCAACTCGATATCTGGGAGAAAGCAGTCACCGTCGCAGAACTGGTTCCTGGTCTGAAACTAGTGCAGATCTCGCTGTCTGATGCGCCGCCGCCAGAGGGCGTGCAATCGTTCATTCCGTCTCTGAGCAAGTACGACGGGCAACGCCTTACGTTTGGAGCGCCGGGATCAAACAACGAAGTCGCTGCATATTTCCACACCGGTGGCACGACGGGCGCGCCGAAACTCGTCACGCATACTCATCGCAATCAGATCACCGCTGCGTTCGGCGGAACTGTCCTTTACGATTTCTCGGACAAGGACGTGATGACCAACGGATTGCCTCTGTTTCATGTGGCGGGCACTATCCTGTGTGGTTTGTCTATGTTTCTTGCTGGTGTGCATCTCGTGATCATGTCGCCAGGCGGCATGCGCAATCCGGCGATGATCCAGAATTTCTGGAAGATCATCGAGCAATACCGGGTCACCATCGGAGGTGGCGTTCCGACCGTTATGGCAGCGTTGCTGAGCGTTCCGGTTGGCGATGCAGACATCTCCAGTCTTCGCTTTTCGATCTCAGGCGCGGCTGCGGCGCCAAAGACCATCGTGGAGCAATACGAAGCGAAGACCGGCAGGCGCGTGCACGAGTGTCTTGGAATGACCGAGTGTGGCGGGTTGATTTCCATTTCCCCGCCGGCTGGAGACCGTGTCATTGGATCGGTCGGTTATCGCCTTCCGTATATCGAGACCGCCGTTCGCAAGCTGAATGCGGATGGTTCTCTCGGAGCAGAATGCGCCCCGCGTGAGATAGGCGTGCTGACGATTTCCGGGCCGAATGTAACGCCAGGCTATCGCGACCGGAAAGACAACGACGGTTTGATCGTCGACGGTGTCCTCAACGGTGGCGATCTCGCCTATACCGACGAAACCGGTCGTATCTTCATTGCAGGTCGCGCCAAGGACATCATCATTCGAAGCGGCCACAACATCGATCCGCAAGCCATCGAGGACGCTGTTGTTGGTCATCCCGCGGTCATCGCTGCCGCGGCGGTCGGCCAGCCCGACAAATATGCCGGCGAACTTCCGGTTTGTTACGTGGCGCTCAAGCCGGGCGCTTCTGTCACGGCAGATGAACTGCGCACATTTGCAGAGCCGCGAATCGCCGAACGTCCGGCGTGGCCCAAGAGCTACTTCATTGTGGACACGATTCCAGTCACCGGCGTTGGCAAAATATTCAAGCCGCCGCTGAGAAGCGATGCCGCCCGAAGGCTTATCGAAACGGTTGTGACCGAGGTGACGGGGACTTCAGAGGTAACCGTGAGCGTCGCTCAAGGCGGCAAGCGCGGTAGTGAGGCAGTCGTTACGCTTCCCGCGCATCTGTCGAAACACGTTCTGGAAGTTGAAGCTGCTCTCTCTGGCTATCTCTTCGACTACAAGGTCGTTCTGCCCCCGGCGTAGCCGGCAGGTTGCTCGCAACTTCGCTATCCATTGGTCCCACACGTCGCTCTGGTTTATCGTTCACGTTCTCAAGAAAGATCGGCCCTATGTCTCTTCCAGGTTTCCTTAAAAACTCTCTTGAGTTGCCGATCGTCGGTTCACCGCTGTTTATCGTTTCCGGGCCAGAACTGGTCATTGCGCAATGCAAAGCGGGAATCGTGGGCTCATTTCCTGCGCTCAACGCGCGGCCCGCTCATGTGCTCGGGGAATGGCTGACCCGAATTGAAGGCGAACTCGGGGAATATCGCGCCCAGAATCCCGGGAAGAAAGTGGCGCCCTATGCGGTCAATCAGATTTGCCATTCATCCAATGACCGGCTGTTCGGGGATATGGAAACCTGTGTGCAGCACAAGGTGCCGATCATCATCACATCGCTTCGTCCTCCGGCCGAGATCGTTGAAGCCGCGCACTCCTATGGCGGCGTGGTGTTTCACGATGTGATCAACGTAAAGCACGCGCGCAAAGCTGTTGAGCAGGGTGTCGATGGCTTGATTCTGGTTTGTGCCGGCGCGGGCGGACATGCCGGCACGTTGTCTCCATTCGCTCTCGTTCGCGAAGTCAGACAATGGTTCAAGGGTACTATTCTTCTCTCCGGCGCGATCTCGGACGGCTGGAGCGTTGCATCGGCCTTGGCGCTTGGTGCGGATCTGGCTTACATGGGGACACGCTTTATCGCGACACAGGAAGCTGCCGCAGCGGCGGCCTACAAGGATGCGCTGACCACCGCCGATTACGCTGCCGACGACATCGTTTATTCGAATCTCTTTACCGGTGTTCACGGCAATTATCTTGGGCCGTCGATTGCCGCCGCGGGGCTTGATCCGAAGAATCTGCCGGTTGCCGATAAGACAATCATGAACTTCGGTTCGGGCGGCAACATGGGCGCCAAGGCGTGGCGTGATATCTGGGGCGCCGGTCAGGGCATCGGACAGATCACCGACGCACCGCCTGTGGCTGAGTTGGTTGAACGCCTGAAGATAGAGTTCGCTGAAGCCTCCGAGCGCTTCGTGTCTGTCGCGCGTCCGCCGGAGGACGCTCCAAGCATTCAGGCCGCGGCATCATGAAGTTTACCGAGGAGCACGAGGCACTGCGAACCACGGTGCGTCGGTTCATCGAGGATGAAATCAATCCTCATGCGGATGAGTGGGAAGCTGCAGAAGCTTTCCCGGCCCACGAGATTTTCAAGAAGATGGGAGATCTCGGGCTGCTCGGTATCACCAAGCCTAAGGAGTATGGGGGAGCGGGGCTCGATTTTTCGTTTGGCGCAATTCTCGACGAAACGCTGGGCCATATCGATTGCATCGGCGTCAGCATGGCGATCGGAGTTCAAACGGAAATGGCGACGCCGGCGCTTGCGCGCTTCGGCTCTGACGAAATAAAGCGCACGTTTCTTGCGCCTTCTGTCAGCGGAGATGTCGTCGCCTGTATCGGCGTCTCCGAAAACGGTGCGGGATCGGACGTTGCGGCAATCAAGACCGCGGCTGTTCGCGATGGCGATGACTACGTCATCAACGGCACAAAAATGTGGATCACAAACGGTGCGCAAGCCGATTGGATGTGTATGCTGGCCAATACCTCGGATGGAGCGGCCCACAACAACAAGTCTCTGATTTGCGTCCCTCTCAAGGAGAACGGAAAATACGTCCCGGGCGTCACCGTGTCCCGGAAGCTGAAGAAGCTCGTTGCGCACTCCTCGGACACCGCGGAAATCCATTTTGACAACGTGCGTGTCCCCGTTCGTAACCGTATCGGCGAAGAAGGGCACGGCTTTCGCTATCAGATGATGCAATTCCAGGAAGAGCGCATGTACGCCGCTCTTGGAGCCATTGTCAGTTGCGAAAAGTCTATCGCTGAAACCATCGAATACACAGCCACCCGTCGAATCTTCGGGCGCCCCGTACTCGACAATCAGGTGGTTCATTTCAGGCTTGCTGAACTGATGACGGAAGTCGAATCTCTTCGCGCCCTGACATGGAGCGCGGTCGATCTTCATGTAAGTGGAGGCGATTGCACCAAACTTGCTTCAATGGCCAAGCTCAAGGCGGGCCGTCTTAGCCGCGAAGTCAACGACGCCTGCCTTCAATATTTTGGTGGCATGGGTCTCATGGCTGAAACGCCTATCGCGCGTCGATACCGTGACGGGCGTCTCGGATCGATCGTCGGCGGTGCCGACGAGGTGATGTTGGGCATTATCGCGAAGTACATGGGCACCTTGCCTTCGAGGCAGAAGCAAAAGATCGAGGAGCGCTGATCTCGGCGCGATGGCTGAGGGACGAGGGAATTCCTGAAATAGATGACAACGTCGACTTCGCAGCATGATTTTGTTCAGAGGCTTGTCGATTGTACACACTACATATTGACCGCGTGGCCTTTCCAATCATGAGTTGTGATTTCCGTAGTCGTTTCATGCGTCGACCCACCACGCCGGCGTAAAGACGACCGGAAAGACGCCTGCATGTCCTGTGGCGGCGCATCGAGGATTTCGGGCAGGGAGCAACAATCAGCAATCGACGGTCGCGGCGTTGACCGCGGGGATTGCCCGATCGCTCGTCGGGAACAACCGATTTATTTCGATGTTCCTATGCAGGGCCGCGAACCGTCGGCGGGGAGCCTTCGCCATGACACCTTGTGGGAAACAGTCATGAACGATCATAGGAATATCCCGACAATTGACCGCCGTACGCTCCTAAAGGCTGGCATCGCGTCCGTCACGCTGTTGCCAACCGAAGTCGGCATGGCGATGGCCGCTGCACGGGAGAAGACCGCGCCCTCAATGCGAACTATCCGGCAAAGGTTAGCATCGCGGGCGATGCGGGGGCGGTACTGAAGCAGTTGCTCACGCAGCTTGAGGGCAGCGCCCCGCGACAGGGAATGCAGGCAGATCGTTTGCAGATATCCAGGCTGCCGAGGTGCTGACGCCAAGTGAAATCCAGGTCAGGCGCTTTTACTTGCGCGGTAAAACAAGATTCAGCGCGGCCAGGGCCGGGCGCACCATACCGTTGAGAAGTTTGGCGTCGGGACGTATGCGTGCAAGCAAACGCAAACCAGCCAGCAGGCCGAGCAACATACGAGCTATATCCTCGGCAGGCTGGCCCTTGGGAATCTCGCCGGTCTTTTGACCTGCGACAGCGCAACGATAGAAAAATCGCTCAATGATCGCCGTCTCATCCGCCACGATGCGCTGCATCTCCGGGTCGCCAGTCGTGACTTCCATCGCAGTATTCATGAGCATGCAGCCGCGATGCTCCGGGTCTGCAAGCGAGCGAGAGATAATCTCACGAAAGAATCCAGCAATAGCGCGGCCGGGCGATTGCGTGCTTTCCAGGCGCACGATGCGCTCACGGAGCGTTTGATCGAGATAATATCTAAGGGCACGAAGGAAGAACCCTCGCTTGTCGCCAAAGGCATTGTAGATGCTGGCAGGCGTCAGCCCGGTGCATTCCGTCAGAGCGCGGGTTGATGTTGCTTCAAAACCAAGCGCCCAGAAGACGTCGCCGGCGGCGGCCAGCACTTTATCTTCATCGAATTCTCGCGGACGACCCATGGTACTATTTTTTCTCGCCACGCTGCCTGGGATTCTCATCCCGTCCCCTTGGATCGTGTTTAGATCGACCGATCCGGCCCGGCAAGGCCTGAGCCAGCACCGTAAGCTGACACTGGCTCAACCCTAACCACTCATCTGTACCCGGCTTGCGGTGAGATCGTCACGGGACGTCAGGATATATCAACGCCGCGAGCTGGAAGTACGACGACCTTCGTGCCGACCGGAACGCGATTATAGAGATCGATGATGTCCTGATTAATCAGGCGTACACAGCCTGATGAGACCATCGTTCCAATCGTTGAGGGCTCAAGTGTTCCGTGCAGCCGGTAATAGGTATCTCGTCCGTTCTGATACAGATAGAGCGCCCGCGGCCCAAGCGGATTATCGGCGCCTCCGTTCAATCCATTGGCGTAAGGGCCATATCGCTTCGGCTCACGCTTGATCATGTCAGGGGTCGGTGTCCAACGCGGCCACGCCGCTTTTCGTGCGATCGTGGCTTCACCCTGGAAGTTGAAAGCCTCCTGTTTGCCGACGCCGACGCCGTAGCGGATGGCTCGACCGCCGGCTTTCACCAGATAGGCATAGCGGTTGCCGGTATCGACCACGACTGTCCCGGGTTGTTCATTCGTGCGATAGGCCACCTCGCGACGAAGAAATTTGGGATTGATCTCGCTCAGATCCACAGCGGGAACTGGAAACGGCTCGTTGTCTATCGTTCCGTACATCGACGCATAGCGTGCTTCACGCTCCATACCAGGAGCGGTGGTCATAGGCCCCTCCTGCGTCACGCATCCCGCGAGGATGAGTGGCGCTCCAAACACTAATGCACGTCTATCAAACATCGATCGTTGTCCTTGCTCGGGGGCAGCTTCAATAACGGCGTCCGGGTTCTTGCCGTTTTGTATCATTTGCTCTATAAAAAGATATAGAGCAATCGTTCTATAAATAAAATAAATGAGCTGGCAATATCCATTTGGAGGAAGGTCAAACATGACCAAGCGAACATTTTTGATCACCGGCGCCAGCAAGGGCATCGGCCGGGCGCTTTCCGAACGGCTGGCCGCCCAAGGTCACAACGTCGTCGGCTTCGCAAGAGGGGCGGACAAATCTTTTCCTGGGACGCTTTTTCCTCTCGACGTGACTGACCGCCATGCGACAGATGCCACGCTGAGGGATCTCACGGCCCGGTTTTCATTCGATGGGGTCGTGAACAACGTCGGGTTCATCCGGCTTGGACGCATCGGCGAGATCGACATCGATCAGTTCGAAGAGTCGTTTCGACGGAATCTCACGCCCGCCGTGCAGGCTGTTCAGGCCGTCCTGCCGGCCATGCGCGAAAAAAAATGGGGTCGAGTGGTGAACATCTCGAGCCTGACGATCCTCGGCGTTCCTGATCGGACAGCGTATGCGGGAGCGAAGAGTGCTATTTCAAGTTTCACGCGCACCTGGGCACTTGAACTCGCTCAAGAAGGCATAACCGTCAATGCTGTCGCACCCGGCCCCACCGAAACCGAAATGTTCCGCGAAAATACACCTGCCGGAAGCGAGGCCGAGCGCCGCTTTCTCTCCCTCATTCCATTAAAACGCCTTGGCAAGCCGGACGAGATCGCCGCACTGATCGCGTTTCTTCTGTCTGAGGATGCAGGCTTCATCACCGGCCAGACACTTTTTGCGGATGGTGGCGCATCGATCGGCAAGGCGGCGGCATAATCAGGCCCGCCGCGGCGGCTTCATCGGATTTGCGAATGCTCGGCCGCGATTTGGCGAAGGTTGTATAGGCTATGATCCCTCTGGCACGCGCGTTGCTCCTGAAGGGCTAGGCACACCGTCGATCAGCGAGAACTCCAGCGTCGCGCAACCCGACCTGAGAGGAATGAGCGCCTGGTAAGCTTCCGAGTAATAGCATCTCTCAGCTGACTCGAAGTCGGGAAACTCCGCAATGACGATGTGAGGACGGTCGGTTGCCCCCTCGAATGTGATGCTTTTGCCGCCCCGCGCGATGTGACGGCCGCCGAATTGGGCTAGTACCCCCGGCGACCGGCTTGCATATGTTTGAAAGGCTTGCCGGTCATGAATGGCAGCGCGCACAACGAAGTAAGCGGACATAAGCCTGATCCTTGATAAGCGATGAATTCATCGTTGGACGCCGGATTTCCATGCGCCGGTCAGGCGGCGTCCTTTGTTTCTTTCGCAAAGAAAATGATGATCAGCATCGACAGCGCAGCCGCCCCGATCGGGTACCAGAGCCCGGAATAGATGTTTCCCGTCGCTGCCACGATTGCGAAGGAAATAGCGGGCAGAAAGCCCCCGAACACAGCTGACCCAATGTGGTAGGGGATCGATATTGCGGTATATCGAATCCTGGTCGGAAACATTTCAACAAGCATCGTTACACCTGCCGTGAAGACAATGGCGCCAAAGGAGATCAACGCCATCAAAGTCAACAAGACCATTGGCATGTTGATTTCATCCTTATTGGCGGCACGCCCGTACCCGTGCTTAGCGGCGGTCGCGGCCAACGACGCGCCGAACTTTACGGCCTTTGCCGCGGCATCGCTGTCCGACGCGCGATAGCCCTCAATGACATCGGCCCCGATTTGAATGCGAGCAACATCTCCGGGAGCGAGCGTCTGGCTGCGATAGTTCAAGCCGGCCTTTGCCAGACTGCTGGTCACGATGTCGCACGAGCTGGTGAATTTGGCCGTGCCGGTGGGATCGAACTGGAAAGCGCACTCCTTGGGATCGGCGCTGACCACGATGGGCGCTTCCCGCTCTGCCCGTTCCAGAGCCGGGTTTGCATAGTGCGTTAACGCCTTGAACAATGGCATAGTGAACAGTGCGCCGAGCAGGCAGCCGGCAATCAGAACTTTCTTGCGGCCCACCCGATCTGACATGAGCCCGGAGACAAGATAAAGGGGCGCCGTAAGAATGGTGGCGCTGATGACCAGCAGGTTCGTTGTGGCAGCATCGACCTTCAGTGTCTTCGACAGAAAGAACATCGTGTAGAGCTGGCCATTGTAGAAAATAGTCGCGGCGCACATCATGACGCCGAATATGGCGATCAAAACCAGCTTCAGGTTATCCCATTGACCGAGCGTCTCCGAAATCGGCGATTTCGACATCTTACCTTCGGCTTTGATGCGAAGAAATTCCGGAGACTCATCGAGCTTGAGCCGTATCCAGAGAGAGAAAAGAAGGATCACGACCGAGAAAAGGAAAGGAAGACGCCATCCCCAATCGGAAAACGCGCTCTCTCCCATGAAGTACCGAAGCGGCAGCACAACCAATAGGGAAAGCAGCAAACCGCCGGCCCCCGTCGCCACAACCCAGGAAACCCTGAAGCCGCAGTCCCGCTTCGGACCATGCTCGGCGACGTAAATAAACGCGCCGCCGAACTCTCCGCCAATCGCCAATCCCTGCAGCATGCGCATGGCCACGAACAGGATCGGCGAAGCAACGCCAATCGTTTCAAATCCGGGCAACAGGCCCATGGTGAAGGTGGCGACACCCATGATCAGGATCGTCGCGAGAAACGTGCGCTTGCGGCCGATCAGATCGCCAAACCTTCCAAAAACCATGCCGCCGAACGGACGCATGACAAATCCGGCTGCGAATGAGAGCAGAGCCAGAATGAAACCGGTACTCGGATTGACGCCTGAAAAGAAATGTCGGGCAATTTCGGTGGACAATGCACCCACGAGAAAGAATTCATATAACTCGAGGACTGTACCCATCGACGAGGCAACGATGACCCGCTTTTCGACCGCCGTCATGCGACGGCGGATAACCAGCTGGTCTGCGCTCGATCCGACAATGTGCCCGCCCGACGTCGTCGCTTGATCTTTCTGCATCTCCATCCCCCATTTTTTAATTGCCTTGATGCGTGTGAAACCCGTCAATCGCGCTCCGCCATTGTCACTTGGCGCTGTTCGCCCAGCCCTTCGATTGAAAGGGTCATGACATCACCGTTTTTGAGATAGACGGGCGGCTGGCTGCCGTGACCTACGCCTTGCGGAGTGCCTGTGCACACAAGGTCGCCCGGCTCCAGCGTCATGAATCCGCTGAGATAGCTGATCGTCTCAGCAACGCTGAAGATCATGTCCGATGTGTTGCTTTTCTGAGCGATCCGACCCGAAATCTCGCATCTCAATTGCAGCGTCTGAGGATCAGATATTTCATCGCGCGTCACGATGTAGGGGCCGACAGGGCAAAACGTGTCCGCGCTCTTGCCCTTGGTCCATTGCCCCCCGCGTTCAAGCTGAAAAGAACGCTCGCTCACGTCGTTGACGACGCAATATCCCAGAACATGATCGAGCGCGGCACTGGGCGTTACCCTTTTGGCCCGGCGACCGATGACAACGCCGAGTTCCACCTCCCAGTCGCATTTGCTTGAATTGACTGGCAGGACAACGGCATCATATGGCCCCGATAGCGAACTCGACGCCTTAAGAAACACAACTGGCTCGGTGGGTATTGGCATGCCAGCTTCGATCGCGTGCGCCCTATAATTCAGCCCGATACAGACGATTTTTCCAGGCTTTGAGAGCGGCGCGCCCAGACGAGCGCCCGCGGTACCTATCGGCAGGTCGTCGATCGGCCAATCCGGTGGAGCGTTTGCAAGCGCTTCAAAAGTGTCGGGGTTGAAATCGTCGACTAGCGAAGCCAGCGATCTGATGTTGCCATCACGATCGAGCGCGGCCGGTTTCTCGAAATCCTTCTTTCCGTAACGCAGCAGCTTCACGATTGTCTCCTTGCCGCATTCAGGCTGATTGTGGTGCCGCATCTGTCCGAGCGCCCGACACGGCGATTGGCGCCGCGGCAGGCGTACTCAATTTGTGAGGGACTGGATGTCAAAGCAGACTTCTCCGCGTCTGATCGGAACGCAATCAGGAGAAAACTCCTGCAGGAATTCGTGCCCCTGAGCCTTCGCAAGCGACATGAAGCGGTCCAACTGCAGCATCGAGCGGACATCAACTCCGTCGGGGTATCCGTAAATGTCGTGGAGAACGATTGTCGTCCACGGCTTGGTCGTCAGATCCGTAAGCGCACGGTTCACCCAGGCGTCAGGGTGCTCCCAGTCACGAGGAACAGAATTGAACAAGACGCACGTGATCTTTGCGCCCCTCATCTTCTGAATGTCGGTTTTCCGGAACAGTCTGTGATCAATCAGGCCTGCGTTGCAAAACGGCCGAAACAATCGGTCGGGATGGGCCAGATCGCCAAGGGCATCGAAGGTGCGGGACACTTCTTCGTCGAAGAAGCTGTCTGTCGACGCATTCCCCAAGGATGTCCGGTGAGTGAATGAATGATTTCCAATCCAGTGACCTTCGGCACGCGCGCGCTCTACGACCGCCTTTGCTCCTGGCTTCTCAAGATTCTGCCCGATGACAAAGAATGTCGCGCGCACGTCCTGCTTGCGCAGCACGTCCAGAACCAGGGACGTCATTTCCGGTTCCGGTCCGTTGTCGAAGGTGAGAGTGATGCGCCCCATAGCTTGCCTTTGCTTCAGAATGGCGAAGTCAGGCGGCGTCAAGTCAAAGGCAAAACGTGGATCAGACCACGGGCTCGCCTCCGTTCCAGGCCACCATTGATACAGTCAGTAGATAAGCGATCTTATATTGCTATCAGCTATGCCACTTTAGGGCGCCGTACTCCTTCATCGCCAGCCATAGGCTTTAATGCAGTAACCTCCGGCGATTTGAAGCTAATCACGCCAATCGCTTCGAAGAAAATTGATTTTACGATATTCTTTCATAGATAAAATCTATGTGTATATTGACCGGAGCTGGCGAAATGGAGTCCTTGAAGCATGACCCTTACTCAACTGCGTTACGTATTGGCCGTGATCGATCACGGCGGCTTTGGACGGGCGGCCGAGCATTGTCATGTGACCCAGCCGACGATGAGCGCGCAGATCAAGAAGTTGGAAGAAGGGCTTAATGTCCTGTTGTTCGAGCGCACAGGAGCGGGTGTCCATGTGACGCCCATCGGACAGCAGATCGTTCAATTTGCGCGCGGGATGATCGAGCAAGCGCAGGCCATCAAGAGCGTAGCGCGCGGCTCTGGGGGGCTTCCAGCTGGTTCGGTTCGCCTTGGTGTCGTCACCAGCGCTGCTCCGGCGCTTCTAACGACCGCGATTCAGGCGGTACGGAAAAAGTTCGAGGGCGTGAAAATTGACGTGCATGAAGGCAGTCCGACTGACCTCATCGCGCAGCTTAAGAATTACGAAATCGATCTCATTATCGGCTCGATCCCAGCCGAGGAGCCGGGTCTCCGATGGCTTCCATTGTTCTGGGAACCATATATCGTCGCAAGCAACGGCTTCGACACGACGCAGGGGACATCGCAGTATCCCTCTTTAGAAAACAGGGCCCCACGCTATCTGCTTGATGAAGGCGCGCCTGTCGAAATTTTTGCAAATGGCGGAACGACGAATCTGGGGGTCGGACTAAGCGATCATTTGGCGTGGAAATCCGGGGGGGCGGGTAATGTTACGAGTATAGCAACGCTCGCAGCGTTGCTGAGTAGCAGTGAGTGCGCCGTCGTCGCACCGTTTACCGCAACCTTGATGATCGCGGAATCAGGTGTATCCAGAAAGCGGCTCGGTTCCCCCAATATTGGCAGGACGCTCGGCTTCGTTTGGCGGACGAGCTATCCTTGGACGCCACGCTGTTACGAGATCTACGATACCGTTCACGCAAATTTGCCCAACGGCGTAGTCGCTCTTCAGAAATTTGATCCAACGCGGATTGCCACTGACCTGAAAGAGGCCAGACTTAATTAGTCGCCACCTCCGTCCGCGTTGCGGGGAGGAAATCCGTCTCTCCGTCCATTTTTGTGCTGGATGTACGTGCGTGACATACAATTGCGTTAATCCGCTTGGGCACAAGCCCCGATGATCGTATCGGACGCCACGTTCGAAGTGAGCGCGCCAATGGTGGATTCCCAGATCGTGCAGATGGAGTCCGCGGATGTCGGCGTTCTGCTGACGATCGCAGTGCCGGAATTTGCATCGTCGTTTTCTTGCCGCTCGAATTGGAATAGCGAGAATGATGCACCGACACGATATTCCGTATAACGAGGGCAGCATATTAGCGCGTGTGCTTGAAGCGCATGGCGGACTCTAGCGATGGAAAGAATTCAAGACCGTCGAAACTGGTGAATTTGCTTGAAAGAAAGTTGGTCGGGTGCGCACGTCGGCAAACATGCATGAACGGGCAAGTTTCGCAGCGCTGTAGGAGCATCGGACCAGCGATCGTCCCTGTGTTCGGATCGGGTTGCTATCGAAACGCGCGCCGGATTGCGCGATAGGCTGATGATCTCGCTCGATGTGTCAAATTATCGAGTTACTCTGCAAGCTTTATAAAATGAAAAAAACCGGACAATTTGTCCGGGGCTTCCTTTTTGACTACGAAAAGGTCAGCGCAGCAAGCTGGACCAATCCCACTTGTAGTTGACGCCGATCTTGCCGGTGTGGACGCCGTTGACCGTGGTCGCAGCGGTGCCTGTCGGACCGAAGGTAAAGGTCTTGTCGAAGCCGAGATAGAGATACTCCGCCTTCACGCTCCATTTCGGATCGAGGGCATATTCCCAGCCCGCGCCGGCTGCGTAGCCCAGCACGAATTCGTGGCTGGAGAGGCTAGCGCCCCCGTTGTTGTAGAAGGTGTTGAAGCGGGCCAAGGCGGCGCCGCCTTTGACGTAGAGCAACGAACGGTCGTCGATGATGTAGCCCAGGCGGCCAGTCCATGCGCTGTAGAGGCCATTCGCCTCAGTCGCGGCGGATGCTGCTCCGGCAGGGTAGGCGCCTGAGCCTCGCAGGCCGAGGTAGCCGGTTTCGCCCTCGTAGCCGATCAGCCAGTTCGGCGCGATCTGCCGGTTATACCCGCCCGTGTAGCCGGCGATGACGCCCGGATTGAAAACATATGAAGCCGGCAGGCTTGCGGCGAGCGGGTCAGTGGTGCTGATGCTGTTAGCCGATGCCGCAGCGCCGACGAAGCCTCCGATATAGGAGCCTGTCCAACTAAAAGCAGGTACCGGGGGAGCCTTTCGGTAGATCGGCGCGGTGCCGAGGTCGGCTGCTGATGCGTCTTGCGCCAGACCGAGCGTCGCCCCAGCGAGAAGTGTAATTCCAAATTTTCTCATCTTTACTCTGGTGCTTCGTTGAGTTCGGAAGGTGGAACGTGCGTCTGTAATCCATCCGAGTGGATGGTCTCCTGAAGGTCGTTCCCTGACGGCGCTATGGGCAAGTCGATCGCGGATCTGAAGCACCTTCTTCTGCTTGCATCTTTGAACGATGCGATCCGCCCAGCGACACGGGTTGGCATTAATATACTAACCTAGTACATTTATCGTTGACGAGAGTCAACGATGGCCTAGAAGATATCCGAGCCTCACACATTGGGGGTCAAACGCATCGCGTGCGGTCGGAGTAAAGAATACATCGTTCTTAAGACCATCTGCGATGTTCTACTCGTCGTCAGCCAACGCATCCAAGGATCTTCCTAGTAAAAAATGGAGCACGATATGACTACTCGCAGGGACTTTATGGCGACCGCAGTTATGGCAGGTGTCGGAGGTGCCATGATTGGTCAAGCCGTTGCCGCCAAAGCAGCCGGGCCAAGCTCAGGATCAAAGCAAATGCCACGCGGACTTACATTGCTATCCATCCGTCAGCCTGACGGCAAAGAAACGCTTGGCGTGAAGACACCCGGCGGAATTCTTGATGTTGCGGCGGCCGGAAAGGCGTTCAAAATCGATGCGCCTACGACGCTTGAGGATTTGCTTTCCTCAGGCAATGTCCCGGCACTTGAGCAACTGATCGCCGCCGCAAAGGATCGGCGCGAGTTTCTGAAGGAAGAAAGCAAGATCAAGTTCGGGCGCTTGCTCACGAATCCGAGCAAGATCATTTGCGTGGGGCTGAACTACAAGGCTCACGCCGAGGAAACTGGCGCTCGTCTTCCCGCGGAGCCGGTTCTTTTCAACAAATACAACAACACTCTTGCCGCTCACAACTGCACCATCAAGCTGCCGCGGCAAGAGGTTTCGCATAAGTTCGACTACGAGACCGAGCTTGTGATCGTCATCGGAAGGAAGGCGCGCGATGTGTCCGAGGCTGACGCTTTGGGCTATGTGGCGGGATATGCTGTCGGGCACGACTTCTCGGCTAGGGATTTGCAGCTGGAAAAAGGCGGTCAATGGATGATCGGAAAGACGCTGGACGATTTTGCGCCGATTGGCCCGTATTTCGTCTCTGCCGACTTGGTCGATCCGAACAACCTGACCATTGAAACCTTCGTGAACGACGAACCGGAGCCGCGGCAATCGTCCAACACGTCGAGATTCATATTCAACCCGCAGAAAGTGATCTCCTACGCATCGAAGCTGTTCACGCTGGAGCCCGGCGATATCATCTTCACGGGCACTCCGTCGGGTGTGATCATTGGGTTACCGAAGGAAAAGCAGGTTTGGCTGAAGGCCGGCGACAAGATAACGAGCCGGATCGAGAAGCTTGGAACGCTGCGCTTCGATCTCGCGTAGAAAGACTGACGTCCTTGGTTGGCTCGGTCAGAATCACCGAGCCAACCGGCTCCCGCTAGCGGTTTGCCGTTGTGAGGCCGTCCTTAGCGGCCTTGCTGAACTCAACCGATCTGAACGCCTGGGCCAAGGTTGCGCTTTAGGCCACCATCACGTTCAGGCGACGATGTCGTCGATCAGTTCATCGATGGACGTATCGGCAATGTGGTACTCGAAGAGATTCTCCCGATTGAGCATGACAGCGCCGTGAAGGCCGGCCCAGATACGAAGCGCCCGAAGCTTGCGGGCACGGGATGGAGCTAGGGATTCAACAAGGAGGGAGAAGCTTTCTCGGGCGATGGTCTTGACCTCGTCGTTCTCCGAGGCGCCTGCAACGATACCCGAGGCAAACATGAGATTGTAGAGGCCGGGTCTGGCTTTGCCGAAGGCAACGTATGCCTTTGCCATGGCGGCCACGGCGCGTCTTCCGGAAAGACCTTCTGTCGAGTTCCGCAGCGTAACAACAAACATTTTGAAGCTCTCGGTCGCGATGGCCGTCAGCAATTGTTCCTTATCCTGGAAGTGCCTGTATGGGGCGGATTGAGAAACTCCTAGATCGCGTGCGAGCGCCGCCAGACTGACGGCTTCCGGGCCGGATTGTTCTATCTGTGATAGCGCCAAGTTCAACAACGTCTGCCGAAGGTCGCCGTGATGGTACGCTTCGACAGGCTTGGCCAAGTTTCGTCTCTTGCTCATTTTGCCACAATATCATGTTCGTGTTGACAACAAGCCTGACCGAACAACTATTTCGAAAGCGGGAGCTTGCGGCCGTCGTCGTCGCTTCGTGGCGACGTCCGTTGCTGTCGCCGATCGTCCGGCTTGTATGCCCGGCGCCGAAACCTGATGGACCGGCGCAGTATTTCATGGCGAGTGCTTGACAGTGCTCGATTGTCTTACGGCACTTCGAATGTACTATGATAGTATATCGGCCTGCAACACGCTCCGGGCAGGGACATATGCTTCAGGTTTCTAAACAGGGCAGGCCGGGAAGGGGCAGCTGGGCCATTCTCTTGACCGACGGCTTCAGGCTGGTTGATCGCGCTGACCACGGAGAATGGCGAACGAATTCTCGATGCCATCTGCGCTGACTATGGTAGCGCACGGTGGCGACACACGACAGCCATGGCCTGAGCACAGGTCGAGGAGATCAGAAATCTCTGTGCTCTGTCGAGGACCTCCCCGTTCGGACCCAACACCAGAACATTGGGCTGTGCTCCGGTGATCAAGCTAGCGGATGGTCGCATTGGGACGTTGGCCGTCTTCTCGCTGTCGCTGGAATAGAGTTGAGTAATTAAATCGCGGTTTCTGCGGTTCGTCGGGAGCCGCATCTTTGCTGCCGCTTTCGCGAACCACGGGAGCGGGGTGCGGCGTATTGTCTCATGAGAGTTCAGCTTTAGCCTTTGTTCAGCCGCGTGGTCTTGAACTCGTCGGCAAAAAGAAAGGCGTTCGGAATGGCTTCCTCGCAAGGTTTGCTCCGTGTCGTATCTGGGTCCGCAGATACATCAACAGATGTAGAAATTCGCATCGATAATGTTGCCGATGCCGATTGGCACGCGGCGATGTGTCAGTTTGCAGACCTCCACTATGAACAAACAGCGGTCTACGGCGCGCATAAAACGGGCGAAGTTGGCAGCCACTTGATGTTGTTCAAACACGGGCGGCCGATCGCCGGAGCTCGATTGGGACTTTATACTTTACCGATCATAAACAGGGGACTGGCACTTTTGCGATTTGGTCCGTTTTGGCGGCAAGCCGAAGGGCAAACCAGTATCGCGACATATACAGCTTTTGTGCAAGCGCTTGTGGACGAATACTGTACCAAGCGGAAACACTACCTCGTGGTGCGACCGCGCGCTCATCCCGAGTTCTATCCGCTGGAAAGCGCGGCGCTTTCGGACTTCGGGTTTCGCGCCGATCAGTCGACCATGCTGGATCGGTACCTCGTCGATGCATCTCTTTCTGAAGCAGAGCAGCGAAAAAGCCTGTCGAAGCGCTGGCGATATAATCTTAAAGCCGGAGAATCCCACGCCCTTGAGATAAGATTTGGCGAGTCCCCGGAGGCCATGGATATGTTCCGCTCCCTCTACGCCGACATGGTCAAGCGAAAGAATCTCAATTATCCGGGCGTCGATCACGTCGAATATATGCCGCAACTAATTTTGTTTCCCGAGCAGATGAAGTTGCGTGTCGTGCTGGCGTACAAGGATGGCGAAGCAATCGCAGGGGCCGCTTTCGGTGTCGTGGGCGATATTGCTTACTACGTTTTCGGCGCAAGCACTGACACTGGTGTCGATCTGGAAGCCGGCTACGTCCTGCAGTGGAAAATACTGAACTGGTTGCGCGAAAACTCAAACGTCCGCTGGTACGAACTTGGTGGACCGGGCGACCCCGGCATTCAACAGTTCAAAAAGGGACTGGCCGGCTCGAAGGGCTTATTAATGCCAATTCAAGAATTTCACTACTGCACAGATCTTAGCGCGGAGCTCTCAGTTAAAGGGCTTTTCAAGTTACGGGACCTTCGAAACAGCATTCAACGATGGCAACGCTCAAAATAGCCCCGCGAAAGCAGACCTGAATGATTTCAATGGCCCGGCTCAGACTACGAATCCGGGGGCGGGTTCGAATATCTTCGGGCGCGCCAAATTGCCACCATTCAGAATAAAACCGCGAACGCGATGACCCACAGATGTTGTCGGGTTCGGAATCCATTTGAATGGCGAGCCACTCAAGTCTCCGCTGCGCCCCGGTCGCGCGCGGCGACTTGGCGGAATGCCCTTGCCGGTCAACTCGGAAAGGTGACTGCTCCCGGCCACAAACAGGAGCAGTCCGGGGTCCGCGATACACGATCGGCGCCCTTCGCTACTTCGCAAGTGGGCAGGCACCCTCACTCAGCGGACGGAAGGCCTTGTCGCCCGGCATCACCGAGACGACTTTGTAATAATCCCACGGCTTCTTCGACTCGTCAGGCTTCTTCACTTCGACAAGGTACATGTCGTGGATGACCCGCCCGTCCGCGCGGACAGATGTTTTACCGAACAGCGGATCATCGAATACGCCTGCTGCGCGCAGGTTCGAGACGACAGCGGCGCCGTCTTTCGCGCTGCCTGTCTTCGCAACGGCATTCAAGTAAGCGAACGTAGCTGAGTAGCTCCCGGCCTGGCTCATCGACGGCATCTTGCCGTCCATGCGCTTGGCAAAGCGTTCGCCGAAGGTTCGCGTTTTGTCGTTAAGATCCCAATAGAAGGCGGTGGTAAGCTGGAGGCCGTGCGACGATTTCAATCCGAGCGCGTGAATATCGTTGATGAACACGATCAGGCCGACCAGCTTTTGCCCGCCGGCGACGATGCCGAATTCTCCCGCGGTCTTGATGGCGTTGATGGTGTCCGCACCGCCGTTTGCGAGGCCGATGATCTGCGCCTTCGAGTTCTGTGCCTGAAGCAGGAACGACGAGAAATCGGTCGCACCAAGCGGGTGCCGAACCGAACCGAGTATCGTGCCGCCGTTCGCTTTCACGACATCCGAAGCCTCGCGTTCCATCGTCGTTCCGAAAGTGTAGTCGGCTGTGAGAAAATACCAGCTCTTGCCACCGCTCTTCACAACGGCCTCGGCCGTCCCGTGAGAACTCGACCATGTGTCCCACACCCAGTGCAGGGTGTTCGGTGTACACGCCTTGCCCGTGATGTCTGATGTGCCCGCGGTCGTCGCGATCATCACCTTGTTTTTTTCCTTGGCGATGCCGGCGACGGCCAAAGCCACGCCGCTGGTGGGGACATCGATGATCAGGTCGACATTCTCGGTGTCGAACCAGCGCCGGGCAACCGTCGCGGCGTTATCAGGTTTGTTCTGGGGATCGGCAGATACCACTTCGACGGCGAGAGCCCGGTTCACCGCGCGAAAATCCTCGACCGCCATTCTGACTGCTTCGAGCGAGCCCGGACCGGAGAAATCGGCGTAGGGGCCAGTCATATCGCTCATCACACCAATCTTGACCGCCACCTGCGCCGTCACGCTACCGCAAGTCAGGGCCAGAGCAACGGCCGCTGAACTCAATGAAATCACTGTTTTGCTCATCATTTCCCCCGTTTTGAACGCCGCGATGTAATCCTCGCGTAAAAGAACAATATATTGTTACATAATATATAACAAGATATTGTTATATAAGAGTCTCTCATACCCAGGCTTTCTATGAGCCTTGGCCTCCGAGGCAATCAAAATAGAACAATATATTGACATATTATTGGAGCCAAAGCATACAGAGATTGATCGGCAACAACTGCAAGGCGGGAGCGAAGAATGCGCGGGCTTGGTTCGAAAATCGTCGTCGTGACAGGCGGAGGTGGCGGCATCGGTGGAGCCACCTGCCGCCGGTTTGCTGCCGAAGGCGCGACAGTCGCAGTTTTCGATATCAATGCAGCAGCGGCCGAACGGACGGTCGCCGCGATCCTCTCAGACGGTGGCAAGGCGACCGCTTTCGCATGCGACATCACCGATCATGAGGGCGTGCGGTCCACGGTTGCAAAGGTGAACGGGTCGCTCGGGCCGATCGACGTGCTCGTCAACAATGCCGGATGGGATGTTTTCCGGCCGTTTCTCAAGACCACGCCGGCCGACTGGCAGAAGCTGATCGCCATCAATCTGATCGGTGCGCTGAATATGCACCACGCTATCCTGCCGCAGATGGCCGAGCGCCGAAACGGCCGGGTGGTGAACATTGCGTCTGATGCGGCAAGGGTCGGCTCGTCAGGCGAGGCGGTTTATGCGGCCTGCAAAGCGGGCCTCCTCGCACTATCGAAGACGCTGGCGCGCGAGCACGCGCGTGACGGCATCACCTTTAACGTGGTTTGTCCGGGACCAACCGACACGCAATTGCTGGGTGACGTTCTCAATACGTCCAGCAATCCCGAGAAATTGCAGGAAGCATTCCGCCGCGCGATCCCGCTGGGACGCATAGGCAGTCCGGACGATCTGCCGGGGGCGATCTGCTTCTTCGCCAGCGACGATGCCGCATTCATCACCGGCCAGGTCCTGAGCGTGTCGGGCGGCCTGACGATGGCAGGCTGACGGGAGCCGGCAGAGATGAGTTACGATTTCACTGAAGATCAGCGGGCGTTTCAGGAAACAGCGCGGCGCTTTGCCCGCGAGAAGCTCGCGCCAGGGTATCAGCGCCGCGAAGTGGAAGGTTGCATCGATCGCGGACTGGTGCGTGAGATGGGCCGCCTTGGATTGATCGCGCCGGAATTGCCGGAGCAGTTCGGCGGTCTCGGCGCACCGAGCCTGACCAGCGGACTCATCGCCGAAGCAATCGGTTATGCCGATATCAATGCCGCCTATATCCAGATTCTTGGTTCGCTGAACGGCAAGATCATCGCTGCGCATGCATCGTCGGAACTGGCCCGACAGTGGTTGCCCCGTCTCGTTTCAGGGGATGTTATCGTAGCGATCGGTCTCACCGAACCGCGCGGCGGATCGGATGCCGCCCATCTGGCGCTGAGTGCGCGCCGCGAGGGCGACCGCTACTTTTTGAAGGGCGAAAAATCATCGATCAGCATGGCGGATCAGGCCGATGCCGTCGTGCTGTTCGCCCGGACCGGAACTCCGGACAGCGGGGCGCGGGGCGTCAGTGCTTTTCTGGTGCCGATGAATACGCCGGGTGTCACCACGTCGCGGTACAACGATCTCGGCAGCAAGGCGATCGGCCGAAGCTCGATCTTTTTCGACGATGTGGTTGTTCCGATCGAGAACCGGCTGGCGGACGAGGGCGCCGGATTTGTTCAGGTCATGCAAGGTTTCGATTTCAGCCGGGCGCTCATCGGCCTGCAGGTGCTGGGATCGGCGCAGGCTTCGCTGGACGAAAGCTGGGCCTATGTCCAGGAGCGCAAGGCATTCGGTGCGCCGCTATCAAAAAATCAGGGCGTGATCTTCCCTCTCGCTGAAGCCGAGACGATGCTCGAGGCGATCCGTCAGCTCTGCTATCGGACGCTGGCGCTCAAGGATGCGGGCAAGCCTCATACAGCCGAGGCTGCGATGTGCAAGTGGCTTGCACCGAAGACCGCGGTCGACGTCATACATCAGTGCCTGCTGACGCACGGCCACTATGGCTGGTCGCTTGATCTGCCGCATCAGCAGCGACTGCGCGACGTCATGGGTCTCGAAATCGGCGACGGCACTGCGCAGATCATGAAGCTCATCATTGCACGTGAAAAACTCAAGGGCGCTGCAAAATAAACGACAGCGCTCGAGTCAGGAGGGAATAAGCCATGGAATTCGATGCCATATTGATACCCTCGCGCCGGGCCGCCATGATCGAACAAGGCTTCTGGCGTGACAGCACGATTAACGATGATCTGGATGCCTGCGTCGCAGCGTGTCCCGATAAACTCGCGCTAACGGCAGTATCGCTGGAGAGCGGCACCGTAACGCGCTTCACTTACCGTGAAATGGCGGCGATGGCGGACCGCATTGCCATCGGCCTGTCGCGGCTGGGCGTGGGCCGCGATGACGTCGTTTCCATGCAATTGCCGAACTGGTGGCAGTTCACGCTGACTTATCTTGCGTGTTCGCGCATCGGCGCAGTCCTCAATCCGCTGATGCATATCTTCCGCGAGCGAGAACTTTCCTTCATGCTCAAGCATGGGAAGAGCAAGATCGTCATTGTGCCGAAGCTGTTTCGCGGCTTCGACCACGAGCAGATGATCACCGGTCTCAGGCCGAGCCTGCCTGATCTTCAGCACGTCATCGTCGTGGGAGGCCTTGGCGACAACAGCTTTGAGAAGAGGCTTAGCGAGCCCAGGTGGGAGGACGCGCCGGACGCAAACGACGTCCTGACGCGGCATCGTCCGGGGCCGGACGACGTCATGCAGCTTATCTACACGTCAGGCACAACAGGCGAACCAAAGGGTGTGATGCATTCGGCCAATACGACGATGGCCAACATCATCCCTTATGCAGAGCGTCTCCGGCTTGGAGCCGACGATGTGGTCCTGATGGCATCGCCGATGGCACATCAGACAGGCTTTATGTATGGGCTGATGATGCCGATCATGTTGCGCAGCAGCGCAGTGTTGCAGGATATCTGGGATCCAAACAAAGCCGTCGAACTGATCCGCTGCGAGGGCGTGACCTTTACGATGGCGTCCACGCCGTTCCTGACCGATCTTGCCAAGGCAGTCAGCGATTCCGGTGAGGGCGTTCCGACCTTGCGCACATTTCTCTGCGCTGGCGCCCCGATTCCCGGACCCCTGGTGGAGAATGCGCGCAAGGCGCTGGGTGCCAAGATCGTATCGGCCTGGGGTATGACTGAAAATGGCGCTGTGACGTTGATCAAGCTCGAAGATGACGACGAGCGCGCCTTCAACACCGCAGGCTGCCCGTTGCCCGGAGCCGAGATCCGCGTTGTCGATGCCGAGGACAGGCCTCTGCCTCATGGCGCGAGCGGCAGGCTGCTGGTACGTTCCTGCTCGAACTTCGGCGGCTATCTTCAGAGACCTCATCTCAACAACACGGATGAACAGGGCTGGTTTGATACCGGCGACCTCGCCGAGATCGACGACCGTGGCTACGTCCGGATCACCGGTCGATCGAAGGACGTGATCATAAGGGGCGGCGAGAATATTCCCGTCGTGGAGATCGAGACGCTTCTCTACAAGCATCCGGCAATCAATCAGGTCGCCATCGTGGCCTATCCCGATGAACGGCTTGGCGAACGCGGTTGCGCGGTGGTTGTGCCGAAGCCGGGACAAGCAATCGAACTCACCGGGATGATTGACTTTCTCAAATCGCACAAGGTCGCGCTCCAGTACATACCCGAGCGATTGCTGGTTCTTGACCAGATGCCGGCAACACCGTCGGGGAAGATCCAGAAGTTCAAGCTGCGCGAGATCGTCAGACAGTCAGCCGGATAGTCAGCCGAAACTTGCAATGCTCCAATATTCATCGAAATGGAGAAGAACATGACGAGCTACGAAGACATCATCTACGAGGAGCGTCCGAAGGGTGTGGCCCGCATCACTATCAACCGGCCTGATAGCTACAATGCCTTTCGGGGACAGACGGTCGAAGAACTGATTCATGCATTTCAGCGCGCAGGATGGGACAAGTCGATCGGCGTGATCGTGCTAACCGGCGCCGGTGACAAGGCCTTCTGCACGGGCGGCGATCAGGGCGCGCACGACGGACAGTACGATGGTCGCGGCACCATCGGTCTGCCCATCGACGAATTCCAGAGCGTCATTCGCGACATGCCGAAGCCGGTCATTGCCCGGGTCAACGGCTTCGCTATCGGCGGCGGCAATGTGCTTGCAACGATCTGCGATCTGACGATTGCGTCCGACAAGGCGCAGTTCGGCCAGGTCGGTCCGAAGGTCGGTTCGGTCGATCCCGGTTTCGGTACGGCCTATCTCGCACGCGTGGTCGGCGAGAAGAAGGCCCGCGAGATCTGGTACCTCAACCGGCGCTATACGGCCGCTCAGGCAGTCGAAATGGGTCTTGCCAACATCGCCGTGCCCCATGATCAACTCGATGCCGAGGTGGATCGCTGGTGTGAGGAGTTGCTTGAACGGAGTCCGACGGCTCTCGCACTGGCCAAACGTTCCTTCAACGCCGACACGGAATCGATCCGCGGCATCGCCAGCATGGGCATGGCGGCGCTCAGCCTCTATTACGATACGGAAGAATCGAAAGAGGGCGGCCGCGCGTTCCGCGAGAAGCGCAAACCGGATTTCCGGAAGTTCGTTCGCTGATCCGACCCAACACGCAACACGGGTCTGGCCGGGCCATGGATGCGCCATCCTCGGCCGGACCATCACCGTCATTCAGGCGTTCGTAGGAGCGGTTGTGCGCTCTAGACTTTCGTCAACGCTGTCTTGAGACGATCAAGCAGCCGATACAGCGCGATCTGGTCTTCCTGGCTAAACGTAGTCAGTGCGGCGGTATAAAAGGCTTCTATTGGTTCCTGCATGCCGGCCCAGATCGATGTACCGGTGCTGGTCAGACGAACACGCCGGCTGCGGCCGTCATCCTTGTCCTTAACGCGCTTGATCCAGTCGCGTGCTTCAAGTCTGTCGAGAATGATCGTGAGGTTCTGCCGGCTGACGTCGAGAAACTCGATCAGGTCTTTGACGGTCATGCCGTCTTTCTGAACCAGAGGTCGTGCAAGCGCGCCCAATACCGCCCATTGCTGTGTCGTGGTTCCGAACGCTTCAACGTAGCGAGTGCCCTGTTTGTGCATCAGATTGGATGCCTGATAGAGACGAAAGAAAATCCTGTTGGCGACGTCGAACTCGACGCCAGATTTTGCAGGTGCCGCGGCGAGTGCCATCTTTACATCCTCGGGAATCAGCCATGGCATAATATCAATACATTGATATTATGCCATGGCTAGTTTTCCAGATCATGCGCCATCGTCGGGATTCTGGCCGAGCCAATCAGCGATGCGCCGCCACGTGCCGCCAAGGACCTGAGCACCGAGAAAGAGACTCAAGTGGCCGCAGGGCTCGGTCGCCATTTCAATGAAAGCCTTTGGTGTACTGACCAGCCGCGCGGTTCCGAAAAGCTGATCGACCGAAACAAGCTCGTCGTTGTCCGCAGCGAGGAGGAATATGGGATTGTTGATTTCGGCAAGGTGGATCCGGCGCCCGAGCGCCACGAAGCTGCCTTCGGCGATCTGGTTCTCCTTGAAGAGCCCGCGGCAGACCTGCAGGTAAAACACTCCCGGTAAATCAACCGTACAGGCGTTCCATTGCCGAAAGCGCTCATGAAGCGCATCCAGCCGGACGGGGTCGATGTTGGCGGGAATCTGCAGCACATGATCGGCGCCATATGCATCGAGCGCCGGCCCCAACAGTTCGAGCATGCGATGCCCCAGCACGACGCCATCGCCAAGACCTACCAGCTCTTCGAATGCGCCGAGCGGAACACTGGCGGCCAGTCGTGACAGTGGAGATTCTCCAGCGCGAATATCGACAGGGGCTCCAACCAGGACCAGCTTGCGAACTTTTTCGGGAAACCGTGCGGCATAGACCAATGCGAGCCAGCCGCCTTGGCATAATCCGACAAGGTCAACGGGCTGATCAAGCCCATCCACGGCGACGTTGAGATCGGCGAGATAGCTGTCGATGGAAAAATAGCGCATCTCGGCCGTGGCTGAACGCCAGTCGGTGACGAAGACGCGGGACAGGCCGCCAAGCTGGAGAGCTTCGACCACGCTATGACCAGATGCAAAATCTGCGACGGTCGACCCATGCAAGGCATACGGCGCACATATCAGAGTCGGCTGCCCTTGCGCATGCGTCGAAAAATCCCGCAGCCGCATCGAAGGAAGCTCCAGAACGATCGAGTTCGAGGTCGTCCACACCAACGTGGAGACGTCCATATCGTCGCCAGATTTTATTGAGAGGGCCGCTGCGGCATTTTTGAAAAAGTGAGCGCTGGCCTGGTTCACCGATGCCGCTGCCAACAATGGCCACAAAAGCAAATTCGAAAACGGTGACGATGCTTCGGGTCGAATTGCCTGACGCTGAGCCGGCGCATTGCCTGAAGCGCTCTCCGGCGGGTTCACGGGTTTCGTCGTCTGATGTTCTGTTGTCATGATCAATTTGATCCAGGTGGCGCGAAGATCCGACTGACGGGATCGCTTGAGCGATCTTGACGAAATGCGTCGACGACAACCGTTTGTGCGACGCGCAGCAGGTGCGGAAAGGCTATGCCGTTGTGTACATGGCCACGCGGCCTGTCATGCTACGCCGCCTGATCGCGCGTGTCATGACTTTGCTCACCTCGCGTAACCGCCGCACTGAACCTGCGATGGTCGCGGCAGGACATGCTTGCTGCGCACATGCAGCCCGTTCCAAACCGGGCAATATGCATGACGCGTCACGTGGGTCATTGTCGTAATTCTTTAGGACCCGGTTGGTCCAGTCTTGCTGACATAGATCAACATGAGTTCGAGGGGCCCGAATAAAATTTTTGCAATGCAAAATCCTGAACAGACGATGGACGGCGCGAGGTTTGTTGATGTGGACGGTTGGAAAGCCATGGCTCGTTGCTATCCTCGTCGCGGCCGTTGCCGGAGGCGGCTATTTCGCGTGGCAGAAAATCGGGAAGAACAATCTTCCTGAAGGGATCGCCAGCGGGAACGGTCGCATCGAAGCGATCGAAATCGATATTTCAACCAAGATACCGGCGCGGGTCCGGGAGATATTGGCCAATGAGGGCGAGTTCGTCACAGCGGGCCAGGTGCTTGCGCTCATGGACACTGAGCAACTGGAGGCCCAGCGCCGCCAGGCCGAGGCGCAGCGCGATCGCGCGACGATCGGTATCGATACGGCCAAGAGCGTCGTAACCCAGCGAGAGGCCGAAAGAACCGCGGCGGTCGCCGTCATCGCGCAGCGCGAAGCACAACTCGACGCGCTGGACAGAAAGCTCGTACGGTCAGAGCAACTGATAAAGACCAGTGCCGTTTCCCAGCAGATTCTCGACGATGATCGGGCCAACGTGCAGGGGGCAAAGGCCGCCGTCGCGGCGGCCCAGGCTCAACTCGCTGCGTCGGAAGCTGCGATCAGCGCCGCCAAGGCTCAGGTCATCGATGCTGGTGCAGCCGTGGCTGCCGCCAAGGCCGCTATTGAAAGTATCACTGCTGACATTAACGACAGCACGCTGAAATCGCCGCGCGACGGTCGCGTGCAGTATCGCGTGGCGCAACCCGGCGAGGTGCTGTCCGCCGGCGGGCGGGTTCTCAATCTCGTCGATCTTGGCGACGTCTACATGACTTTCTTCCTGCCGACCGCGCAGGCCGGGCGCGTGGCGATCGGGACCGAGGTTCGTCTTGTGCTCGACGCTGCGCCTCAATTCGTGATCCCCGCGAAAGCGAGTTTCGTCGCCGACGTCGCGCAGTTTACGCCCAAGACGGTCGAAACCCAGGAAGAACGCCTGAAGCTGATGTTCCGGATCAAGGCGAAGATCGCGCCGGAACTCCTCCGGAAATACATCCGACAGGTCAAGACGGGACTTCCCGGCATGGCTTATGTCAAACTCGACCCGAAAGCGGAATGGCCGGCGAATCTCAACGGAACGCTGGCGCAATGAACGATGGGCTGACCAGCGATCAGCCTTCAGCCGCGGCGTTCGTTGTGCGGGTGGAAGGGGTCGGACTGTCGTATGGCAAGACCCGCGCGCTGGAGGCCGTCACGCTCGATGTGCCGGCGGGTCGTATGGTCGGGGTGATCGGGCCGGATGGTGTCGGCAAATCCACTTTGCTGTCCCTGATCGCTGGCGCGCATGTCATTCGGGAAGGCCGGATCGATGTTCTCGGCGGCAACATGGCCGATAGCCGGCACAGAAGCCTGACTTGTCCGCGGATCGCCTACATGCCGCAGGGCCTGGGCAAGAATCTCTACCCGACACTTTCCGTTCGCGAGAATGTCGATTTCTTCGGACGTCTGTTCGGTCATGACAAGCGCGAACGCGAACGCCGAATTGATGAGCTTCTGCAAAGCACGGGCCTTGCTCCGTTCGCGGACCGGCCCGCCGGCAAACTTTCCGGCGGCATGAAGCAGAAGCTCGGCCTCTGCTGCGCCCTGATCCACGATCCCGATCTTCTGATCCTCGACGAGCCGACAACCGGCGTCGATCCGTTGTCGCGCCGCCAGTTCTGGGACCTGATCGACAGTATCCGCCGCAACCGCGTGGGCATGAGCGTCATTGTGGCCACCGCCTACATGGAGGAGGCGATCCGCTTCGACTGGCTGATTGCGATGGATGCCGGCCGGGTCCTCGCTGCCGGGGCGCCTGCGGATCTTCTGCGGCAGACAGGCGCGGCCACGCTGGATGCGGCGTTCATCGCGCTGCTTCCGGAAAAAGAACGCCAGGGATATTCGCAAGTGGTCATTCCGCCCCGGCCTGCGAGTCTCGATGGCGATGCCGCCATTGAGGCTGAACATCTGACGATGCGCTTCGATGATTTTGTGGCGGTTGACGATGTCAGCTTTCGAATCGAACGCGGCGAGATCTTCGGATTTCTCGGCTCGAATGGCTGCGGCAAGACCACGACCATGAAGATGCTGACGGGGCTTCTGCCGGCCAGCGAAGGCAAGGCGAAGCTGTTCGGACACGACGTCGATCCGAATGACATGGCTGTCCGGCGCCGCGTTGGCTACATGTCGCAATCTTTCTCCCTCTACACCGAGCTGACCGTGCGGCAGAATCTCGATCTGCACGCGCGTTTGTTCGGCCTCGCGCTGCAGACCATCTCCGGCCGGATCGCGCAAATGGCGGAACGCTTCGATCTTGCCGGGGTCATGGGCGAATTGCCCGAGGCATTACCGCTCGGCATCCGCCAGCGCCTGTCGCTCGCGGTGGCCATGATCCACGCGCCCGACGTTCTGATCCTTGACGAGCCGACATCCGGCGTCGACCCGGTCGCCCGCGACGGCTTCTGGCGGATTTTGTCGGATCTGTCCCGCAACGACAATGTGACGATCTTCGTCTCCACCCATTTCATGAACGAAGCGGAGCGCTGCGACCGCATCTCGCTGATGCATGCCGGCAAGGTGCTGGTCAGCGACACGCCAGCCGCGATCGTCGCGCGCCGCTCCGCCGCCAGCCTCGAGGAAGCGTTCATCGACTATCTGCAGCACGCGATCAGTGCCGCCGGAAACCCGCCGGCACCGGACACAATGGCCGCGGCCGCATCGGCGCCCGTGGAAGCGCGGGACGGCGGCAGCGCCCGGCGCGCGCGGCGCTGGTTCGACCCGCGGCGGATGTTCGCCTACACGCAGCGCGAATCGCTTGAACTGCGCCGCGATCCGATCCGCGCCACCCTCGCCACCATCGGCAGCGTTCTTCTGCTGTTTGTGATGGGCTACGGCATCAGCATGGACCTTGAGAACCTGTCCTTTGCCGTTCTCGACCGCGACGACACCACCATCAGCCGTGACTATGCCCTGCAGATCTCCGGTTCGCGTTACTTTAGCGAGAAGGCTCCGATCACCGATTACGCCGATCTCGACGAACGCATGCGCAACGGCGAACTGAGCCTGGCAATCGAGATTCCGCCGGGCTTCGGCCGCGACGTTGCGCGCGGCCACGCCGTCCAGATTGGCGCCTGGATCGACGGCGCCATGCCGTCGCGGGCGGAGACCGCGCGCGGCTATGTGCAGGCGATGCATGCGAGCTGGCTCTCGCAGAAGGCGCGCGAACTCTACGGTACCGCCGCAACCGCCGGCTCATTCCGGCTTGAGGTCCGCTACCGTTACAACCCCGACGTCAAGAGTCTGGTTGCCATGACGCCGGGCGTGATTCCGCTCCTGCTCATGATGATCCCTTCGATGCTGGCGGCGCTCAGCGTTGTCCGCGAAAAGGAACTCGGTTCGATCGTCAATTTCTACGTTACGCCGGTGACACGGCTGGAATTCCTGGTCGGCAAACAGATTCCCTATGTGGTGCTGGCGATGCTGAATTTCATTCTGCTGACGGCATTTGCGATCCTCGTCTTCCGCGTTCCGTTCACCGGCAGCGCCGTCGCATACACCTGCGGTGCTTTCCTCTATGTGACGGTCGCGACCGCGATGGGGCTTCTCATCTCAACCTTCATGAAGAGCCAGATCGCCGCCATCTTTGGAACGTCGCTCATCACGCTGATACCCGCCATGCAGTTTTCGGGCCTGATCGATCCGGTGTCGTCGCTCCAGGGCGCCGGTGCCCTGATCGGGCGCATCTATCCGACAACTTATTTTGTTACCATTTCTCGTGGCGCGTTTTCCAAGGCACTCGACTTCCGCGATCTGGCGGGAGATTTCCTGCCACTGCTCCTTGCCCTTCCGGTGCTGCTCGGCCTCGGCGCGTTACTCCTCAAAAAACAGGCGAGCTAGCCATGCGCGTCGCCAATATCGTCCAGCTCGGCATCAAGGAATTGCGCGGCCTCGCCCGCGATCCGATGCTGCTTGTGCTGATTGTCTACGCCTTCACGATCTCGATCTATACCGGGTCGAAAGCGATGCCCGAGACGCTCAACATGGCGGCCATCGCGGTGGTCGACGAGGACCAGTCGCCGGTATCCTCGCGCATCATCGCGGCGTTCAATCCGCCCTATTTCTCGATCCCCCGCCTGATCACCCAGCGCGAGATGGACAGCCGCATGGATGCCGGACTCGACACCTTCGCGCTCGATATCCCCCCGAACTTCCAGCGCGATCTGCTGGCGGGCAAGTCGCCGGCGATTCAGCTCAACATCGACGCCACCCGCATGTCTCAAGCGTTCACCGGCGGCGGCTATATCCAGTCCATCGTCAGCGGCGAGATCGACGAGTTTCTCAGCCGTCACCGCAGTACAGCCGCAGTGCCGGTCGACCTGGCCTTGCGCGCGCGCTTCAATCCCGAGCTCAACAAGGGCTGGTTCGGTGCCATTCATGAAGTCATCGATGCCATCACCATGTTGTCGATCATCCTGACCGGCGCGGCGTTGATCCGCGAACGCGAGCACGGGACGATTGAGCATCTCCTTGTCATGCCGGTCACCCCGTTTGAACTCATGGCGAGCAAAATCTGGTCGATGGGTCTGGTCGTACTCGTTGCTTCCAGTGTGTCGCTCATATTCGTGGTCGAGGGATTGCTGTCGGTTCCCATACAGGGGTCGATGGCGCTGTTCCTGTTCGGCGCGGCCCTGCATTTGTTCGCGACGACCTGCATGGGCATTTTTCTGGCGACGATGGCCGGCACCATGCCGCAGTTTGGGCTGCTGCTGATGCTCTTTCTGATGCCGCTTCAGGTGTTGTCGGGAGGCATGACTCCGCGCGAGAGCATGCCGGATGTGATTCAGTACATCATGCTCGCTGCGCCAAATACGCACTTCGTCATTCTGGCGCAGTCAATCCTGTTCCGCGGCGCCGGACTTGATCTGGTGTGGCCGCAGTTCGCAGCCCTTTTGGGCATAGGAGCGATTCTGTTTGTCTTTTCCCTGCGTCGTTTCAGACAATTTCTGAGATAATCCGCGAGACCAACGCTATTCTTTCAGAATATCTCGCTGGTCAACGCACCCGAGCCGGTCAGGGAATCTCGCGAACATCACAAGAAGAAGACGAAGACAAAATAGCCCGGCTCAGCGCGCTCGCAACGCGCCTTGTCTCTGAAGACACGACGCCGATTCAGACAGGGAGATGACACAATGGTGGAATCAAGTCGATCAATCCATGCGCGAATGGTCCAGAGCACTGGCCGGACCATCGACCGAAAAGCCGATTCTTGCTTGCGGGGCACGGCCATGAGCGTGACGCGACGAACCCTTCTGGGCACCGCCGCTGCCGGGCTTGTCCCGGCCTCCGGCTATCGGGCTTTCGCGCAGGACAAATGGCCTTCGCGGCTTGTGCGGCTTATTT
The DNA here is from genome assembly GCF_021502575.1 of Bradyrhizobium sp. G127. Taxonomy (NCBI): domain Bacteria; kingdom Pseudomonadati; phylum Pseudomonadota; class Alphaproteobacteria; order Hyphomicrobiales; family Nitrobacteraceae; genus Bradyrhizobium; species Bradyrhizobium sp. G127. Next base: position 761,129 of record NZ_JAKFGN010000001.1, read on the forward strand.
CTCCTTACGGAGCCGGCGGCGCCAACGACATTTCGCTACGAATTCTGGCCGAGCAATTGGAACGGAGCCTGGGCCAGCAGGTCATTGTCGAAAACAAGCCCGGTGCCGGTACGCGCATCGCCAACGAACTCGTCGCCCATGCTGCGCCGGACGGATACACGTTCCTTTACGCGGCAGCGCCCTATGCAACGGCGGAAGCGTTGTTCGGCAAGCTGAACTACGATCCGCGCAAGGATCTGCAGCCGGTGGCGATGGCTGTCGTGGCTCCGATCTTTCTGATCATCAGCGCAGAAGCGCCGTTCAAAACCTTGCCGGAGATGATTGCCTACGGAAAGTCGCGGCCGGACGGCCTGACCTTTGCGTCGCCGGGTCCCGGTTCGCAGCCGCATCTGGCGGCCGAATTACTGTTCCGGGACGCCGGGGTCAAAGGGCTGAATGTCCCGTTCCGTGGTGACGCCATGGCTTATACCGAATTGCTGGCCGGACGCGTTGACGGCACGCTCACCGCGATCAGCACGGCGCTGCCCTATGTCCAGAGCGGCAAGTTCCGGGTGCTGGGCGTGGCTTCGGCCGAACGCAGTCTTATCTATCCGGAGGCTCCGACCTTGCGCGAGCAGGGCTTCCCGAACGTGGTTGCTGCCGGCTGGTATGGCTTCATGGCGCAGGGGGCGACCCCGCAATCGATCGTCGATCGCCTGCAGGACGAGGTCAATCGCGCGCTGACCAATCCCGAGGTAAAACAAAAGCTGTTTGTCCAGGGGTTGGAGGTGCGCAGTGGTCGCGCCGCCGAATTCGGAAAATTCATCGATGACGAAACGCGCAAGTGGAGTGCGCTGATCCGCGAAGCAGGTCTCAAAGGTGAATAGTCTCGTGCTTCGTTGGCTGGGGCGATCTGATCGGATGTCTGCGATTAGTTCGCGCCCGGCCGGGCGCTGAATAAGTTAAAATTCAACGGTTTAGAGGAAGGGCTGGTGCTGCCAGACAGGATTGAACTGTCGACCTCTCCATTACCAATGGAGTGCTCTACCACTGAGCTACGGCAGCGAACGCCAGACGAGAAAAAGCCAAGAACGTACCGTGTACGTGAATCAGCTAAAAGCCTCTTAAGGGCGCGCGTTCCTTTGCCATAAGGCCATGGGCGGCGCAAGCACGGAGCGGCGCTGTTTGGGCGGAACAGATCAGGCCGAGGCCGCCCTGGCCGGCTTGTATTTCGCCAGTTCCGGGCCGATCCGGTCGCTCATTTGCGTGCTTAGCGCCTGCAAGGCCTTGAAAGGACGGACCATCACCTCGAATTCGATGATCTTGCCGCTGGCGTCGAATTTCACCAGATCGATCCCCTTCAGGTCCAGTTCGCCGATATTGGCGCTGAATTCCAGCGCCACATCGTGCGATCCGGCCACGAAAGTGCGGTGATAGCGGAAGTTCTCGAAAATCTGCACCACCGCGCCGAGGATCAGCAGGCTGGCCGGACGTCCCGGAATGGGCAGATGGACGAACGGCGAGCGGAACACCGTGGTTTCCGCAAAAAGCGGCCGCAGCACATCGACATTCCGGCTTTCGACAAAACGATGCCAGTTTTTGAGAGTCTCCTGCGCCGAAGGTGCAAGTCCCGGTGCCTCTGTTGTCATCGCGTTCTCCCTGTCCACATTGTCTGCCGGATCGTCGTGTCCGATACTGCCTCATAGTCCTGTACCGGCGATCCCGGTCAAGGAAACATGCAAGCGAGCCTGTCATGACGGACGATGTCAGCAACAAGGAACGGAACGCAAGGTCGGTCCGGGAGGAGCGGCTGAAAGCGGCGCTGCGCGATAATCTGAAGCGCCGCAAATCGCAGGCCCGGGGCCGCGCGGGCATGGCGATCATCACGCCGGAAGACGATGCCAGGGCCGACGCCAAGGCGCGCGACGGAACGCAGGAGGCGGCCGCCGGTTCGCGAGACCGCGATGGGTAGCGCTGGCTGCACATCTTTCTTGCTTGCTTGATTGCTGGCCGTGCAGACACGATCTAGCTGAACAGGAGACGGCCTTCGGTCGTTGTATTTTTGTTCGATAGGGCGCGAGCGGCATGGCGGCAGATACAGTCGAAGTGGAAAGCGCGCCGTCGGCGTCCGCGATGCAGGCCTTTCCGCGATATGAGCAGACATTCCCGGCCCTGACCGGCGCCGAGATCGACCGCATGCGCCGGTTCGGTGAGGTTCGGCGCTATAAGGACGGCGAGCGGCTGTTCGAGACCGGCAAGCCCGGTCCGGGCATGTTCGTCGTGCTCTCGGGGCACGTCGCCGTCGCTCAGCGCGACGGCATGGGTCATGTCACGCCGGTGATCGAGCAGGGCCCAGGCCAGTTTCTGGCGGAGGTCGGACAGCTCTCAGGCCGGCAAGCCCTGGTGGACGGCACCGCCGAGGGTGATGTGGAAACGCTGCTCATTCCATCGGACAGTCTGCGCGCGCTGCTGGTGGCCGAAGCTGATCTCGGGGAGCGCATCATGCGCGCTCTGATCCTTCGCCGCGTCAGTCTGATTGAGGGCGGCGTCGGCGGCCCGGTGCTGATCGGGTCACCGGCGCTGGGCGATGTGGTGCGGCTTCAGGGCTTTCTGTCCCGCAACGGTCACCCCTATCATCTGCTTGATCCGGCCACTGACAAGGACGCCGCCGACCTGATCGCGCGCTATTCGCCGTCGCCGGCCGACCTGCCGCTGGTGGTGTGTCCCGACGGAACAGTGCTGCGCAATCCGCCGGAAACCGAACTCGCCTACGCGATGGGAATGATCGGCGGCAGCGTCAAGGACAAGCTCTACGACGTCGCCATCGTCGGTGGTGGTCCCGCCGGGCTGGCTACGGCGGTGTATGCGGCGTCCGAGGGGTTGACGGTGGCGGTGCTCGACGCGCGCCATTTCGGCGGTCAGGCGGGCGCCAGCGCGCGCATCGAAAACTACCTCGGGTTTCCGACCGGCATCTCCGGGCAGGCGCTGGCCGGGCGCGCTTATACTCAGGCACAGAAATTCGGCGCGGACATGATGATTCCAGTCGAAGCCCGCTCGCTCGATTGCAGCAAAAGCGATGGCGCATTCGGCCTTGCCACCGAATGCGGGCATTTCCTGAAGGCGAAATCTATCGTTGTTGCCAGCGGCGCGCGTTACCGGCGGCCGGTCATCGCGAATCTCGACAGGTTCGAGGGACGTGGCGTCTGGTATTGGGCATCGCCGATCGAAGGACGGCTGTGCGCCCAGCAGGACGTTATTCTGGTTGGCGGGGGCAATTCCGCCGGACAGGCCGCGGTGTTTCTGTCCGGACACGCCAAGCGCGTCCGCATGATGATCCGCAGCGGCGGTCTGGCCGACAGCATGTCGCGCTACCTGATAGATCGCATCATGGCGACGCCAAATATCGAACTTATGATCAACACCGAGATCGTGGAGCTGGACGGCGCGGCGGACGGCGGGCTCGATCGTGTTCGCTGGCGCAACCGCCGCACCGGCATTGAGACCGAGGAAGAGGTTCGCAATGTCTTTCTGTTTGTGGGGGCCGATCCGGCCACCGCATGGCTGAAGGGGTGCGGTGTCGAACTTGATCGCACGGGCTTCGTCGTGACCGGCTCACAATGCGAGGAAGGCAAGCCGGTGTCAGGTCTTGAGACGTCGGTACCGGGTGTCTTCGCGGTCGGCGATGTGCGCGCCGGTTCGGTCAAGCGCGTCGGCGGCGCGATTGGCGAGGGCGCGCAGGTGGTGGCCGCGCTGCACGGGTTTCTTAGTGCCAAACCGGCACCGGTTGTCCAGACGGCGGAATACTGAAGCGCACAGCGCTCGCATCGAAAGGCGGTCACATGCCCTGCAAGCACATCGCCGATATCCGGGATGTCACGCCGAGCGCTCTCGGATGCGAGGAGTGCCTGAAGACCGGCGATGTCTGGCTTCATCTGCGGATTTGTCGGACCTGCGGCCATGTCGGCTGCTGTGACGATTCGCCCAACAAGCATGCGACGAAACATTTCCACGCCACTCAACATCCCGTTATCGAAGGTTATGATCCGCCGGAGGGCTGGGGCTGGTGCTATATCGATCGGGTCATGTTCGATCTGTCGAACCGGAAGACGCCGCACGACGGTCCTATCCCGCGCTATTACTAAGCTACGCTTGCTGATTATCTGCGCTTGCCAACGGCGTTTGCCGTCCTCACGCTCCCGTTTCGATTTTCAAAGGAATTTCAGAATGCGTTATCTCCGCATCACGGCGGCCTTCCTTCTGATGGTGTCGTCGCTGGTTCTGGCATCGCCGCGCGGCGCCGTCGCGCAGGCGCCGCAGAGCCGCTTTGCCGACGTGAACGGGGTGAAGCTGCATTACCTCATTGCCGGCAAGGGCGATCCCGTGGTGCTGCTGCATGGTTACGCCGAGACGGGACATATGTGGCGGCCGCTGTTTCCGGGACTTGCGAACAACCACACGGTGATCGCGCCGGACCTGCGGGGCTTCGGCAAATCCGCCGCGCCGGAGAGTGGCTACACCAAGAAGGAAATGGCGCAGGACATCCACGCGCTGGTGAAAAGCCTCGGCTATCCGAAAGTGAAGATCGTCGGTCACGACATCGGGCTCATGGTCGCCTATGCCTACGCCGCGCAATACCCCGCGGAAGTCGATCGCATCGTGCTGATGGACGCTTTTCTGCCTGGCGTCGGTGACTGGAAGAGCGTCTGGCTATTGCGCGATCTCTGGCATTTCCATTTCTACGGCAAGACGCCGCTGGCGCTGGTCAAGGGCCGCGAGCGCATCTACTTCGAACATTTCTGGAATGACTTCGCTGCCGATCCCGCGAAATCCATCCCGGAGAAGGACCGGAAATTCTACGCCCGGGCCTATGCGCAGCCGGGGCACATGAAGGCGGGCTTCGAGGTATTCCGCGCGTTCGAGAAGGATGCGGATGATTTTGCCGACTTTGCCAAAACCAAATTGCCCATGCCGATGCTGGTTCTTTCCGGCGAAAAGGCCGGCGGCGTTTTCCTGATCGAGCAGGGCAAGCTGGTCGCAACCAATGTCGATGGCGTCATCGTCAAAGGCTCGGGACACTGGCTGATGGAAGAAGCGCCGGGCCAGGTGATTCCGAAACTGGTGGATTTTCTCAACCAGTGATCGCTCTTTGTGCGACGTGCGATCCAAAAGATCATGTCATTCACACAAAACCGTTATCGGACCGTCGAAGCCCCGTTGCGCGGCTGCATGCATGCTGTAGCTTTGGAGCAGTTCTAAAGGGGACGCACCATGATTTTAGGCATGTCTTTGGCGGGTTTTACCGTTTTACACCTCATCATCAGCATGATCGCTATCGCACTCGGTTTCATCGTGGCGGGTGGCATGCTCGCATCCAACAGGCTGTCCGGCTGGACGGTCTGGTTTCTCATCCTGACAATCCTCACCAACGCGACCGGCTTCCTGTTTCCCTTCACCAAGCTGCTGCCGTCGCATATCGTTGCGATCATCTCGCTGGCGCTGCTGGCGATCGCGGTCTATGCGCTGTACGGCAAGGGCCTCGCCGGGATCTGGCGGACGGTCTATGTGGTAACCGCGATGCTTGCGCTCTGGTTCAACGTCTTCGTTCTGGTGGCGCAGTCCTTCCAGAAGGTCGCGTTGCTGAACGTCTATGCGCCGACCGGATCGGAGCCGCCGTTCGCGATCACGCAAGGGATCGTGCTGCTGTTTTTCATTTTTCTGATCGTGCTTGGCATCAGGCGATTCAAGACGGCGTGACGCGCGCCTGACAAAGGGAGCGTCGATGAAAGTCATTGTCTTCGGCGCAACTGGCATGGTCGGGCAGGGCGTTCTGCGCGAATGCCTGCTCGATCCCGACGTGGCGCAGGTTTTGACTGTCGGCCGCAGTGCCACCGGGCAGCGAAGTCCGAAGTTGCGCGAGATCGTGCACGCGGATTTGCTGGACTTCTCCACTATCGAAAAAGACATGACGGGCTATGACGCCTGCTTCTTCTGCCTCGGGATTTCCTCGCTGGGCATGAGTGAGGACGACTACCGCCGCATCACCTATGACGTCACGCTGGCGGCGGCACGGACGCTGGCCCGGCTCAATCCCGCCATGACATTTATCTACGTAACCGGCGCGGGTACCGACAGCACCGAGCAGGGCCGGGTGATGTGGGCGCGCGTCAAAGGCAAGACCGAGAACGACCTGCTCAAGCTGCCGTTCAGGGCGGCCTACATGTTCCGCCCCGGCGCGATCCAGCCGCTACACGGCGCGCGGTCCAAGACGGCCTGGGTTCATGCGATCTATCTCGCCACCGCGCCGCTGTGGGCGCTTTTGCATCGGGTCGCGCCGAAATACGTCACCACCACCGAGGAGATCGGCCGCGCCATGCTGGGCGTGGCGAAGCGCGGCTATTCCAAGACGATTCTCGAGAGCGAGGATTTCCCGAAGGTCTGACGTCCTGCATGGTCAGGCGACCATCGGGCGTGGGTCGCTCGAAAAGCCGCTCCGGCTGGCCGTATCGACACAATTCGAGCGATTTTTAAGGTATTAAGCTGATGTGCCGGGCCTTTTGGGCGTCCGGCGCGCGGTTTCCACCCCCCACGAAACGCGCTAAAAGCCATTATCCGGAACAGGGCAGGTTGGGCATGGATCGCATTCGCATCGTCGGCGGCAATAAACTCAATGGCACGATCCCCATCTCGGGCGCGAAGAACGCCGCCCTGCCGTTGATGATTGCCAGCCTGCTGACCGAAGAGACCCTGATCCTCGACAATGTACCGCGCCTGGCCGACGTCGCGCAGGTGCAGCGCATTCTCGGCAACCACGGCATCGACATCATGTCGGCGGGCAAACGCCCCGGCGACCACGAATATCAGGGCCAGACCCTGCATATTTCAGCGGCCAACATCATCGATACCACCGCGCCCTATGAACTGGTCTCCACCATGCGGGCCAGCTTCTGGGTGATCGCGCCGCTGTTGGCGCGGATGGGCGAAGCGAAGGTCTCGCTGCCCGGCGGCTGCGCCATCGGCACCCGGCCTGTCGACCTGCTGATCATGGCGCTGGAAAAGCTCGGCGCCGAAATTCAGATCGACGGCGGCTATGTGATCGCGAAAGCGCCGAAGGGCTTGATCGGCGCGGAAATCGACTTTCCGAAGGTCACGGTCAGCGGCACCCATGTGGCGCTGATGGCGGCGACGCTCGCCAAGGGCACCACGGTCATCACCAATGCCGCCTGCGAGCCCGAGATCGTCGATGTCGCCGACTGCCTGAACAAGATGGGCGCGAAGATCACTGGCGCGGGCACCTCGCGCATCGTCATCGAAGGCGTCGCCAAGCTGCACGGCGCGCGGCACACCGTGTTGCCGGATCGCATCGAGACCGGCACCTATGCCATGGCGGTGGCGATGACCGGCGGCGACGTGCAACTGGCCGGCGCGCGGCCCGAACTGCTGCAATCGGCGCTCGATGTGCTGACGCAGGCCGGCGCGACGATCACGCCGAACAATGAAGGCATCCGCGTCACCCGCAACGGCGCAGGCATCAGGCCGGTCACGGTTTCGACCGCGCCGTTCCCCGGTTTCCCGACTGACCTGCAGGCGCAACTGATGGCGCTGATGGCGTGCGCGAAGGGCTCGTCGCACATCACCGAGACGATTTTCGAAAACCGCTTCATGCACGTTCAGGAACTGGCCCGGTTTGGCGCGCGAATTCATCTCGACGGCGAGACCGCCACCATCGAGGGAATCTCGAAATTGCGCGGTGCGCCGGTGATGGCGACCGACCTGCGCGCTTCGGTGTCGCTGGTGATCGCGGGCTTGGCCGCCGAAGGCGAGACCATGGTGAACCGCATCTATCATCTGGACCGTGGTTTTGAGCGTCTGGAAGAGAAGCTGTCGGCCTGCGGCGCCACAATCGAGCGCATCAGCGGGTAAATTCAAGGCGGGGGCCATGTCTCAGAACAAAGTGTCTCAGCGCAAATCGTCTCAACGCAAGCTTGCGGCCCTCGACGAAGACGATCTCGCCGTGATCTCGGCGCATGTTCAGGACGCGGCCGTAGTCGCGGGCGATATCCTGTGGCGTCCCGCCGAGAACCGGCTCGTCATCGGCATGCGCCGCCCGGATTGCGAGGAAATTCTCGCAGGCCAGTGCGAACCGCGCCGGCTGATTTCGGCGCTCCGGTTCGACCGCGTGCTGTCGTGCCGGTCGCGCGACATCGACATGGCGGCATCGGAACTGGCGCTCACCCTGCTTGGGTTGGAGTTTTACCCGGGCAAGAAGCCCGGCGGCGAGGTGCTGCTGTTGTTTGCCAGCGGCGGGGTGCTGCGGCTGGAGGTTGAATGCCTCGAGTGCGAACTGGCCGATCTCGGCCCGGACGCGCATGTCCCCGATCCGGCGACCGGGCGCGATCTGCCTGCGGACACAGACATTTAGCCATCAATCTGGGCCGTCCCGCTCGCGGTTCGACTTCAGGAATGTTATGGGTTGACGGTGATCCGGCATCGCGCCAATCACGACGTCTTTCAAGATTTGCCGGACCCTGGAATGCCCATCCGCCTCACCAGCCACAGCGCCGATTTCACCGCGCGCTTCAACGCCTTTCTCGACATGAAGCGGGAAGTCTCCGCCGACATCGACGCGGCGGCGCGCGCCATCGTGGATGACGTGGCAAAGCACGGCGACGCGGCGCTGATCGCGGCAACCAAGAAGTTCGACCGGCTGGATATAGACGCCAAGGGTCTGCGGATCGCGCCTGCGGAAATCGATGCGGCGGTGAAATCCTGTGACGCGGCGACGCTGGACGCGTTGAAATTCGCGCGGGACCGTATCGAGACTTTCCATCGGCGACAGCTGCCGAAGGACGAGCGCTTCACCGACGCGGCCGGTGTCGATCTCGGCTGGCGCTGGAGCGCCATCGAGGCGGTGGGGCTTTATGTTCCGGGCGGCACCGCCGCCTATCCATCGTCGGTGCTGATGAACGCCGTGCCGGCGAAGGTCGCAGGCGTCGAGCGCGTGGTGATGGTGGTGCCGTCGCCCGACGGCAAGCTCAATCCGCTGGTGCTGGCGGCGGCGCAGCTTGGCGGCGTGTCCGAAATCTACCGCGTCGGCGGCGCGCAGGCGGTGGCGGCGCTGGCCTATGGCACCGCGACCATCGCTCCGGTGGCGAAGATCGTCGGTCCGGGCAACGCCTATGTGGCCGCCGCGAAACGTCTGGTGTTCGGCAAGGTCGGCATCGACATGATCGCCGGCCCGTCCGAAGTGCTGGTGATCGCGGATCGCAGCGCCAACGCCAGCTGGATCGCGGCCGATCTGCTGGCGCAGGCCGAGCACGACGTCAATGCGCAGTCGATCCTCATCACCGACGACGAGGCGCTGGCGAACGATGTCGAGCGTGCCGTCGAGGCGCAACTGACGACGCTCCCGCGCGCCGACATCGCGCGCGCCTCATGGAACGATTTTGGCGCGATCATCCTGGTGAAGGCGCTTGATGAAGCGGTGACGCTGGCTAATGCCATCGCCGCCGAACATCTGGAGATCATGACCGCAGATCCCGAGGGCATCAGCGCGCGCATCCGCAATGCGGGCGCGATTTTCCTCGGTGCGCACACGCCGGAAGCCATTGGCGACTATGTCGGCGGATCGAACCACGTGTTGCCGACGGCGCGTTCGGCGCGGTTCTCGTCGGGCCTCGGCGTGCTCGATTTCATGAAGCGGACCTCAATCCTGAAATGCGGACCGGATCAGCTCCGCGCGCTGGGACCGGCTGCGATGACGCTGGGCAAGGCCGAGGGCCTCGATGCCCATGCGCGGTCGGTTGGACTGCGGCTTAATCTGCCATGACCAAGCCCGCGCCAGGCGACGATTCCAGAAACCGCGTCGTCGCGGTGACGCTCGATGAAGAATCCATCGGGCGGTCGGGGCCTGACATCGAGCACGAGCGCGCCATCGCGATCTACGACCTGATCGAGCAGAACCTGTTTGTGCCGGAGGGAGATTTCACCGGCCCGTTCACGCTGCACATCGGCATTACCGGCAACCGGCTGATGTTCGACATCAAGCGCGAGGACGGCTCGCCGGTGGTCGTGCATCTGTTGTCGCTGACGCCGTTCCGCAGGATCGTGAAGGACTACTTCATGATCTGCGACAGCTACTATCAGGCGATCCGCACTGCGACCCCGGACAAGATCGAAGCCATCGATATGGGCCGCAAGGGCGTTCACGACGAAGGCTCGCGCACCTTGATGGAGCGGCTTGAAGGCAAGGTGCGGGTCGATTTCGAGACCGCGCGCCGCCTGTTCACGCTGATCTCGGTGCTGCACTGGAAGGGCGAGGGCGGCGGCGCATGATCCCGAAAGATGACAATCTGTTTCCGGATCGGATCTTGCGCCGTTTGAAACGCACGAGGGACGCGCACGGGGATTTCATTCGCGCCGTCCGGGGGAGCGCCTGACGGATGGCGCGTTCCCCGCAGGCCGTTCTCTTCATGTGCGGGCAGAATAGCGTCCGGTCACCGACGGCGGCGGCATTGCTGCGGCACCTGGTTCCGCGCGGGCTCTATGTACAGTCGGCGGGCGTCAGCAAGGCAGACCTCGATCCGTTCGCCGTTGCGGTGATGAAGGAAATCGGCCTCGATATTTCAAACCATAAGCCGTGGACCGTCGCGGACCTCGAAGACTGGGAGGGACTCAACTTCGATCTGATCGTCACGCTCTCCCCGGAGGCGCACCACAAGGCGCTGCAACTGACCACGACCTCGGCGACCGAGGTGGAGTACTGGCCGACGCCAGATCCGGTCGGCGTCGAGGGCCGCCGCGAATTGCAGCTCGATGCCTACCGGCATGTGCGGGACAGCCTGCGGCAGCGTATCCGCGAGCGTTTTGCGCCGCCCGGCATGGCCAACGAGTAAGCGATCATGATCACGCGGCTCGCGATCTCCGGATACCGGTCGTTGCGTGATATCCGCCTCGAACTCGGGCCGCTCAATGTGGTGACCGGCGCCAACGGCAGCGGGAAATCCAGTCTTTATCGCTCGCTCAAGCTTCTTGCTGACATTGCGCAAGGGCGGGTGATCCAGTCGCTGGCTGCCGAGGGCGGATTGCAATCCACGCTCTGGGCCGGACCGGAGAATTTCTCGCGCGGCATGAAGGCGGGCGCGCAGGCCGTGGAAGGAACGAGGCGCAGCAGGCCGGTTGGACTGAAGCTCGGATTTGCCGGCCGGGACTATGGATATGCGATCGATCTCGGATTGCCGGTTCCGGCGGAGAGTTCTTTTTTCTCCCGCGATCCGGAGATCAAGGCCGAAAGCATGTGGACCGGGGAATTGCTTGGCCGCGCAAATGCATTCGCCGAACGGCGCGGTCCGCATGTCCGTATTCGCCAGGAGAGCGGCGCATGGCGCGACACGCTTCGCAATCTGGCAACCTTCGATAGCATGATGACGCATGGCGCCGATCCGCATGACGGGCTGGAGCTTCTCGTGCTGCGCGAACGGATGCGCGACTGGCGGTTCTACGACCATTTGCGCACCGATCGCGACGCACCGTCGCGCCGTCCGCAGGTCGGGACTTACACGCCGGTGCTCGCCGGCGACGGTGCAGATCTGGCGGCGGCGATCCGGACCATTGTCGAAATCGGCGATCCCGAGGAACTGGCCGAAACGATTGCCGATGCATTTCCCGGTGCCAGCCTGAATGTAACCGTCGCCGACGGCTACTTTGAACTGGAGATGATGCAGCACGGTCTGCTCCGGACCTTGAAGACATCCGAGCTTTCCGACGGCACGCTCCGTTATCTGCTTCTTGTCGCGGCATTGCTGTCGCCACGGCCGCCCGAACTGATGATCCTGAACGAGCCCGAAACCAGCCTGCATCCGGATTTGCTGGCTCCTCTGGGCCGGCTGATCGCGCGCGCCGCCACACGCTCGCAGATCGTCGTTGTCTCGCATGCGCCAGAACTGGTTGCCGCGCTCGAAGGGGAGGAAACCAGCCGGCAGATCTTGCTGGAGAAGGAACTGGGCCAGACGGTCGTGCAAGGCGGCGATCCTCCGGCCTGGGCTTGGCCGTCACGCTAGACTTGTGGCCTGGGTGGCGCGCAAAAATCACCCGAATCCGGGACTTCCCGTGCCCGGCGCGGTTGTCGCGGCGATGGCCTTCGGATAGTTTCCGCGCCCACTGACCCCCTGACCGAAATCGATAAATCCCGCATGCTCGGCCGTCCCAAATTCGTTCTCGCCTCCGGCTCGCCGCGGCGTCTCAGCCTGCTGAACCAGGCCGGCATCGAGCCCGATGCGCTGCGCCCCGCCGACGTGGACGAGACGCCGAAACGCGGCGAGTTGCCGCGCGCCTGCGCCAACCGCCTCGCCCGCGCCAAGGCCGATGCGGCGCTGAAATCGGTGCAGCTCGATGACGAATTGCGGGGGGCGTATATTCTCGCCGCCGATACCGTGGTCGCGGTCGGGCGCCGCATTCTGCCGAAGGCCGAACTGGTGGACGAGGCGTCGCAGTGCCTGCGGCTGCTGTCGGGCCGCAACCACCGCGTCTACACCGCGATCTGCCTGGTGACGCCGCGCGAAACGTTCCGCCAGCGGCTGGTGGAAACGCGGGTGCGTTTCAAGCGGCTGAGCGAGGACGACATTCAGGCCTATATCGGCTCCGGCGAATGGCGCGGAAAGGCCGGCGGCTATGCGGTGCAGGGCATCGCGGGATCGTTCGTCGTGAAGCTGGTCGGCTCCTATACCAATGTTGTCGGATTGCCGCTTTATGAGACCACTGCGCTGATGGGCGGTGAAGGCTTCCCGATTCGCTTCGGCTGGTTGAATGCCAGTTGAGGGCGCAAAACGCTCGCAGGCCGCGAAACCCTGTCCGATCTGCGGCAAGCCGTCGGTCGAGGCGTCGAAGCCGTTCTGTTCGGAGCGCTGTCGGGATGTCGACCTGAACCGCTGGCTCTCGGGCTCCTACGCCATTCCGGCGCGCGAGACCGACGACGAGGACGATATGGACGAGCCGAAATAGGCCATCCGAGCCCGGCTGGAAGCCCTTGAATCCGGACGGGTTTTGCGAGGGCACCGCGCCCGGGATAGCAGACGGGGAAAATCCGCCGGTGGCTGGACAGCGCCGCCTGGTCTCACTATAAACCGGCGCTCTCCCCGGCCAGCGTTCGGGGCGACGCCCAGGTAGCTCAGTTGGTAGAGCATGCGACTGAAAATCGCAGTGTCGGTGGTTCGATCCCGCCCCTGGGCACCATCGCCTTCCCAAGCGATTGTTTCCACAGAACTGATGAAAAGTCAGAGGCTTATGGCTGCCGCGCCGGGCTATGGCTCTTTTTGCGCTCAGAAGGTTTCACCAACCATCCGCTCGCTGAGAGCCCACAGCGATTTCGCACGCTCGGGATCGAGCGCATAGCCTCGCACGCCGCCACCTGTGACCCAGTTCTCTTCGCTGATTTCGGCGACCGAGCAATCCTCGCAATAACGTCCGCCCACCATATCGGCCGGGGCCACGAGGGCGGCCCATAGCGAGGTCGCGGCCGCTTGGGGGATCGATTTGTTTTCGACCTCCGGTGCGCCAGCTCGGCGGTCGGCTTCGAGCGCCTCTAACAGCGCTTGCGTCGATTCGGGGGTCATATGCCGGCCGAATTCGGTGGAGACGGCGCCGGGATGGACGGCCGTCGCCCGCACGCCTCGTCCCCTGTGACGACGGTCGAACTCGACGGCGAACAGGATGCTTGCAGTCTTCGAGCGGCCGTAGGCGACAAAGGGTTTGTAAGGCGTCGCCTCGAAACCCGGATCGTCGAGATCGACGTCGGAGAAACGATGACCGCCTGACGCCAGGATGACAACCCGCCCGCCCGAACGGATCAGGGACGCGATGCGGTTCACGAAAGTGAAATGGCCAAGATAGTTTGTGCCGAACTGCGTTTCAAAGCCGTCTTCGGTCCTGCCTAACTCGGCCATCATCACCCCGGCATTGGCAATGACGACGTCGAACAGATCGCCCTTTGCGTTGAGGGCATTCGTAGCGGCGCGGATGCTGGCCAGCGAGGCGAGATCCAGCTCGATCAACTCCAGACCGGCGATTCCGGACGTCGCCATTCGCGCCTTGGCAAGGTTGCGTGCCGTGCCGACGACGTGCGCGCCATGCGCGGCGAGCGCGCGCGCGGTCTCGACCCCGAGCCCGGCCGATACGCCGGTAACGAGCACGCGTTTGCCGGTGAGATCGAGGCCCGAGAGAACGTCGTCGGTGGTAGATTTCGCATTAAACATTCAAGTCTCCTTCACGGACTCAACGAGCAAGCAATCATTCATTTTTCCGACAAGAAAATCAGCGCCTGATCGCCGTCCAAAATGTCTCATAACCGAGCGCACGATGATGATCGTATCGCTCGCATCGCGGGCGATGAAATCGAGCGTGATTTCGTTATCTAGTCTCGACCTTCGCGCTTTCCAAACGCTTTTGTAATCGCATGTGCGACCCGACCGGCCGTCCTGGTCTGCCTGGTTTAATGAGAAGTCTCTGTGGTTCATCCGGCGGCGTCGCATAACGCATCCGGCTGTCCGGCGCAGCCGACGGCGATCCTCTCCGGCGATTGACAACTATCGTTTTTTAATAATAACATTGTTATTGAACAGCAACGAGACACCGAAATGGCTCAAGTTTGGTCGCGAAGCGTCAAGACAGCGAAGCGGGAGCTGCTGCTGCGCGCCGCGCGGGAGGAATTTGCCGAAGCGGGGCTCGAAGGCGCGACCATGCGGGGAATCGCGCTGCGTGCAGGGTGCTCGACTGGCGCGATCTATCCCTTGTTCGAAAGCAAGGAAGCGATTTACGCCGACTTGCTGCAGCATTCGCTGTCCGCGCTCGATGCGCAGGTGGCGGAGGCCGTGCAATCCGCGGCGACTCCGGAGGCGCGGGTCGCGGCCGGATGTGAAGCCTTTCTCGATTACTACCTTGAAAATCGCTTCGAGGTGAATCTCGGACTTTATGCCTTTCGCGGCGTCAAGCGTCAGGGTGTCGGCAAGACGCTGGATGACGCTCTCAATCGTGCGCTGTGGGAGGTATTGGAGCGGATTGCGCAGCCGCTCGGCCAGTTGCAGGCGCGCGCAACCGCCGACGTCAGGCCATGGGTCGCACTGCTGTTCAGCCAGATGATCGGCGCGCTCGTCCTGCAGATGGCGGGCCGATTGAAATTTCTCGAAACCGATGCGCGGCTGCTGCTTCGCATGATGCTCGCCCAGCTCGGCGCGCCCAGCCCGAACCTGCCGCAAGCAAGGGCGAGCCGTCCCGGTAAAGCCGCACCAAAGCCGAAACATCAAAATAAATAGGGAGAACCAAAGTGGTCAGAATCGAAAAGCAGGGCAACGTCTGGACGATCGTTCACAGCCGGTTCGAAGCAGCGCGTAATGCGATGGACCCGGACAGCGCGGATGCGCTGGTCGATGCGTTCAAGGAATTCGACCGGGATGACTCAGCAAGTGTTGCGGTCCTGTGGGGCGAGGGTGGAGCGTTCTGCGCCGGATGGGATCTCAAATACGCCAGCACGCTATCCGACCGGGAGGCCTTCCAGCGCGACGTTGTTGAGGGTTTGGCGTTTCCAACCGGCGCGAATGATGCGCCGCGCGGGCCGCTTGGCCCGACGCGGCTCGAGCTATCGAAGCCGGTCATCGGAGCCGTTGAGGGACCGGCGGTGGCAGGCGGCATGGAGCTCGCGCTGTGGTGCGATATCCGCGTGATGGCGGAGACCGCCTATTTCGGCGTCTATTGCCGTCGCTGGGGTATCCCGCTGCTGGACGGCGGAAGCGTGCGATTGGCCAGGCTGGTCGGCCAGGGCCGGGCGATGGAAATCATTTTGACCGGGCGCAAGGTTCCGGCAGCAGAGGCGCTGCGGATCGGAATGTGTGAGCAGGTCGTCGCACCAGGCGGCGCCCGGGCCGCCGCCGAGGCGATGGCGCGAGAGATCGCGCGGTTTCCGCAGGCCGCTGTTCGCGCCGATCGCCGCTCCGTCATCGAAACCTACGGCTTGCCTGTGCGCGAGGCCATGCGATGCGAATGGGTGAATGGCGTCGAGGCTCACTTTAAGGAAGGCGCTGACGGCGCGGCGCGCTTTTCCGGCGGGCTCGGCCGTCATGGAGACTTCGCGACGATCTGAGACTTTTCCGTTCGCCGGGGATGTGATCTGCTTCATACGTAACTCTGCCAAGAGGATCGCATGAAGTGGATCGCCGGATGTGTCGCGCTTCTTCTGTCGGCTTTCACGGCATCGGCTCAGGGGAAGCCGCCGCCGAGCGAGTGCCTTGCGATGGCGCAGTCGTTGCCTCGCGCTACATTCGTCAGCTTCTCCCGTGCCGCGGCGGCGAAAGGCGAGGTGACCATCACCTATGCCGGACATTCGACCTACATCATCGAGACCGCCGGCAACGTCACCATCGCCACCGATTTCAGCGGCGCCTATACAGCCGGCAAGGCACCCGATGTCGTGACCATGAACCGTGCACATTCGACCCATTACACGCTCAATCCCGATCCGCGCATCGCCCATGTGCTTCGCGGTTGGGGCGAGGACGGCAAGCCGGCGCACCATGCGCTTAATGTTGGCGATGTGCTGATCCGTAACGTCACCACCGACATACGCGCCTTCCGGTTCGATTCCGAAGCATTGCAGAAGGACGGCAACTCGATCTTCATTTTCGAGGTGGCGGGCCTGTGCATCGGTCATCTCGGCCATCTGCATCACCCACTCGACGAGACGCACTACGCCGCGATCGGCCGCCTCGACATCGTGATGGTGCCGATTGACGGCACCTATACGCTCTCGCTCGACGGCATGTCGGAGATCACGCGGCGGCTGCGCTCCTCCATCGTGCTGCCGATGCATCGCTTCGCCACACCTTTGAGCGATTTCATGGCGCGGATGAACGGGCAGTTCGAGATGGACATCCGGACCGAACGGTCGTTCTCGGTCTCGCGCGACACCCTGCCGAGGAAGCCGACGATCATCATTCTGGATGGAGTGTAGGCGGAGGTCATCAAAACGCCGCTGCGAGGTCTTTGGCGCCCTGTAATCCGGTCTGGTTATCCATCCGGGCGTTGGTCGCCGCCAGCAGCTTCGAGACCACGTTGTTGCGGATCGCGACCGGATTGCGCTCGTAGCCGCCGCGCTGGAAGAAGTTCGATGTCGGCACGATGCTGCGCATCGCCTGCGGCATCGACACCATATCGAATCCGTTGCCATCGCCCGTCAGGTTCATCATCTCGAGTTCGGCTGCGCTGAGCGGTGCCATGTATCCTTTGCGCTTGGCGAAATTCACCGAGTCCATCAGCTTCAGCGTCTGCAAGATAGGTCCGACATCGAGATCGAGATTGAGGGCGTGGACGCCGATGCCGCGTGGCGTCACGCCGAGCTTTTCATGCTCGCTCCACTGGTTCGGCACCGTCTTGCAGAACGCCACCATGTGCTGGACGATGGCAGCCTTCCGTTCCAGTTCGGCCCTCTGCGGCCCCGAAGCCTGATGCGCCTTCTCGCGCAGCGTCTTGACGATCATGCCGCCGTGCTCGGTCAGAATGCCGATGGTGTTGGTGGTCAGTAACTGGTTGTAGCCGAGCGCGGTGGAAATCGCGCGGCCGCCGGACCCTTCCAGCCCGGCCTGCACATCGTATTTGCCGTTGCCGCCGGATTCGAAACTGTAGATGCGGACGGCCTGATCCCTGGTCAGGCCGAAACTTGAAGCGACTTTGGCGTAGGCGCGCTTGTACTCGATTTCGGTGGTGGGCTTGCGCGGGATGAATTGGAAGTGCTCCCGCGCATTGGCAAGGAAATCCGCCACAACCGGAAGCGGCTTGCGCGGTGTCGGCGGTTTCTCCGGAGCGGACGGATCGACCGGCTTTGGCGGTCCGCTATAGACCGGCGGCTGGGTCAGCACATAATCTTCGGCGACGATGGTCTCGCCGTTGCGCCGTTTGGCGTTGCGCGCCCGCCGCTTGTCGCTGATTGTGCTCCAATAGGTCGAAGCTGAATCATCAAACTGTTGACGGACGGCGGTGTATTCCGTGAGCTTGCGGCGGTATTCAGCGATCTGCTGCGGCGTCTGGGCAAGGGCGATGGACGTCAGCAGCGAAGCTGCCGCCAACGCCGTCCCGCCAACCATCGTCCATCGAAGCAGCATCACATGAACACCGCCACATTTTGCCGGGAGACCAGCACCGGCTGCCGGTCCGCATTCCACAGCGTGGTCGCCTGGCTGGAATAGCCGTCGTGGATGCTTTCGGCGCGCGTCTCCAGCAGCCACCAGCCGTCGCGCGTTTCGATCTTGTCGGTCAGGAGATCGATTGCCCATGTCATGGTGCTGATCGGCCCCGACGGTTTTTCGAACTTCACGAGCGCTGCGGGCGGCGGCGCATCCGTCAATGCAACCAGCGCCGGCATCGATGCCGGCCTCGCCGGATCGCGATGGCGCAGCCAGAGGGCGAAGCGCGGATGCTCGCTCTGGCTGAAAGGCGGATTGCCGTCGGCGAACCGGCCGTCGAAGTGCTGGACGAAGTTCAGCCCGGGAATCGGACGGAAAAAATGCGGGCAGGCGTCCGGTTCCGCCACGTCTGGCGCGGTCAGGCTGCCGTATGAGACAGCGGACGGTCGCGGCGCGCCGTAACAGAGCGTGGCCCGCGTCGCGAAGCCGGTTTCGCCGAACAGATCGACGCCGACGAACACCGTCGACTTGCCTTTGCGCAGCACCGTCGGGCGGATCATCACCGTGTCGGCCGCTGGTCCCACGAAGGAGAACTGCGCGGAACGCAGCGGCGGCAGCTGGCCCAGTTGCCGCGTTGCACTTTGAACGCAAAAGGCGGCGGAGAGACCGCCATACATGGTGCGGCCTTGCAGCCAGTCCTCGGTCGCCGTGGCCGAACAGGTGTCGCCATCGGTGGTCATTGTCGCCATCAGTTCCGTAAATTCGATCATCGTGTTGTGCCCGCTTCGAAAATTTCACACCCGATGTATAGCGTGCATGGCGGCGAGGTCGCGGTCATGGCTGCCATGATCGCAGATTCGCAGGGCTTTGCTGCTGGTCGCGGTGATACAGGGTTTTGACTCCGGATCGACTCAATCGGTCAGTAGAACTGACCGAATCAAGTTATCAACAGGCGTTTAAGCCGCACTTTCGAATCATTCTCGCTTCAAGCTACGAGATGGTTTCAACTATAGCGCTTGCGTGACTGTGGCGTTCGCGTGCGGAGCGACGATCATGAATCAGTTTGTGTCGCCTAAAGGCATTGTCTCAAGTGAGCTGTCGAAACTGTTCGGCGATGTGCCGAAACCGGATCGCGCCGAGTGGGAAAAGACACTCGCCAAGCTGAAGCCGTGGCTCAGCCCGGAAAAATTCGCGGAAACCGAAGCCATACATTGGCGCATGTTCGAGCGGGCCAACCGCTGGCATGAAGGCAAGTCGTTGCTGGACGACTGAGGTTTTCGTGGAAGTATGACTTCGCAGTCTTCGGCTTTTCAGAGAAAGCCGATCAGACGCTGCCGCCGCCCGATGCCGTGATTGAGGCATCGCTCGCCTTGCTGCGGTCCGGCGTCTCGTCCTTCCATCGCACCGAACCGAGCGGCCGTTCCAGCAGGCGATGAACCTTGATCGGCTCCGGCCCGAGGTGAAATCCGATGGCCTTGAGATGCAGATCGCGCTCGGACTGTGTCGAGCGGTTGCGCTGGCGCAGATAATCGAGCCACGTCGGGCAGTGATAACGCTCGACCCAGATTTCCGGATCGGCGATGTCGCGCGCGATCGACCAGCCATAGGCGCCGTTGCGCTGCCGCGTCGCCTGCACCTGCAACATCACCGTATAGAAGGCGCGGGCCTTGTCCGGGTTCACGCGATATTCGACCTCGACCACGATCGGTCCGCTGCGCGACGAGATCAGAAGATTGACCTCCGGCTCGGCGAGCGCATCGACCGGATCGGTGTTGGCCCCGTCGGTCGACGGCATCCGCAGCCAGATCGCCAGCACCGGCGAGACGAACATCACCGCGCCCGCCGTCAGCAGTGCGTTGTCCACACCGACCACATTGGCGAGATGTCCCCACAGCCAGCTTCCGATCGCGACGCCGCCGGCGATGGCGGCCTGATAGGCCGCAAGCGCGCGGCCCGCCACCCAGCGCGGCGTCGCGAGCTGAACGGCGATGTTGAACAGCGTCACCGACATCATCCAGCCGATACCGGCCAGCACCAGCGCGGCGCCGGTCAGCACCGGCCAGCGGCTGAGCGCCAGCACGCCAATGGCCACGCCCATCGCCAGCGCACACAGCCGCACCGCGTATTCGCCGGAGAGGCGAGCGCGAACAGTCGAAATATTGACGGCGCCCAGCACGCCGCCCATGCCGAAACATCCGAGCATGATGCCGTAGGTCTGCGCGCCGCCGTGAAGAATGTCGCGCGCCACCAGTGGCAGAAGCGCCAGCACCGAGCCGCCGGCAATGCCGGTGACCAGCGTGCGGTAGAGCACGATGCGGATCGGCGGCGAGTGGACGATGTAGCGCACCCCGGAGACCACGGCCCGGCGGAGCCGCTCGGGCGGAAGCCGCGACGGCTCGAGCGTGCGCCGCCACAGATACAGCACGACGAGAAGAGGGATGTACAACAGCACGTTGCAGACGAAGGCCGCGACCGCGCCCGCCGCGGCCACGATGATGCCGCCGAGCGCCGGGCCGAAGCTGCGCGCGATGTTGTAGCTGATGCCGTTCAGCGCCACCGCCGCGGGCAGCGTATCGGCCGGCACCTGCTCGCTGACGGAGGCCTGCCAGGCCGGGCCGAACAGCGCCATGCCGCTGCCGATCATGAAGCAGAACAGCAGCAGGCTGTTGGGCGTGATGGCGTCGAAATGAGCGAGGACGGCGAGTGTCACCGCGCCGACAAGGCCCAGCGACAGCGCGGCGAGGCCGACAATGCGCCGGTCATACATGTCGGCGATGGCGCCTGCCGCCAGCGACAGCAGCATGATCGGGAGCATCAGCGCGGTCTGCACCAGCGCAACCATGTCGGCGGACGACGTCATCTGCGTCATCGCCCATGCCGCGCCAACGCCGTTGATCATGAGACCGAGATTGGAGAGCAGGCTCGCCAGCCAGATGCGCCGGAACACGGCATGGCGCAGTGGGGCGGCGACGCCGTCCGCCGCGAACAGGGATCGTTTAGGCGGTTTGTCAGCCGTGGTGGTCAAGACGGAAATCCTCGAACCCGCGCATGAAAAGCAGATTTTGCGCAACAGCGGACAAGACTGTGTTCCCATCGAACAGGCTTGAAAAGCGATTTGCTACCAGCGCCATTGTCCCTCATCCGTCCAGCGGGAGCGATAGCCGACAAGGCGCATCCAGCGGGTGACGATCTGGTCGAATCCCGTCACGTAATCGCAGCTGGTGTCGCGCGTCAATTTTGTATCCGCCTTGACGTCGCCGAAGGTTTTCTCGCTGGCGTATGAAAACAGTTGTAGCGGCTTCGACGGATCGTTGATTTCGGCGCGGTTGGAGATCACGTCGCGATCCAGCTTGTTGTAAACCACGCATGGAGTGCTGGCATAAGTCCGGCGCTGCTCGTCGACGATGACGCGCGCGTTGTCCGGCGGCTGCACGATTTTGTAGGACAGCAGGCTCGCAGCCGCAGCGAGCAGCGCAACGAGACATACGCCGGTCAGAATCAGCCAGATCCGGCGCGGCTGTCCTGCTTCACTTGCGGCTGTCGGCGGCATCAACTCGACAATGGCATGACGGTGAAAATGTTCCGGCAAAATGGTTCAGCGAAAAGATACCAATGCTGCGGCGACGAGATGCTCGCCGCAGCGCCCGGCACACTTGATCTCTATTCAGGCTTGATCTTGGCGAATTCGGCGACCTTGCCCCACTTCTCGGTCTCGGAAATGACGAAGGCCTGCATTTCTTCGGGCGTGTTGCCGATCGGCTCGCCGCCCAGCTTGCGAATGCGCTCGATGCCTTCAGGCGATTTGATGTGCTTGATGATGCTGGCGTTGAGACGGGTGATGATGTCCTTCGGCACCTTCGCCGGCGCGGCCACGGTGAACCACGAGGCGGCATCATAGCCCTTCACGGTTTCACCGATCGGCGGAATGTTCGGCAGCAGCGGCCAGCGCTCGGCGGTGGAGACCGCGAGCGGACGCACGTTGCCATTCTCGGCGAAGGGAAGCACCGCGGGCAGGTTGTCGATCATGACATGGACGCGACCCGCCACCAGGTCGGTCAGGGCCGGGGCGCTGCCTTTATAGGGGACATGCACGATGTCGATGCCGGTCATCGACTTGAACAGTTCGGTGGCGAGATGCGCCGTGCTGCCGAGGCCGGGTGTGCCGTAGAAAAGCTGTCCGGGCTTTGATTTGGCCAGCGCGATGAATTCCGCGACGGTTTTCGCCGGCACCTCGGGGTTGACCGACATCAGGTTCGGGACGCGGGCGATGATGGTGACCGGCTGGATGTCCTTGATCGGATCGTAGGGCATGTTCTTCTGAACATACTTGTTGATCGCATGGGTACCGGGCGTGCCGACGATGAAGGTGTATCCGTCGGGGTCAGACTTCGCGACAAAATCGGCGGCGATATTGCCGCCTGCGCCCGGCTTGTTCTCGACGACGAACTGCTGACCGTATTCTTCCGAGAGTTTCTGGGCAACGAGACGCCCGAGAATGTCGGTGGTGCCGCCGGCGGCGAAAGGCACGACGAATTTGACGGGACGGTCGGGCCATCCGGCGGCCTTCGAGGCGCGGCTCAGGAATGGCGTGGCGGCAAATGCTGCTGCGCCGCCGGCAAGAACAGAGCGGCGAGTCACGTGCGCGATAGAAAGAGGTTGCGCGGAAGCGGGTCGCTTGGACATGAGTTGGAATTCTCCCAATAGAGTGCCCGAAGGCATGTTCTTCGTTGTTTCGATGAATGCTAAACGCCAATAGCGACAACTCTTACGGCATGCCCGCTGCATTGACTATTGTGCGGTGCAGCTAACTTTGGCCGCTCGTGTCGCAAGACTTCGGTTCCAGCTCATACCTAGGTCTAACAGACGGGCCGAACGGATGATTTTGCCGTTCGGCCGGGTTGACCGCGCCCGCTCGTCCGTCCACTTTCCGGCCAAATTCAAACAAGGAATCCCAATGAAAAAGAAACTACTCGCTGCCGTTGCCCTCGCTGCCACGTCGCTGTCCGCGCCAGCCGCTCATGCCCAGCAATTCATCAATATTCTGACCGGCGGAACGTCGGGCGTATACTACCCGCTCGGGGTCGCCATCGGCAAAATCTACGGCGACAAGATTTCCGGCGTGAAGACCCAGGTGCAGGCCACCAAGGCGTCGGTCGAAAATCTCAATCTGATCGAGCAGGGCCGCGGTGAACTTGCTTTCACCCTGGGCGATTCGCTGAAGGCTGCCGTGGATGGCGACGAGGAAGCGGGCTTCAAGAAGCCGCTCACCAAGCTGCGCACGCTCGGCGCGATTTATCCGAACTACATTCAGATCGTCGCCACTGCCGACAGCGGCATCAAGACGCTGGCCGATCTCAAGGGCAAGACGCTCTCGGTCGGCGCGCCGAAGTCCGGCACCGAACTCAATGCGCGCGCAATCCTGAAAGCCGCGGGACTTGAGTACAAGGATCTCGGCAAGATCGAATACCTGCCGTTCGCCGAATCCGTCGACCTGATGAAGAACCGCCAGCTCAATGCGACCTTGCAATCGGCGGGCCTCGGCGTGGCCTCGTTGAAGGATCTCTCCAGTTCGAGCGAGATCAATGTTGTGTCGGTGCCGAAAGCCGTCGTCGACAAGATCGGACCTCCTTTCGTCTCCGTCGTCATTCCGGCCAACACCTATACCGGCCAGAAGGAAGACGTGCCGACCGCGGCGGTGGTGAACTATCTCGTCACCAGTTCGGCGGTGTCCGACGATCTTGCTTATCAGATGACCAAGCTGATCTTCGAGTCGCTGCCGGAACTGGCGAACTCGCATGTCGCCGGCAAGGACATCAAGCTGGAGACCGCGGCAACTGGCAGTCCGGCGCCGCTGCATCCGGGCGCGATCCGCTACTACAAGGAAAAAGGCCTTATCAAGTAAGACTGAGATCGCGGGCGCAGGTTCGCAAGATACATTAAGGGTGTCATGGCCGGGCTTGACCCGGCCATCCATCTTTAAAAAGCATCTTACGGAATAGATGGATGCGCGGGTCAAGCCCGCGCATGACGAATTGAGGAAGTTGCCAGCGCGGTGCTTTATTGAGGTGTCGTCTGGAACGGCGGCGGTGGGGATTGACGACAATGGTTTACGAGCACGGCACCGAAGAAAAAATCAAAGTCGAACTCGACAATTTCGAGCACGGCTTTCCGGAAGGCTTCGGCCCCGGCGCGTGGGGCCATCTCGCCTATGTGGTCGGCATCTGCTTTGCGGTGTTCCAGCTCATCGTCGCGGCGTGGAATTTCCTGCCCAGCCAGGCGGTGCGCGGCATCCATGTCGGCTTCCTGCTGCTCCTGACGTTTGGCCTGATCGGCAATTTCACCGCGAAGACAAACCTGCAGCGTGCCGCCGGGTGGGCCATCGGTGCGATCGGATTCTTCTGCGGACTCTATCAGTACATTTTCTATGCCGACCTCATTCAGCGCGACGGCGATCCAACCCGGCTCGACCTGGTGGTCGGTACGGTGCTGGGCATTCTGATTTTTGAAGGCGTGCGCCGGATGATGGGGCTCGCCCTTCCTTTGATGTGCGGCGCGTGTCTGCTGTATTGGGCGTTCGGCCAGTATCTGCCATCGCCGCTGAATCACCGCGGCTACGACTTCGACCAGATCGTCACCCATCTGTCCTACGGTACCGAAGGCTTCTATGGCGTGCCGATCTATGTCTCGGCAACCTACATCTTCCTGTTCATCCTGTTCGGCTCGTTCCTCGAACGCGCCGGCATGATCAAGCTGTTCACCGACGTGTCGCTTGGCCTGTTCGGCGGCACCCGCGGCGGCCCGGCGAAAGTCGCTGTGGTCGCGTCCGGCATGATGGGCACAATCTCGGGCTCCGGCGTCGCCAACGTGGTGACTGTCGGCCAGTTCACGATCCCGCTGATGATCAAGTTCGGTTATCGCCGCGCGTTCGCCGCGGGCGTCGAGGCCACCGCCTCGATGGGCGGACAGATCATGCCGCCGGTGATGGGCGCGGTCGCCTTCATCATGGCGGAGACGCTGGGCGTCGACTACTCGGTGATCGTGAAAGCTGCCGTCATTCCGGCAGTGCTGTACTTCGCCTCCGCGTTCTGGATGGTGCATCTCGAAGCCGGCAAGCATGGCCTCACCGGCATGAAGAAGGACGAGATCCCGAGCGCTTTGAAAGCGCTGATCGATCGCTGGTATCTGGTGTTGCCGCTCGCCGCGCTGGTGTTCATGCTGTTTGAGGGTTTCACGCCGCTCTATGCGGGATCGATGGGCCTCGCGCTCACGGTGGCGCTGATCCTCGGCGCCAGCATCGTGCTCGGCTTCTCGAACCTGGCGCTGCGCTACGTGTTCTGGATCGGCCTCGCGCTGATCGCCGGATCGCTGTTCCGCAACGGCAGTTCGGTCGACATTCGTTATGTCGCGGCGGTTGTTGCGGCCCTGGTCGCCATCGCGGCGTTCACGCAAGGCGGACGCGCCACTTTGGCCGCCTGCCGCGACTCGCTGGCGGAGAGTTCGAAGTCGGCGCTGACCGTGGGCATGGCCTGCGCCATCGTCGGCACCATCATCGGCATGATGACCCAGACCGGCGTCGGCACCATTTTTGGTAGCTGGGTGATCGGCCTCGGCGAGAAGAGCCTGTTCCTCGCGCTCATCATGACCATGCTGCTGTCGATCGTGCTCGGCACCGGCATTCCGACCATCCCAACCTACATCATCGTCGCGGCGCTGGCGGCGCCCGCGCTCGCCAAGCTCGGGGTGCCGCTGATTATCAGCCACATGTTCGCGTTCTACTACGGCATCATGGCCGACCTCTCGCCGCCGGTGGCGCTGGCGGCGCTGGCCGCCGCACCCATTGCGAAGGAAAATCCCGACAAGATCGGCTGGGAAGCGATGCGCATCGCGCTGGCGGGCTACGTGATCCCGTTCATCGCGGTGTATTCGCCGGCGCTGATGTTGCAGAACGGCGATCCGATGCAGGCGAAACTCGGCTTTTACGGCGCGGTCGTCTATGCGACGGTCAAGGCGCTGGTCGCCATCGGCCTGTTCGGCATGGTCGCCATCGGCTACCTGTTCACGCGGATGACCGTGGTCGAGCGGATCGTGAGCTTTGTCGCGGCATTGTTGCTGCTGGGCGAGTTCGTCTACAGCGACGAACTCGGCTTTGTTCTCGCGATCGCCGCCGTGATCTGGCAGTGGCGCAAGAAGCCGGCACAGGTAGTGGTACCAGCCTGATCTGTCTCGTGAGGTGATCTCGTGGGTCTCTGCCTTGCCACTGCGGGCGTTGTGAAGTCGCTGGCGGTGGCGTCGTTCATGCTGTCGTGGACGCATTCGGTCGAGCAGACCGAGTGGCAGGAAGACTGGCGCGTCACGCCACAGGGCCTCGAAATCGTCGAAGCCCGGGTCAAGGGTTCGGGCGCAGGCATGGAGCCGCCGCCGGAGGCGCGGCTGATCGGCGGCTGGTTTCGCTGGAAGCCGCAATTGCCGGTGTTGCCCGAGTTAGCCCTTGGCAATTCCGGCATGGCCGGCGAGTGGCGGTTCTGCACCGGCGGCGTCTGCCGGACGTTCTCGGACATTCTCGGCACACCGGCGGGCACCAATGTCACAACCATGCGCGCCTGCGATACGCCGGAGCTCGCTCCGGGCAAGATCGACAGCGGCGCGGCCGCAGCGCCGATGGCCAACAGCGCCATTGTCGCGGAACATGTGGCCGTCGTGATCGCGCGTGCCCGCGCCAGTCATGCGAAAGGCGACTATGACCGCGCCCGTGTGGATGCCGACGAGGCCGCTCGCCTCGATCCGCGGAGCAGCGAGGCGCTGACGGTTCGTGCCGATGCGCTGGCCGGCGCAAAGCATTACGACAAGGCCATCGACGACTACGACGCGGCGATCCGGCTCGATCCCAACAACGCGCGGCTGTTCGCGCTGCGCGCGGCGGCCTTTGCGTCGATGCGTGAGCCGCGGCTTGCCGTGCGCGACTACACCGAATCCATTCGCCTGAACCCGAAGGAGATGCAGACCTATATCGAGCGCGCGGCGGTCTTCAAGAAGGTCCGGCGTTTCGATCTGGCCATCGACGACCAGTCCGAGGCCATCCGGCTCAATCCGGCATCGGCCGAACTGTACGACAGCCGGGGCCAGACCTACGCCCACAATAATGCCTACGACCGCGCCATCGCGGATTACAACGAGGCGATCCGGCTGCGTCCGGCGGCAACCTTCTACCTGAACCGCGGCATGGCCTATCAGCTCAAGGGTGATCTCGATCCCGCCATCGCCGACTACGACAAGGTGATCGAGCTCGATGGCAAGCTGGCGCTGGCCTACAACAACCGCGGAATGGCGCTGCGGGCCAAGGGCAATCGCCCGCGCGCGCTGGCGGATTTTACCACGGCCATCAGGCTCGACCCGGACCTCGACGTCGCGGTGGCGCATCGCAAGGACCTGGCGCGCGAAATCGAGCGGATCGGTGCGCAGATGCCGCTGAAGGGGAAGCAAAATTGACTCAACTCAAGACGCGGCAAACTCCTGTATGCTCAAGTTAAAAAGCTTTGCCTTCATCCCCTCCGCAAACGGGGAGAGAAGGCAGGAAGTCGCCCACCGGGAGAGAACAATGAGTAACAATTCCAGCCGCTACGCCGAGGTTCACGCGCGTTCACTGCGCGATCCCGAAGGCTTCTGGGGCGAGGCGGCGCGCGAGATCGACTGGATCGAACCGGCGAAGAAAGTGTTCGATCCCTCGATGGGTCTCTACGGCCGCTGGTTCGCGGGCGCGGTGGTCAACACCTGCTACAACGCGCTGGACCGTCATGTCGCGGGCGGCCGCGCCAATCAGATCGCGCTGATTCACGATTCGCCGCTGACCAACACGATCACCAAACTTACCTATGCGGAATTGCTGCACGAGGTACAGACACTCGCCGCCGTGATGCAGGATTTCGGCGTGGTGAAGGGCGACCGCGTCATTCTTTACATGCCGATGGTGCCGCAGGCGATGGTGGCGATGCTGGCCTGCGCGCGGATCGGCGCTATTCACTCGGTGGTGTTCGGCGGTTTCGCGGCGAAAGAACTCGCCACCCGCATCGAAGACGCGGAGCCGAAGCTCATTCTCTCCGCAAGCTGCGGCATCGAGCCCGGCCGCATCGTCAAATACAAGCCGCTGCTGGATGAGGCGATCAGTCTCTCTCGCGTCAAGCCGCAGGCCTGCATCATCCTGCAACGTCCGCAGCAGACCTGCGATCTGATCAAGGGCCGCGATCACGACTGGAACGAGTTGCGCGACGCCGCGATCAAGGCGAAGAAGTCTGCCGTCTGCGTGCCGGTGCTGGCAACCGATCCGCTCTACATTCTCTATACGTCGGGCACCACCGGAAAACCCAAGGGCGTGGTGCGCGACAACGGCGGCCATCTGGTCGCGCTGAAGTGGTCGATGTTCAATCTCTACGGCGTGAAGCCCGGCGAGGTGTGGTGGTGCGGCTCCGACATCGGCTGGGTGGTCGGCCACAGCTACATCATCTACGCGCCGCTGTTTCACGGCGCGACGTCGATCATGTACGAGGGCAAGCCGGTCGGCACGCCCGACGCCGGCGCATTCTGGCGGGTGATTTCCGAGCACAAGGCGGTGGCGCTGTTTACCGCGCCGACCGCGTTTCGCGCCATCAAGAAGGACGATCCGAACGGCGACTTCATCCGCAAGTACGATCTGCCGAAATTCCGCACGCTGTTTCTCGCCGGGGAACGCGCCGATCCGCCGACGGTGGAATGGGCCGAGCAGCAGTTGAGGGTGCCGGTGATCGATCACTGGTGGCAGACCGAAACCGGCTGGTGCATCGCCGGCAATCCGGTCGGCCTCGGCACGCTGCCGGTGAAGCACGGCTCGCCGACGGTGCCGATGCCCGGCTATCAGGTCGATGTGGTGGATGAAGCGGCGAAGCCGCTGCCGCCGAACACCATGGGCTCCATCGTCATCAAGCTGCCGCTGCCGCCCGCCAACCTGCCGACGCTGTGGCAGCAGGACGAGCGCTGCAGGGAAGCGTATTTCGACGAATTCCCCGGCTACTACAAAACCTCCGACGCCGGCTACAAGGACGAGGACGGCTATATCTTTGTGATGGGCCGCACCGACGACATCATCAATGTCGCGGGGCATCGTCTTTCCACCGGCGGCATGGAGGAGGTGCTGGCGTCGCATCCCGACGTCGCCGAATGCGCCGTGCTCGGCATCAAGGACACCGTGAAGGGCGAGGTGCCCTGCGGTTTCCTCGTGCTGAAAGCGGGGGTGACCCGGCCCGTGGCCGAAATCGAGAAGGAAATCGTGGCGCTGGTGCGCGAGAAGATAGGCCCGGTGGCGGCGTTCAAGCTCGCAATCACGGTGGCGCGGCTGCCGAAGACGCGCTCGGGCAAGATCCTGCGCGGCACCATCAAGAAGATCGCCGACGGCGAGCCGTGGTCGATGCCGGCCACCATCGAGGACCCAATGGTCTTGAACGAGATTGAGACGGCGCTCAAGGACAGAGCATAAGGGAGGCGGCAATGAACGAAGATGTCTTCAACACCAGCGTGCGAAAATTCCTCAAGCAGGTCGGTGTCACCTCGCAGCGCGAAATCGAGAAAGCTGTCCGCGAGGCCATTGCCAGTGGCCGTCTGAAGGGCAGCGAAAAGCTGCCCGCCAAGATGGTGCTCACGATCAGCGGCGTCGATCTGTCGTTCACGGTCGATGGCGAAATCGAGCTCGCCTAGGCCCGAGACCCCGGCTGTTTCGTGACGTGTTCAGCCGTGACAAGGCCATTTTGGCCTTGTAAACCGCCCGCGGGCGGGCAGCGCGGTGACAAGACAGGACGTTTCATGCTTTTGGGAAAGCCACGATTTACATTGGCGATCGCCGCCGCCCTGCTGCTCTCCGCCTGCGCGCAGTTCGAGCGTAACCAGCCGGTGTCCGTCACCGACGACGACGCCTATTGCCGGGCCAATGGCGGCGAGCCGGGCTCGTCGGCCTATGCGGCCTGCCTGAAGGACCGCGATGTCGCGGCCAGCCGCGGCGGCGGGTCTCGCATCGAACGCGCTCACCGCAATCTTGCGGAAGACATGCTCAACAATCCGCGCTAATGCTGCGCGCATCATCGAAGGACGTTTCATGGCAGTCAGGGACAGCAACGGCAACGAGCTGAAAGAGGGCGACAGCGTCGTCGTCATCAAGGATCTGAAGGTGAAAGGCTCATCCAGCGGGGTCAAGCGCGGCACCGTGGTGAAGAACATTCATCTTACCGACAATGAAGACGAGATCGAAGGCCGCACCGACAAGATCAAGGGCCTCGTGCTGCGCACGGAATTCCTGAAGAAGGCCTGAGCCGCGCGGCGCTGCGCCGCTGGCCGTTTTGAAAGCCAGATTATATGACCTTCGCAACGAGACCAGCCATTTTCAGCGCCTTCGCAGTCGCGCTGGCCGCCATCGTGCTGGCCGCCGCGCCTGCGCGAACTGCGCCCGCGCAGCCGCAGGCTCGCTCGGCCGACGAGGTGCTGACCAAGGACGCCGTGCTGCGTGACGCGGACAATCCGGTGCTGGGCAATCCGCAGGGCGACATCACCATTGTCGAGTATTTCGATTACCAGTGCCCGTTCTGCAAGAAGATTTCCCCTGTGCTCGATCAGGTGATCGCGGAGGACAAGAAGGTTCGGCTCGTGCTGAAGGACTGGCCGATCCTCGGCGAGCCGTCGGGATATGCCGCGCGGCTGGTGCTGGCCGCCAAATATCAGAACAAGTATGAGCCTGCCCATCGCGCGCTGATCGGCAAGGTTGGACGGCTCACCGAGGCCGTAATCGACGACACGCTGGCGCAGGCCGGCGTCGATGTTGCGAAAGCCAAGGCCGACCTCGCCACCAACAAGGCGACCATCGATGCGCTGCTCAGGCGCAACACCGATCAGGCGGAAGCGTTCGGCTTTCGCGGTACGCCGGCCTTCGTGGTCGGCACCTTCCGCGTCCCCGGGGGCCTCACCGCGGAGCAGTTCAAGCTGGCGATTGCCGATGCGCGCAAGGCGGCGAAGGACGGAGCGAAGGGGAAGTAAATACCCTGCGGGTACCGCTCCGCCTCGCTCCCTGCTTGACAAAGCTCCGTCTGGATTATATTCCTAATTGACTTGGTCTCTCTCCGTCTCATGAGCGGCGGGAGACGGGACGCGAAGTGACGACGGTGGAGCGCCGGGAGGCGCAGCGCCAAAGTCATTTGGCGCGCGCGGCCCTCGCAAGGCTGCGCAGGCGGGCCGATCGCAAGGTCCGCCTCACGGGTGTCTCGCAAGCACCCCGGCGCCTCCCGAGGCTCCATCGCCTTCGCGCAACGGCGCGGAGCGTGGCCCGTCTCATCCCTCGGACGCGTTGAATCGCGCCGCGAGAACGCGTCGGCGTGGGGAGCGGTTACTGCGGTTTGTCAGCGGGCTTGTCGAAGCACTCGGCGATATAGTGCGCCATGTCGCGCTTCTGAATCTTTGCGATCTTTGCCGCGTTATTGCATTCGATCAGCTTGACCTGTTCGGAGCGGCGCTTCTCGGCGGCCTCGCGAAATTCCGGCGCTACGGCGTTGGGATCGACGATCTTGTCGGCGTGCGCGGTTGCGCCGGCGAGCATGACGACCGGCAATCCGAGCAGAACCCGGCGAAGCGTCGAATGGGCATATTCCCTACGCATCCACGCACTATAGTGCAGGTGGACTGCCAAAGCCATCGCGCAACGCCGCTTCGGGCGTCAAGGTACCGGAGCGAAGGCAATCGCCTGCACGCGCGGCTCCGGACACGTCCCATTGGACCCTCGAGAGCCGTGAAAAATGTTGCCGTGTCTTCGGTGTCACGGTGACTGCCAATCGCGCTTCCGCCGCTCCGAGATTTGACTCACATCAAACCAATCGGACTTCGCGTTGTTGCCTATGGACATCGTCAGCGGATCGGTTCGCTGGCGATCGTTTATGGGGTCCAACATGAAAAAATTTCTTGCCGTGTCATCGCTGGCATTGGCGACTGCACTTGCCGGGGCTGCGCTGCCGGCACAGGCTGCCGATCTTCCTGCCGCGCCTGTCTACAAAGCACCGGTCTACGAGCCGTGGAATCCTTGGATGATCCGCCTGCGTGCGCTGGGCGTGATCACCGACAATTCGGGACATGTGGATCAGGTGCTCGGATCGGGATTGAGCACATCCGATACGGTGGTGCCCGAACTCGATATCTCCTACTTCTTTACAAGGAACATCGCGGCCGAACTGATCCTCGGCGTCACCAAGCATCATGTCACGGGAACGGGCGTTCCGGCCACCAACGGTCTCGACGTTGGCAAGGCCTGGCTGCTGCCGCCGACCCTGACCTTGCAGTATCATTTCACTGATTTTGGCGCCTTCAAGCCGTATATCGGCGGCGGCGTGAACTACACGTTCTTCTTCAGCCAGTCGGCGGGCAACGTCGCGAACGGCGCGGGCGTGGCGGTGACCAACAGCCATCTCAAGGACAGCTTCGCGCCCGTCGCGCAGTTCGGTTTCGACTACATGATCGACAAGCACTGGGGATGGAACGTCGACGTCAAGAAGATCTGGCTGCGTCCGAACTGGGACGGCACTCTCAACGGCGTGACGCCGGTTTCCGGCAAGGTCAATCTCGATCCTTGGCTGGTTGGCACCGGCATCACCTACAAGTTTTGACGTTCACAGAATAAAACCGCCGAACTCGCACAATAAAAAGGCCGCGCCCGAGGCGCGGCCTTTTTTGTGAAGCGTCCGCCGGAATCGGCGGAGATGCTAGTCGTCGTCCTGGGCCTTCTTGCCGCCGATGGTTTTCAGCTTGGCGAAGACGGCATCGACATCCATGTCGTCGCGCTGTTTCTCGGTGGTGGTGGCGATCTCGTGCTCGGCGTCCTTGCGGGTGGTCTCCGAGGCCGGCAGCAGCGTGGCGCCGCCATATTGCTGGGTTGCGGGCTTTTCCTTCGCCGCGCGCTGCACTTCGAAGTCGAGTTCGATCTGCGAGCACAGGCCGAGGGTCACGGGGTCCATCGGCGTCAGGGTCTGGGCGTTCCAGTGGGTGCGGTCGCGGACGCTGGCGATCGTCGTCTTGGTGGTGCCGACGAGGCGCATGATCTGGCTGTCTTTAAGTTCGGGATGATTGCGCACCAGCCACAGGATCGCGCTCGGCCGTTCATGGCGGCGCGACACCGGTGTGTAGCGCGGACCCTTCTTCTTCTTGGCTTCCGGCAGGATCACCTTGGATTCGCCGAGTTTCAGGCGATAATCCGGATCGGCTTCGCCCCTCTCGATTTCCTCGCGGGTGAGCTGGCCGGTGGAGATCGGGTCCATGCCCTTGATGCCCTGCGCGGCGTCGCCGTCGGCAATGGCGCGGATTTCAAGGGGGTGCATCTTGGTGAACTCGGCCACCTGGTCGAACGTCAGGGCGGTGTTATCAACCAGCCACACGGCCGTCGCCTTCGGCATCAGCGGTGCATTGCTCATGGCAAATCTCCTTTACGCTTCGCCCGCCAGATTTTTTGGGGGGTAAAGCCGTCTGGTCATCGGTGATGACGGGAATTCGTCCCTATATAGTCCGTCGGGGGCGGGCGGTGCAATGGTTTGGATCGCCCTTGACAGAATGGGGAAGGCGGCCCCAAGTCCCTTTTTATTGGCTCCAAATGCTTGATTCCGGCTTAAAATGACCCCTGAAGCTCAAAAACCGCTGCTTTCAGTCGTGCTTTGTTCCCCTCGGGGCTTCTGCGCCGGAGTGGTGCGGGCCATCGACACGGTGGAGCGTGCGCTGAAACTCTATGGCGCGCCGGTCTATGTCCGTCACGAAATCGTGCATAACCGCTATGTGGTGGAAAGCCTGCGTGAAAAGGGCGCGATTTTCGTCGCGGAACTCGATGAAATTCCGCAGACCGACGCGCCGGTGGTGTTTTCCGCCCACGGCGTGCCGAAGGCGATCCCGAACGAAGCCGATAAGCGTAATTTCTTCACTTTGGACGCGACCTGTCCGCTGGTGACCAAGGTTCACCGCGAGGCGGCGATCCATTTCAAGCGCGGCCGGGAGATCATCCTGATCGGTCATGCCGGCCACCCGGAAGTGGTGGGCACCCTCGGCCAGTTGCCGAAGGGCGCTGTGGTGCTGATCGAGACCATGGACGCGGCACGCTCGTTCCAGCCGAAGGACGCCTCCAAGCTCGCCTTCGTGACGCAGACCACGCTGTCGATCGACGACACCAAGGAAATCGTCGCGGTGCTCAAGGAGCGCTTCCCGGACATCGACGGCCCGCACAAGGAAGACATCTGCTACGCCACCACCAACCGCCAGCTCGCGGTGAAGAAGGTCGCGCCTCAGGTCGAAGCCATGATCGTCGTCGGCTCGCCGAACTCGTCGAACTCGCAGCGCCTGCGCGAAGTCGCCGAGCGCGAAGGCTGCAAGGTGTCCGTGCTGGTGCAGCGCGCCTCCGAGCTCGACTGGTCGAAGTTCGAGGGCATCAAGACGCTGGGCATCACGGCGGGCGCATCCGCGCCGGAAGTCATCGTCGAGGAAATCATGGATGCCTTCGCCGCTCACTACAAGCTGAGCGTCGAGACGGTGTCTGCTGCGCAGGAAAACGAATTCTTCCCGCTGCCTCGGCCGCTGCGGAACGACGCGGCGGAGTAGTTTTCGATATGGCGGTTTATACCGACGTCACCGCCGAAGAACTCGCGGACTTTCTCTCCAGTTACGGTATCGGCGACCTGCTGTCCTACAAGGGCATCGCGGAAGGCGTGGAGAATTCCAACTACCTGCTGCATACGAGCCAGGGTTATTTCTTCCTGACGCTGTACGAGAAGCGCGTCGCGGTGAAGGATCTGCCGTTCTTCCTCGGGCTGATGGCGCATCTGGCCCGGCATGGCATCACCTGTCCGCAGCCGGTGGTGAACAAAAGCGGGGAGGCGCTGGGACAGCTTGCCGGACGGCCCGCCGCGATCATCGATTTTCTCGAAGGGGTGTGGCCGCGCCGGCCGAACGCCGCGCATTGCGCCGCAGTCGGCGAAGCGCTGGCGAAGATGCATCTGGCCGGCTCCGATTTTTCCATGTCGCGGCCCAATGCGCTGTCGGTGAGCGGCTGGCGACGGCTGTCCGATCAGGCGGCGGAGCGCGCGGACAGCGTGCAGCACGGATTGCGCGATCTCCTGAGCGCCGAACTCAGCCATCTTGAACAGCATTGGCCGCACGATCTGCCGGAAGGCGTGATCCACGCCGACCTGTTTCCGGACAATGCGCTGTTTCTCGGCGAAAAGCTGTCTGGCCTGATCGATTTCTATTTCGCCTGCAACGACATGTTCGCCTACGACGTCGCGATCTGCCTCAACGCCTGGTGCTTCGAGATCGATCACTCGTTCAATGTCACCAAGGCGCGGGCGTTTCTCAGCGCCTACACACGTGTGCGCAAGCTCTCCGCCGCCGAACAGCAGGCGTTTCCAATGCTGGCGCGAGGCGCGTCGATCCGCTTCCTGCTGACGCGGCTGGTGGACTGGCTCAACGTGCCGCCGGGCGCGCTGGTGAAGCCGAAGGATCCGCTCGAATATGTCCGCAAGCTGCGCTTCCATCAGGGCGTAAAGAGCATGCGCGATTACGGCATTGAAGATTCGGGATTTGCCGCGTGAGCGACCCCAAACCTTCTCTTGAAGACTTGCCGCATGTGACGATCTTCACCGATGGCGCATGCTCCGGAAATCCGGGGCCAGGCGGCTGGGGTGCGATCCTGCGCTTCGGCGACGTCGAGAAAGAATTGAAGGGCGGCGAGAATCCATCGACCAACAACCGCATGGAATTGATGGCGGCGATCTCGGCGCTGGAAGCCTTGAAGAAGCCGGCCTCGGTCGATCTCACCACCGACAGCCAGTATGTCCGTCAGGGCATCACGAGCTGGATTCACAACTGGAAGAAGAACGGCTGGCGCACCGCCGACAGGAAGCCGGTGAAGAATGCCGACCTGTGGCAGCGGCTCGATGCGGCGCTGAAGACCCACAAGATCCGTTGGCACTGGATCAAGGGCCATACCGGCCACGCCGAAAACGAGCGCGCCGATCAGCTCGCGCGGGATGGACTGGCGGAGAACAGGTAGAGATCAATCACGGGAGTCGTCCCGGCGCATGCCGGGACCCATCATCTCTGTCGATTCCTATTGTAAAGAGACGTGCAACCATCCTGCTTGATTGAAAGCCGGTGGTTCTGGGTCCCGGCATGCGCCGGGACGACATCTTTTCCAAATGGTTTGCTGTCCGACGCAGAAGCGTATCAAAGCTGCGACAGCAGCGTGTCGCCGCCGGAGACCTCGACCTTGCTCGGCACCGCCTCGAGGTTGAGAATCTTCACCGTGCCGTCATCCACCAGCATCGAATAGCGCTTCGAGCGGATGCCGAGACCATTGCCGGACGCGTCCATCTCGAGGCCGACCGCCTTGGTGAATTCCGCGTTGCCGTCGGCGAGGAAAATCGCCTCGTCGCGCTGGTCGGTGTCGCGCTTCCAGGCGTTCATCACGAAGGCATCGTTCACCGACACCACGGCGATGGTGCTGATGCCCTTGTCCTTCAGCGCATAGGCATTCAGGAAAATGCTCGGCATGTGCATCTTGTGGCAGGTGCCGGTATAGGCGCCGGGCACGGCGAACAGCGCGACCTTCTTGCCCTTGAAAATATCGTCGGTGGTTTTGACCTGGACGCCGTCCGCGGTCATGACGCGAAACTGGGCCGCGGGCAGCTTGTCGCCAACTTTTATGGTCATCGTTATTCTCCGTGAGGTCAATCCGCATGTCTTAGCGCGTCTTTCGCAAAAAGGGGAACGGGTTTTGCGAAGGCCGCGAGACAATGGCCGGTCTAAAAGAGGATCGGCGTGTTGCGGTGCGATCCGGCTGTTTTGCGGGTCACGGCAGTTTGGTGGTGACCTCGTATGCGCCGCCCGATCCCGCGACCGTCAGTTTCAGCACGGCGCCATCGGCGGTTGCGCCGGGCGGCAGCCCGTCGAGATCGAAGGCGAAGCGATGAACGCCGCCGGCCTCGCGCTTGATCAGCTTGGGAACCGGCAATGCCCATTCCGGCGTCGGTCCTTCGGCAAACAGTTCGACTTCCCTGCCGGGTGAGTCCTTATCGTCCTGCGCCACCACATCGACCAGCACGCGCCTGTCCTCGCGCCGGACCTCGCGAATGGCGACCGGCGAGGCGTCGCCGATCTTTGCAGGCTTCGGCACGGTATCGAGGGCCGCGGCGATGGCGTTATCTTCGGTGCTGGCCACGCTGCGGAAAGCCAGTTCTGCGTCGGCCTCGACCGGGATGCAGAGTTTCTCACACACCGCATAGTTGATCGACGCGTGCAGCGTCACAGGCTTGTCAGGACTCTTTGTGATGATCCGCAGCGGCAGCAGCACCTGCTTCTGGTAACCGAATGACGTGCCGCCGGCGCCGTCGGCAAATTTCGCCGGTACGGGCCAGAGAATGGTGACGGACTCCACGTTCTGCGATTTGGAAAAATCGATCCGCGGCGGAACGCCGGAATCGCCCGGCGTGCGCCAGTAGGTTTTCCAGCCCGGCTGCAACTGGAAGCCGATGCCGCCGAGCAGCACGTTACCGCTGCGCGAACCCGCGATCAGCCGGACCGACGAATAGGTATCCTTGATCCAAGGCGACGCGTCCTGTGCGCGCGCATGGAGGGTAAGCAGGCAGGTGACGGCAGCAAGGGCCACGCAGGAGATGCGGCTGGGAACAATCACGATCATCAGACGTCCTTACAGGGCGGAAACCCCGTCAGCCATTGAATTGCCTGTGATCCGGTCTTTTTCGCGGCCAATCAAGCTGGACTGGAAGGCTTCTTGCATAAAGGTATGCGGATTGGGCGGGTTGATTGACAGACGATGCGCCCAATATCAGGATGGATAATGGGACGAGAGTCGTTTGCGAATGAAGGGCACGCGCAAAAAAGCCGAGAAATCCGCTGGGGGCCTGGGAATGGCCGAAGGTGAGATGTCCGGCGCCGGCTATCTCGACGGCCAGTTGCTGATCGCCATGCCGGTCATGGACGATGAGCGCTTCGCCCGATCGGTGATCTATCTCTGCGCGCATTCGTCCGAAGGCGCGATGGGCATCATCGTCAACCGCCCAGCCGGCAGCATCGACTTTCCGCAGTTGCTGGTTCAGCTCGACATCATCAACAAGGCCGAGCAGATCAAGCTGCCCGGCAGCGCCGAAGACATGAAGGTGATGAAGGGCGGGCCGGTCGATACCGGCCGCGGCTTCGTGCTGCATTCGAGCGATTTCTTCATCAAGGAT
This sequence comes from Bradyrhizobium sp. G127, assembly GCF_021502575.1. Lineage (NCBI taxonomy): Bacteria > Pseudomonadati > Pseudomonadota > Alphaproteobacteria > Hyphomicrobiales > Nitrobacteraceae > Bradyrhizobium > Bradyrhizobium sp. G127. The sequence continues at coordinate 799,545 of NZ_JAKFGN010000001.1, forward strand.
GCGACGCTGCCGATCGACGACGGCATCTGCCTCACCGCGACGCTCGATATTCTCAAAGCCATCGCCGCGGGCGCCGGACCCAAACATGCGATTCTGGCGCTGGGCTATGCCGGCTGGGCGCCGGGGCAACTGGAAAACGAAATCCAGCACAATGGCTGGCTACATTGCCCCGCCGATCCCGATCTGATTTTCGGCGACGATGTCGATGAGAAATATCAACGCGCGCTGGACAAGATCGGCATCGATCTCGCGATGCTGTCGAACGAAGCCGGCCACGCGTAGCTCCGGTTGCTTCGTCATTGCGCGGAGCACTTGCGACGAAGCAATCCAGCTTTCACGTGATAGCTGATCGATATGGATTGCTTCGCTGCGCTCGCAATGACGGTTCGCGCGGTCGGACGCAAATGACGCTTTAGGCCGTCTCCGGTCCGGGCGCGGCGGCAGGCGCGGTGGTCGCCGCCGGTGTCGTGATATTGCGAAGGCTTTGCCGGCGGTTGCGCGGCTGCGGCACTTTTTCGCCGGTCAGGAGCCGCAGCGTGGCGTCGGCGTCCATCGGTTCGCCGAACGCAAAACCCTGAGCATATTCACAGCCCAGCTGGAACAGCTCGACCGCATCGGAATCGGTCTCCGCGCCTTCGGCGACGACTTCCATGTTGAGATCGTGCGCCAGCGCCACGATCGACTTGAGCAGCACGGGCCGCGCGCCGCGGCTGGTGGTGCGGACGAAGGACTGGTCGATCTTGATGGTGTCGAACGGGAAACGCTGCAGATAGGCCAGCGACGAATGTCCGGTGCCGAAATCGTCCAGCGAGAGGCCGACGCCGAGCTCCTTGATCCGGTGCAGCATCTGCGCCGCGTGCTCAGGATTTTCCATCACGAGGGATTCGGTCAGTTCCAGCTTGAGCGAGCCGCGCGCCACCGCCGAGCGGGACATCACGCCGCGCACGTCGTGGATCAGGTCATGACGCAGCAACTGGCGCGAGGAAACGTTGACGCTGGCGAAGATCGGCTCGCGCGAGCGCACCGTGCGCTGCCAGACGGCGAGCTGCTTGGCCGTGGTGTCCATCACGAACAGCCCGAGCTCGACGATCAGGCCGATTTCTTCGGCGATGGAGATGAATTCTATCGGCGACATGCGGCCGAGCTTGGGATGATCCCAGCGCGCCAGCGCCTCGAAGCCTGCGATGGTTCGATCTTCCAGCCGCACGATGGGCTGATAGAGGATGGTGATTTCCTCGCGCTCGATGGCGCGGCGCAGTTCGGATTCCAGCGCGAGACGGTCGGTCTTGCGCGCGCGCATCGCCGGCTTGTAGACGTCGATGCGGTCGCCGCCGATGCGCTTGGAATGATACATCGCAAGCTCGGCGTCCTTGATGATCTCCTCGGTCAGCGGCACCTGCGGATCGCTCAGCGCGAGGCCGATGGAGGCAGTGAGGAATATCTCGCGGCCGTCGAAGGCGATCGGCGCGCGGATGGTCTTGCGGATGGTTTCCGCGAAGGCCGTGATCCGCGCGGGTTCATGCTCGGAGATCAGGATCAGTCCGAACTGGTCGCCGGCCAGACGCGCCAGGGTGTCCTGCGGCTTGAGGATACGGGCGAGCCGCCGCGCCAGCGTCAGCAGGATCGAGTCGCCGACCGCGATGCCGACGGAGTCGTTGACCTGCTTGAAGCGGTCGAGATCGATCACCATCACGGTGGGGCGCAGGTTCGGCGTGGTCTTGGCGAAAGTCGATACCGCGGTGAGGCGGTCGATGAAGAGCTGGCGGTTCGGCAGGCCGGTGAGATTGTCATGCACCGAATCGTGCAGCAGCCGCTCTTCGGAATTCTTGGTCTCGGTGACGTCGGTCAGCGTGCCGACCACGCGGGATACTTCGCCGTCGGAGCCGACCACCGGCCGCGCCTTGAGCGCGAACCACATGAAGTGACCGTCCGGGGTGCGCAGCCGGAAGTCCTGCACGAGGCGGCCGCGGCGCTGGTCCAGCACGCTGTCGAGCGCGGCGCGGAAGCGGTCCTGATCGAGCGGGTGCAGCACCTCGAGCCACTTGGCGGCAGGGCCTTCGAGCGTGCCGCGTTTCAGGCCCAGCAGCGTCTCGGTCTCGGGGCTGGTGAAAACCTTGTCGGCGGAAACGTCCCAGTCCCAGATCAGATCGCCTGAGCCCGTCAGCGCCAGCGCGCGGCGTTCGACGTCGGACACGATGCCGTTGCTGGCGCCGCCGCCCGCGAAGGCGTGCTGCATCACCGTGAAGCCGATCAGCATCACGATCAGCACGAGGCCGCCGAGCAATGCCGGGCCGACGATGTCGTTGGTAACGCCGCCGGCGATGGTCATGCCGGCCGCGATCACCCAGACCACCAGCAGGAACCAGGTCGGGATCAGGAGGACGGCGCGGTCGAAGCCGTGGGTGGAGAGATAGACGATCAGCGCGAAACCGAACACCGCGATCAGCGCCAACGAGATGCGCGCGATGCCGGACGCCACTTCGGGATCGAACAGGGCGAGGGCCACCAGCGCGCCGAGGAACACCAGCCAGCCCATAGTGATGTGCGAGTAGCGCACATGCCATCGCGACAGGTTGAGATAGGCGAACAAAAACACCAGCAGCGTCGCCGCCAGCATGGCCTCGCCCGACGCGCGCCAGATGCGCTCGGCGCCGGCCGACATGTCGAACACCTTGCCCCAGAAACCGAAGTCGACGCCGATATAGACCAGCACCGCCCATGCCAGCGCCGCAGCCGCCGGGAACATGATGCTGCCCTTGACCACGAACAGGATGGTCAGCACCAGCGCCAGCAGGCCGGAAATGCCGATGACAATGCCCTGATAGAGCGTGAACGAGTTGACCTTGTCCTTGTAGGCTTCCGGCTCCCACAGATAGAGCTGCGGGATCTTGTCGGTGCGCAATTCGGCGACGAAGGTAATGACCGCGCCGGGATCGAGCGTGATGCGGAAGATGTCGGCGGTGGCGCTGTCCTGACGTTCCGGCCGGTCGCCGGTCGATGGCGTGATGGTCGCGATGCGCGACAGGCCGAGATCGGGCCACAAGAGGCCCGACGACACGATGCGATAATGCGGCACCACGATCAGACGGTCCAATTGATCGTCGGTGTTGTTGGTGAGCGCGAACACGATCCAGTTCTGGCCACCTTCGCGCGCGCGTACCTCGATGCGGCGGACGATGCCATCGGTGCCGGGCGCGGTGGAAACCTGAATGCGGTCGGTGTCGCTGCGCTGGAATTCGAGCACGCCGGTGAGGTCGATCGCAGGCGCGTCACTGCGCACGCTGATCGCGTCAAGCGCGCGCGCGGGTTGCGCGGCGACGAACAGCATCAAACCCAGCAGGAACGAAAGCGCTGCGACACGAAGCGAACTTCGGATGTGGAACACTGGCAGCGCGAAGCGTCTGATCGAGCGCAAAGTCAGCTCTCCGCGTGGGGCCGGCGAGGGACACCGCCTCTCGCCGACAGGAACGCGATAGATGCCACAAATATGAAGCGAATCAAAGGGTTTCGAGCGGTTTCCAGCCCTAAACCACGAGCACAATTTTGCCAATATGTTGGCTGGATTCCATCCGCGCATGCGCCTTCGAAGCGTCTTTCAGTGGGAACGTGCTGTCCATTACTGGCTTGAAACGCCCTTCGGCGATCCAAGGCAAAACGGTCTTTGTAATGGCGGCCACCATGGCCGCCTTGTCCTGCACCGAGCGGGGACGGAGCGTCGATCCGGTGTGGTGCAGCCGCTTCACCATCAGCTTCCCAAAATTCGGCGAGGCTTTCGGTGTACTGAGGACCGCGATCTGGACGATACGGCCTTCTACGGCCGCAGCGTCGTAGTTGCGGTCAACGTAATCGCCCCCGATCATGTCGAGGATGACGTTGACGCCCACGCCGCCTGTCAGCTCCTTGACCTTGGCGACGAAGTCCTCCGTCTTGTAGTTGATCACAGCGTCCGCACCGAGCTTCAGGCACGCATCGACCTTGTCCTGACCGCCGACGGTGACGAACACTTTTGCGCCGTGGGCTTTCGCCATCTGGATCGCCGTGGTGCCGATGCCGGACGAACCGCCGTGAACCAGCAGCGTTTCGCCGGCCTTCAATCCGCCGCGCTCGAACACATTGTGCCACACCGTCATCAGCGTTTCGGGCGTCGCGGCTGCCTCGATCATCGAGAAGTTGGCCGGCACCGGAATCGCGTGGGTTTCGTGCGTCAGGCAGTATTCAGCGTACCCGCCGCCCGCGACCAGCGACATCACCTTGTCGCCGATTTTGCGTTTCGTGACGCCTTCGCCGAGCGCAACCACTTCGCCCGCAACCTCAAGGCCGGGCAGATCGCTGGCGTCAGGCGGTGGCGGATAGGCGCCGCTGCGCTGCGCCACGTCCGGGCGATTAACGCCGGCGGCGGCGACCTTGATCAGGATCTGGTGCGGGCCGGGCAGTGGCACCGGTCGCTGTTCGGGAATGAGCACTTCGGGTCCGCCGGGTTTGCTGATCGCGACGGCGGTCATGTGCGTGGGCAGCTTGTCCATGATGTATCCTTGCGGGCGGGGCTGGCGATAAAAGACGCAGACGGAACAGAGCTATAATCGTGTGAACGACGGGAGGGAAGCATGGCGGCCGAGGACGATGACAAACCGCGCAAGAAAATCAGCCATGCAATAGGGCAGGACCTGTCGCTGCTGTCCGTGGGCGACGTGGAAGACCGCATTGCGATACTCTCGGCCGAGATCGAGCGGCTGAAAGCCGATGCCGCCAAGAAGCGCGCGAGCCGCGACGCCGCCAATGCGTTTTTCAAATCGTAAAATCGTAAACGCCGGTTCCGCGCATTAGCAAAGGAACCGTAAAGGAAATCATTCATTTACTTGGTATTAAGCCTTAGTGTTTATGACTGGCGTTGTCCTTGTTTGGACACCGAGTGGCTCCTGTCCACTCTGTTTGACGCCTCCCTGTTATCAACTTTCAAAAGCCGCCGGAAACGGCGGCTCTTTTTTGCGCCGATGTCTTTTCGTCGCGTGCGGCATCCCGCTGGAAACCATATCTTCTCATTGTTCACGGCGCGTCTGGACTCCCGGCCGCCGGCGCGCAATGATTTGTTCATCATAAAAAAACCAGCGTAACCGCGTGAGGCGTTAACCATGTCCGATCAGGGCGAAGCCGATCTCGTTCTCTTGAGCGAGAGGATTACCAACTCAGCCGCCTTCGGCACCCTGTTCAGGGAAGGCATGGATCTGGTCGAGGAAACCGCCGCCTATCTGGACGGACCGGGCCGCACCGAGGCCAAGCTGCTGGAGCGTTCCGCGAGCCTGGGCTACGCGACCGAGAGCATGCGGCTGACGACGCGCCTCATGCAGCTGGCGTCGTGGCTGCTGCTGCATCGTGCGGTCAAGGAAGGCGAGATGACGCTGCACCAGGCCAACCGCGAAAAGACCAAGGTGAAATTGACCGCGGCCGATCCTTGCCCGGATGACATGCTTGCGAAGCTGCCGGAGCGGTTGCAGGAGCTGGTCGCGCGCTCGATGGCGCTGCAAGCCAAAGTGCGCCGGCTGGATGCGACCATTCACACGCCGGCGGCCGAACATCTTTCGATCGGCAATCCGCTGGTGCCGCAGATGAATATGCTGAAGGCCGCGTTCGAAAGATAAGGACTTTGTTTCACCTCTCCCGTTTACGGGGAGAGGTGAAGAAATTTACATCGCGTTTTGCTATCGCCAAAACGAAAAACGCCCCTGCGAAAGCGGGGGCGTTGTCGTCTGGAAGCGGGCTTGGGTCTGCAGCAGGCCGAAGGACGATCAGTCCTTCTTGAGGAAGCCCGAAAACTTCTTCTGGAAGCGCGAGACGCGGCCGCCGCGATCGAGCAACTGCTGGGTTCCGCCGGTCCACGCCGGATGCGACTTGGAGTCGATATCCAGATTCAGCGTGTCGCCGTCCTTGCCATAGGTCGAGCGGGTCATGTACTCGGTCCCGTCGGTCATGACGACCTTAATTGTATGATAATCCGGGTGAATTTCGGGTTTCATGGCAAATCCTCTGGCGCCGCGCGCCCACAGATCGGGATGTTCGGGACGAATTTGGCGGGTCTATATCGCAGGAACGCCCCGGAAACAAGCCGGATGGTCATTTGCCAGCACCCGCTTCGATGCTTAATTGAGGGCCTCCAGACAGAGCGGCGGTCGGATTCATGAGTGCAGTTGAAAGACTTGAAGATGCGGCCGCCGGCGCCACTCCTGTGCCGCTCCGCCAGCCCGCCCCGGTCGAGGCTTCCCCGTCAGAAACGTCCCGGCAATCGCCCGAGCCTCCCCCAGCGCCCAAAAAGTCCCGTATGAAACTTCGCCCGCTGATGGCGCTGGCGCCCTATGTCGCGCGCTACCGCGGACAGGCGATTGCAGCGCTGGTGGCGCTGATCGTGGCTTCGGCAGCGACGCTTGTTGTGCCGCTCGCCGTGCGCCGCATGATCGATTTCGGATTCAGCCCCGAGGGCATCGCGCTCATCAACAGCTACTTCATGGTGATGATTGCGGTGGTGGCGGTGCTCGCGGGTGCCAGCGCCATCCGTTACTATCTCGTCATCACGCTCGGCGAACGCATCGTCGCCGACCTGCGCCGCGATGTGTTCAATCATCTGACTTCGCTGTCGCCGTCGTTCTTCGATACAGCCCACAGCGGCGAGCTGGTCTCGCGCCTGACCGCCGACACCACGCAGATCAAGTCCGCTGTCGGCGCGTCCGTCTCCATTGCTTTGCGCAATCTGGTGCTGTTCATCGGTGCCTCCGCCATGATGGTGGTCAGCAGCCCGAAATTGTCCGGCTTCGTGCTTGCGGTGATTCCGCTGATCGTGCTGCCGCTGGTGGCGTTCGGCCGCCGGGTGCAGAAACTGTCGCGCGGCGCGCAGGACACGCTGGCCGACGCATCGTCCTATGCATCCGAACTGATTGGCGCGATGCGCACGTTGCAGGCCTTCACCAACGAAAGCCTCGCGAAAATGCGCTTCGGCAGCGAAGTCGAACGCGCCTATCAGGCGGCGCGCAACTCGACCGGCGCGCGCGCGATCCTGACCGCGATCGTGATTTTTCTGGTGTTCGCCAGCGTCGTTGCCATCCTTTGGGTCGGTTCTCACGATGTGCTGACCAACCAGATCAGCGCGGGCCGGCTCGGCCAGTTCGTCCTGTATGCGGCATTCGCTGCGGGTGCGCTCGGCCAGTTGAGCGAGGTCTGGGGCGAAATCTCGCAGGCCTCCGGCGCATCGGAGCGGCTGTTTGAAATCCTCCGCCTCAAGCCGGATATCGCGGCGCCTGCACATCCGCGCGCCCTGCCGCTGCCGCCGCGCGGCGATGTCGCGTTCGACAATGTGCGGTTCGCCTATCCGACGCGGCCGGAGCACCTCACCGTCGATGGTGTGACATTCTCGGTCAAGGCCGGCGAGAAGGTTGCCGTGGTCGGGCCGTCCGGCGCGGGCAAGAGCACACTGTTTCACCTCCTGCTGCGGTTCTACGATCCCGCAAGCGGCGTAATCTCCGTAGATGGCGTGCCGGTCCGCGATGCTGATCCGTCCGATGTCAGGTCACGCATTGCGCTGGTGCCGCAGGATTCCGTGGTGTTCGCCACGACCGCGCGCGAAAATATCCGCTTCGGCCGTCCCGATGCCAGCGATGAAGAAGTCGCTCGCGCCGCCGATCTCGCTCACGCCACCGAGTTCATCGCGCGTCTGCCGCTTGGCTTCGATACCCAGCTTGGCGAGCGCGGCGTCACGCTGTCCGGCGGTCAGCGCCAGCGCATCGCAATTGCGCGCGCGATCCTGCGCGATGCACCGCTGCTGCTGCTGGACGAGGCGACATCCGCGCTCGATGCCGAGAGCGAGACGCTGGTCCAGACCGCGCTGGAAGAACTGATGAAGCACCGCACCACGCTGGTGATCGCGCATCGTCTCGCCACCGTGCTGTCCTGCGACCGTATCCTGGTGATGGAGAACGGCCGCATCGTCGAGCAGGGCACGCATGTGTCGCTGGTGGCGGCGAACGGCCTTTATGCGCGGCTGGCGCGGTTACAGTTCGAGAACGTGTAGTTCGTCATTGCGAGCGAAGCGAAGCAATCCAGAGCAACAAGCAAGACTGGACTGGATTGCCTCGTCGCAAGTGCTCCTCGCAATGATGTTATGTGGTCGCTACGGCCTCCACGCCATTCCATACACCTTCCGTCCCGACACCGGATTGATGTCGTCGTGGGTGTGCACGAAGCCGTTGCGCTCATAGAAGCGAATGGCGCGGGCGTTGTCGGTGTTGACCAGCAGCGTGATGCCCTTCGGCGACATCCTCTTCGCCTCGGCGATCAGCGTATTGCCCAGGTTCGATCCCCATTCCTCCGGCGCGACCACGAGCTGGTCGAGATAGCCGCTGGCGTCGACGGTTACGAAACCGATCATCCGGTCGCTTCGTGAGGCGACCATGATCCTTGCAACAGGCACCAGTTCATCGCGCCAGCGCGTGCGCCAGCCCTCCAGCCGCTGCGCAAAATCGATCGACGGATAGGCCTGTTGCCATGTGCGAAACCACAGATCGATGGCCGCGTCCTCGTCGCCGTCCGTGTAGGGCCGCAGCGTGAAATCTGCGCTCATGCGCGTATCATCGCTCGGTGAGCTTCAACTCGATGCGGCGATTGCGCTTGTAGGCCTCCTCAGTCGTTCCGGGGTCGAGCGGCTGAAATTCCGCGAAGCCTGCAGCGACCAGGCGCTGCGCCGGCACGCCGAGCGAGACCAGATACTGCACCACCGAAATGGCGCGCGCCGACGACAGTTCCCAGTTCGACTTGAACTGCGGGCTGTTGATTGGCCGCACGTCGGTGTGGCCGTCCACGCGCAGCACCCAGGCGATTTCAGCCGGAATCTGTTTATCCAGATCGATCAGCGCCGCGGCGAGCTTGTCGAGTTCGGCGCGGCCTTCCGGCAAGAGTAATGCCTGTCCGGTGTCGAAGAACACTTCCGACTGGAACACGAAACGATCACCCACGACGCGGATATCCGGCCGGTTGCCGAGAATGGTGCGCAGCCGTCCGAAGAATTCGGAGCGATAGCGCGACAGTTCCTGCACGCGCTGCGCGAGCGCCACGTTGAGCCGCTGGCCAAGGTCGGCGATCTTGCCTTGCGATTCCTTGTCGCGCTTTTCGGACGCGTCCAGCGCTTCCTCGAGCGCGGCGAGCTGGCGGCGCAGTGCGCTGATCTGCTGGTTCAGCACCTCGATCTGGGCGAGCGCGCGCGCGGAAACCTGCTTTTCGGAGTCCAGCGCCTTGCCGAGTTCGGTGGCGCGTCCGGCGGCGTTGGCGCCTGCGCCAGCAAGGCCGTCATAGAGGCCTTTGACCCGGTCGCGTTCGGCTTCGGCAGAGGCGAGACCGGCGCGCATTTGCGACAGTTGATCGTCGAGGCTGAGCTTGCCGAGCTTTTCTAGCGAGAGAAGGTCGTTAAGCTGCGCGATCTGAGCATTGAGCCGCTCCAGCGCCTTGTCCTTGCCGGTGACCTCCTGCGACAGGAAGAACTGCACGACCAGAAACACCGACAGCAGGAACACGATGGCCAGCACCAGCGTCGATAAGGCATCGACGAAGCCGGGCCAGTAATTGAACCCCGGGTCGCTGCGGCGTGATCGCGAAAGCGCCATGATCTGCTATCCCCGGTTCAGTTCTTCTCAGGCTGCCGCGCGAGTTTCTCCAGAAGGTTCTTGATCTCGCGATTCTGTTCGCCCTGACCGTCGGCCCATTCGCGGATCAGTTGCTGCTCGCTGCGCATGTGATGCACAAGGCCCTGAATAGCCTCTGCGAGATTGGCCATCGCTGTGGTCGAGGCGCGGTTCGATCCCATTTCTTCCACCGCCGTCCGTAGCCGGTCGAAGGCGGGGCTGAAATCACCGCCGATGCCGACGTGACCGTCGCCGGCATATTCCTGCACGGTCTCGGCGAGCCAGTCTTCCAGATCGGTGTAGAAACGATTCTGCGCCTGGCTCGACTGCAGATCTAGAAAGCCAAGGATCAGCGATCCGGCGAGGCCGAACAGCGAGGACGAGAACGAAATGCCCATGCCGCCGAGTGGCGCAGCAAGGCCTTCCTTCAGCGTGTCGAACACCGACCCGGCATCGCCGCCGACCTTGAGTCCTTCGATCACTTTGCCGACCGAACCGACGGTCTCGATCAGGCCCCAGAACGTGCCGAGCAGGCCAAGGAAAACCAGCAGACCTGTCATGTAGCGCGACAGGTCGCGCGCCTCGTCAAGGCGGGTGGCGATGGAATCCAGCAGATGCCGCATGGTCTGCTGCGAAATGCTCATGCGGCCGGAGCGATGGCTCAGCATCGCGGCCATCGGCGCCAGCAGTGTCGGGCGGCGGTCCACGGCCAGGCCAGGATCGGAGATGCGGAAGCTGTTGACCCACGCAATTTCCGGATAGAGCCGGATCACCTGCCGGAACGCCAGAATGATGCCGATGGCGAGAACACCGGCGATCAAGGCGTTGAGACCGGGATTGGCGAGAAAGGCCAGCCAGATCTGTTTGTAGAGCACCACGACAATCAGCCCGCACAGGATCAGGAACACCAGCATCCGGACCAGAAAGATTCGAGGCGACGACAGTTTGGTGACGCTGATGTCGGCTGAGGTGCTGGGTGGGGGATTTTTCGCCATGGTGGATGGTCAATCCTTCTCCGGGAAACGTCGGCCATCAATATGGCACAGCAGCGGCCGGAAAAAAATGCCGCCGCCAATGTGCTGGCAGGGAGGAACTGGCGGGAGCAGAAACTGGCGGGATGATACCAACAGGCGTTATCCCCCGCGAATGCGGAGACCCAAATCCTCTAATTTTGTTGAGGGCCGTGAAATTTTCTCTGACTCGGATGGTCCCGCTTCCGCGGGTGCGATAACCGAGTCTTTAGCGCAAGACGCGCCCTTACATCCGTAACATCCGCTGTCCGGGCGAATGTGCGGGTATCAGCCCAATGGCTTTAAAATCTTCACGAGTTCGCGCTGGATGGTTTCGTTGCCGCAGACCACATGGCCGGTCGCCATCGCCGTGTCGCCGCCTTCGATGCCGCTGACCACGCCACCGGCCTCGCGCACCATGATGAGTCCTGCCGCAATGTCCCACGGCTGGAGATTGCGCTCCCAGTAGCCGTCGAGACGGCCAGCCGCGACATACGCGAGATCGAGTGAGGCTGCTCCGAAACGGCGCAGACCCGCCACGCGATTCTGGATTTCCGTCATCTCGCGCCGCGAAAGCTCGTGGTCGCCGCGCCCGATATGCGGCAGGCCGCAGGCGATCACGCAGTCGCTGAGCTGCTTGCGCGCCGCGACGCGCAGGCGGGTGTCGTTAAGGAACGCGCCCTTGCCGCGCTCGGCGATGTAAAGTTCATCGGTGGCGGGATTGTAGATCACGCCCGCGACGATCACGCCCTCGCGCTGCAGCCCGATCGAGATCGCGAACTGCGGAATGCCGTGAAGAAAATTGGTGGTGCCGTCGAGCGGGTCCACGATCCATGTGTTGGATTTGTCGGTGCCCTCGCGAGAGCCGCCTTCCTCGCCGAGAAAGCCGTAGCCGGGCCGCGCCTTGGTCAGGTCGTCATAGAGCATTTGCTCCGCGCGCTTGTCCGCAAGCGAGACGAAATTGGCCGGACCTTTCAGCGACACCTGAAGGTTCTCGATCTCGCCGAGATCGCGGCTAAGAGCGCGGCCGGCGCGGCGCGCGGCCTTGACCATGACATTGATGAGCGCTGAATGAAGCATCGTTTCGGCTTGATGGGATCGGCCGGGGCCGGATCGGGATAAGGGGTGGTGCTGTGGGCGGGATGCTTGGCGTCAAAGCGCAGGCGCGTCAAGGGCGATAACGGCTGCCGAGGCGGTTTCGGGCGAAGCGGACCGGCTGGTGCGACGAAAGCGCGTCACAGAGGACCTGTTTCATTTCGTGCCAAACCACTTCTTCGCGAGGTCTTCGGCCTTGGCCTTGTCGAGCGGTTGAAGCTGCGCGAATTGCGCATCGAGATCTGGATCGCTTCCGCCGGCGGTCTTGGCGATCAGATGCCATTTGAAGCCCTGAACCTTGTCGGCGGGAACTCCGAGCCCGTCGACGAGAATACGCGCGAGGCGGTTCTGCGCGATCGGGCTGTTCTGCCGCGCGGCGCGGGTGAGAACGGCGACCGCCAGCGGAACGTCTTTCGGCGTGCCGGTGCCGTTGAACAGCGCAATTCCATATTCCACGGCGGCGTCGAGATTGTCGGCCATCGCTGCTGCGCGCATCAGCTTGGCGGCCTCGACGACATTCTTCTCCACGCCGCGGCCTTCCTTGTAGAAGGTGGCGAGCGCGTATTGCGCTTCCGGATTGCCGGCGTCGGCGGCCTGCCGGAACAGTTCGGCAGCGCGCTTGATGTCCTGCGGAAAGACCTGGCCTTCGAGATAGAGCAGGCCGAGATTATAGGCTGCTGCTGCTTTTCCAAGTTTGGCCGATGACGCCAACAGCCGCGCGCCTTCCTCGCGGTTCGGAGGCGCCGGCCGGCCGGAAATCTTCATCATGCCGAGGGCGAACATCGCTTCGCGGTCGCCGCGGTCGGCGGCCTGCTTGTACCATTCCGCGGCCTTGGCATCGTCGCGCTTGATGCCGAGTGCATTGGAATAGAGCTCGCCCAGCAGCGTCATCGATCTGGGATCGCCTTGCTCCTGCGCGCGCTTCAGCGCGATATTGAAGGCTGTGCGATAAAGCCCCTGCTGATAGGCGCCGTAGGCGAGATCGGCGTTCGGATCGTCAGGAACAACCGGCGCTGCCGCCTTTGCGGGTTCGGTCTTCTTCTGCTTCTGCGCATCGGGTTTCGGAGCGGCTTTGGGAGACGCAGGTTTCGCCTTTGCAGCAGGCGTCTCGGCAGGTTTGATGGGCTCCGGAAAAGGATTCGGTTGTGTGCCCTGCGCGACGGCGTTCGCCGATAATGCGACAACCCCGGCAACCAGCGACGCGAGCAATCCCGCACGGGCGGCTGATGGTATGGCGCGGCGAAGCCCGGTCATCGCAATCCTATCCTTCTGCGACCGTGGCTTTTGCAAAAGAGGCCTTGAAACCCTGCGCGATGGCATCGGCGGCTTCAACCAGCGCCGCTTGCGGGCCGCGCGCATCCTGCCAGATGAAATCGCCGACCAGAACGAAATCCGCGCCGGCCGACGCGAACAGGCGCGCTTCATCCAGCGAGGTGGCGAAGCCGACGCATGGCGGTTCGAACAATTCCGCCCACCAGCCGAGCCGTTCACCGATGGCGTCCGGCGATGGCCGCGCGCCCTGAGCATCCGGTTCGCCGAACAGCACATAATCAGCACCGGCTTCGCCGGCGACCATGGCGTCGTGACGCGTGATCAGTCCGCCGACGCCGAGAATGCGGTCCGGCTTCAGCGTCGGCATGGCTTCCTGCATGGCCTCGACGCCGCTGACATTGGCGCCGTCCGCGCCGGAGCGCGCAACCTGCTCATAGTGACCGTCGAGCAGAAAGGCCGCGCCTGCGTTCTGAACGACCGGCGCGAGCGCCTTGGTGCGCTGGATAATACCGCGCTCGTCACCGGGCGTGAGACGCAGCAGGATGGCGGCGACATCGGCAGCGGCCAGCAGCGCGGGCAGTTGCGATGCGAGCGGCGCGGGGTCGGCAACCAGCGGCGTCGCAAGGTAAAGCCGTGGCGCCGGGCGCGGTGGGACGGGTTTGGTGGCCATGATGTCGGTGTGATGCCCCCGGACTGCGGCCAAAAAAGGGGCGGGACATGTCCCGCCCTGTCGATCAGAGGGTTACGCGATCTTCGGCGCGAGTTCGCCCCTGGCGTAGCGCTGCGCCATCTGGGCCGTGGTCAGCACCTTTTTGATCTTGCTGGCCTGGCCCGCGGTGTTGAACTCCTGCAACCGCTCCTTGCACAGCTTGGTCATCGCTTCCATCGCCGGCTTGAGATACTTGCGCGGATCGAACTCGCTGGGATTTTCCGCAAGCACCTTGCGGATCTGGCCGGTCATCGCCATGCGGTTATCGGTGTCGATGTTGATCTTGCGCACGCCGTTCTTGATGCCGCGCTGGATTTCCGCGACCGGCACGCCCCAGGTCGGCTTCATCTGGCCGCCGAACTTGTTGATGATGTCCTGCAAATCCTGCGGCACCGACGACGAACCGTGCATCACAAGATGCGTGTTGGGCAGCTTGCGGTGGATTTCCTCGATCACGTTCATGGCGAGGATGTTGCCGTCCGGCTTGCGGGTGAACTTGTAGGCGCCGTGCGAGGTGCCCATTGCAATCGCCAATGCGTCGACCTGCGTTTCCTTGACGAATTTCACCGCTTCGTCGGGGTTGGTCAGAAGCTGGTCGTGGGAGAGTTTGCCCTCCGCGCCGTGGCCGTCTTCCTTGTCGCCCATGCCGGTCTCCAGCGAACCCAACACGCCGAGTTCGCCTTCCACAGAGATGCCGCCGAGATGCGCCATGTCGGTGACCGTCTTGGTCACGCCGACATTGTAGTCCCAGTCGCCCGGCGTCTTGCCGTCGGCCTTCAGCGAGCCGTCCATCATTACCGAGGTGAAGCCGGCCTGGATCGCCGTCATGCAGGTGGCGGGCTCGTTGCCGTGATCGAGATGCACGCAGACGGGAATCTGCGGATAGATTTCCGTCACCGCGTCCATCATGTGCTTCAGCATCACGTCGTTGGCGTAGGAGCGTGCGCCGCGCGAGGCCTGGATGATGACCGGCGCGTCCAGGGAACTGGCGGCTTCCATGATCGCCAGTGCCTGCTCCATGTTGTTGATGTTGAACGCGGGCACGCCGTAATCGTTCTCCGCCGCATGATCCAGCAATTGACGCAATGTGATGCGAGCCATGTGACCTTGTCTCCGTGGTCTTTAGTCAACGCCAGAGGCGCCTGATCTGTTGAAATTACTAGTGTTCCGAATCCGAAATTCGCCTAACCCTGCAGCGTCTTCCTAGCGAACTTCGGATTCGAAAGGACACTAGCGTACTCTAAGAACCTCGACGCCGGGCAAAGGTTTCCCTTCCATCCATTCCAGGAACGCGCCGCCCGCCGTTGAAACGTAAGTGAAATCTTCCGCGACGCCAGCGTGGTTCAACGCCGCAACGGTGTCGCCGCCGCCGGCGACGGAAATCAGGTTGCCTTCGCGCGTGCGTCCGGCCGCGTGCCGCGCAGCCTGCACCGTGCCGCGATCGAACGGCTTGCTCTCGAAGGCGCCGAGCGGGCCATTCCAGACGACAGTCGCGGCATCGTCGAACGCCGCGCGCACGCGATCGACCGACTTCGGCCCGATGTCGAGGATCATGGTGTCAGCCGGCACTGCATCGAGGCCGTAGGCGTGGGACGCGGCATTGGCCTTGAATTCTCTCGCAACGATCACATCGACCGGCAGAATGACGGCGCATTTCGCCGCTTCCGCCTTCTCCAGAATGCGCAGCGCCGTCGGCGCAAGCTCTTTCTCGCATAGCGATTTGCCGACATCGACGCCCTGCGCGTGCAGGAAGGTGTTGGCCATGCCGCCGCCGATCACCAGCGCGTCTACTTTGGTGACAAGGTTTTCGAGGAGATCGAGCTTGGTCGAAACTTTTGCGCCGCCGATGACTGCGATCACCGGATGGGTCGGGGCTTCCAGCGCCTTGGTCAGCGCGTCGAGTTCGGCCTGCATCGAGCGGCCAGCATAGGCGGGGAGTACATGGCCGAGACCTTCGGTCGAGGCGTGGGCGCGGTGCGCGGTCGAGAACGCGTCGTTGACCCAAATGTCACCGAGCTTCGCCAGTTCGGCGACGAAAGCCGGGTCGTTCTTTTCCTCGCCCTTGTGGAAGCGGGTGTTCTCCAGGCAGATGATGTCGCCGTCCTGCATGGTGGCGACCGCCGCCTGGGCCTTCTCGCCGATGCAGTCGCCGACGAATTCGACATGACGGCGCAGCAGGTAGGCCAGCATGATTGCGACCGGCTTGAGCGACTCCTTCGGATCGAAGCCCTTCGGCCGGCCGAAGTGCGAGAGCAGAATGACCCTGCCGCCATGATCGGAGATTTGGACAATGGTCTTGGCGACGCGTTCCAGCCGCGTGGTGTCGGACACGCGGCCGTTGTCCATGGGCACGTTGAGATCGACGCGCAGCAGCACGCGCTTTCCCTTTACGTCAGCATCATCGAGCGTGCGAAAAGATTTCGTCATCGATTCCCTGTCCCGGACGCGGTGCAGCGCCTTGAGCGCGGTAACGCGCGTCTTCGACATGCTATGGCGGTGCGCCGCAGAGCCGGGACCGCCAGAACATGAAACGGCCCCGGGTCAGCAATGCGCCACTGCGTGATGCGTTGTCGACCCGGGACAAGAAGATTCAGATCAGCTTGCTCATCGCAGCGGCGGTGTCGGCCATGCGGTTGGAGAAGCCCCACTCGTTATCGTACCACGACAGCACGCGCACCAGTGTTCCGCCCTGCACCTTGGTCTGGTCGAAGGCGAAGGTGGAGGAGTGCGCGTCGTGGTTGAAGTCGATCGACACGTTGGGGTGGCTGGTGGTGCCGAGGATGCCTTTCAGTTCCTGCGAAGCCGCGCGCTTGATGGCGTCGTTGATCTCTTCCTTGGTGGTCGCGCGCTTGGCGACGATCTTGAGATCGATCACCGAGACGTTCGGCGTCGGCACGCGGATCGCGACGCCATCGAGCTTGCCCTGAAGTTCGGGCAGCACGAGACCGATGGCCTTCGCCGCGCCCGTCGAAGTCGGGATCATGGACAGCGCAGCCGCGCGGCCGCGGTAGAGATCGCTGTGCATGGTGTCCAGCGTCGGCTGGTCGCCGGTATAGGCGTGGATCGTGGTCATGAAACCGGTCTCGATGCCGACTGTGTCGTTCAATACCTTGGCGACCGGCGCGAGGCAGTTCGTGGTGCATGAGCCGTTCGAGACGACGAGGTGATCCTTGGTGAGCTTGTCGTGGTTGACGCCATAGACGATGGTCGCGTCCGCGCCGTCCGACGGAGCGGACACCAGCACGCGCTTGGCGCCTGCGGTGAGATGCGCCGATGCCTTGGCCTTGGCGCTGAAAATGCCCGTGCATTCCATCGCGATGTCGATGCCGAGATCCTTCCACGGCAGGGTCGCCGGATCGCGCACCGCGGTGACCTTGATCTTGCCGTTGCCGAGATCGATCGAGTCGCCCTCGACTTTCACTTCGCCGGGGAAGCGGCCATGCACCGAGTCAAAGCGGAGCAGGTGGGCGTTGGTTTCGACCGGCCCCAGATCGTTGATGGCGACGACCTGGATGTCCGTGCGCTTGGATTCATAGATGGCCCGCAGAATGTTGCGGCCGATACGGCCAAATCCATTGATCGCGACACGGACTGCCATTCAAGTTCTCCTCGATAGGTCGGAAATGACGATTTTCGAGGCGGTTTTTGCCCCGAATGACGCCACGATGCAATCACCTGAATCCCGAATGTTCGGGCAGGGTTATCAGGCCCGAAGCCTCCGGGGCTCCGGAATTTTATTTGCCGCGTTTCCTGCTGCGAGCCGGTGCCCGCATGGTCTGAAACGCCTAGAGCCGGGTCTGCGCAGCCTCTGCAACGGCCTCGGCGGTGATCCCGAAATGGCGGTACAATTCCTTGTAGGGAGCGCTGGCACCAAATCCGTCCATGCCCACGAAGATGCCGTCGGAACCGATGATCGCATCCCAGCCCTGCCGGATTGCCGCCTCGACCCCGATCTTCACCGGTGCGGTGCCGATGATGGCGTCCCGCCTGGCCTTCGGAAGTTCCAGCAACAGATCCATGCAGGGGACGGAGACCACCCGCGTCGGAATGCCGCGCGCGGCCAATAGCTTCTGGGCTTCGACCGCCAGAGAGACTTCCGAGCCCGATGCGAAGATCGAGACTTTCGCCTCGCCATCGGCCTTTGAGATTTCGTAGGCGCCGTCGGCGCACTTGTTACTGGTGTCGTTCGAAAGGCGCAGCTGTGGCAGGTTCTGGCGGGTCAGCGCGAGCACGCTCGGGCGGTCCTTGGCTTCGAGCGCGAGCTGCCAGCATTCCAGCGTCTCGACGGTGTCGCAGGGCCGGAACACGTTGAGATTGGGAATCGCGCGCAGCGCCGCCATATGCTCGACAGGCTGGTGGGTTGGGCCGTCTTCGCCGAGACCGATCGAATCGTGGGTCAGCACATGGATCACCCGCTCGCCCATCAGCGCGGACAGCCGCAGCGCCGGGCGCAGATAATCCGAGAACACGAGGAATGTGCCGGAATATGGAATAAGCCCGCCATGCAGCGCCATGCCGTTCATGGCGGCGGCCATGCCATGCTCGCGGATGCCGTAGTTGACGTAGCGTCCGCCGTAGTTGTTGGCGGACACGGCGACCATGCCTTTGACGCGGGTGTTGTTGGAGCCGGTGAGATCGGCCGACCCGCCGATCATTTCCGGCACGGCGGCAGTGAGCACTTCCAGCGTCTGTTCGGAAGCGGTGCGGGTGGCAATTTCCTTTGGCGCCGCAGCCAGCGACGCTTTCATCTTCGCCACAGCTTCGGCCAGCGCCTTGGCGGGAAGATCACCCTTCACGCGGCGCTCGAATTCGGCGCGCACGCCGGCATCTTTCGCGCCGACGGTCTTGGTCCATGCTTCGCGGGCGGCCTTGCCGCGCGATCCGGCGGCGCGCCATGCGTCGAGAATGTCCTGCGGAACTTCGAACGGCGGCGAATCCCACTTCAGGTTCTTGCGTGCGCCGGCGATTTCATCGGCCCCGAGCGGCGAGCCGTGCGATTTCTCCGAGCCCGCCTTGTTTGGCGCGCCGAAACCGATTGTGGTCTTGCAGGCGATCAGGCTCGGGCGGTCGGACTTCTGCGCGCGGGCCAATGCATCCGCAATCGCTTTCGGATTGTGACCGTCGACACGTTCGGCAGTCCAGCCGGCTGACTCGAAGCGCTTCAGCTGATCGACGGAATCCGACAATGAGATCGCGCCGTCGATGGAAATGCCGTTATCGTCGAACAGCACGACCAGCCGGTTGAGCTTGAGGTGTCCGGCAAAGGCGATGGCTTCCTGGCTGATGCCTTCCATCAGGTCGCCGTCCGATGCCAGCACGTAGGTGTGGTGATCGACGATATCGCCGCCGAATTCCGCCGCCATGTGGCGCTCCGCCAACGCCATCCCGACAGCGGTGGCGATGCCCTGACCGAGCGGACCGGTGGTGGTCTCGATGCCAGGCGTGATGAAGTTTTCCGGATGACCCGGCGTCAGCGAACCGAGCTGGCGGAAATTCTTGATCTGCTCGATGGTCATCGACGCATTGCCGGTGAGATACAGCAGCGCGTAGAGCAGCATCGAGCCGTGCCCCGCCGAGAGCACGAAGCGGTCGCGGTCCGGCCATGTCGGGTCGCTGGCGTCGAACTTCAGGAATTGCGTGAAAAGAACCGTCGCGACGTCCGCCGCGCCCATCGGCAGGCCGGGATGGCCCGATTTGGCCTTTTCCACGGCATCCATGGCGAGTGCGCGAATCGCATTGGCCATACGGGAAGGATCGACACGCACAGTCATGGAGGTCCGCCTGACATTCGGTGAGGGAAGTGGCCGCATGTCTCAAAAATGACACGGCCAGGGAAGCTTTCACCGGGTGGATAGCATCGAGAAACCCTTGAGTCCAAGGGGGCTGGCCCGTTTCTGCCACGGAGTTTTCGCTTTGTGTGCATAGCTTGCGGCCGGCGTTGCGCGCGGCTCTTCCGGGCCGTAAATTTATCCGCCTAACTACTTGCCGGTCCGCCATTTTTGCGATGCCGGCCAGAACAAAAGGCCGCCGTTCCGTGATGACCGATCGCAGTGCCAACGGTTTCGCCAATCCAGAGCCCGCCCCGGCGGGAGCGAGCGATATTGAACTCGCGACGCGGCGGCTTGCTGCGGCGCTGGATGCGCTCGAAAGCGCCGTCGAACGGCGGCGGGATGCCGACCGCGCGGATGAGGAACTCGGTGCACGAATCCAGGCGCTCGGCGCCGATCGTTCGCGCCTTGCCAACGAACTCGACGGCACGCTGGTACGGTCTCGCGCGCTGGAGCGGACCAACCGCGAGATCGCGGAACGTCTCGACATCGCTATCGACACCATCCGCTCGGTTATCGATTCCGGAGAATCCCCATGAGAAAATTGCCATGAGTCACATCAACGTCGTGATCAACGGACGGCAATACCGGATGGCCTGCGAGGCCGGGCAGGAGAACCGTCTGTTGCGGCTGGCCGAGAGCCTGGAGGCGCGGATCGCCGGGTTGCGCGGCAAGTTCGGCGAAATCGGCGATCAGCGCCTGACCGTGATGGCGGCTTTGACCGTCGCCGACGAACTGGTTGATGCCGGACAGCGCATCCGGGGCCTTGAGGAAGAACTGAACGCATTGCGCGACGTCCGCGTGGTGGCGGCGGATCGCGCCCGTGCCACGCAGTCGGCGGTGGCCAATGCGCTGAATTCGGCCTCCGACCGCATCGAAAAGATGACCCAGGCGCTTAATCGTCCGCCACGCAACGGCATCGCGATCGGCTGAAGTCAATCGCAGCGGCATGGCTGGCGCTCCGCCGTGATCGTGACTACATTGGTTTGGCGAGGCTGCGTCGCGCGTCAGAAGCCATAATATCCCCGGGGCCTTATCGATCCTTTAGGGAACTGTCCCTGGCCGGGTCCGTGGACCCGATCATATGGTGCCCACCTACTTTCGTAGGTGCTCCGGGATCGAGTGCTTCAACGGCCATCGTGGCTTCGCACTTTTATTTTGGCTTCCGGCTTCTTGTCGCGCAGTGAGTGAATGACAGGGACTTAAGCCGGTGGATGGAAACCAATTCCTCGCAAATCTGAAGAACGACTTTCGGCGCGATGCGCTCGCGCGGCGCGACGCGTTGAGCGATAAGGCCCGGACCGATGCGGCCGAAGCCATCGCCGGCTCACCGTTGCCGGTCGAACTTCCTCCGGACACGATCGTCGCGGGCTATTCGCCGATCAATACCGAGCTTGATCCCTTTCCGTTGATGCACGCAGTTGCCGGGAAGGGCGCTGTCCTTGCCCTGCCGGTGATTATCGCGCGCGATCATGCGCTGATCTTTCGCGCCTGGCGATCGGGAGAGGGACTGGTGCGCGGGCCGTTCGGAATTTTCCAGCCGTCGTCCGACGCGCCCGAAGTCGATCCTGACATTGTGCTGGTACCGCTGGCCGCTTTCGACCGCGCCGGCCATCGCATCGGCTATGGCCGAGGTTACTACGACCGCACGCTGCAAAACCTTCGCGCGTCCAAAAAAATCACGGTGATCGGTCTCGCTTTTGCAGTGCAGGAAATCGAGACGGTGCCGCGACTTCCCCACGACGAGCAGCTCGATTGTGTGCTAACGGAACGCGGGCTGATTGATCTGCGGAGTTTGTAACGTGCAGTCATTTCCGCTTCCATATGCTGTTCAAATCGCGCAGGCGCTTGGGCCTTCTATAATCGCGCTCGCCGCACTGTTAATCACTGCCTACTTTGCTTGGAAGCAATGGAGCACAGCGCGCGACAGGCTTCGCCTCGATCTTTTCGACAAGCGCTACGCCTATTTTGTTGTCTTTCGTGAATTTATGATTTCTGTCATCCAGCATGGAGATGCGACGAACGATGATCTTCGGAAGTTTTGGCAGGGAATGATTGGGTCAGAATTTGTCTTCGACAAAGAGGTTACAGAATACGTTGAAAGTGTGAGAAAGCGCGCAGAGTTGCTTCGGTCCAAAAATCGGATACTCGAAAATATCGATAACGGCGAGGCGCGAGCTAGGATGGCTGACGAGGTTTCAAGCATCTTCCTGAGTATCAACGATGATTTTCCATTGCTTGAGCAGAAGTTTGCTAAATCAATGAACCTAGGAAGTATGTAAGACATGCGTATCCTGTTTGTCGGTGATGTGGTGGGACGAAGCGGCCGCATGGCCGTGAACGAAACCCTTCCGGGCCTTGTCCGTGATTGGAAACTCGATCTTGTCGTGGTCAACGGTGAAAACGCCGCGGGCGGCTTCGGCATTACCGAGGCGATCTATCATGAACTGCTTGAGGCGGGCGCGGATGCGATCACGCTCGGCAATCATTCGTGGGATCAGCGCGAGGCATTGGTTTTCATCGAGCGCGCGCCGCGTCTGATCCGCCCGGCGAATTTTCCGCCGGGCACACCGGGTCGCGGCGCCGCGCTGGTCGATACCAAGAGCGGCAAGCGCGCGCTGGTCATCAACGGCATCGGCCGCATCTTCATGCAGCCGTTCGACGATCCCTTCGCCATCATCGATCGCGAGTTGAACGCCTGTCCGTTGCGCGAAGCCGCCGATGCTGTGCTGGTGGATTTCCACGCCGAAGCGTCGAGCGAGAAGCAGGCCATTGGCTACTTCTGCGACGGCCGCGCCAGTCTCGTGGTCGGCACTCACACCCATGTGCCGACATCGGATCACCGGATTCTCCCGGGCGGCACCGCCTACATGACCGACGCCGGCATGACCGGCGACTATCAGTCGATCATCGGGATGGATCGGGAAGAACCGATCGGACGCTTCCTGCGCGGCTATCCGGCCGGGCGCTTCGAGCCTGCGGAGGGCGTCGCGACCTTGAGCGGCGTTGCGGTGGAAACCGACGATGCGACCGGCCTTGCCGAACGAGTCGCGCCCGTGCGCATCGGCCCGATGCTGGATCGGGCCGTGCCGGATTTCTGGTAATCCCTAGATTTTGTAGGCCGTCCTGAATCCGCCCCAGTGCCGGCCGTTGACGCGGATCGGCACGTCGATCTCGCGCATCATGATGGTCGTGCCGTTGCCCATGTCGCGGGCGTAGCTCTGGATCAGGTAGGAACGGATGTTGCGGCCTGCCGCGAGCCCGGCGGGATCGTTGAAGATGCGGCGGTTGCGTGAATTCGCCGTATTCCACGTGACGTCGCCCATGCGCTGCGGCTGCGAATAGATCTTGTTGTGCACGGGCAGATAGCCGTTGCGGTCGATGGCGACGCTGAAGGCGAGCCGCGGATCTTTGGCCAGGAACGCTTCCTGAAATTCCGGCAGCGCCCGGTCCGCCCAACCGAGAAAGCGGGTGCGGTGCTGCACTGGATCGGTGCTTTCGATCTTGATGTAATCTTCGTCGAACAGATCCTCGATCGATATGTCGCCTTTCGCGACGGCATTTTCGAATATCTTCGTGATCGTGTCGCCGGCCTCCATCGCCCGTGTGACGAATTCTGTATTCTCGTCGTGGATGCTCCAGACCTTGTCCTCGATCTTTCCCTTGAGCGTGGCATCGGGCGAAACGAATTCGGCGCGGACTCCCGCAGGCGTGCGCTCGGTCACCCGAACCTCGCAGGAGCCGATATCTTGCAGCGTTGCCCGCACGACCTGATTCTGGGACAGGGCATTGGCCTCCGCACCGGAAATCAGAATCCCGGCGATGGAGAGTTCGAGCGCCTCGGCCTTGATCGGAGACGGCTGTGCCGCGATCTCGATGTGAAGGCGGCACGGCATCCGCTCGGCCTTGCGCTCCTCGCCTTCGTTCTGGCGCAGCAGCACCGCGCAGCGCGTCTTCAGCTTTTCCGCGAACATCGTTACGGCCTTGCCGGCCTGTGCGACGCTCTCGCCGTGGGTTTCAGCTTCCTTGGCGGCGGTGTCGATTTCCGCGCTGCTGGTGCCGACCGAAACGATGAACTGCGAAGCCGACGCTGCGTTCTGCGCGATCTCGCCGGTGACTTCGGTCTGTTCGGCCACCGCGCCGTTGACATGTGCGAACACCGGCTTGATGGCATCGATCGCGGCGGTGATCCGGTGCACCGCGTCGAACGACGTCGCCGCGTCCTGCTGCAGCGCGTCGATCTTCTGCTTGATCTCTTCGGTCGCGCTCTGGGTCTGCACCGCCAGCGCCTTCACCTCGGAGGCCACGACGGCGAATCCACGGCCGGCGGAGCCCGCGCGCGCGGCTTCAATCGTAGAGTTGAGCGCGAGCAGCGTAGTTTGTTTGGCGATACTCGCGATCAGGTTGACCACGTTGCCGATCGCTGCCGAGGATTCGCGCAGCCGCTCGACATTCGCACCGGCTTCGCGCGCCGCGGCGCTGGCCTCGTCCGCGAGCTTGCTGGCGTCGCGCACCTGGGCGCCGATGCCGTGAGCCGATTGCGTGAATTTTTCCGCAGCCTGCGAGAAGGTTTCCGCGGTGGCTTGCGCGTCGCTGGTGCGGTCGGTCAGAGCGTCGGCGCGATGGCGAATGGCGTGGAGGGTGGTTGCAGTGGATTGCGCGCCGCTCGCCACGGAGGTGGCGGCGCGCTCGAGCTGGCGAATCATGGCGACCAGTTCGAGTTCGAGGAGTTCCAGAATCTCGCGGGCAGAGTCGTGATGCGACGCCGCGGCAGGTTCCGGCGCCGGGAGTGCCGGAGCTTCAGAGGCAATAGCGGGCATGGCCTGTTCTGGCTGCCGCTTCCGAAAAAGACCGAACGCCATGAGGGCTCTCTGAAATATATGAGTAATAGATAGGCAGTGTCTCATTCCGGCGTGAAGTCGCGGTTAACTTTCACTGGGCGGACCCACCGTTTCCCCTATCGATGTACCAAAAATCGGGCTTCTGCCTTTAAATTTGGCCGTTCCCGGCCTATAACGCCGCCCCGCCGGGTTGTTCCAAGAACGATGCCCGCGAATCACGAGACCCTGCAAATTCAGCACTGACGCCCGAGAGACCCCCCCGATGGCCGGACATTCCCAATTCAAGAACATCATGCACCGCAAGGGCAAACAGGATGCCATGCGGTCCAAGATGTTCGGCAAGCTGGCGCGGGAAATCACCGTCGCCGCCAAGCTCGGAACTCCGGACCCCGCCATGAACCCGCGCCTGCGCCTCGCGATTACCGCGGCGCGCGCGGAAAACGTGCCGAAGGACAATATCGAGCGCGCGATCAAGAAGGCCATCGGTAACGACGGCGAGAACTACGATGAGATGCGTTACGAGGGCTACGGCCCCGGTGGCGTCGCGGTGATCGTCGAGGCGCTGACCGATAACCGCAATCGCGCCGCCTCCGATATCCGCTCCTATTTTACCAAGTCGGGCGGCAACCTCGGCGAAACGGGTTCCGTTTCCTTCATGTTTGATCGCGTCGGGTTGATCGAATACGACGCCACGGTTGCGTCCGACGACGCCATGCTGGAAGCCGCGATCGAGGCTGGCGCGGATGATGTCGCGTCCAGCGAGGATGGACACGAGGTGTACGCCTCGCCGGACACGTTCCGTGACGTCGCCAAGGCGCTGGAAGCGAAGTTCGGCGAGCCGCGCAAGGCGGCGCTGGTGTGGAAGCCGCAGAACACCATCACGGTCGATGACGAGACCGGGGAAAAGCTGTTCAAGCTGCTCGACCTTCTCAACGAGCACGACGACGTCCAGAACGTCTATGCGAACTTCGAAGTGTCCGACGCGCTTGCGGCCAAGATGAACGCCTAAAGCCGGTGGTGCTCCGCTGGGCTTGCGACTCGCCCGGCGGTATCATGGCTTCATGACATCTTTGCCGATTCGCTCACCTGTCCGCATTTTGGGGATCGATCCGGGCCTTCGCCGGACCGGCTGGGGCGTGATCGACATCGATGGCAACCGGCTGATCTATGTCGGCTGTGGCTCGGTGGAGTCGCGCGAGGCCTCGCCGTTGGCAGAACGACTGCTCGCGATTCATGAGGGTCTCGTCCGCGTGCTCGGCGACTTCAAGCCTGCGGAGGCTGCGGTCGAGCAGACTTTCGTTAACAAGGACGGCGCGTCCACACTCAAGCTCGGTCAGGCGCGCGGCGTCGCCATGCTGGCGCCGGCGATGTTCGGAATTGCAGTCGCGGAGTATGCGCCGAACCAGGTCAAGAAGACGGTGGTCGGAGCGGGCCATGCCGACAAGAACCAGATTCGCGTCATGCTCGGGGTGCTGCTGCCGAAGGCCGATCCGCGGACGCCCGACGCTGCCGACGCATTAGCTATTGCGATTACCCATGCCCATCACCGCCAGAGTGCGATGCTGAAGCTGAAGGTTGCGGCAATCCGCTAAAGCGGTGCAGCCGTACGGGTGGCGGCGCGGCGCGTTCGGTGCGAAGATAGCGGCCACAAGGAATTTGGAATGACGATAACCGCACTGACGATCTTTGCCTTCGCCATCCTGGTGGCGGCGGCTTCGCCCGGTCCCGCGATCGCGGCGATTCTTGCGCGCGTGATCGGCCGCGGCACCGCAGGCGTGCCGGCCTTCATCGCCGGCATTGTGCTGGGCGATATCACCTGGCTGGCGATCGCGGTGCTGGGTCTGTCGTTCGTTGCGAACAGCTTTGAGATGATCTTTGCCGTCATCAAATATGCCGGTGCGGCCTACCTGCTGTTTATCGCGTATCGCCTCTGGACCGCTCCGGCGACACCGGTCGATGTGAATGCGGCCGATAATGTCGATGGCCAGCCGCTTCGCTCCTTTGTGGGCGGACTGTTGCTGACGCTCGGCAATCCCAAGACCATTGCGTTCTATGTCGCGCTGACCCCGACGCTCATTGACGTGTCGCGGGTCGATCTTGTCAGCTATGCCGAGCTTGCCGCCATCATTGCCGTGGTGCTCGTGTTCGTGCTCGGTGGATACGCACTGGCGGCGGCAAGGGCGCGCAAGATGTTTCGCAGTTCGCGGGCGATGAAGCTGCTCAACCGCGTCGGTGGTGGCGTGATGGCAGGTGCCGCAGCGGCCATCGCGACCCGGCAGGCATAACCCGTGATCGGAAAACTCAAAGGCCTGATCGATTCCTACGGTGAGGATTATGTGATCCTCGACGTGCAGGGCGTCGGCTATCAGGTGCATTGCTCGGCGCGAACGCTACAGGCGCTGCCGCCGCCGGGCGAGGCGGCGGTGCTCTCCATCGAGACCTATGTCCGCGAGGACCAGATCAAGCTGTTCGGTTTTCGCACCGACATGGAGCGCGAATGGTTCCGGCTGCTGCAAACCGTGCAGGGCGTCGGCGCGAAGGTGGCGCTTGCGGTGCTGAGCACACTGCCGCCGCAGGATCTCGCCAACGCCATTGCGCTGCGCGACAAGGCCTCGGTGGCGCGCACGCCGGGCGTCGGCCCGAAAGTCGCCGAGCGCATCGTCACCGAACTGAAAGATAAAACGCCGGCCTTCACCAATCTCGATCCGGCGGTGGTGCACCTGTCCGGCGCGCTCGATGACAACCGCGCGCCGCGTCCGGTCACCGATGCGATCTCGGCCTTGGTCAATCTCGGCTACGGTCAGCCGCAGGCGGCGGCAGCGATTGCCGCGGCTTCGCGAAGCGCAGGCGAAACCGCCGAGACGGCGCAGTTGATCCGGCTCGGTTTGAAGGAATTGTCGAAGTGACCGGTAGCGAGAGCGACGCATCGCGTGGCTTCAGGCGCGCCGGGAAATTTATCAGCATCGTCGCGATCTTCACCGTGGCCGGGCCGCTGACGATTGCTGGGATCGTGTTGTTGCTTGTCATCGTCCTTGGCGCGCCGTTGCTGCAACTGCTGCTCGCAGTGGCCGATATCGACGCGCTGCGCACCGTCGCGTCGTTCGCGGCATGGCTGCTGGCGGCGATCGCGATTCTTGCCTCGTTTCTGCCGTCGTTCGCGGCCGGAATCATTTTCGCATGGTCGGCGATCTACGCAGACCTCAATGCCATCTGGATGGCGTGGCTGGCGGCTTTCGCCGCCATTGCCGGTTTCGTGGCGTTCGGCATGTTCATCAGGCCGAGCGAATCCTCCGCGCTGATCCTGCCCAGCGTGCAGTCGGCCGCGCAGGCGATGTCGCTGTTTTCCATGCTGGCCGTTCTCGGGTTTCTCGCAGCCAGTTTCTGTTGGTGGCTTGCCCGCCCGCTGCATCGGGTTAAACATACGCCATGAACTCGCCCCGCATCGTCACCCCCGAGCGCCGCGCCGACGACATCGGCGATACCTCGCTGCGCCCGCAGAACCTGTCCGAATTCGTCGGCCAGCAGCAGGCTCGCGCCAATCTGCAGGTGTTCATCGATGCGGCGCGCAAGCGCAAGGAAGCGCTCGACCATGTGCTGTTCGTCGGACCGCCGGGTCTCGGCAAGACCACACTGGCGCAGATCGTGGCGCGCGAACTCGGCGTCGGCTTCCGCGCCACGTCAGGGCCGGTGATCGCCAAGGCTGGCGATCTTGCGGCATTGCTCACCAATCTCGAAGAGCGCGATGTACTGTTCATCGACGAGATTCATCGACTCAGTCCAGCGGTGGAAGAAGTGCTCTATCCGGCGATGGAGGATTTCCAACTCGACCTTATTATCGGCGAAGGTCCCGCGGCGCGCTCGGTGAAGATCGATCTGGCGAAGTTCACATTGGTGGGCGCGACCACGCGGGCAGGGCTGCTTACCAATCCGTTGCGTGATCGTTTCGGCATTCCGGTGCGGCTGAATTTCTACACCGAGGACGAACTGGAAAAGATCGTGACGCGTGGCGCGCGGGTGCTCAATATCGGCATGACGCCGGACGGGGCCAACGAAATCGCACGGCGCGCACGCGGCACGCCGCGCATCGCGGGCAGGCTGCTGCGCCGGGTGCGCGATTTTGCCTCCGCGGCGGACGCCGATGCCATCGACCGCAAGATCGCCGACAACGCGCTCGGCGCGCTGGAAGTGGACAAGGCCGGGCTCGATGCCATGGACCGGCGCTATCTGACCACCATTGCGATGAACTACGGTGGCGGGCCGGTGGGCGTAGAGACAATGGCCGCCGCGCTGTCCGAGCCGCGCGATGCCATCGAGGACATCATCGAGCCGTTTCTGATTCAGTGCGGTTACCTGCAACGCACGCCGCGCGGGCGGCTGCTGACATCGCATGCGTTCAAGCATCTCGGTCTTGCCGAGCCGTCGCGCGATCCGGCGCAGTTCGGCATGTTCGAGCAGGACGATGACTAGACAGGGTTTGGATATGCTCGACGGATCGATCCGCGACGGCCGGCATGTGATGCAGGTGCGCGTTTATTACGAAGACACCGATTTCACCGGCATCGTCTATCACGCCAATTATCTGCGCTTCATGGAGCGGGGACGTACCAATTATCTGCGGCTGCTCGGGGCCGATCAGCACGCGCTGTTTGCGGAAGCGCAGAACGAGGCGCCGGGTTTTGCCTTTGTCGTGCGTTCGATGCAGATCGAATATCTCAAGCCGGCGCGAATGGACGATGTGCTCGACATTGTGACAGTGCCCGCCGAGATCAGGGGCGCATCGATCACGCTGGCGCAGGAAGTCCGGCGCGGTGACGACATGCTGGTAGAGGCGCGGGTCAAGGTCGCATTCGTCTCCGGCGGTCGCGCCCGGCCGATCCCGAAGGCGCTGCGCCTCGCCATGAAGGCCGATCAGGACGCGGCCTGACTGCTCAAAGTTTATTCTTTCTGCAGCCGGCTTGATGCTTGACGATTTGTACTGGCTGGTACAAGTTTGTACTTGTCGGTACAAATTGGAGTTGCCTGATGTCTCGTCCGCCGCTGCCGCCGTTCACAAGAGAAACCGCCGCGCAGAAGGCGCGCATGGCGGAAGATGCCTGGAATTCACGCGATCCGGTCAAGGTGTCGCTGGCCTATACTGAGGACAGCATCTGGCGGAATCGCTCGGAGTTTTTTCGGGGTCGCGCCGCGATCGTGGAATTTCTCACCCGCAAATGGGCGAAGGAGCAGGACTATCGCCTGATCAAGGATCTGTGGGCATTCGACGGCAATTTCATCTCGGTGCGCTTCCAGTATGAATGGCATGACGGTGCCGGAAACTGGTTTCGCTCCTACGGCAACGAGAACTGGGAGTTCGACGAGAGCGGCCTGATGAAGCGCCGCGAAGCCAGCATCAACGATGTCGCGATCAAGGAACCGGAGCGGCGCTTCCATTGGCCCGCGCCGGGCCCGCGGCCCGCGGATTATCCGGGGTTGGCTCCGGTGCCGAAAGGTGGCTGAACGGAAACGGGTTGCGGTCCGTGAGCAGAAACTTGCGAACAAAGCGGCGTCCATGGGGGACGCCGGGCGCGAGGGACTTCTGACCGCGCTCGCGGAAGTGTTTCGCGGCCACGGCTATGAGGGTGCAACGCTTGCGCGGATTTCGGAAGCCACGGGCCTCGGCAAGGGCAGCCTCTACAATTTCTTTCCCGGCGGTAAGGAGCAGATGGCCGACGAGGTGCTGGCCTCCATCGACCGCTGGTTCGTCGATCACATCTACACGCCGCTGCGCGCGTCGGCCGATCCGGCGACAGGCATCGCCGCAATGTATGCCGCGACGGATGATTACTTCCGCTCCGGGCAACGTGTGTGTCTTGTCGGAGTCGTTGCGCTCGGTGCGTCGCGCGACATTTTCGCTGCCAAGGTGAAGACCTATTTCGTTGGCTGGGTCGATGCGCTGGCGGCGGCGCTGCGCCGTCTGGGCGACGAGAAGGGCGCGGCGCGGCGCAAGGCCGAACACGCGGTGCTGGAAATTCAGGGCGCGCTGGTGATCGCGCGCGCGTTCGATGATCCAAAGGTGTTTTCGCGTGCGCTCAAGGAATCGGAGCGTCGGCTATTTGAAAAATAGCGGCGACGCGAGGGGATGCGCCGCCGCTTTAAGTTGCCTTCAGGTCCGTGTCGGTTATGCTGCCGCCTTGTGGCGGGCGACTTCTGCCTTGAACAGCACAAGCTCTTCAGCCAGTGCTTTCGCCACGCTCGGCCGCGCTCGGAAGCGGGTCAGGTACGCGTTGATCGCCGCCCACTTCGCAAGATCGATTGCCGGCATTGCGGTGGTCCAGTTCAGCACGGTGCCGAGATAGGCGTCGGCCACGCTGAAATGATCGAGCAGGAATTCGCGGCCTTCCAGGTGTTTGTTCAGGACATCGAGCCGCGACAGGTATTTCTCCAGCACATAGGCTTTCATTTCTGCCGGCGCCTTCCGGTCGAGCAGCGGCAGGAACAGGCCCTTGTGCAGTTCGGTGCCGATGAAGCACAGCCACTGCTGCAACCGGCTGCGGTCGATGGTGTTGGCTGATCCGAGACCCGCATCCGGGAAACGGTCGGCGACATATTGCAAGATCGCGGCGTTCTCGGTGAGAATCGCGCCATCGTCGGTGCGGAGCGTCGGCACCAGGCCAAGCGGATTGATCGGCAGGAAGTCCGAATTGTCCTGCAGCACTTTCTTGAATTTGGGATCGACCTCCAGATAGCACGCGTCGGCGCCGATCTCGTAAAGCGCGATGCGGGTTGCCATCGAACAGGCCAATGGTGAGAAATAGAGATCCACGATGTGTCTCCTTGACCGAGTCCCGGCGTTCTTGATTTTTATACCGTTCCGCATAAATTAAATACGGTCAAGAGAATTATTTGCGATATGGTACAAAAAAAGAAAAGAACTGCTGCCGCGCCGCCAGCCGCGCCGAAGAAGCGCGGCCGTCCGCGCGCCTTCGAGCCGGATGCCGCGCTGGAAAAGGCGATGAACACGTTCAGGGATGGCGGTTTCGCCGCGACCTCGCTCGACGATCTCAGCCAGGCGATGGGCATCAACCGGCCGAGCCTTTACGGGACGTTCGGCGACAAGCGCGATCTGTTTCTCAAGGCCTACGAGCGGTATCGCGCCGAGATGGCGGAGAGATTTGCACCTGCCTTCGATCCGGCGCTGACGCTACGGCAGATGCTGGAAAAAATCTATGCTATCGCGCTCGATGTTTACCTCGCGGGCGAGAACGGACCGCGCGGCTGCTTCACGGTGATGACTGCGACATCGGAAGCAATGGCCGATGCGGAAATTCGCCCCCTGGTGCAGAGGGCGCTCGGCTCGACCCAACGGGCGCTCGCCCGGCGCTTTCAGGCGGCGGTGGAAAGCGGCGAGTTGCCGTCAACGGTAAATGTTCAGGTGCTGGCGCAGATCGGCGCCGCGACGGTGGAGGCCCTGGCGATTCGGTCGCGGGCCCGTGTGCCGCGTGCCGACCTGGAGGCCATCGCTGCAGGCACAATCGATCTGATCTGTGGGCCTAAAGCGCGTTAAGAGCGTTCTGCGGCGCTAGTGACGCCCGCTGGCAACTCATGTAAAAGAACTTTACATGAGCAAGATCGACAGATGAGCTGGCACAAGAACCGCGGCCGCCGCGAAGGCGGCTATCATCACGGCAACCTGAAAGAAGCGCTGGTGCAGGCCGCGCTCGATCTGATTGCCGCGAAGGGGCCGGGCGGCTTCACCTTCGCCGAGGCGGCGCGTTCGGCGGGCGTCAGTCCGGCGGCTCCCTATCGCCATTTCCGCGACCGAGATGAATTGCTGGCGAGCATCGCACAGCAGGGCTTCGAGCAGTTCGAGGCGCAACTTACCGCCGCGTGGGACGATGGTCGCCCCGATACGCCAACAGCGTTTCAGCGGGTCGGCAAAGCCTATCTCGCCTTCGCGCGCGAAAATCCCGCTTATTATTCGGCGATGTTTGAATCGGGCATTCCGCTGGAGAGCAATCCGGCTCTGCTGCTCGCTGGTGAGCGCGCTTTTGCAGTCATTCGCGCCGCTTCCGAGCGGCTGGTGGCGATGGCGCCGCCCCATGTGCCGCGCCCGCCGGCCCTCATGATGGCCCTCCATATCTGGTCGATGTCCCACGGCATCGCGTCGCTGTTCGGGCGTGGCGACGCGTCGCGTCGCAAGCTGCCAATGTCGCCGGAAGACCTGCTGGAAGCTGGCGTGCTGATCTACCTGAAAGGTCTCGGGTTCCCGACCGACCAGCGGCCGCCGTCCACGCCTCCGAAATAATTTCGGGCCTGCGACACCCACTCCGCTTGACAAAAACGTTGGATGATTTATCTATGTAAATGTTATTTACATTCACGGAAGCGTGAAACCCTAGGAGGACGCCAATGGCGAACACCGCAGAAACTGCACAGCTCGACCGATGGGGCCGCCCTGCCTGGGCCGGACCGCATCACGACAACTTCGAATCGCGGCACGACTGGCGGCCGGGCTTTCATCCCGGACGCATCATTCTGATCGTCGCCGGTTTCATCATCTGGTGGCCGCTCGGTCTGGCCGCTCTCGCTTATTCATTCTGGAGCAGAAAAATGGGTTGCTGGTCTCACGATCGTCACGGCCGTTTTGCCGACAAGATGGAGCGTATGCAGTGGAAGATGGAGCGGATGCGCAGCCGCATGGAGGGCCGCGGGTTCTATGGGCCGTCGAGCGGCAACCGTGCCTTCGACGACTACCGCATGGAGACGCTGCGCCGTCTCGAGGAAGAGCAGACCGAGTTCAAGGACTTTCTCGACCGCCTGCGTCACGCCAAGGACAAGGAAGAGTTCGACGCCTTCATGGCGCAGCACAAGCAGCGCCCGACGCCGCCGAACGATCAGCCGCAGCAGGGATAACGCCCCCGTCTCCCTCAGTGGCTCGCGAAGCCGCCCGCCTGTCGAACAGGCGGGCGGTTTTGTTTTATGCGCAGATCGCCTCGTCAGTTGGCCGTAGTCTTTGCCGTTGCCATCGCAGGCCGGATGCGTATCAATGAGGCATGATCGAGCGCGTGACCTCACTTCGCCGCCGCTGGTGGCGATCCGTTTCCTGCAACGGCAGATGGTAAGCCGGTCCTCGCGTTAGCGCTGGTCCGCCCGTCGCTTCTTCTCCCGCTTTCTCTCGCGCTTTCCGAAAGACGTCATGCCTGCAAATCCGCAGACTTCGTTGCCGCTGCCCGTGGCAGCGCTCGCGTGGCTCGGCCGGCAAGGCACCCGCGCCATCGCCGCGCTGGTTTTTATCGGCATTGCCATTCCGCCGCTTGGCGCGCTGCTCAAGCCCTGGGTGACCGAGGCGGTCTTCGTTCTGCTCGTGATTTCGTTCATGCGTGTGGACGTCGCCGCCATGCGCGGGTACCTCGCGCGCCCGATGCTTGTGATAGCCGCGACGGTGTGGAGCGCGCTCATTGTGCCGCTGCTGTTCGGCATCGGCAGCGTGGTGACGGGGTTCGACAAGGCGTCGCCCGATCTGTTTCTCGGGCTGATGCTGCAAGCTGTCGCTTCCCCGATGATGGCGTCGCCCGCGCTGGTGGCGCTGATGGGGCTGGATTCGACACTGGTGCTGATCACGCTGGTGAC
Organism: Bradyrhizobium sp. G127; assembly: GCF_021502575.1. Classification (NCBI taxonomy): domain Bacteria; kingdom Pseudomonadati; phylum Pseudomonadota; class Alphaproteobacteria; order Hyphomicrobiales; family Nitrobacteraceae; genus Bradyrhizobium; species Bradyrhizobium sp. G127. Next base: position 833,565 of record NZ_JAKFGN010000001.1, read on the forward strand.
CAGCACGGCGCTGGTGCCGCTCAGCGCGCCGCTGTTTGCCTATGTGTTCCTTGGCGGCACGTTGACACTTTCACCGCTGGCGTTAGGCGTGAAACTGTTCGCCATCCTCGCGGGAGCGATCCTCGCCGCCGCCGTGATCCGCCGCCTTGCCGGCGTGGACGCGATCACGCGCCACAGGCAGGCGATCGACGGCTTCAATATTCTGGTGCTCTTGGTGTTCGTCAGCGCGGTGATGGGCACGGTGGGCGCGAGCTTCTGGGCCGATCCGGTCGGCGTGCTTCTCCTGACCGGACTCGCCTTTGTGATCTTCGCAATTCTGCTGGGCGCAACCGCGCTGATGTTCCGGAAAGCCGGGCAGGAGCGCGCGCTGGCGCTCGGGCTGATGGCGTCCCAGCGCAACATGGGCCTGATGCTGGCCGGGACCGACGGCGTGCTGCCGGGGCTGACCTGGCTTTATTTCGCGCTGGCTCAGTTCCCGATTTACCTGTCGCCGCAACTGCTCAAGTCGCTGGTCCGGCGGCTGCGGGAACTTCCCGGCCCTAGCCGGGGATGACGCTAACCGGTCGCCGCCGTGTCACAGGCCCCGGCTACCAAAGCCATATTCCGGTCTGGAAGCGCACGCGGTAACTCCGCCTTAACCATGATTAGCGTTTGGTTATATGGGCTAAAGTGGCACCGGCAGCCCTCGTTTTGACACGTTAGCAGGGGATTCAGGACCCGGCCTTGGACGGGTTCCTTGGGACAGGCCACCCCACGCGACACGAGACCGGAACGGGGCGATCGGCAGCGTCGGCGTTTTCGCTGCGGCGGTCGCTTGGCCGATGGCCGTGACCATACGGCGGTCGCGCGTGAATTTTGGGACAATCGCCTTGAGAGGATACCGATCATGAATCCAGCAGACGTGGCGCAGTCGGCGTTGCCCTTGGCCTCCGCTGACGTGTCGCTGATCTCGCTGTTCTGGCATGCCCATTTCGTCGTCAAAACGATCATGCTCGGACTGCTGGCCTGCTCGGTATGGGTCTGGGCCATCGCCATCGACAAGATGATCCTTTATTCGCGCACCAAAAAGGCAATGGACCGCTTCGAGCAGGCATTCTGGTCGGGTCAGTCTATTGACGAGCTGTATCGCGCGTTGGCTGCGAAGCCGACGCAATCGATGGCGGCGCTGTTCGTCGCGGCGATGCGCGAGTGGAAGCGGTCCTTTGAGAGCCATTCCCGGTCCTTCGCCGGCCTTCAGATGCGGATCGACAAGGTGATGAGCGTGTCGATCGCCCGCGAGGTCGAGCGGCTGGACCGCCGGCTGCTGGTCCTGGCGACGGTGGGATCGGCCAGCCCTTTCGTGGGCCTGTTCGGCACGGTCTGGGGCATCATGTCGAGCTTCCAGTCCATTGCAGCGTCCAAGAATACCTCGCTGGCGGTGGTGGCTCCGGGTATCGCGGAAGCCCTATTTGCCACCGCCATCGGCCTGATCGCCGCAATTCCGGCGACAATTTTCTACAATAAGTTCACCTCAGAGGTGAACCGGCAGGCCCAGCGGCTTGAGGGTTTCGCCGACGAGTTCTCGGCGATCCTGTCGCGCCAGATCGACGAGCGCGCGTGAACTGCAACTACTTGATCTCGACTTCGGGGAACCGGTTATGGGCATGAACATGGGAGGCGGGTCGTCCGGCGGTCGTGGCCGTTATCGCCGCGCCAACGTCATGGCCGAGATCAACGTCACCCCGATGGTTGACGTGATGCTGGTGCTGCTCATCATCTTCATGGTGTCGGCGCCGTTGCTCACCGTGGGCGTGCCGCTCGATCTGCCGCAGACGGCGGCCAAGAGCCTCGATCAGGACAAGGAGCCGCTGACACTGTCCGTCCAGCTCAACGGCAAGGTCTTTCTCAACAATACCGAGATCAAGGTCGATGAACTGGTGCCGAAATTGAAGGCAATCACCGAAGCGCGCGGCGGCATGGACGAGCGTATCTTTGTGCGCGGCGATACGAAGGTGGATTACGGTACGGTGATGCGCGTGATGGGACGTCTGTCCGCCGCAGGCTTCAAGCGCGTTGCTCTGGTGACCGAGGTCGAGCAGGGAACCTGACGTGAAAATCGACAAGACCATCGCAGCGTCTGTCGCTTTACATGCCCTGGTGATCGGCTGGGGCATGGTGTCGTTCTCGACCCGGGCCTTCGAGTCGCTGCCGGAGGATTCCGTCCCGGTCGATATCATTTCCGCAGATCAGTTCGCCAAGGCCATGTCCGGCATGAAAACCGGCAAGAAGGAAAATCCGAAGCCGCTGGTAGAGAAGGTCGCCGAGGCCAAGCCACCGGTGGACGACGCGGTCGGCAAGATCGACGACAAGAAGGCGCCGGTGGTCACCGAGGCTGCGCCTCCGCCGACGCCCAAGCCCGAGGAAAAGCCGGTCGAGAAGAAGCCCGATCCGCCGAAGCCTGTCGTAGAGAACAAGCCGAAGGAAGAGCAGAAACCTGCGGAGAAAAAGCCGGATCAGGCCAAGGTCGATCCGATCGCGGAAGCCTTGAAGAAGGAGGAGGCGAAGAAGCCTCCGAAGCCACAGCAGGTCAAGGCCTCGACGCCCCCACCGGACAAGCAGAAAGCCGAACGCGTGTTCGACCAGTCGAAGATCGCGGCGCTGCTCGACAAACGCGATCCGTCGCGCGCATCCATCACTGGCGCTGCGATCAACTCGCAGGCATCGCTGGGAACGGCGCGCGGGACCGCCGCCGACAATTCGGCGACATGGGGGGCGATGTTCCGCCAACAGGTCGAGCGTTGCTGGAAGAAGCCTTATGGCGGTGTCGAGGCGCAAAAGGTCGAGGCGGTCTTCACCATCAAGCTGAAGCGTGACGGCACGCTCGAAACCATGCCGGTGCCGCTGCCGGGCCAGTCGACTCCGTATTTCCGCGTTTATCAGGAGAGCGCGCAGCGCGCGATCATCGAGTGTCAGCCTTATAACCTGCCCGCGGCTTATTTCGACGAATGGAAATTCTTCGAGCCGGCCTTTACCGAAAAGTTTTCGTGACGGCGTGATCCCGAAAAGCGGAAACCGGCTTTTGGATGGGATCCTGCCCTGCATACTAGAAACGGCGTCATCGCCAGAATGAAGTTTGGATGAGCATGCGAGATCACGACGAGTTGCAGGCCCGGTTGCTGGCGATGAGCGCGACGACCAATCTGAAATTTTCTCGCCGGCAGGTGATGTCGGGAGCGGCCGCCGCCGGACTGCTGCTGGCGACACCCGTCAGCAAAGCCTTGGCGCAGGCGCGCGTGACCGTCACCGAAGGCAATTTCCAGCCGATCCCGATCGCTATCCCGAATTTCGTTCCCGGCACGCAAGGCGACGGCGAGGTGGCTGCCGGCATCGCGCAAGTCATCACCAACAATCTGCGGCGCAGCGGACTGTTCGCGCCAATCGATCAGGCGGCCTTCATCGAGCGCATTTCCAATATCGACGTGCCGCCGCAGTTCGCGAACTGGCGGCAGATCAACGCCCAGGCGCTTGTGACCGGCCGCGCCACCCGGCAGGGCGACGGCCGCCTCAAGGCCGAGTTTCGCCTTTGGGACGTGCCCCAGGCGCAGCAGTTGACGGGCCAGCAGTATTTCACCTCGCCGGAATCGTGGCGGCGCATCGCGCACATCATCTCAGACCAAATCTATGAGCGCCTCACCGGGGAAAAAGGCTATTTCGACAGCCGCGTGGTATTCGTCGACGAGACCGGTCCGAAGGAACGCCGCGTGAAGCGGCTCGCGATGATGGATCAGGACGGCGCCAATGTGCGCTACCTGACGCGCGGCGCGGACCTCGTCATCACGCCGCGGTTCTCGCCATCCACGCAGGAAATCACCTACATGGAATATGGTCAGGGCGATCCGCGGGTCTATCTGTTCAATGTTGAGACCGGGCAGCGTGAGATCGTCGGCAATTTCCCCGGCATGTCGTTTTCGCCGCGGTTCTCGCCCGATGGACAGCGTATCATCATGAGCTTGCAGCAGGGCGGCAACTCGAACCTGTTCGTGATGGACCTGCGCTCGAAGTCGACCACGCGTCTCACGGATACGCCGGCCATCGACACCTCGCCGTCCTATGCGCCGGATGGCGGCCGGATCTGTTTCGAATCCGATCGTGGCGGCAAGCCGCAGATCTACGTGATGGGCGCGGGCGGCGGCGCGGCGCAGCGCATCTCGTTCGGCGAAGGCAGCTATTCGACTCCGGTCTGGTCGCCACGTGGCGACTACATCGCCTTCACCAAGCAGGGCGGCGGACAGTTCGCCATCGGCATCATGAAGCCGGACGGCTCGGGCGAGCGCATTCTCACTTCAGGCTTCCACAATGAAGGGCCGACCTTCGCGCCGAACGGTCGCGTCGTGATGTTTTTCCGCGAGGGGGGAGGCGGACCGTCGCTGTTCACGGTGGATATTTCCGGCCGCAATGAACAGAAGGTGCCGACGCCGGGCTTTGCCTCCGATCCGGCGTGGTCGCCGCTGCTATCGTAAACGAGACGTTAGCGGCGGTTCTGCACCAGTAGCGTACCCGGCAATCCTTACCTAGCGTGCTGAATTCACGGGCATATTTTCTGCCGTCATGAGCGGGTCAAGGAATCGTTAACGATGTTCGCTCAGAAAGACTTCATCAGCGGCGGGTAATGCTGGGCGTCCAAAGGACGTGCGCGCGCCCATGCAATTGCTTCATCGGAAGAAGAGCCAAAACGAAGAGACTCTGTCGCCGTCGATCTACGCGGCGCTGGTCGATTCGATGTGCCAGAATTCCTTCGCGATGCTGTTCGGGGCCATCTGTGCGGCTGCCGCGGCTTTGATGACGGCGCTCAAGACCGGCTACGCTCCGATCTGGCCGTGCGCGCTTTTGATCATCACCATCGGTATCGCGCGCGCGATCCAGATGCGCAAATACGAGAAGCGCACCACGGTTCTCACCCCCGAACAGGCTGCCGATTTCGAGCCGCGTTACATGGTCGGCGCGATGCTTTACGCCGGGGTGCTCGGTCTCTGGTGCGCGCTGGTGCTGCTCGGCACCGACGATCCGATCGCCCACATGCTCTGCACGACGGTGACCATCGCCTATACCGGCGGCGGTGCCGCGCGCAACTACGGCCGTCCGCGCATTGTCCAGCTTCACATCCTGCTGTCCTGCGGGCCGATGTCTGTGGCGCTCGCCGTGCACGGCGATCCCTACCATCTCGGGCTGGCGGGACTGCTGGTGCTGTTCTTTTTCGGGTTGAAGGACATCAACCTGAGCCTGCATTCGATTTTCGTCAAAGCGCTGCTTGCCAACGAGCGCGAGGCGTCGATCGCCGCGCAGTTCGATACCGCGCTGAACAACATGCCCAACGGCCTCTACATGATCAACCCGGATGGCAACATCGTGGTGGTCAATCGGGCCTTCACCGACATGATGAAACTGAACAGGGATTTGACTCACGGCGATGTGACGGTTCGCGATATCGTATCGGATGCGGTTGCGGCGAACACGCTTTCGGTGGCGAGCGGCAAGACCATCATGGCGGAAGTCGAGGCATCGCGCGCCGGGGAGATCGTCACGATCGACGCGAGCGGTTCCGGCGAGCGCGCGTTGTCCTGGACCTTCCAACCGATGGAGGGCGGCGGCACCGTCGTTCTGGTGGACGACATCACCGAGCGCCGCAACGCTGAGGCCAAGATCAGCCATATGGCGCGCGTCGACGAACTGACGGGACTGCCCAATCGCGTCAGCTTCCGCGATGAGATCGAGAAGCTGCTGGCAGCGCCGTTTGGCGACGCGCCGCTGTCGGCATTGCTCTTCATCGATCTCGATCAGTTCAAGCAGGTCAACGATACGCTCGGCCATCCCAGCGGCGACAAGCTGCTTTGCGCGGTCACGGCGCGGCTGCGCCGGTTGCTGCGTCCGCAGGATTTTGTCGCGCGCTTCGGCGGCGACGAATTCATCGTGTTCCAGCGCGGGATCCATTCCGCCGAGGATGCCGCCTCTCTGGCGCGCCGGATTGTCGATCGCCTAAGCGAACGCTACGAGATCGATCAGCATCTGGTCGAGATCGGCGCCAGCATCGGCATCGCTCTCACCTCGCCAAACGTCTCTGTCGACGTCCTGCTGAAGAATGCCGACATGGCGCTTTATCGCGCCAAGGCCGACGGCCGCGGCACTTTCTGCTTCTTCCGAGAGGAAATGGCGCACACCGTCGAAGCGCGGCGCGTGCTCGAACTCGATCTGCGCCATGCGCTCGCGCATGAGGAATTCGAATTGTACTACCAACCGCTGGTCAATCTGAAGTCGGGACGGATTTCGACTTGCGAAGCGCTGCTGCGCTGGAATCATCCGACGCGCGGATCGGTATCGCCGGCCGACATCATTCCGGTCGTCGAAGACATGGGTCTCGTTGTCGACCTGGGGCGCTGGATTCTGCGCAAGGCCTGCATGGAATGCATGAAATGGCCGGAGGCGGTCAGCGTTGCGGTGAATTTCTCGCCGCAGCAATTCCATCAGCGCGACGTCATGACCGAAGTCCGCTACGCGCTTGAAGTGTCGGGTCTGCCCGCGAACCGGCTGGAAATCGAGATCACCGAATCCTCGCTGTTACGCAACACGCAGTGGACGCTCGACGTGCTGGCACAACTGCGCGAGGCGGGCGTCCGCATCTCGCTCGACGATTTCGGCACCGGCTATTCGAGCCTGAGCTATCTCCACAACTTCCCGCTTCAGAAGGTGAAGATCGATCGCTCCTTCCTTGAAGATATCAACACCCAGCGGCCGCTGACGCTGCTGCGCGGCGTCGCGCGCCTGAGCGCCGACCTCGGCATGACCGTCGTCGTCGAAGGTATCGAGACCAACGAGCAACTCGAACTGATTAGCGCCGAAGGGACGATCACCGAAGCGCAAGGCTATCTGTTCAGCCGGCCCGTTCCGGCGACGCGTGTGCGCGAACTGCTGAAAGCCTCGCACGCGTCCGCCACGAAGACCGTTGTGCCCCTCCGTCAGACGCAGCGCTAAGGCGCGCGCCGCCGATAGCCCACCTTCAAATTCAGGCAACGCTGCCATGCTTCCGATGTGGAAGAATATTGCAGATTCGGCATCGGGGTTAAGGTTAATTCCGGCTACACTTTGCTCTGGGGTTAAGAAACCATTAACCTCTAAAATAGTGGCGCAGGCGTTTCCGGTCGGTCGGAGCAGCAATATGATCTCAGCAGTGCAAACGTCCGGTCGTTCGTCCGAACGCAGCAGATTTCCTCTCGATGCGGTGGACTACAGGCTGGCTGAAACGCCTGCTGACCGGGAAGAAATCTACCGGTTGCGCTATCGCGCATATCGTGAAGAGGGAGCTGTCGCCCCAAACCCGAGCGAAATGGTCCACGACCGCTATGACGACATGCCGAACTCCTGGGTCTTCGGAGTTTATTTCGACGGGGTGCTGATGAGTTCGCTCCGCATCACGGTGGCTTCGCCGGAGATGCCGGATTGTCCGTCGCTCGATGTGTTTCCGGACTTGATCAGGCCTCAACTCGCCGAGGGCAAGGTTCTGGTGGACCCGACGCGCTTCGTCGCAGACCCGGATCGCGAGACGCGTTTTCCCGAACTGCCTTACATGACGCTTCGGCTCGCTTATGTTGCCTGCGAATACTTCGAAGCCGATGTCGGACTTGCGAGCGTTCGTTCGGAGCATCAGGCGTTCTACCGCCGGGTATTTCTGCACAAGCCGATCAGCGGGCCTCGTGAATATCCCGGGCTGATTAAGCCAATTTGCCTGATGGCGGTGGATTATCCCGCGATGCGCGATCGGGTGTTCGAGCGCTATCCGTATTTCCGCTCCAGCTTCTTCGAGCGCCGCAAACTGTTCGAGCGAAGCCAGCAGCAGCCGGACTCAACCGTCGTGACCCTGCCGGAGTTTCCGTTCAAGAACGCAACTATCGCCCCGCGGTCCTGAGGCGAGTCCCGCCGGGCGGCGGGTGGGCGATACAGAATTTTCCTCAAAATGAAGGGCTCCAGCCAGCTGCGGGGCCCTTTTTGCTTGGCACATTCACCATCGCGCCATATTCATACCGCATTAACCATTCGTGCGTGTTTTACCCGATGGTCAGCATTTGAGGGGGTTCGGCAACGCCTCATCAAGGTTGACGGAACGTTCGTTTAACCAAGCCGCTGTAGACCGGGTGCTGTCCTTAAAACCAGAGCGTGGAGGCTCCGGAATGAAACATCAAATGCGTATCCTCCAGGGATTGAAGCTGGCAGCGGTCTTGGCCGTGGCACTTTCGATGGGTGCCTGCGCCAACAAGACCGGAGTCGGCGGCGACGCCATGGCGAGCGCGGCCGTACCGGGCAGCCAGCAGGATTTCGTCGTGAATGTCGGCGACCGCGTGTTCTTCGAGAGCGACCAGACCGAGCTGTCGCCCCAGGCGATCGCCACCCTCGACAAGCAGGCGCAGTGGCTGCAGCAATACAACCGCTATTCCTTCACGATCGAAGGCCACGCCGACGAGCGCGGCACCCGGGAATACAACATCGCTTTGGGTGCCAAGCGCGCGCAGTCGGTGCGCAGTTTCCTCGCATCGCGCGGCATCGATTCGGGCCGCATGCGCACGATCTCCTACGGCAAGGAACGTCCGGTCGCGGTGTGCAATGACATCTCGTGCTGGTCGCAGAACCGCCGTGCGGTGACGGTGCTGAACGCCAGTTCGTAAGGCTTTAATCGAGAGCTTTGGAAACGGCGTCTTCGGGCGCCGTTTTTGTTTTGGTGCTTATTTTCAAGCTGTCGGAAGCCATATTTTTGGCGTACTGAACCGGTCAGTCTTGGTCGCTTTGAAAGCGATGCCCCTTTTTCTCTTGGGTCAAAATGTTATCCAGATTTCAAATTTTCGCCTGTGCGGTTCTCTTGACCGCGCCCTTGTGGTTGCCTGTCAGCGCATCAGCGCAGCAGGACATCGATCCCGAAATCCGCATTGAGCGGCTGGAAAACCAGCTGCGCACGCTGACCGGCCAGAACGAGGAATTGCAGTATCGCAACCGCCAGCTCGAAGAGCAGTTGCGGGCGTTTCAGGGCGCGCAGCCGGCTCCCGCCAATCAGGCTGCGGCGGCGCGTCCTGCCGCACCCGGCACGGCGGTCGCACCGCAGGTTCAGCCGAACCCGGGTTATCAGCAAAATCCCGGCTACCAGCAGGCACCAGCGGCGCCACCTGTTGTCGGCGAAGCGCCACCGGTGATTGCCGCGCCTGTCGCCAGCAGTGGACGCCGCGGTGACGCTTTCGATCCGAGCCGGAATCCGAATGCCCCCGGTGTGCCGCGCGCGCTGGGCGGTGGACAACTTCCTGTCACGGAGGCTCCGGTTGGCGCGCCGGGCGGACGTGATGCGGGCGAGCCCCTTGACCTGTCGAATGTCGGCCGCCCTCGCGATCCCTATGGTAGCGGCGCGCCGACTCAACAGCGCCAGACCCCGCCTGCCCCGAATACCACGGCATCGTTGACCACATTGCCGCCGTCGGCCACGCCGCGGGACGAGTTCGATCTCGGTATTGGATACGTCCAGCGCAAGGATTATGCGCTCGCCGAAGAGACGATGCGAAACTTCGCGGTTAAATATCCCACCGATCCACTGCTGCCGGATTCGCAGTACTGGCTCGGCGAAAGCCTGTACCAGCGGCAGAAATACCGCGACGCCGCCGAAGCGTTTCTGGGCGTCACCACCAAGTTCGACACGTCGGCGAAGGCGCCCGACGCGCTGCTCCGGCTCGGTCAGTCGCTCGCAGCGCTGAAGGAGAAGGAAGCCGCCTGCGCCGCGTTCGGCGAAATCAACCGGAAATATCCGCGCGCCTCCAACGGGGTGAAGCAGGGCGTTACCCGCGAACAGAAGCGGGTGGGCTGCTGAGGATAGGGTTCGCGCCGGATTTGGTGCGAGGACTTTAGACGCGTTTTGGGGCATCATCCGTTAAATCGGAATCCGGATGTCCCGATAGCGCTATGCCCAAATCTGACTCGTCCAAATCTCGGTCGTCCAAGTCTCGGTCGTCCAGGATCAAATCCAGGCTTCACGAGCCACCGATCACCGCCGCCGAAGCGCGGGGCCTGTTTGCCGAGTGGAAAACCGCGCCCGCGATTGTGCTGGCGATCTCCGGCGGCCCGGACTCCGTTGCATTGATGTGGCTTGCCGCGCGCTGGCGGCGGACGTTGAAAAAAGCGCCGCATCTGGTGGCGGTCACGGTCGATCATGCCCTGCGCAAGGAGGCCGCCCGGGAGGCCCGCGACGTCAAGCGTCTCGCCAAGGCGCTGGAGATCGAACATCGCACCGTTCGCTGGTCCGGCGCGAAACCGGAGACCGGCGTGCCGTCGGCCGCGCGTGATGCGCGCTACCGGCTGCTGGTTCGCGCCGCGCAGCGTCATGGTGCATCGCATATTTTCACGGCGCACACCCGGGACGACCAGGCTGAGACCGTTATCATGCGGCTGTCGCGCGGCAGCGGCATTGCCGGACTGGCAGCGATGGCGCGGCAGTCGGATCGGGAAGGCATGGTGCTGGCGCGGCCGTTCCTGGATGTGCCGAAATCACGGCTGGTCGCCACGCTTCAAAAAGCCGGCATTGCCTTTGCCGACGATCCCACCAACCGCGATCCGCGTTTTACGCGCCCAAGGCTGCGTGCGCTGATGCCCGCGCTGGCGGCCGAAGGGGCCGACGCGCGCAGTCTGGCGCGGCTCGCATCGCGTCTTGCCCGCGCCAACGCGGCGCTGGAGATTATGACGGATGGTGCATTGCGTTATCTGGCGAGCATCAATCCGGGCAGCGGGTTCGAACTGGCGGCCTTTATCGCGCTGTCCGACGAAATCCGGGTGAGGCTTTTGCTGCGCGCGATCAATCGTGTCGGTCATGAGGGGCCAGCTGAACTCGGCAAGGTTGAGGCCCTGGTGCAGGCGATTGATGAGGCGGCGGCCAGGGCAAAGAACGCGGGCGGGCGGTTCCGTTTCAAGCAGACGCTGGCCGGGGCGGTCATCAGCATCGACAAAGGCCGCATCCATATCGTGCCGGCTCCGCCAAGGGGGCGGCGGAGGGCTGGTTTGCCTTAACCACTGTTGAAATAGCCCGGGTAAGCCGCCCTTATTTCACCCGGAATGGCATTAAGATGCGTTAAATAGTCCCGCGAGGTTCCCTTGGCATTGAGGGGGTCCGCACCTAGATTGTACTGCAACCCGCACCAAGAAACGTGTTGCAGGCCCAAGGATATGAGGCCGCGATTCATGCGGCCACGAAGGAAGCTCAATGAACGCCAATCTGCGCAATTTCGCCCTCTGGGTCATCATCGTCTTGCTGCTGTTGGCATTGTTCACGCTCTTCCAGAATCCGGGACAGCGCGCCGCCTCGCAGGATATTTCATTTTCCCAGCTTTTGACCGAGGTTGACCAGAATCGCGTCCGCGACGTGGTCATCCAGGGGCCGGACATCAACGGCACCTTCACCAACGGTTCGACCTTCCACACCTACGCGCCGAACGATCCGACCCTGATCAAGCGCCTGTATGACGGCAAGGTCTCGATCACTGCGAAGCCGCCGGGCGACAATGTGCCTTGGTTCGTGTCGCTGCTGGTGTCGTGGCTGCCGTTCATCGCGTTGATCGGCGTGTGGATTTTTCTGTCGCGCCAGATGCAGGGCGGAGCCGGCAAGGCGATGGGCTTTGGCAAATCGCGCGCCAAGATGCTGACCGAGGCGCACGGCCGTGTGACGTTCGAGGACGTCGCGGGCGTTGATGAAGCCAAGCAGGATTTGCAGGAGATCGTCGAGTTCCTGCGCGATCCCGGCAAGTATCAGCGCCTCGGCGGACGGATTCCGCGCGGCGTGCTGCTGGTCGGCCCTCCCGGTACGGGTAAAACCCTGATCGCGCGCGCGGTCGCGGGTGAAGCCAACGTGCCGTTCTTCACCATCTCGGGTTCGGACTTCGTCGAAATGTTCGTCGGCGTTGGTGCCAGCCGTGTGCGTGACATGTTCGAGCAGGCCAAGAAGAATGCGCCGTGCATCATCTTCATCGACGAAATCGACGCGGTCGGCCGTCATCGCGGCGCCGGTCTTGGCGGCGGCAATGACGAACGCGAGCAGACCCTCAACCAGTTGCTGGTCGAGATGGACGGCTTCGAGGCCAATGAAGGCGTGATCCTGATCGCCGCGACCAACCGTCCTGACGTTCTCGATCCCGCGCTGCTGCGTCCGGGCCGCTTCGACCGTCAGGTCGTGGTGCCGAACCCGGATGTCGTCGGCCGCGAGCAGATCCTCAAGGTCCACGTCCGCAAGGTGCCGTTGGCGCCAGACATCAACCTCAAGACCATCGCACGAGGCACGCCCGGCTTCTCCGGCGCGGACCTGATGAACCTCGTCAATGAGGCGGCACTCACCGCCGCGCGTCGCAACAAGCGCATGGTGACGCAGGCCGAATTCGAAGAGGCCAAGGACAAGGTGATGATGGGCGCGGAGCGCAAGTCGCTCGTCATGACCGAGGAAGAAAAGATGCTGACGGCCTATCACGAGGGCGGCCACGCCATCGTCGGCCTCAACGTCATCGCCACCGATCCGATCCACAAGGCCACGATCATTCCGCGCGGCCGTGCACTCGGCATGGTGATGCAATTGCCGGAGCGCGATAAACTGTCGATGTCGCTGGAGCAGATGACCTCGCGCCTCGCCATCATGATGGGCGGACGCGTCGCGGAAGAGCTGGTCTTCGGCAAGGAGAAGGTGACGTCCGGCGCATCGTCCGACATCGAGCAGGCGACAAGGCTTGCGCGCATGATGGTGACCCGCTGGGGTCTGTCGGAAGAACTCGGCACCGTCTCCTATGGGGAGAATCAGGACGAGGTGTTCCTCGGCATGTCGGTGTCGCGCACCCAGAACGCATCGGAAGCCACCGTTCAAAAGATCGACAAGGAAATCCGCCGCTTCGTCGAGGAAGGCTACAACGAGGCGACGCGCATTCTGACCGAGAAACGCGCCGACCTCGAAACCCTCGCCAAGGGTCTTCTTGAATTCGAGACGCTGTCCGGCGACGAGATCACCGATCTGCTGAACGGCAAGAAGCCGAACCGCGAATCCGTGCTTGAGCCGACCGGCCCACGCACCTCGGCGGTTCCGCCCGCCGGCAAGCCGCGCCCGCGTCCGGATGCCGGGCTTGAGCCGCAGCCGCAGGCATAAGTCTCGCGACATCATTCTGAAAAGGCCGGTTTTCGAACCGGCCTTTTTCGTTTGCAGTTCGCCGCTCGGGCAGTTCGCTCCGCGCGATCCGCATGGGCGGCTGCGCTTGCCCCCTGTTTGAACATGGGTCGCAGCCGCGGCGCTTGACCACATGCTTCGTTCACCGCACCGATGGCGTCTCATGCGGATGAATCGATGACGACGCTTCACCCCCCGTCCGAGACGGTGCCCGATCATTTCCACACGCCCGCCTACTGGTCGTCCAAGGCGATCGTGCCGGGCATCTACGCCATCTCGCCGATGCTGCCGGGTACCATCGCGTTCGGTATGGCGTTCGGCGCGCTTTGCGCCCAGAAGAATTTCACTCTGGCCGAAGTGCAGGTGATGATGGCGTTCGTTTATGGCGGGCTGTCGCAGTTCGTCGCAGTCTCGTCGTGGCCGGATCAGCTCACGGTGACGTCGATCGCGACGCTGGCGCTGCTGACGCTGACCGTGAATATCCGTTTCTCGCTGATGAGCGCCAGCCTGCGCCCGTGGTTCGGCACGCTGCCGCCATGGCAGTCCTATCCCTCAATGCTGCTGGTCACCGACGGCGGCTGGCTTGCCGCCACGCGCTATCGCAATCACGGCGGCGCCGATGCGTCGTTCTTCGTGGGCGGCGGCATCGTGCTTTATATCGTCTGGTTTGTCTCTTCGCTGCCCGGATATCTGCTGGCGGGACAATTAAGCGATCCGAAAAAGTATGGCGTCGATCTGGTGGTGCCGGCGTTCTATGCCGCGATGCTGGTACCGGCCTGGAAAGGCCCGCGGCGTGCCATTCCCTGGGCCGTCGCAGGCGTGGTGGCGCTCGCGGTGCATTGGCTGGTGCCGGGTTGGTGGTTCATCATCGCGGGCGCGGTGTCGGGCGCGATCTGCGCCGGCCTAATGGATGATCCACCTGCCGCCGATCCGCATGCCAACTCCCACGGGAAGGGCGGCGTATGAGCGAATTCCTGCGTTCCGACGTGATGATCGCATTCGCCGTGATGACGGCGGTGACGGTGGCCTCGCGCCTCGGCGGCTACTGGCTGATGGGTTATGTCACCATCACGCCGCGCGTGCGGCGGATGCTCGACGCGCTGCCCGGATCGATTATCGTTGCCGCGTCGCTGCCGGTCGCGGTCAATGGCGGCGCGGTCGTGCTGTTCGCGATTGGTGCGGCGGTCGCCATCACCATCGTCCGGCGCAACGAGTTTGTCGCCGTGATCACCGGAATGGCGGTGGCGGCGCTGGCGCGCGCGATGGGATTCAGCGGTTAAATTTATGCTGCACTGCGAATTTGAATCCGCGCATCTTGAAACGCTTGTTTTCGCTTTTGAACTGATGTTCACTTCTTTTCGGGAGACGAACGCCGTCAATGGTTTACAGGCGAACTCATCAGGTCGTGAAACGCCTTGCGGCGCGCCGCAACGCGATTCTTTCGGCCGCACGCGACGCCGCTGCCGAAGGCGGAATGGCGGCGGTTCAGATTGCGCCGGTTGCCTCCCGCGCCAATGTTGCAGCGGGTACGGTCTATCGCTACTTCCCGTCCAAGGCCGATCTGATTTCCGAGTTGATCGCGGATGTGTCGCGCGCCGAACTAACGGCGATCAGGCGTGCCGCTGATGCTGCGCCTGGGCCTTCGTCGGCGCTGGCCGCGGCAGTGACCACGATTGCCGTGCATGTGGTATCGAACCGCAAGCTGGCCTGGGGCATTCTCGCCGAGCCGGTGGATGTGGATGTGACCGCATCGCGTCTTGCCAGCCGCCGCGAGATCGCCGCCGAAGTCGAAGCGCGGATCGAGGCCGCGGTGCGGGCGGGGCATCTTCCGGCACAGGACATCTCGCTGGCCGCCACAGCCCTGATCGGAGCGCTGCACGAGTCGCTGGTCGGCCCGCTCGCGCCCGATGACATCGACGATCCGGTGAAACTGCGCGACTCGGTGCAGGCGATTACGCTGTTTGCGCTTCGTGCCGTCGGTGTGCTCGATGCGCGCGCGCGCGGTCTGGTGGTGCAGGCGGTGATGCCCGTGATGCCCGCGCGGCGGGAGCTGGGCGCGCTGGTCGGGTAAAAATTACGGCATTGCGTCGCCATGGGCCGCGCCGGCTCCAAGAGCTCGTTGGTCTTTGGAACTATTCAAAACCCGCAAGATGTGGTTGATACACCGGAACAAATAATGCGTGACACAAACACGCTGCGTTCTGGAGACCGCACATGTCCATCATGATGCCTGAGCCCGATCAGGCGGTGCTCGCGCGCCGCGAAGAGATCGTCGCCGCCTTGAGTAAAATCGTGCCGGGCGAGGGCGTGATCTCGACGACGCGGGAGATGCAGCCCTATGAATCGGACGCGCTGACGGCCTATCGCCAGCCGCCGATGGTGGTGGTGCTGCCGGACACCACCGAACAGGTCTCGCAGGTTTTGAAGTACTGCTACGACAACGGCATCAAGGTGGTGCCGCGCGGCTCCGGCACCTCGCTGTCGGGAGGCTCGCTGCCGCTCGCGGACGGCGTGCTGCTCGGCCTCGGCAAATTCAAGCGCGTGCGCGAAATCGATTTCGACAATCGCGTCGCGGTGGTGGAGCCCGGCGTCACTAACCTCGCCATCAGCCAGGCTGTGGCGCATGAGGGATTCTACTACGCGCCCGATCCGTCATCGCAGATCGCCTGCTCGATTGGCGGAAATGTCGCGGAGAACTCTGGCGGCGTTCACAGCCTGAAATACGGCATGACCACCAACAACGTGCTGGGCTGCGAATTCGTGCTGATCACCGGCGAAATCCTGCGCATCGGCGGCAAGGCCCCCGAGAACGACGGCTACGACCTGATGGGGATCATCAACGGATCGGAGGGGCTGCTCGGCGTCGTCACCGAGGTCACTGTGCGCATCCTGCAGAAGCCGGAAACGGCCCGTGCCCTGATGGTGGGCTTCGCCTCGGTCGAGGACGCCGGACAGTGCGTGGCCAACATCATCGGCGCGGGGATCATTCCCGGCGGCATGGAGATGATGGACAAGAACGCGATCGTAGCCGCCGAAGCCTTCGTCCATGCGGGCTATCCGCTCGATGTCGAAGCGCTGCTGATCATCGAACTGGACGGCCCGAAGGTCGAAGTCGATGAACTGATCGAGCGCGTCGAGAAGATCGCGCGCGGCTGCGGCTCGACCACCCTGCAGATTTCGAATTCCGAGCAGGAGCGGCTGCTGTTCTGGTCCGGTCGCAAGGCGGCGTTTCCGGCGGTAGGGCGGCTGTCGCCGGATTATCTCTGCATGGACGGCACTATTCCGCGCGGCAAGCTGCCCGAGGCGCTGGCCGGGATACGCGACCTGTCGGAGAAATATGGCCTGCGTGTCGCCAATGTCTTCCACGCCGGCGACGGCAATCTTCATCCTCTTATTCTGTACGATGCAAATATCCCCGAAGAGATGGACAAGGCGGAAGCCTTTGGCTCGGACATCCTGCGCCTGTGCGTGAAACTCGGCGGCGTCCTGACCGGCGAGCACGGCGTCGGTGTCGAGAAGCGCGACCTGATGCCGGAGATGTTCAGCGATATCGACCTCGCCCAACAGCAGCGTCTGAAATGTGCCTTCGATACGCAAGGATTGCTCAATCCCGGCAAGGTGTTTCCGACCCTGCACCGCTGCGCCGAACTTGGGCGGGTCCATGTCCATGGTGGCAAGCTGGCGTTTCCGGACATCCCGCGATTCTGAGCCTGATCGCGGGTAAATCATCAATCGCCGGGCAATCGGCCGGCATCATTCGATTTGCAACACAAAGAAACGAGCGTTGGTGTGGATACCCTGAAAGTGCGTGACGCGAAGGATGTGGAGCAGGCCGTGCGCGACGCACTCGCCGCCGAGCAGCCGCTTGAAATCATCGGTCACGGCAGCAAGCGCGCCATCGGGCTCCCGATGGCGACCAACGCGGTCCTCGACCTGTCGGCGCTCAACGCCATCACGTCCTATGAGCCGAACGAGTTGATCGTCACCGTCCAGGCTGGTGCGCCGATGGCCGATCTGCTGTCGCTGATCGATTCGAAGAACCAGCAATTCGCGTTCGATCCCATGGACACGTCGGTGCTGCTGGGAACGCCGCGCGGCGCCGGGACCATCGGCGGCACCATCGCTGCGGGGTTGGCGGGACCGCGGCGCATCAAGGCCGGCGGCGCGCGAGATCATCTGCTCGGAGCTTATGCGGTCTCCGGCTTCGGCGATTCGTTCAAGGCCGGCGGCAAGGTGGTGAAGAACGTCACCGGCTATGACCTCTGCAAGCTGCTCGCGGGGTCATGGGGCACGCTGTCGGTGATGACGGAAGTGACGCTCAAGGTTCTGCCGAAGGCGGAAAACGAGCGGACGCTGGTTTTGCGCGGTCTCGACGATGTCACTGCGAACCGGGCCATGACGGCGGCGCTGGGATCATCGTTCGACGTGTCGGGCGTTGCGCATCTGCCGGCGTCGATCTTCCGGACCGCTGGCGACGGGCTGGCCGGTCTCGGAGGCTCTCAACAGGGTGTGACGCTGATCCGGCTGGAGGGAATCGGCGCGTCGGTGTCCGATCGCGCCGGATCGGTAAAGCAGTTGCTTGCGGCGTTCGGTGCGGCGGATTTGATCGCGGACGACGCCTCCTTATCGGTCTGGGAGGCGATCCGCGACGTCACGCCGTTCGCGGCATCCGGATCGCTGGGCGCGTGGCCGGTGTGGCGCATCGTGTGTCCGCCGGCGTCGGGCGGCGCATTCGGCCAGGCACTGGCACGCGAGACCGGCGGCGACGTGATCTACGATTGGGGCGGCGGGCTGATCTGGGCGGCGTTGCCGCCCGCAGCGGACGCCCACGCCTCGATGCTGCGCGAACGTCTCAAGCCTATCGGCGGCCACGCCACGCTGCTTCGTGCCGCCGACCAGGTGCGCAATACGGTCGATGTTTTCCAGCCTCAGGAGCCGGGCGTCGCGGCGCTGGGCGCGCGCGTCAAGGCGAGCTTCGATCCCCGCAATATCTTCAATCGCGGCCGGATGGTGCGCGCATGATCCGGACAACTCAGCCATGAAGACCGAATTTTCCCTAAGCCAGCTCGCCGATCCCGATATCCGCGAAGCCGACAAGATTCTGCGCGCCTGCGTCCATTGCGGATTCTGCACCGCGACCTGTCCGACCTATGTCCTGCTCGGCGACGAACTCGATAGTCCGCGCGGCCGGATTTACCTGATCAAGGACATGCTGGAGAACGACCGCGCGCCGACACAGGAGGTGGTCAAGCACATCGACCGCTGCCTGTCGTGCCTGGCCTGCATGACGACCTGTCCGTCGGGGGTGAACTACATGCACCTCGTCGATCAGGCGCGGGTGAAGGTCGAGGAGGAATATGCGCGGCCGTTGCCGGAGCGATTTCTGCGGGGTGTCCTCGCCTTCGTGCTGCCGCGTCCGGGCCTGTTCAGGGTCAGCATGATCGCGGCCCGGATCGCGCGGCCGTTCGCGGCGCTGCTGCCGGCTCCCTCCGGCGCGACCGCGCCGTCCTTCTTCGACCGGCTTCGGGCCATGCTGGCGCTGGCGCCGGGACATTTGCCTGCGCCGGGGCCTGCGGGTGGCACGATATTCCCCGCCGAGGGCAAGAAGCGCGGCCGGGTCGCCTTATTGCAGGGATGCGCCCAGCAGGTGCTGTCGCCGGGGATCAATCAGGCGGCCGTTCGGATGCTGACCCGCCACGGCATCGAGGTGGTGCTGGTCGCGGACGAACAATGCTGCGGCTCGCTGACGCATCACATGGGCCACGATGGCGACGCGCTGAAGCGTGCGCGGGCAAACATCGAGGTGTGGACAAACGAGGCTGACCGGAATGGCCTCGATGCCATCCTCGTCACTACGTCGGGATGCGGCACCACGATCAAGGACTACGGCTACATGCTGCGCGAAGATGGCGCTTATGCAGCCAAAGCCGCGCGAATATCGGCTTTGGCGAAGGACGTGACCGAGTATGTCGCGAGCCTCGACATCGCGTGGCCGCAAAGCAAAAGCGATCTCGTCGTCGCGTATCACTCCGCATGTTCGTTGCAGCACGGACAGAAAATCACGCAGCTTCCGAAAGAATTGCTTTCCAAGAGCGGATTCGTGGTGAAAGATGTACCGGAGAGTCATCTGTGTTGCGGTTCGGCAGGAACGTACAACATCCTCCAGCCCAGCATTGCAAAGCGATTACGCGAACGGAAGGTCGCCAACATCGCGTCGACGAAGCCGGACATCATCTCTGCCGGCAACATCGGTTGCATGGTGCAGATCGGCTCGGTGGAAAGTACCGACGGAACGTCAGTCCCTGTGGTGCATACGATTGAGCTGCTCGACTGGGCGACAGGCGGTCCTCGACCGGATTTATTGACGAGATCGATGAAGGGCCCCCGCGTTGGGAGTGCCTGAACGCTGGCTGAAGTGGTGCTGGCGGAAACAGGAGGACCACAATGGCTAAATCTAAGAAGAAGAAATCGAAGGGTAAAAAAGCAAAGAAGCTGATGGCGGCGAAGAAGTCCGCCAAGAAGGCTTCCAAGAAGTCGGCGAAGAAGGCCGCGAAAAAGTCCGCCAAGAAGGTCGCGAAGAAATCTCCAAAGAAGGCAGCCAAGAAATCCGCCAAGAAGGTGACCAAGAAAGCTGCCAAGAAGTCGGCGAAGAAATCATCCGCCAAGAAGTCTGCCGTCAAAAAGGCTGCGCCGAAGAAGGCTGCTCCCAAGAAGAAGCGTGCGCCGAAGCCTGCCGCGCCCGCGCCTGAGCCCGCCCCGGTTTCAGCCGAGCCAAGCTGGTCCCCGGCTCCAACCTCCACGACGAGCTGGTCGTCCGGCTCCGGCAGCGAGGATAGCACCACCAGTTAAGAGGTGGAGCAGGCTCCGGCCCGCTCCTCCGAGGATTCAAAGGGCTGCAGCATTTTCGCTGCGGCCCTTTGTATTTGATGTCAGCTTTTGGGCATCCGGGGAGGGAAAGACCGCGAATCGAGGGAGACGCAGATGGTGGGCAGGACACAGAAGATTGCCTTTCTGAGGCTAAATGCCCTTGGTTATGTGGAAAATCGTGTCTCAGAAGTTCCAATTGGGGCCGAAATTTGTTGTCAGAATGCCACACTGCGGCAGAACATCGCTTGGAACCATTCAAACGCCTAAAAAGGCGGCAGTTGCTTGGGTTTTTTGCTTCCCCAAGCCCCCTCAGCCCCGCAGATTGGTGCCACGAGTTCATGCAGTCGATTAACGCTTGTCATTCGGACCTTCGGCAATCGGACTGGATTTTTAACGATGATGGGGATCGTCATGAAGAAAGTAAGTTTGTCGATCGCAGCAGTTGCTGTTGCGATGGGTCTTGGATCGGCATCGGCGGCCGACCTGGGCAAGGTCTACAAGAAGGCACCGGCGCCGATTGTGGTCTCGCCTTGGGATGTGGCCTTCGGTGCTGCAATCACCAACAACTACGTGTTCCGCGGCATCTCGCAGTCGAACCGTGGAGCTTCCGTCTCGGCTTATTTCGAGCCGCGCTATAACATCACCCCAGACCTGCAGCTCTACGCGGGTGTTGCCGGCAACAGCATTTCCTTCGCCAACCGCGCAGCGGCAGAAATCGACGTCTACGGCGGTATCCGCCCGACCTTCGGACCCCTTGCCCTCGACTTCGGTGTGTGGGGCTACATCTACCCGAGCGGGCAGTGCATCGACGGCAACCTGACGCCCGGCACCGCCGCCATCACCCCGGCTGGCGCTTGTCCGTTCGGGTCGAACGCTCTCTTCAACGGCAACGTCATGAAGGGCGACGTGAGCTACTACGAGGCTTACGGTAAGGCGACCTACACCTTCAACGACATGTTCGCCCTCGGCGGCAGCGTCTGGTATTCGCCTAACTTCCTGAACTTCGGCTTCGATTCGACCTACGCTTCGATCAACGCCAAGTTCACTGCTCCGAGCAACCTGTTCGGCAACAGCGGCATCGGCGCCTACGTGTCGGGTGAATACGGTCATCAGTGGCTCGGCACCACCGATGCGTTCTACGCCTTCACCCCGCTTCCCGATTACAACACTTGGAACGTCGGTGTCGGCTTCACCTACAAGGTCTTCACGCTCGATCTGCGCTACTCGGGCACAGACATTGGCAAGGGCAACTGTAACGCCATTACCTCCGACTTCGGCGCGGTTCAGACCGGCAGCGTGACGCTGGCGAACCCGGGCGGCTTCGGCTCCAAGTGGTGCGGCGATCAGTTCATCGCCAAGCTCTCGGCGGACGTGACCTTGGGCGCTCTTAAGTAAGCTCCTCCATCTGATGGTTTAAGGGCGGCAGAGAAATCTGCCGCCCTTTTCTTTGTGTGTAACGCCAACCGCATCGGGAGATGCCAAAGACTCGCGCGACGGATGCGGCAAAAGGGATGACCGGGAAAAGATAGCTTTACCTGGCAGCGAGCCACTCCATTCGACAGATCGCGAGTGCGATGCCGACGGCTACGACAACTCCAGCTCTGAGCCTGGGTTGTCGGTACTGTGCCTTGGCCGGAGCATGAGTTATGGCAGGCTATGGCCGTGCTTCGCGAGGCGACAGGGTCATGCCGCTGGCACCCGTTCGCCGCCGCCCAGCGTGAATTGTTCGCCGTCGCGCACCAGCGCTACATGCCGCTGATGGAAGGCATCGAGGGTGCTGCGGTGGCCGATCGAGACGATGGTAGTGTCGGGCAGTTTTTCCCCGATCAGGCGATAGAGCAGCGCCTCCGACGGCTCATCCAGCGAGGCTGTCGCTTCATCAAGGAAAAGATATTGAGGCGCTTGCAGCAGTGCCCGTGCGATGCCAAGGCGCTGTTGCTCACCAAGCGACAGCGTTCTGTTCCAGTGTCCGTGTTCGGCAAGCCGGGTTGCGAGCGCCGGCAATCCGACGAGGGTCAGGACTTCGCAGAGTCGTTCGTCGCTGTATGTGCCGTCCCGCGCAGGATAGGTGATCGCGGATGCCAGCGCGCCGACCGGAAAATAAGGACGCTGTGGCAGCATCATCAAGGATGCCCCCTTCGGAATTGAGATGTCGCCCTTGCCGAATGGCCAGATGCCGGCGATGGCGCGAAACAGCGTGGACTTGCCGGAGCCGGACGGCCCGGTGAGCAGTGTGCGCTCGCCGCTCTGCACTCTGAAGCCCGATGTCTCAATCAAGGGCCTGCCGTTTGGCAATTTGAGCAGCAGTTCGTCGAGGCGGATCGCGCTGGCATCGGCTGCGGTCACGGTGCGAATCGAATCCGGGCTTTCGGCCAGCGTTTTCGCTGCCGTGATTCCCGCTTCGAATCCGTCGAGCCGGCCGACCACGGCCTGCCACTCGGCGAGCGTGCGATAGGTTGTGATGAAGAAGGACAGTGCGCCCTGCACGCTGCCGAAGGCCGAGGCAGTCTGCATCATGCCGCCGAGTTGCATTTTGCCGGCGAAATAGGCGGGTGCGACCAAGATGAAAGGGAAGATCACGGATGCCTGCGAGTAGCTCGCGGTGAAGGCGGTCACTTTCTTCGTGCGGCTCATGATGCCGAGCCAGTTATCGACGACGGCGCCGAAGCGTCCAAGCAGGCGGTCGCGCTCGGCATTGTCGCCGTCCAGCAGGGCGATCTGCTCAGAGTTCTCGCGGACGCGCACCAGATTGAAGCGAAAGTCCGCTTCGTATTGCTGCTGCCTGTAGTCCAGCCCGACCAGAGGTTTGCCGATCAGGTGCGTCAGCCATGTTCCAAGAACGGCATAGATCAGAGCGCCCCAGACCATGTAGCCCGGAAAGTCGATGTCCTTGCCGAACAGGTGTAACGGTGCCGCGCTCGACAGCGTCCAGAGGATCACCACAAACGAGGCGAGCGTCACGATGGAGTTCAAAAGCCCGACGCCGATGTTCAGCGTGCGGTCGACGAACAGCTTGACGTCGTCGGTGATGCGTTGATCCGGGTTGTCCGCGGCGTCGCCCTGAAGCTGCATCCGGTAATGGGTGGCGTCGTGAAGCCAGTCGCCGAGATAACGCTCGGTCATCCACTTGCGCCAGCGGATCTGGAGCCACTGGTTGAGGTAGAACTGATAGACGGCGATGGCGATGAAGATGGTGACGATGACGGTGAAGTAGATGATCTCGGAAACGAAGCTGTCCCAGTTGTGCTCTTGCAGCGCGTTGTAGAAGCGGTTGTTCCACGAATTCAGCAGGACGTTGATCCACACCGTCGCCAGTTCGATCACGATTACCGCGGCGAGCAAGCCGCGGCCGGCCCATTTGTCCTCGGAACGGAAGTAGGGTGCCGCAATCCGCCACACCGTCTTGAGCGTCGAGCCGATACCATTCACAGAATTCTTCTCCTTGGATGCGCCGCAAAGCGCTGATAAATATCAGAAATTCCAAAAGCTAGACTAAAGTCGCAAAATGCCAGCCCTGCGGCATCTTGTCCATTGTGCGGTGTTCACTCTAGCATGCGGCCGACGGCGAAGGCTGGGGAGCCGTTCATTTAGCGGCATTGTGAGCGTTTTGGGGCTTGGACCAGCGCTTGCGGTTTTCATCACACGCTTGTGCTCTCCGGCGTGCACGCGCGCTGACCAACCACGCTCTGGTTAGGCGCTTCAACAATGACGTGGGGAGGAACTGCAATGTGGAATCAAATCTATAATCCGCTCGGCAATGCCGCGCTGTCGACGATCGCGGCCGCGGTGCCGGTCGTTGCGCTGCTCTTGATGATCGCCAGCGGCAAGGTCAAGGCACACATCGCAGCGCTGATCGCGTTGATCATCGCCAACATCATCACGATTTTCGTCTTCACGATGCCGGCCGGCATGTCGATCCGCGCGTCCCTGCTTGGTGTCGTCGTTGGTTTCTTCCCGATCGGCTGGATCGTGCTGAACGTTATCTTCCTGTACCGTATTACGGTCGAGACGGGACGTTTCGAACTGCTGCAGCGCGCCATCGGCGGCGTCACCACGGACCGCCGTCTGCAGTTGCTGCTGATCGCGTTTTCGTTCGGCGCGTTCTTTGAAGGCGCTTCCGGTTTCGGCACGCCTGTCGCGATCACCGGCGCAGTCTTGATCGGTCTCGGCTTCTCGCCGCTCGCGGCGTCGGGCCTGTCGCTGATCGCCAACACCGCCCCCGTGGCTTACGGCGCGCTCGGCACGCCGATCCAGGGCCTCGCGTCCGTCACGGGCTTCGATCCGTACGTTCTCGGCGCCATGGTCGGACGCCAGTTGCCGCTGTTTTCTCTGATCGTCCCGTTCTGGGTCATCTGGGCGTTCGCCGGATGGCGCGGCATGATGCAGGTCTGGCCGGCTATTCTCGTGACGGCGGTGTCGTTCGCGGTCCCGCAGTTCGTGATCTCGAACTACATCAACCCGTGGATCGTCGACATCGGCGCATCGCTGATCTCGATGGGCGCGCTGATCCTGTTCCTGAAAGTCTGGCAGCCGAAGGAGCTTTGGACATCACCGGCGCTGCGCGGCAAGGATGAGTCGGCGGCGACGATGAAACCGGCTAAGCCGCTGGACACGACGCCGCTGTCGCAGGCGCAACTCTGGAGCGCCATGCTGCCGTGGATCATCGTCTGCGTGGTCATGCTGATCTGGGGCAACGGCGCGTTCAAGACCTGGGCGAACTCGATCTTCACCTGGAATTATCCCGTTCCCGACCTGCACAACATGAT
This sequence comes from Bradyrhizobium sp. G127, assembly GCF_021502575.1. Lineage (NCBI taxonomy): Bacteria > Pseudomonadati > Pseudomonadota > Alphaproteobacteria > Hyphomicrobiales > Nitrobacteraceae > Bradyrhizobium > Bradyrhizobium sp. G127. The sequence goes on from NZ_JAKFGN010000001.1 coordinate 858,387, forward strand.
CAACAAGGTGCCGCCGGTGGCAGTGAAGCCAACGCCGGAAGGCGCGGTGTTCTCGTTCACCTACCTGTCCTTCACCGGCACGGGAATGCTGATCGCGGCGCTCATCTCGGGCTTCCTGATGGGCTTCTCGCCGGCCAAGCTGATCGGCGAATACGGCCGCACCATCAAGGTCTGCGCGATTTCGCTGATCACGATCTCGGCGATGCTGGCGATCGGCACCCTGACGCGCCTGTCGGGCGTCGATGCGACGCTGGGTCTCGCATTCGCGGCAACCGGCGTGTTGTATCCGTTCTTCGGCACGCTGCTTGGCTGGTTGGGTGTGGCGCTGACCGGATCCGACACGGCATCGAACGTGCTGTTCGGCAACTTGCAGAAGATCACGTCTGAGCAGCTCGGCATTTCGCCGATCCTGATGGCGGCGGCGAACTCGTCCGGCGGCGTCATGGGCAAGATGATCGACGCCCAGTCCATCGTGGTGGCTTCCACCGCGACCAACTGGTACGGCCATGAAGGCTCGATCCTGCGCTACGTCTTCCTGCACTCGATCGTACTGGCCTGCTTGGTTGGCCTGTTCGTGACGTTGCAGGCTTACGTCTATCCGTTCACGGAGATGGTGATCAAGTAACGTCGCCTTCGCGGTCATTGCATCATCCCCGCGGCGCCAGCCGCGGGGATTTTGTTTGGCCTTTTGTTCCTCGCAGTCGCGCGCAATTTGGGCAGCCTGCGCACTGGAAAAGCCGTGCCTGACCGTCTAGAACCTCGCGCAATCGACAACGTGCGAAGGTCTTCGGTCATGACGGTTCTGCGACATGCGGCATTCGGTCTTGTTCTCGCGGCCAGCATGGCGGGACACGCAACGGCCTATGCCGCCAGCGAGTTTCCGTTCGGCCTGGAAATGACTCTCGAGGCGCGTCCGCAGCCGGGATCGAAACGGATTCCACGGCTCGAGATCGGCGACAATGGCGAGGCGCAGCTCGACCTGTGGTGCAAGGCGGGCAAGGGCCAGTTCTCGGTGGCCAACAACACCGTCATCTTCGTTCCCGGCCCGATGCAGGACGGCGGCTGTTCGCCCGAGCGCGCGCAGGCCGACGATGCGCTGGTGAATGCTCTCGCCGAAGCGGCGACATGGACGCGGCAGGGCGATGTCGTGTCGTTCGTTGGTGCTGCGACGCTACGGTTCCGGTTGAATACGAATTGAACGCCCTCTCCGAACATCCGGAGAGATTGGGGAAACACTGATTTCTCTTCATGTCGTCCTGGCGCAGGCCGGGACCCATACTCCCTGAATCCGATGTTTCGGCTCAGTGGTTGTTGCGGTTTTCTTTTTGGGATCGCGAAGATGATGGTTATGGGTCCCGGCCTGCGCCGGGACGACGAAAGAAAAATCGCGCACTTGTCGTTCAGCCCTCCCGCAAGATCATGTCCGCGCAGGCGCCGGCCGACTGGATCACGCCGGTATAGCCGCCGAAGCCTGCATAGGCCGACGCAAGATAAAGGCCCGGGACCGCTGTTGCGGGCGTCTGTTTCCTCAAATCTAACAGTGAGCGCGGGGGTGTGGGTGCGAAACCATAGACCGCACCCTGCGGCGCGCCGAGATATGTTTTGACCGACAGCGCGGTGTTGAACGACGAGGCGACCACGGCAGCCGCCAAGCCGGGATAAATTCCGTCGAGATAGGCCACGATGGCATCCTGCCAGCGCGCGCGCTTGGCGCGATACGCGTCCTGGTCGCTATCCTCCCAGTTCATAAGAGAATCGGGCCCCACCACCGACAGCACATAGGGCGGTGCGGGGACGCCGGAGTCGATCGCTGCATAATCGACGAGGGCAAGCGGCGGCATGCGCTGGCCCGGTTCGCTCGCCATGAGCGTCGTGCCTTGCACGTAATCATCGAAGGTCGTCATCCAGTCCGGCAGCAGTTGTGTCGAATAGCTGGTGATGCCGAATGTGGACGGCGGTGCGGACAGGCCGAGGGTCAGCGCGAACAGCGAGATCGAGCGTTGCCGTGGGCCATAGGCGGCGGCGAGCTTCGCGCCGCTGGCCTCGGGCAGCAGCGCGGCCAGTATTTCCGGCGCGGCGTTGCCGATGATGCGTGCAGTGTCCACGGTCTGCGGATCACTGCCGTCTTTCGCTGCATGGGTGAGGCTTGTGACGCGGCCGCTTGCATCGACGGCGATGGCGCTGGCCACCCGCCGCAGGATGACGTCGCTGCCCGCGGTCTTGATGGCGCGCGCCAGCGCGCTGGAGAGCCGCTGGGATCCGCCTTGCACGTAGCGGCCGCCGCTCAACAGGTAACCACCCTGGGCGACGGCGAAGAACACCCACCATGTCGTCGTCGGATCGTCGTGGTAATAGGACAGGTTGGCGGCCAGCGCCGCCTTGACGGCTTCGTTGTCGCCGAACGTGCGGTCGAGCTTTTGCGACAGCGACAGATTCCAGTCCCGAATGGCCGGGAGAAGTTTTCTCAACGCTCCAAAGGCCCGCCGCGGATTTCGGAACGCGCTTCTGCCACGCGACAGCGTTCCCATCGCGGCTGCGACCTGCTCCATCTCGCCCAGCAACCGCGTGATGCCATCGCGGGTTTCGGGAAACCGCTCCGTCAAAGCGCGCCGGGCGGCGTCGAAATTGTCGGGCAGCATCAGCGGCGCGCCCACCGGGCCGCCACGCACCTCGTAAAATGTGCCCGAGGGGATCCATTGCACGGCACCTAGCACGCCGGCTCGTGTCAGAGGCTCGTGTTTGGGATCGCGCGGGTCGTGCGGATCGCTGGTCTCGTGCAGCGAACCTTCGACGAACAGATCGCCGACCTTGTAACTGGATGCTGCGCCGCCAACCGAATTGCTGCGCTCGACCACCAGCACCTTGCGGCCTGCACGCGCGAGGATCGCGCCGGCAGTGAGGCCGCCGAGGCCTGCGCCAATGATGACCGCATCGTAGCGCGCCATGCGCTAACCAGCCTCGGGGCGAGTGGGCGCGGGGATCATTTCCACGATGCCTTGTCGGTGTCCCAGCGTTGTCCCTTCAATTGAGCCGCGATCGCCTTGATCATTCCGTCGTCGTCGTTGAACGTGCTTTCTTCCTCGCCGCCGGCATTGTCGGAGAACTGCAGGCGTGGGCCGGGCGTCTCGTCCGTGGTCTTGCTGGAGGGAACGGCAAGCCAGACGATCAGGTGGTCAGAGGTGCCGGGCTTGTCCGGGCTGACCAGCGCGGTGATCTCCAACGTCTCGGTCAGATCCAGCGCGGGCGCCAGCTGGCTCGGGCGCTTCAAGGTAAAGGTGAATTCGCCGGTGGCATCGTTCCACGCCGATGTTCCGGGCTTCGCGGACATGACCTTGGCGGCCGTGGCTGTGAGTGCAGCGGCGAATTTGTCGCGATTCAGTTTTCCGCCGTCGCTCCATTCGCCGGCGGCAAACCGGATCGCGCGTTCCATGTCATAGGTGCCGGAGGTCCAGCCGGCGGCGGTCACGCCCGTCGCCGTCTTCAGGCTCGCGACCAGCGCGGGGGCGCGCGCGGGATCGGCCACCAGACGCAACACCTGATAACCCGAGCGCAGCGCGTTGCAATCGGTGGCGATGCTGTCGAGTGCGATCTGGACGTTCTGGGTCTTCAGGCTCTTGACGAGTTCGGCGAAATTCTCGCGCTTGACCCGGACCGCGACCGATTGCGGCGACACCTGGGTGAAATCCTTCGGCGCTTCGCTGAGGTCGTCATCGACCACCTGCGATTGCTGGAATTCGTTCTCGTCGACATCGGCGTTGTCCGGTGATGACACCGAATTGGGGACGGTTCCGAGCGTGATCTTGCCGTCGAACGATGTCGATTTGCTGCCCTTGCGGATCAGGCTGACCGTGACCGGCGTCTTGTTCTCGAAGCTCTGTCCGCTGCCGCTGAGCTTCTCGCCTTCAACCTTCAAATCGATGGCGAAGCGGTCCTTACGATCCGAGGTGGTCGATACCGAATAGCAGACATCGAGCAGGGCCGAGACCACCTTGCCGCCCTGCCGCGTTTCCTTGATGAAGGCGTCTACCGGCAGATCGCCGAGAAGATCGCCCAGCGAGTTGAAATAGCGCACGTCGCTCGCAGCCGGTGCCACCTTTGCATCCTTGGCCGCCTGGGCATGGGCTGCCGTCCACGATCCTGCGCCCAGAAGAGCGACGGTGCAGCCAATCATCAATGCGCGCATAATCTCGATCCTGAATCGCGGAATTGCCAGTGGAGTAGATTTGACATTCGCGTCATGCCTTGCGGTTGCTTTGCAACGCGAATGTCAAATCCAAACTCCACTAAAAACTTATAGTTGCTAGTGGTCCTTTGATTTCAACATTCGCAAAGATGCTCGTTGAAATGGGAAGCGAATGTTGGAATCGGACCACTGGTCGCCGGACAATCTCAAAACCGGGACGGATTGTCGCGGCATTTCTTGACGTCAGACAACAAAAAAGGCCGCCCGCAGGCGGCCTTTGCTGTCGTTAAAGCGAAGACGGTGGGCTTTAAAAGCCCATGCCACCCATTCCGCCCATGCCACCCATTCCGCCGCCGCCCGGCATTGCCGGAGCTGCTTCCTTCGGCAGTTCCGCGACCATGGCTTCGGTGGTGACAAGGAGACCGGCAACCGAGGCCGCGTCCTGCAAGGCGGTGCGAACCACCTTGGCCGGATCGATAATGCCCTTGGCGACCATGTCGACATACTCTTCGTTCTGCGCGTCGAAGCCGAAGGTTTCGCTCTTGTTGTCGAGGATCTTGCCGACAACGATGGAACCTTCGACGCCGGCGTTCTCGGAGATCTGGCGGATCGGAGCTTCCAGCGCCTTCAGCACGATGTTAATGCCGGCCTGCACGTCGGAGTTGTCGTTGTTGATGCGGCCGACGGCCTTCTTGGCGCGCAGCAGCGCGGTTCCGCCGCCCGGCACGATGCCTTCCTGAACGGCGGCGCGGGTGGCGTTGAGCGCATCCTCGACGCGATCCTTCTTTTCCTTCACTTCGATCTCGGTGGCACCGCCGACGCGAATGATCGCGACGCCGCCGGCGAGCTTGGCCAGACGTTCCTGGAGCTTCTCGCGGTCGTAGTCCGAGGTAGTTTCCTCGACCTGCGCCTTGATCTGGTTCACCCGCGCCTCGATGTCAGGCTTCTTGCCTGCGCCGTTGACGATGGTGGTGTTCTCCTTGTCGATCACGACCTTCTTTGCGCGGCCGAGCATCTTCACGGTGACGTTCTCGAGCTTCATGCCGAGATCGTCGGAGATCAACTGACCGCCGGTCAGGATCGCGATGTCTTCCAGCATGGCCTTGCGGCGATCGCCGAAGCCCGGAGCTTTCACGGCCGCGACCTTGAGGCCGCCGCGCAGGCGGTTCACCACCAGCGTGGCTAAGGCTTCGCCTTCGATGTCCTCGGCGATGATCAGCAGCGGCTTACCGGTCTGAACCACGGCTTCGAGCACGGGCAGCATGGCCTGAAGGCCGGAGAGCTTCTTCTCGTGCAGCAGCACGTAAGCGTCTTCCAGCTCGGCGGTCATCTTCTCGGGATTGGTGACGAAGTAGGGCGAGAGATAGCCGCGGTCGAACTGCATGCCTTCGACGATGTCGACTTCGGTATCGAGCGACTTGGCTTCCTCGACCGTGATGACACCCTCGTTGCCGACCTTCTGCATCGCCTTGGCGATCATGGAGCCGATGGTGGCGTCGCCGTTGGCCGAGATAGTGCCGATTTGGGCGATTTCAGCGGAGGAGGCAACCGGCTTGGCGCGCTTCTCGATGTCCTTGATGACGGCGGCAACCGCGATGTCGATGCCGCGCTTGAGATCCATCGGATTCATGCCGGCGGCGACGGACTTTGCGCCTTCGCGCACGATGGCCTGAGCCAGCACGGTGGCGGTGGTGGTGCCGTCGCCCGCGGTGTCGTTGGTCTTGCTGGCGACTTCACGCAGCATCTGCGCGCCCATGTTCTCGAACTTGTCCTCCAGTTCGATTTCCTTGGCGACGGTAACGCCGTCCTTGGTGATGCGCGGTGCGCCGAAACTCTTGTCGATCACGACGTTGCGGCCCTTGGGACCCAGCGTGACCTTGACCGCGTTGGCGAGAATGTCGACGCCGCGCAGCATGCGGTCGCGTGCGTCGCCGGAAAATTTGACGTCCTTGGCAGCCATTGGAATTTACTCCTGATAATGTGGGTTTCCGTCACCCTGAGGTGCGAGCGCAATGCGCAGTCTCGAAGGATGACGGTCGATGTCGGTTCAATGGGAGGCGAGAACGTCCTTACTTCAGGACGCCCATGATGTCGGACTCCTTCATGATGAGGAGTTCTTCTCCGTCGAGCTTCACTTCGGTGCCCGACCATTTGCCGAACAGCACGGTATCGCCGGCCTTGAGATCAATCGGGATCAGCTTGCCAGCTTCGTCGCGGCCGCCGGGACCGACGGCGACCACCCGACCCTGCGAGGGCTTTTCCTTGGCGCTGTCGGGAATGATGATGCCGCCTTTGGTCTTCTCTTCGGCGTCGATGCGCTTGACGACGACACGATCATGCAGCGGGCGAAAAGTTGTCTTGGCCATCGGATGTCCTTTAGGCGTTGCTTGTAAAATTTGACGTGCGGTGGGGCGCGGGCCGTGGATAATGGGGGCATGGCTACCCCCTTGAGGGATGAAGCCTTGCCCTTAGCAATCGCGCTCCGAGAGTGCTAAAGACGGCTCGGGAATATTGGTTGCAGCCGATCCTGTCAAGCGAGGCTCTTAAGGCCTTGGTGAGGCCAATATAGGATGATCTGGAAACCATTCAGGGGACGCAGCGTATTGACGGGGGTCAGCTTGCGCAGCGTGAACGGCGGTTCTGTCGGTCTGGCAGGCGGCCACGTGTTCTTGCCGGGAGACACCATGACCACAATGAACGAACGAAGCAGCGCCTCCAAAATTATCACGTTGGCGGCCTTATCGGTGCTGTCAGGTTTTCTCGGTGCGTGCGGCGGGGGTGGTTTCGGCGGATTCAGCGGGTTTGGCGGGGGACAGGCTACGGTGCAAGAACCGGCGGCGGCTCCCGAAATTCCCGCGACCATCCGTGCAGATGAGATTGTCGGACGCTGGGGGCTCGCCTCGTTCCACAAGCCGGACGATCGCGTCCGTACCGAAGCAGCGGCGCGCGGCCAGTGCAAGAATCCCTATGTGATTGGCCAGGGCGCTACCGGCGGCGTCATCATGCATCTGCCGGATGAAGCGACCCCGCAGGAACTGCGCCTCAAGGGCAGCCAGAGCGGCAAGAACTACATCGGGCCGGCCGGTCCCGCCGGTGGAGAGAAGGATCGCGAGATCGTATCCTTCGATGGACGTGTGTTGATGACCCGGTTCATCGACAAGGATGCGTCCGGCCGTTACGGAACCATGGTCTATGTCCGCTGCGCGCCTCGCGCCTGAGGGCAGGGGCTGGTTCTGACCATCGAATGAACTGCGAGACAGCGGGGAAGGATGCGACTGTCACCATCCCCGGGTCAGCCCGCATAGCGCCGTTGGCGCCTGAAACACGACCCGAGGGCAGTTCTGAAAACAAGAAACCCGGAAACGGGTCCGGGTTTCTGCATCCTGATTGTGTTTCAAGGTTCTGATCTGGTTCGAACGCCGGTGTCGGCTTTCGGGGCGTGTCCTAGTTGAACATCGCGTCGATGTCGTCCTGCGATGCATGTCCCACATCATCGAGACCCTTCGGGCCGTTCAGGAGACGGGCATCGCCGACACGGGTGTCGAGGATCGCGGGCGCGTGCTGCTTGATCGCGTCAACGCCGCCCCAGATCTCCATCATGACGGTGATGTGATGCTCGATGAACTTCATCGTGGTCATCACCTTGCTGATGCGCTGGCCGGTAAGGTCCTGAAAGTTGCATGCCTCGAAAATGCTGACCACGCGCTCGAGGATTTCCTCGCTGAGCCGGGCGTGCTGATCCGGCGATGACGTCTTGCCGAGGGCGGTGGCCGCCTGATCGATCGCTTCCGCTGCTTCCAGAATCTGCTGGGTGGCTTCTTCGGTGCCGCCGACCACAGCGCCGAGTTCACCGGTGACTTTCGACATCTCGTCGCCGCTGAAGCTGTTGCCGTGGAGCACGGCGATTTCCTGCTTGGTGCGGGTGATGGCGTCATGGATGAGATCAAGCTCGACCTTGAGCTTTTCGCATTGCTCGATCTGCGCGCGATAGCTCGCGAGAAGCTGCTGGGCCGCCGTCAGATCCTGCGCCGAGGGAGCGTCTTCCTGTTCTGCAGCGGGGCCGCGATGGTGAGACGCCATCTGCGCGCGAATGGCGCGCAATTCGCTCATGATCTGGTGATGATGCGGATTAACGTCGCTGTCGTCTTGGTCAATGATAGGCATGTCGCCGGACTGCATGGTCTCGATCCGATATCGTTTGCGCTGAATAGCCATTGGTCTCCCCAATCCCTGATGCAGCGTTTGTAACCCGGTGTCATTTAACGCGAAGTTTCAGGCGGAACTGTTCTCTTCATGAGATGAAAGCCGCCGCATACCGACGGTTAACCATGCGGCGGCGGCATTCATCGAAAATAAACGCTGTCGGCAGGAACACCGCGGACATGCGGACGTGGTGAATCCAAAACCCGGTTTTGTTTACCAAACCGACGCGAATTGAAACTTAAATGGATCGAGTTCAGGCGCGCTGTCCGCGCGTCAACGACGAAACAGTGCAGAGTACGTCGATGTCCAGAAAAGTATCCCTCGCGCTTGTCGCCGGCGCGGTGTGTCTCGGCGCTAGTTCAATTCAGGCTTTTGCTTTTGACGACGACATGCCGGGCGAAAATCCCCGGGTGATCTATGCGCGGCCGCAGGGCAGTCCGCCGATGCCGATCCGGGTTGCCTATCAGGAGCGATCCAGAATGGGCGGCGGCTTCATCGAATTCCTGTTCAGCGGCGGGCAATCGGGCGACCCCGGCTATGCGCAGCCGCGGTACGAACAGCACGATGAGCCGATGCCGTCACGCGGCGGCCTGCCGCCGATGGACCCGCAGTACCGTCAGGAGATGCGGCAGGGTGACGTTTCGATCGAGCCGGGCCGTCCCGGGATAGATCCGAAATTCGAGAAGCAGGTGGTTGAATACAACAGGGGACATGCACCCGGAACGCTGGTGATCGATACGCCGAACAAATTTCTCTATCTCGTGCAGGGCGGCGGCAAGGCGCTACGCTACGGCATCGGCGTCGGCAAGCCGGGTTTCACCTGGTCAGGCGTGAAGACGATCTCTGCCAAGAAGGAATGGCCGGCCTGGACGCCGCCGCCGGAAATGCTCAAGCGCCGTCCCGATCTGCCGCGCCACATGGAAGGCGGGCCGGAAAATCCGCTCGGCGCCCGCGCGATGTATCTCGGCACCTCGCTGTATCGTATCCACGGTTCCAACGAGCCATGGACGATAGGTACCAATGTGTCGTCGGGCTGCATCCGGATGCGCAACGAGGACGTGATCGATCTGTATGGCCGCGTCCCTGTCGGCACCAAGGTCGTCGTGATCTGAACGAAACCGAAATCAAAAACGGCCGCTGGTTTCAGCGGCCGTTTTCATTTCTGCTAACGGAGGCGATCAGGCGAAATCGCTGTCGCCGTCATCGAAGTCGCCGGAATCGTAGTCGTCGTCATCGTCCTGATCCTGGTCTTGGTCCTGATCGGCATCCGCCTGCGCCTGGTCGTAGGAGCTCTGACGCTGGCTGTCGCCGCCGCTCTTGCCGACGTCATTGACGCCGGCATCGCGTGCGAGATCGCTGGATGACGAGCCGCTGTCCCACGGGCTCTTGCTCGCGCCCCCATCGGCGGTATTGCCGAAACCCTGCTGATGCGATCCGCCGCCCATCAGGCCGCGGATGCTGTTCATCAGCATCGATCCGCCGATAACGCCGGCAGCCGTCGCTGCGGCGGTGCCGAGAAACGATCCACCGCCGGTATTGCCGCCACCGAACAGTCCGCCGCCGGGATTTCCAGACCTGCCATCATTATTAGGCCGAGGATCATTCATGCGCGGATCGTCAGCCGCTCGTGCGTTGCCGAGCGCCTCACCGCTGTTCCAGACCGGCCCACGCTGCGCGCCATAGCCGTCGCCGGGACGGACGCTCGGCACCGAACCACGGCCCTGACCGGGTCCGAGAATCGCATCGCGCATGGAATCGAGAAAGCCGCCGGACGGGCGCGGCTCCTGTTCGCCGCCTTCCAGTTCCTGAATGCGGGCGTTGGCGCGCTTCAAGGCTTCATCCTGCACCAGCACCGTCTGCACCAGCGCGTAGACGGCATTTGGCGCACGGCGCAGCCCCTGCATGATTGCAGTTTCCGCGTCCGGCTCGCGCGGTGACGTCTCGAGCTTGGCGAGACGGTCGAACAGATCGTCAACCAGTTGGCGTTCCTGCGGCGTCATGATTCCCTCCTCAAGCATCCGGCATGCGAATGCGCGTCATGATGTAACGCCGCATTGTGTCGCCAGAAGCCCCGGCGTGGATTAAATTTAGGAAAGCCGCTGTCCGAAGTGCGACAAAACGACTTAGGCGTTGCGTTGAACTTTCAAGCGCGATCGAGCGTGACGTTGTTCGCAGTGAGCAGTTGGGGAAAGTGGTCGCTCGCGAGATAGGCATATTCCCGTTCGCGCTGATGGGTGACGTTGTCGACGCTGACGAGCGTTTCGTCCACGAAACCGGGATGGCACATCACGAGGCCGCCGCTTGGCAGGCCCTCGAGAAACCCCTGCATGGCGAGACCGAACTCGCCGCCGCGGACCATGTCATAGGCGCCAGCAAAGCCGGAATTGAACGCAACGCCTGCGCGCGCGCTTTTGCTGCGGAAGGTATCGCTCAGCGTATCCAGCAGCAGCGCTTTCGGATTGTTCAGCCGCCGGGCCAGCGGCAAGCTGCGGCCGCACTGGCGCACCCAGGCGCCGGGCGCGGCGTCCTTCACCGCGGCGAGGAATGCATCACGGATTTGCGGAAACAGTTGGACATGCTGGTGGCCGTCGACGTAATCCGGCGGGCGGCCGAACATTCGCCGGAAGGCGGCGATCTGCGCCAGCAGTTCGGCCTGAATGATCTCCCGATCGAGTTGCCGCAGCAGGCTCGTGCGCAGCAGTCTGCCGAGCGGCAGGAACTGGCCGCCGTCGAGCGGCTTGAAATGCATGGTGAGCGGACTGAACGGCGCGGTCAGTGTCGCGTGCAATCCGACCGCGCAGTCGGGATTTGCGGCAACCGCCTGGGTTAGTGCGTCGATTTCAGCGCGGTCGATCGCCGAGGCCACCACCATCACCGATGTGGCGTTGAGTCTTTTCTTGTCGATGAGGTCGCGGATCGCGCGGTTGACGCCGGGGCTCATGCCGTAGTCGTCGGCACACAGCCAGATGCGGCGCGGCGGCGTCTCCACGTTCATTCAGCCGCGGTCTGTGGCGTCTTGTCGGCGACGGCGGAGGCGTCGGCGCTTTTCACGCTGTGCTCCGCCACGAAGTAGATCGGGCGCGCCTTGATCTCGGACAGGATCTTGCCGATGTACTCGCCCATCACGCCGATCATGATGAGCTGTACGCCGCCGATAGTCATCAGGCCGACCACGAGCGACGGATAACCGGGAACGGATTTACCGCTGACGACGGTCTCCCAGAGAATGGACAGGCCGAACAGGAAGGCGACTGTGGCGAGCAGCAGGCCGAGCAGGCTCGCCACGCGCAGCGGCGCCACCGAGAACGACGTCAGGCCTTCGATGGAGAGGCCGAGCAAGTGGCCGGGGCTGAACGTGGTGACGCCATGGGCGCGTGCTTCGGGTTCGTAATCGACGCGGATCTGCCTGAAGCCGATCCAGCTCGCGAGGCCCTTGAAGAAGCGGTTGCGCTCGGGAAGCTGCCGCAGTGCCGCCGCCGCGCGCGGCGACAGCAGGCGGAAGTCGCCGGCATCCTCGGGAATCTTTTGCCGTGATCCCCAGTTGATCAGGCTGTAGAACGTGCGAACGCCCATGCGCCGCAGGATGGATTCGTTGTCGCGGTGTGCTTTCGCCGTATAGACGACATCGTAGCCGTCATCGATCCAGTGGCTGACCAGTTGCTGCACCAGTTCGGGAGCGTGCTGGCCGTCGCCGTCCATGAACAGCACTGCGCCGCGGCGGGCATGATCGAGCCCCGCCATCAGCGCCGCTTCCTTGCCGAAATTGCGCGACAGCGACACCACCTGCACGTCGATCGCTTTGGGCGGCAGGCCGCGCGCGATGCTCAGTGTCGCATCGGCCGATCCGTCGTCCACATAGACCACCTCGCAGGCCAGGCCGTACCTTTGCCGGAGCGTTCCCGCGAGCACGCACAGCCGCTCGTGCAGCAGCGCCAGACCCGCCGCTTCGTTGTAGGCGGGCACGACAATCGAAAGGCCCGCAGCCGCCGAAGTGTGGCTGCTGCCTCCTGACAGGTTCGAAACATCGGCGCTCGGCGTCATCGGTCAGCTTCCAGTCACAACGTACGCAGCATCATATGGTAATTGCAGCGGCCTGTCGCCAAGGGCAGGTCTGTGGCGGTTGGTTGCACCGCCGCAAGCGCGGGCCTTGAACTTACTGCCCAAGGAATGCCTGAAGTTTGGCGAACAGCGGATTCTCGCGATCGAACACGTAGTCCAGCGAGGCGATCGAAACGGTTTCTGCGCCGTGGTCGCGCAGGAAACTTCCCAGCGCATAGAGCTGCGCTGGCGGGCAGTGCAGCGTCACCATGCCCGACGAAGTCGGACCACCGAACGGCGACACCACGCCGTACTTGTTATGGGCCTCGGCCAGCAGCGCATCGTTGCAGCCCGAGAAGCGTGTGCGGACTTCCTTGTACTTGCGGGCGCGGGCGCTGGCGGCGATGTGGTCGAGGATGATCCGCGCCGTCTCGCGTGCGCTGTCCGACCAGTCGGCGTCGCGCGAAGCCACCAGGTTGGCATGGCTGCGCAGCATCACGCCGTCGTCGAGCACCTTCAGCCCGTTGGCGGCGAGGGTTGCGCCGGTGGTGGTGATGTCCACGATCAGTTCGGCCGTGCCTGCGGCGGGTGCGCCTTCGGTGGCGCCGGCGCTTTCCACGATGCGGTAATCGACGACGCCCTGAGCGGCGAAGAAGTTGCGCGTCAGATTGATGTATTTGGTCGCCACCCGCATCCGGTGATTGTGCTGGGCGCGGAACGAGGTCGCGACGTCGTCGAGGTCCGCCATGGTGCGGACGTCGATCCACGCCTGCGGCACCGCGACCACGACATTGGCGCTGCCGAAGCCGAGGCTTTCGATCAGCATGACGCGCTTGTCGGCATCGTGGATGCTTTCGCGGATCAGGTCCTCGCCGGTGATGCCGAGGTGAACCGCGCCGCGCGCGAGCTGTGCCGCGATCTCGCTGGCCGAGAGATAGGCGATCTCGACATTGTCGAGGCTGGGAATCGTCCCGCGATATTCCCGCGCGCCGCGCGGCTTGGCGAGGGTCAGGTTGGCCCGCGCGAAGAAGGCTTCCGCGTTTTCCTGCAGGCGTCCCTTCGACGGGACTGCGACGACGAATGGCGGGCTCATGATGCGCTCCCTTGCGAAAGCGCTTCGATCCAGATCGAGAACCCTACCGCTGGAATGGGTTCGCGCGCGCCGAGCCGCGTCAGCAGCCCATCATAGCGTCCGCCGCCGACCAAGGGCTCCGCGCCGCTGCCCTTGGCGTGCAGTTCGAATTCGAAGCCGGTGTAGTAATCGAGGCCGCGTCCGAACGCCGTGGAAAAGCGGATAACCTTGGTGTCGATGCCGCGCTTGACCATGAAGTCTGTGCGGCGCTCGAACTGATCGATGGCGGCGCTGAGGTTAAGCTTTGCATCGGAGGCCAGCGCGCGCAGTTGCCTGGCCGCGCCATCCGGTTCGCCCGCGATGCCGAGAAAGCGTTCGATCAGGTTCAATGCGTCGCGCGGCAGCGCGCCGCCCTTCAGTGTGGATTGTTCGAGAAAGCGGTCGGCGATTTCGGACACCGTGCGGCCGCCGACATTGCTGGTGCCGGCAATCGACATCAGGTCGGTAACGAGCGCCAGCGCTGCTTTGCGGTCGGAGCCGGCGAGCGCCGCCAGCACGCCTTCATATTCGTTGCGGGTCTTGCCGGTTTCCAGCGTAAGGCGTTGCAGGTCCTGCGCGAGGCTGACCTTGCGGTTGAAATCCTTGATGAGCCGCCGCTTCCAGACCGGATAGAGATCGAGCGCGTCGATCAGCGCCGCGAACAGGGCGACATCGCCGGTGCGAATATCGACGTTCTTGACTCCGAAGGTGGCTGCGGCTTCAAGGCCGAGCGCGAGCATTTCGGCATCGGCCGCGGCGCGATCCTGACGGCCGAAGGATTCCACGCCGGCCTGGTTGAATTCACTGGCCTGTCCGCCGCGATAGCGGAAAACCGGACCGAGATAGAAGAATCCCGCTGGTGCGCCTGCTTGTTTCGAGGCGAGATAGTCGCGCGCCACTGGAATGGTGAGATCCGGCCGCAGGCACAGTTCCTCTCCTGTCGCATCGGTGGTGAGGTAGAGGCTCTTGCGAATGTCTTCGCCGGACAGATCGAGAAACGGCTCTGCCGGTTGCAGGATCGGCGGTCGCGCATGGGTATAGCCAGCCCGCGCAAATGTTTGCAGCAGGGCGTCCGCCTGTGCGGCGGACCCGGTCGCGGTTGCGGCACTGGTCTGGCTCATTATCGTTGTCCAAAGGGGGGTAAAGGCTTGAATCGGCAGTCCCTTAGCACGGGAATGGCGGGGTTTCGACGACGATCCGGAAAAGGGCTTAATAGGAGGTCTTCCGGAATGCAACCTTAGCGCGCATCCGGTTGTCTCCAATCGCCGAGTGCGGTCTGGACCACGGCCAGCGCCGCGACCGCTGCGGTATCGGCGCGCAGGATGCGCGGACCGAGCGCGAGCCGCACGATGCGAGGCTGTTTCAGCAACAGGGTGCGCTCTTCCTCGGCAAATCCACCCTCGGGGCCGATCAGCACGTCGATTCCCGGCGCTGCTGTTCCGGCCTGTGTGAGAGCCTTTGCTGGATCGGCCGTCGGCGCGTCTTCGTCGCAGAACACCAGCAGACGCTGACCGTCGCGCGACCCAAGCCAGCGCTCCAGCGGTTCCGGATCGCATACGCTGGCGAGGCTGAGAATGCCGCATTGTTCCGCCGCCTCGATGACATTGGCACGCATGCGCTCGACATTGACCCGGCTGGCCTGTGTGAACCGTGTCGTCACCGGCACCAGCGCTGCGGCGCCCATTTCAACGGCTTTCTGCACCATGTAGTCGAGCCGCGCATGTTTGAGCGGCGCAAAGACGTAATGCAGATCGGGCAGGTGGTCCTGCTCGCGGGTCCGGCTTACGATCTCAGCGCGATCCGGGCGCTTGCGGCCAGCGAGCGTGGCCTGCCATTCGCCGTCACGGCCGTTGAACACCAGCACGGTAGCGCCCGCCGCAAGCCGCAGCACGTTGCCGAGATAATTGGTTTGATCCCGATCGAGCGCGATGCCGGCGCCGGCTGCAAGCGGCGCATCGACGAAAAGGCGGGGGCTGCGGAAGTCGAGTTTGGGCATTACAGATCCATGGATGTTCCGCGTTCTAGCCTAAAGGTTGCAAATTGGCAGCGATTTGCGTGGTGAACCGCCGCGCTGCCGCCAAATTCGTCGGGTTGTTAACGGGCGGCGGGAATCGTAGAAGATCACCAGGAACACTGGCGTCCCGCCGGAGGAGAACCTGTGACTGCCGCTCGCTTTATCCTGTCGCTGACTGCCGCAGCGTTCGTCATGCAAGCCGCTGACGTCCGCGCACAAGGCGCATTTCCGGCGCCGCTGCCGGGGCAGACGGCTGCGCCCGCCGGCTCTTCACCGTTCCCCCCTGTGGGAGCTGCGCCGGCCGCGTCTCCGTTCCCGCCCGTGAACGGCGCAACCGCAGCCCCGGCAAGACCGGCTCCGTCACCGAGCGCATTCTCGACCGGCGCTCCGCCCGTTGGCGGTGGCGGCTTTGGCGGGGCACCGCAGGCCGGTCCACCGCCCGGTGCTGAAGAGTGTCAGAAGGGTTTCATGCCGCTGCGCGCGGACGCCGAGGCCAAGGCCAAGGCGATTCAGGCCGCCGGCAAGCGCAAGGCTCCGCCGCAGGAAGCCTGCAAACTGATCGGCAATTTCGCGCAGGCCGAAGTCAAGATGATCAAGTTCGTCGAAGCCAATGCGCAAAAGTGCGGCATTCCGGCTCAGGTCGGCGAGCAGATGAAGAAGGGCCATGCCAACACCTCTCAGTTGCAGCAGAGGGTTTGCTCCGCCGCGGCACAAGGTCCGGCGGGACCGGCAGGCCCGAGCCTGAGCGAGGCGCTCGGCTCGGCATCGCTTCCGGAAGCCAAGCCGTTGAAGAAGGGCGGCAGCACCTTCGACACGCTGAACGGAAATGTCCTCACCCGGTGATTTGCGGAAGGTCGGATTCGGTTCTGGCTTCTTGACGCGTTTTCCTGACGCGAACCGGTACCCCCGTCGCTCGAAAATGCGATAGAAGGCTTGGCATGAGCAACGCCGCAGCCCCCGTCGCCGATTCCACCTCGAACTGGGTCGATACCCATGCGCCGCTATGGGCGCGACCCTATCTGCGGCTCTCTCGTTTCGATCGGCCAATTGGCTGGTGGCTCTTGCTGCTGCCATGCTGGTGGTCGGCGGCATTGGCTTCGGGCATTGCGCACGATGTGCGCAGGTTACCGCTCGTGCTCGCGCTGTTCTTCATCGGCGCGGTGGTGATGCGCGGCGCAGGATGCACCTGGAACGACATCACGGATCGGAATCTCGACGCGCAGGTGGAGCGCACCCGGTCGCGACCGATCCCGGCGGGTCAGGTCACAGTCACGCAGGCGGCGATCTTTCTGGTGGCGCAGGCGCTGGTCGGTCTCGCGGTGCTGCTGCAATTCAACGGTTTCGCGATCCTGACCGGCA
This sequence comes from Bradyrhizobium sp. G127, assembly GCF_021502575.1. Lineage (NCBI taxonomy): Bacteria > Pseudomonadati > Pseudomonadota > Alphaproteobacteria > Hyphomicrobiales > Nitrobacteraceae > Bradyrhizobium > Bradyrhizobium sp. G127. Next base: position 875,295 of record NZ_JAKFGN010000001.1, read on the forward strand.
TCGGCTCGCTCGCCATCGTCGCCATCTATCCTTTCATGAAGCGCATCACCTACTGGCCGCAGGTGACCTTGGGTCTCGCGTTTTCATGGGGCGCGCTGATGGGGTTCGCGGTTATACTCGGCCGGATCGATGCAACGGCGATCATACTGTATGCCGGATCGATCTCTTGGGTGATCGCCTACGACACGATCTACGCTCATCAGGATACCGAGGACGACGTGCTGGTCGGCATCAAGTCGACGGCGCTGCTGTTCGGCGAACGGACGCAGCTTGCGCTGACGATTTTCTACAGCCTTGCGGTGGTGCTGATCGGTGTGGCTCTGGCGCGCGGCGGATCGCAATGGCCGGCGTGGATCGGACTGGCAGCCTTCGCCGCGCAGCTGTTATGGCAGGTGCGGATGATTCAAATTGATGACTCGGCGCTGTGCCTGCGGTTGTTCAAGTCGAATCGCGATGCGGGGCTGCTGCTGTTCGCGGGGTTGCTCTTGGATGCAGTGCTGCGCAGTTCCTGATGTTCAATACCGCGCGATGATCTCGCGCTCGCCGCGATAAATCGGCGGCTCCATTGCAGCTCGACCTGCCTTGCGGCGCACGAGAAATTTCGGACGGCGATCCTTGATGACATTGCGGCGGCGCCGGCGCGGAGCGGGTTGACGAGCGTCACCTGCTTCATCCTCGATCTGCGGCAGCGCGAACATATCGCCCCACATCTGCCACGCCTGATCGAGCTGCAATTCGTCTGTCGTGACGAGCAGCGGCACCGACAGCGATGGATCGCGGTGAACCAGAATCAGCGCGCGTCCGTCGTTGGTTTCGCGGCAGGCGATGCCGAGAAATTCGCTGACACGGACATTGATCGCCATGCGGATGCCGCCGACGGCACGGCGCACGGTGACGCGTTCGCGATGGATTTCGATATGCCTGACGCCGCCATCGGCGCGGCCATCGCGCGCCTCAAAGCTGACCGGCAAAGAATGGGGGTCGAGCTGCAACATGCAGCTCGACCCGACGGGTTGCACCCCGCCGACTCCGAATTGACGCCTCAAGATTTTATCTCCCACGCCGGAATTATGTTCCCGGTCGATGGGAGGACGATGCCAGAGCCGTGTCCGAATCCGCTTAAGAAGGCTGGTTAATCGTGTCTCACCGGCATTGCTTCAGTTCTCATGATTGACGAGAGGTTCGTGCGGATGCTTGACGAGACCTTGCAGGCCCCCGAAATATCTTTGGCTGCGGGCCGCGAAAACGCTTGAAGTCCGCGTAAAACAGGCACATCTCATAATATGTTGCATTCGCCTTCAAGCCTCGGGAATTTGTTCGTGAACTCTTCACCAAACGCGTCATTATCGCCGTCGCAAAAATCAACAACATCCGGGCTTCTCGATCAGACCGCGCTGAGCACGCTGGCGCAGCGACTGGTGGAAGCGGCGAAGCGCGCGGGCGCGGATGCTGCTGACGCGGTCGCGGTGCGCGGCATCTCGCAAGGCGTCGAGATCCGCGATGGCAAGGTTGAGGAATCGGAGCGTTCGGAAGGTGACGATGTCGGCCTGCGGGTGCTGGTCGGCAAACGCCAGGCGGTGATCTCCACCAACGACATCAGCGGCGACGGTGTTGCCAGGCTCGCCGAGCGCGCGGTGGCGATGGCGAAGGTCGCGCCGGACGATGAGTATGTCGGCCTTGCCGATCCGTCGCTGCTGGCGAAAGATTTTCCAGAGCTCGATCTGCTCGATCCGCAGGTGCCGTCGGTGAGCGAACTTGAACGCCGCGCGCAGGCCGCGGAAGCGGCGGCGTTCGCGGTCAAGGGCGTGACGAAATCGAACGGCGCGACGGCGTCCGCCGGCATCGGTGGCATGGTGCTTGTCACCTCAACCGGCTTTCATGGTTCCTATCTGCGCTCCAGCCACGGCATCTCGGTGACCGCCATTGCCGGCGAAGGAACCGGCATGGAACGCGATTACGATTTCACCTCGGCGATTCACGTCTCTGATCTGGCGTCGCCTGAGAGTGTCGGGCGTCTGGCGGGCGAACGCACAGTAGCGCGGCTCAATCCGCGCAAGGTCGCAACCTGCAAGGTGCCGGTGGTGTTCGATCCGCGCGTGGCGGGATCGCTGGTTGGTCATCTGATCGGCGCGGTGAACGGCGCATCGATCGCGCGCAAGACCAGTTTTCTGAAAGATCATCTCGGCCAGCAACTGTTCGACAAGAGCATCCGCATCATCGACGATCCGCTGCGGGTGCGCGGGCTGCGGTCGCAGGCATTCGACGCCGAAGGCGTTGTAACAAAGAAGCAGGCGATCATCGACGACGGCGTGCTGACCACGTGGCTGCTGGATTCCGCGACCGCGCGCGAACTCGGCATGGCCACCACGGGACATGCCCATCGCGGCGTTTCGTCATCGCCGTCGCCGGGACCGTATAATCTGCATCTCGAAGCAGGTAAGGCCACGCCTGCAGAACTGATGTCCGACATCAAGGAAGGCTTCTATGTTACCGACCTGATCGGGTCCGGCGTCAACGGCGTCACCGGTGATTACAGCCGGGGCGCTGCCGGTTTCTGGATCGAGAACGGCGAACTGACCTATGCCGTAAGCGAGGTTACCATCGCGGGCCATCTGCTTGAGATCTTCAAATCGATGACTCCGGCCAACGACCTCGTCTTCAAGTACGGCGTCAACGCCCCGACCGTTCGCATCGAGGGACTGACGATTGCCGGACGCTGATCTCGATATTATCCGCGGCGAAGCCTTGACGCGCGATGCAGCTTTGCTCGCGGATGTGGTGCGCGAAGCCGGGGCATTGGCGCTGAGTCTGTTCCGCACCGAGCTGAAAAGCTGGACCAAGGGCAAGTCGTCACCGGTGTCCGAGGCGGACATCGCCGTCAACGATCTGATCGAGACCCGGCTGCGCGCAGCGACGCCAGAGTATGGATGGCTGTCGGAAGAAAGCGCCGACGATCCCTCGCGCCTCGGAAAACCGCTGACATGGATCGTCGATCCCATCGACGGCACCCGGGCCTATCTTGCGCGGCAGGAAGACTGGTCGGTCTCCATCGCGCTGGTTGCCGATGGCCTGCCGGTGCTGGGTGCGGTGTTTGCGCCGGCAAGTGACGAGTTCTTTTTTGCAACGCGCGGGCGAGGGACCGCGCTGAACGGCGCACCTGTGGCGCCTGCGCCCGGGGCTGCGATCGATTTTCCGAAAATTGCCGGGCCGAAGCCGCTGGTCGAGCGCCTCGGCGGTATGCGGGAAGGCGAAAGCCTGCATCCCCGGATCGGATCGCTGGCGTTGCGGCTGGTGCGGGTGGCGGAAGGGCGGCTTGATGCCGCGTTTGCGGGCGGGCATAGCCGCGATTGGGATCTTGCCGCCGCCGATTTAATCGTGCACGAAGCGGGCGGGGAAATGACCACGCTGGCCGGCGAACGGATGGTTTACAATCAGACCGACGTTCGTCATGGATTGCTGGTGGCGGCGGGACGTGCGCGCCACGCGCATATCGTCAAGCACTTTCGGGAAAACCCGATTTTGTAGTGCTTGCATGCCAAGGTCCCGTAGTCGACGTTCGTTTCACTTTGCCGCGTCTCCGAACGAACGTCGAATACGAAAGGACCCGGGATAATAATAATTCTAGTGATCCTCTGCTCTCACATTCCTAAAGTGTCTGCGAGATATGGTACGAATGTCAGAGCCGGATCACTGGTTTGGTGCTTCAATCAGAAGTGCCGGTCATCGCTTTGGGAATGTGATTCATGTCCGAAACTGTGCAACAGCAGTTGCTCCATCTTGTCATTGGCGGCGAACTTCTCGACCTCGATCATGTGACTTTCAAGGATCTCGACAAGGTCGAGGTCGTAGGCCTCTTTCCGAACTACGCCGCGGCTTATGCGGCCTGGAAGGCGAAGGCGCAGCAGAGCGTCGATAACGCCCATATGCGTTATTTCATTGTCCATCTCCACCGGCTGCTCGATCCCGGGCAAGATGTGAAGTCCACCCGTTGAAGAAACTGCTCCGAAACCTAGGCCGTTCGAGCTGGCTGCAGCATGCTGTGGGTTACACGGCGGCCGAATTCCTGCGCTTCGTCTGGTTGACCAACCGTTTCACGCTTGATCCGCCTGAGGTTTACAAGAACGTCGAGCCGGATATGCCGGTCATCATCGCATTCTGGCATGGCCAGCACTTCATGATGCCGTTCCTGAAACTCAAGCAGTATTCTGCCAAGGTGCTGATCTCGCGCCATCGCGATGGCGAGATCAATGCGATCGCGGCGGAACGCCTCAACGTCGGGACCGTGCGCGGCTCCGGCGATCACGGAACGGCGTTTCACCGCAAAGGCGGCGTCGGCGCGTTCAAGATGATGCTGCGGACGCTGGACGAGAAGATCAACATGGCGCTGACTGCGGATGTGCCGAAGGTCGCGCGCAAGGCTGGCCTCGGCATTATCATGCTGGCGCGCGAGTCGGGCCGGCCGATCCTGCCGGTGGCGATCGCCACCAGCCGGTTTAAGCGTCTCAACAACTGGGACCGCTCCGTCATTCACTTGCCGTTCGGGCGCGGAGTCATTGCCGCGGGTGAGATTATCTGGGTGCCGCCGGACGCAGACACAGAGACCATGCAGACGCTGCGCCTGCAGCTTGAAGAGCGTCTGAACGAGGTCACGCGCCGCGCCTATCAACTGGTCGGACGTACAGACGAGGGACTTCATGCCTAGCGCGCTACCCGCAACGCTTGCGGCGTATCGGCGGCTGTCCGCCCTTGCTATGCCGCTCGCGGGTCCGCTGATCGCGCGGCGGTTGAAACAGGGCAAGGAAGATCCCGAGCGGATAGCCGAGCGTCGCGGCATTGCGAGCGCCGAACGTCCGGCGGGCCCGCTGATCTGGATTCATGGTGCGAGCGTCGGCGAGGTGCTGGCGGCCGCCGGATTGATCGAACGGCTGCGGGCGATGAATATCCGCATCCTGCTGACTTCCGGCACGGTGACATCTGCGGCCATCGTCGCGCGGCGGTTTCCGCCGGACGTCATTCATCAATACGTGCCGTTCGATTCGCCGCGCTTTGTTTCGGCGTTTCTCGATCACTGGAAGCCGGGCCTCGCGCTTTTCATTGAATCTGACATCTGGCCCAACCTGATCCTGTCGAGCGCCGAACGGCGCATTCCGATGGTCATCATCAACGGTCGCATGTCACCGCGCTCGTTCCCGCGTTGGCAGAAATTGCGCGGTACGATTTCCTCTTTGCTGGAATGTTTCGAGCTTTGCCTGGCGCAGTCTGATCGTGACGGCGAGCGTTTCGCCGCGTTGGGTTGTCCCAATGTCGTGATATCCGGCAACCTGAAGCTCGACGTGGAAGGTCCGCCCGCAGACGTGAAAAAACTGGAACGCCTCAAGGAGGCCACGCATCGCCGGCTGGTGTTCGTCGCGGCATCCACGCATCCCGGTGAAGACGAAATCATCCTCGACGCGCACCGTCGTCTGGCGCCGCGGATTCCGCAATTGCTGACCGTGATCGTGCCGCGTCACCCGGATCGCGGTGCGGCCATCGCGCGGATGTTGGCGGCGGCTGGAATGCAGGTCGGTCTGCGTTCCCAGGATGAAATGCCGGGCCGCGCGACTGATATCTATGTTGCGGATACGATGGGCGAACTGGGATTGTTCTACCGGATCGCGCCGGTGGTGTTCATGGGCGGTTCGCTGGTGGCACACGGCGGACAGAATCCGATCGAAGGCATCAAGCTCGGCGCTGCGATCCTGCACGGACCGCATGTGTTCAACTTCGACGACATCTACGACGCGCTCGATCAGGCCGGCGGAGCCTTCCGCGCCGAGACCGGCGAGGATTTTGTCCGCTCGCTCGGACATCTGCTGGTCAATCCGATTGCGCGGCAGCGGTCGGTGGGGGCTGCGGAAATGGTGGTCGGCAAGCTCGGCGGCGCGCTGGACAAGACCCTCGGCGCGCTGGAGCCCTACCTGTTGCAGTTGAGGCTGGAAGCGGGAGCGCTGGATGCGTGAGCCGGCCTTCTGGTATCGGCCGCCATCGTTCGTTTCGCGGTTGTTGTCGCCGCTCGGCGCGATTTACGGCGCGGTCAGTGCGCGGCGCATGGCGCGCGCCGGCGTGTCCGCCAGAATTCCTGTGCTTTGCATCGGCAATTATCACGCGGGCGGCGCAGGCAAGACGCCGACCGCCCTCGCGCTGGTGAAAATCCTGCGGAGCATGAGCGAGGACCCGTTTGTCGTCAGCCGCGGTTACGGCGGAACGATCGAAGGCCCTGTCCGCGTTGACCCAACCTCGCACGGTGCGGCCGATGTCGGCGACGAGCCCCTAATGATGGCGGTGTCCGTGCCCGTGATCGTCTCGCGCGATCGCGTGACCGGTGCCGCGCTTGCGCGCGCGCAAGGCGCGAGCGTTGTTCTGCTGGACGACGGATTCCAGAATCCGGCTTTGACGAAAGATGCGTCGCTGATCGTGATCGATGCGGCGCGCGGCATCGGCAACGGATACGTGTTTCCGGCGGGGCCGTTGCGCGCGCCGCTGGAGCCGCAGGTCGCGCGGACCGACGCGCTGATCGTGATCGGCGAGGGGCAGGCCGCTGACGGCATCGCCGTTGCGGTGACCGAACGCCATGCACCGGTTCTGCGTGCGCGCCTCGTGCCAGATGAAAATTCAGCCGCGGCGCTGCGCGGCCAGCGTGTGCTGGCTTTTTCAGGTATCGGTGATCCGGCGCGGTTCGTCGCAACGCTGCGCAACAGCGGCGTGAATGTGATCGCGCAGAGAGACTTCCCCGATCATCATCCGTTTACGCCGGATGAAATCGAACAATTGAATTCGGATGCGGCGGTGAAATCGCTGATGCTGGTTACGACTGAAAAGGACATGGCCCGCATCCGCAGCGACGCGCGCGTCGCGCACCATGCCGACAACGTTTTCGTCTTGCCGGTGACGCTGACGTTCGATGATGAGGCGATGTTGCGGGACTTCATTGCAACGCGGCTGACGATCGCGCGCGAGAAGGCAGGCTAGATATTTTCAAGCCTTTTTCAATTGCGCGGGATAGTGCCGGCTCAGCACGGCCTCCGGCGTCGCATAGGCTTCCTGCCGGTCGACGCTCCAGTATTTCAGTTCGTCCAGCGGGATATGCTCGCCGGTGATGGCGCAACGGACATAAGAGCCGGGAGATGTCACGCGGAAGTCGCCGTCGAGATATTCGACCTGCGCTTCGCCCTGGCCGGAAGGCCCGAATTTATTAAGCACGATCACTGTCCTTATGGAGTCCGGCGGAGCTGTCCGGAGAGATTGCTGGAATATAGGCACGATCCCGAAAAGGGGAAACCGGTTTTCGGAATAGATTGTGCCCAAATAAGGCCGGCTTTTCAGAACAAGTCGCCCTGAACCTTCTTGACGCCGAAATCGGTGGTGCGCTTTGACGCGGGCTTCGCGGGAGCCGGTTTGGGTTTCTCGGCGGTGACGTCGCTGCCGTCCGCGGTCGCTCCGATGCGCCCATCGGCGAATTCGATGGAAAGACGCTGGCTGGACCCCACATGGGCCGCCGCATGCAATGGCTGGCCGTGTTCGTCGCGCACCAGCGCGAAGCCTCGCTCCAGCACGCCTTTATAGGACAGCGCATTGAGCAGTTGGGACACGTAGCGCAGGCGGGTGTCGCGTTGCTGGATATGCAACCCGGCGCAGCGGCGCGCACTTATCGCCAACCGCGTGACTTTTTCCTTGCCGCGTTCGATCTGCGTGCGCAGCGTGGTGACGGTCAGGCGGCCGCCGATCGCCGACAGGCGGCGCTCGTAGATGTGCGCGTTGGCGCGCAGCGCGCGCGGCAATTGCGCACTGGCGCGATCGAGGCGCTGGCGCGGAATATCCAGCAATTCATTCGCTTTCGGCAACGCGCGAACCGCTGCGCGCAATTCGCTGCGGCGGGTTTCCTGGCCGCGCTGCCAGCACAGCATGGCGCGCCGCTCCAGCGACGTGATCTCGACGAACAGTTCGGCGCGCACCGGCACCGCCATCTCGGCGGCCGCCGTCGGCGTCGGCGCGCGCTTGTCGGCTGCGAAGTCGATCAAGGTCACGTCGGTTTCGTGGCCGACTGCTGAAATCAGCGGGATCATGCTCTCCGCCGCGGCGCGCACCACGATTTCCTCGTTGAACGACCACAGGTCCTCCAGCGAGCCGCCGCCGCGCGCGACGATCAAGAGATCGGGCCGCGGAATTTTTCCGCCTTCATCCAGCGCGTTGAAGCCGTGAATCGCGGCGGCGATCTGTTCGGCGGAGCCTTCTCCCTGCACCCGCACCGGCCACACCAGCACGCGGCGGGGAAAGCGATCTTCCAGCCGGTGCAAAATGTCGCGGATTACCGCACCGGTGGGCGAGGTCACGACGCCAATCACTTCCGGCAGCCATGGCAGAAGCTGCTTCCGCGCCTCGTCGAACAGTCCTTCGGCGGCGAGCTTCTTCTTGCGCTCTTCCATCAGTGCCATCAGCGCGCCGACGCCGGCGGGCTCGATGGCCTCGATCACGATCTGATACTTCGACGAACCGGGATAGGTGGTGAGCTTGCCGGTGGCGATGACCTCAAGGCCTTCCTGCGGCTTGAACCGCATGCGGCCGTGCACGCCCTTCCAGATCACCGCCTCGATCTTGGCGCTCTCGTCCTTCAGCGCGAAATAGCAGTGGCCCGAGGAATGCGGCCCGCGGAAGCCGGAAATCTCGCCGCGCACGCGCACATGCTCGTAGGCGCTCTCCACCGTCCGTTTCAGCGCGGACGACAGTTCCGAGACGGTATATTCCTGTGAATTCGGCAGGATTTCTGCAGGCGTGGCGGGCATGTTCAGTCGAATCGGTTGCGGCTGTGAAGCGTCATGATAAACCCTTCTACCATCTCACAAACCCCGGTTCGACCCTCATCCCGGCCTTGGTCCCAAGAACTTGAACCTATGAATATCCTCCTGATCGGTTCCGGCGGGCGCGAGCACGCGCTGGCGTGGAAAATGGCGGCTTCGCCGTTGCTGACGAAATTGTGGTGCGCGCCAGGCAATGCGGGCATTGCGCAGGAGGCTGAATGCATCGCATTGGACGTCGCGAACCATGCCGCCGTGATTGATTTCTGCAAGACCAACAAGGTCGATCTGGTCGTGGTCGGTCCGGAGGCGCCGCTCGCCGCAGGGATTGTCGACGATCTGGCTGCGGCCGGAATCAAGGCGTTCGGCCCGAGCAAGGCAGCCTCGCAGCTGGAAAGCTCCAAGGGCTTCACCAAGGACATCTGCAAGGCCAACGACATTCCCACCGCCGCCTATGAACGCTTCAAGGATGCCGCTGCGGCGAAGGCCTATATCCGCAAGCATAGCGCGCCGATTGTGGTGAAGGCTGACGGTCTTGCGGCGGGCAAGGGCGTGGTCATCGCAATGACATTGGCCGAAGCCGAGGCCGCCATCGATGCGTTATTCGGTTCGCCGGGTGCGGAAGCCGTGATCGAGGAGTTCATGGAGGGCGAGGAGGCCTCGTTCTTCGTGCTATGCGACGGCGACAACGCGCTGCCGCTCGCCGCCGCGCAGGATCACAAGCGGGCCTATGATGGTGACAAGGGACCGAACACGGGCGGCATGGGCGCGTATTCGCCGGCGCCGGTGTTCACCGACGCCATTCGTGAGCGCACGATGGCCGAAATCATCCTGCCGACGCTACGCGCGATGAGCGCGATGGGCATGCCCTACAAGGGCGTGCTGTTCGCCGGGCTGATGATCACGAAGGACGGTCCGAAACTGATCGAGTACAATGCGCGGTTCGGCGATCCGGAAACGCAGGTGCTGATGATGCGCCTGATGTCGGATCTGGTGCCGGCGCTGCTGGCCTCCGCCGACGGCGAACTGAAACATTTCGATCTGCGCTGGCATCCGGAATCAGCGCTCACCGTGGTGATGGCGGCGAAGGGCTATCCCGGCGACTATGCTAAAGGCACGCGCATCGACGGTCTCGATGACGCCGCCAAGGTCGAGGGCGTCGAGATTTTTCACGCCGGCACCAAATCCGACGGGGACAGGATTCTCGCCAATGGCGGCCGCGTGCTGAACGTCACCGCGACGGCAAAAACCGTCAGCGAGGCGCAGCGCCGCGCCTATGAGGCGATCGGCCGGATCAAGTGGCCGGAGGGGTTCTGCCGGCGCGACATCGGCTGGCAGGCGGTGGCAAGGGAGAAGGCTGGGCCTTGAGGCCTGCTGCATTGAAGGGTTGTCATACGCGGGCTTGACCCGCGTATCCATCCTTCTTGAAAAAATGGATTGCCGGGTAATAGGCAAGCGGAAGCGACGCCGTTCTTCGAACGGCTATGCCCGGCAACGACAGAGAATGGAGAATTAATCCATGTCCGATCTCGCCGATCTCTTTCCCGGTTTCGCCTCCGAATGGATCAGCACGCGCAATGGCCGCATCTTCGCGCGCGTCGGCGGCAAGGGGCCGCCGCTGCTGCTGCTGCACGGCTATCCGCAGACCCATGTGATGTGGCACCGCGTGGCACCTGCGCTTGCGGAAAAATTCACCCTCGTGATCGCGGACCTGCCCGGCTACGGCTGGTCGGATGTGCCGAAGACCGATGCGGACCACACGCCGTTCACCAAGCGCGCGATGGCGCAGGCGATGATCGAGGCGATGGAAAAGCTCGGCCATGTGCATTTTGCTCTGGCAGGCCACGACCGCGGCGGCCGCGTGGCCTATCGGCTGGCGCTCGACCATCCCGGCCGGCTGTCGCGGCTGGCGACACTGGATATCCTGCCGACCTACGATTACTGGTCGAAGATGGATCGTGGCTTTGCGCTGCGCGTCTATCACTGGGCGTTTCTGGCGCAGCCCTCGCCGCTGCCGGAAAACCTGATCGCCTCCAATCCCGACGATTACTTCGGCCGCACGTTCAAGAGCTGGGCCCGGAAAGACGCGCCCAATCCGTTCGATCCGCGCGCGGTCCAACACTATCTGACGGCGCTGCGCGATCCGCTGCGGATTCATGCGGCGTGCGAGGATTATCGTGCCGGGGCCTATGCCGACTTCGACCATGACAAGGCCGATCTCGAGGCGGGCAACAAGATCACCGTGCCGCTGCTGGCGCTGTGGGGCGGCGCAGGCATCGCGGCGTCGGCGAGCAGCCCGCTTGACGGGTGGCGCAGATTGGCGACCGATGTGCGCGGCCACGCCATCAATGCCGGGCATTTTCTGCCCGAGGAGAATCCGGCGGCGACGTGCGACGCATTGTTAAAATTCTTTTCGGAGTGAGATGAAATGGCGCTACGCGAAGCGCGGCGGGAGGACATCCGCCGCATCGTCGAGATGCTGGCGGACGACGAAGTCGCGCGCGGCCGCGAGGACTTCTCCGGCGACATGGCGCCTTATTACACCGCGTTCGACAGCATCGCGGCGGACCCCAACAACACGCTTTATGTGTGGGATCAGGACGGCGCGGTGATGGGCTGCCTGCAACTGACGTTCATTCCCGGCATCTCCTATCACGGAAGCTGGATCGCGAAGGTGGAAGGTGTGCGGGTCGATCGTTCGCTGCGCAGCCTCGGCATCGGCGAACAGATGATGGATGCGATGATTGAGAAGTCACGCGCCCGGGGCTGCAAGCAGTTGCAGCTCACCACCAACAAGCGGAGGATCGACGCGCAACGCTTCTACCGGCGGCTCGGTTTCGAGGCGTCCCATGAAGGCATGAAGCTGGATTTGTGATCCATGCCCAGTTTGTCATGCGCGGGTTTGACCCGCGCATCCATCTTAAAAAGATTCCTTAGAAGATTTATGGCCGGGTCAAGCCCGGCAATGACGCTTTAGTCAGTGCGGCGGGTTCGTTGCTACCGCCTCGCCCTGAAAAAATTTGTCAGCAGCGCCGCCGCCTCGCTTTCGCCGACGGAGGGATAGATTTCCGGCACATGATGGCAGGTCGGCGAGGCGAAGAACCTGACGCCGCTGTCGACTGCGCCGCCCTTCGGGTCGGTTGCGCCATAATACAGCCTGCGGATGCGCGCGAAGGAAATCGCGCCAGCGCACATCGTGCAGGGCTCCAGCGTAACGTAGAGGTCGCAATCGGTCAGGCGCTCGCTGCCGATGAGGCGCGCGGCCTCTCGGAGCGCCACAATCTCGGCATGGGCGGTCGGATCGCGGTCGGAGAGGGTGCGGTTGCCGGCCTGCGCGATCACCGCGCCATCGCGCACGACCACGCAGCCGATCGGCACTTCGCCGGCCTTTTCGGCTATTTCGGCCTGTTTCAGCGCTAAATCCATGAAAGATCGTGCCGTCATGCCTCGTTTCCGGCGATAAACTCTGTTAGTAGGACGGCTTCAGCAAACGTGAGAGCCGGTTTTGCGTGAGAAGCGCCCTGATCTACAAGGGTGTATGTCCGCCGTCAGCCTGATTTCACGTGATGCGACAGTCCCCATATTCAGCCCAACGTCCCGAGAGATCATTCATGCCCCGCGATAACGATAAAAACAACGGCCGTCCGCCGCGCCGTGAAGGCGGAGCTGGCGCAGGTTACAAGGGCGGCGGCAAGGGCCGATCCGGAGGACCGGGCGGGCGCGGCGGTGGCGCTTCGCGGGATGAGCGGTCCGCGCGATCGAGCGGCCCGCGTGGCGACAAGAAATTCGGTGACCGGACGTTTGGCGACAAGCGACCGGCCGGCGACAAGCGCCCGTTTGCTGCTCGCGCAGGGGCGAAGCCTTACGCTGGCAAGCGCGATGATTTCCGCAAGGACGGTGATCGTCCAGCGCCGCGCAAGGACTTCGGCTCGCGGGATCGTGGGGACGCACGTCCATTCAAACCACGCGAGGATCGCGGCGAGGGCCGTTCGTTCAAACCGCGCGAGGATCGCGGCGAAGCACGTTCGTTCAAGCCGCGCGGGGATCGGAGCGAGGGGCGTCCCTTCAAGTCCCGCGAGGATCGCGGAGAAGGCCGTCCGCCATTCAAGCCCCGGGACCGTGACGACCGTGCGCCGCGTGGCGCGGGCGCCGGCCGTTTCCAGGACAGGAAATTCGGCGAGAAGCGGCCTTATACGCCACGCGGCGAGGGCGGCGATGCGCGTCCCGCCCGTTTCAACCGGGACGACCGGCCGCAGCGCGACGAACGTCCGCGCTTCAACCGCGATGACCGGCCCGCGCGCGGCGCGCCGGATCGCGGTCCGCGCAAGGATTTCAACCGCGGCGAGGATCGAGGCGGCGACAAGCCCTGGCAGAAGCGTGCTCCCGGCCGTGACGACGCCCGGCGCGACAGCCGTCCGCCACGCGACGATGCAAGTCGTTTCGACAAGCCCCGTTTCGACAAACCGCGGGAGGATCGCGATTCAAGCCAGCGTCCGCGTTTCTCGCGTCCGCGATTCGACAAGCCACGCGAGGATCGCGTCCCGCGCGGCCGCAGCGACTGGCAGGAGCATCCGCGCAGCGAAACACGCGACCGTCCGCGCCGCGAGAATGAGGACGACAGCAAGGTCTTCGCCAAGCGTCCGGCTTTCGGCGGGCGTGGCGAATATCGCGAGCGCAAGCCTGACTTCGACAAGCGCCCGCCGCGCGCGGTGCCTGAGAAAAAGAAGAGCGGCGAGCGCATCGCCAAGATTGTCGCGCGCGCAGGACTTTGCTCGCGCCGCGACGCCGAGGAATGGATCACGCAGGGCCGGGTCGCGGTGAATGGCCGCGTCATCAACTCGCCGGCTCTGGATATCACCGCGAATGACGTCGTCACCATCGACGGCAAGCCGTTGCCGGAGCGCGAACGCACGCGGCTGTTTCTGTATCACAAGCCGCGCGGCCTGATGACGACCCACGACGATCCCGAGGGCCGTCCCACGGTGTTCGATAATCTGCCGGAAGGTCTGCCCCGCCTTATCAGCATTGGGCGGCTGGATTTCAACACCGAAGGCCTGCTGTTGCTCACCAATGACGGCGGTCTCGCCCGCGCGCTGGAATTGCCGGACACCGGCTGGCTGCGGCGCTATCGCGTGCGCGCCCACGGCGAAGTGACTCAGGGACAACTCGACGAGTTGAAGAAGGGTGTCGAGGTCGACGGCGTCAAGTACGGCTCGATCGACGCAACGCTGGAGCGCGACAAGGCGGCGAACGTCTGGATCGTGTTCGCGATCCGCGAAGGCAAGAACCGCGAGGTCCGCAACGTCATGGCGCATCTCGGCCTCGAGGTGAATCGCCTGATCCGCATTTCCTACGGTCCGTTCCAGCTGGGCGAAATCGAGGAAGGCCAGGTTGAGGAGATCAAGTCACGGGTGTTGCGCGAACAGCTCGGCGACAAGATCGTCGCGATGTCCGGTGCGCAGTTCGACAAGCCGGTGAAGGACGCGGTTGAAGGCGATGACGCGCCGCGCGCCAAGGAAGGAACGAAGGAACGCATCAAGGGCCGCATCAAGCCTGCCGGTTCGAAAAGCGGGCTGATCGCCGACCGCAAAGGCCGCCGCATCCTGGTGACGCGCGCGGGCAGCGACGAAGCGCGGGCGCGCAACGAGGAGGAAGCGGGCGGCTACGGTCCGCCCCGTCGTCCGACGCGGGGCTATAAAGGCAAGCGCGACCTGAAGCCGCGGGATTGAATATCGGATGACGGAGGAGGCTGAGCAGGCGATCTGTTCTCCCTCTGCCCGCTTGCGGGGAGAGGATTGGGGTGAGGGGCGTTTCGGATGCGCGTGATCGGTGGACGTCTGAGAGGCCGCAACATTGCCTCGCCCGCATCGAACGACATTCGACCGACGCAGGATCGCCTGCGCGAAGCGCTGTTCAACATCCTGATGCACGGATACGACAACCCGATCGACGGCGCGCGCGTGCTCGACCTTTTTGCTGGGACCGGAGCGCTCGGTATCGAAGCCGTGTCGCGCGGAGCCGCCTTTACGCTATTCGTGGACAACGGCGCGGAGGCGCGGGCGCTGTTGCGCAACAATGTCGAGGCGCTGGGTCTCGGCGGCGTGACCAAGATCTATCGCCGCGACGCGACCAGTCTCGGTCCAGCCTATCCTGTCGAACCATTCTCGCTGGCGTTTCTCGATCCACCCTACAAACGCGTTCTTGCCGACAAGGCACTCGCTTCGCTGCGCGATGGCAAGTGGTTGACGCCGGGTGCGCTGGTCGTGGTCGAAGAATCGAAGGGAGCGTTCGTTGCAGCCGAAGGCTTCGAGGAGCTTGAACGTCGATCGTATGACGA
This sequence comes from Bradyrhizobium sp. G127, assembly GCF_021502575.1. NCBI lineage: Bacteria > Pseudomonadati > Pseudomonadota > Alphaproteobacteria > Hyphomicrobiales > Nitrobacteraceae > Bradyrhizobium > Bradyrhizobium sp. G127. Next base: position 890,463 of record NZ_JAKFGN010000001.1, read on the forward strand.
GACAGAATTTGTGTTTTTGAAGGCGAGCGCTCCGGCATAGGGGATGCGTATCCCCGCTGTATGAACCTTCATTCAGACGTAACGAGTCCAGTGAATTCGGCCGCAAAGCGCGCGATGAATCTTAATTCGGCCGGATGCCACTTTTGCTTCGCCTTTTCGCCTTTTGCAGCGAAGTCCGTCACCATTTCGCCGTGGTGATTTTGCGCGGCAATTATCGCCGCCCGAACAGCTTTTCGATGTCCGCGAGTTTCAGCTCAACATAGGTCGGTCGGCCGTGGTTGCACTGGCCGGAGTTTGGCGTCACTTCCATTTCGCGCAAGAGTGCGTTCATTTCCTCAGGTTTAAGAATGCGGCCTGCGCGCACCGAACCGTGACACGCCATTGTTGCCGCGACATGCATCAGCCGCCGTTCCAGCGGCAGCGCCTCATCCCATTCGGCCATGTGCTCGGCGAGGTCGCGCAGCAATGACGCTGCATCGGTTTTGCCGAGCAGCGATGGCGTTTCGCGCACCGCGACCGCGCCGGGGCCGAAAGACTCGATGCTGAGTCCGAATTTCTCCAGCTCGCTCGCGCGTGCCACAAGTTTCTCGACGATGGATTCGTCCATCTCGACTATTTCGGGGATCAGCAAAATCTGCCGCTGCACGCCGTTGCGTTCGAGCGATGCTTTCAGGCGTTCGTAGACGATGCGCTCGTGGGCGGCGTGCTGATCCACCACCACCAGACCGTCGCGGGTCTGCGATACGATATAGGTCTCGTGGATCTGTGTGCGCGCAGCGCCAAGTGGCATGTCCAGCAGATCGCCGGCCGGCATGGTGTTGGCGCGTAGATCGGCCGTCGGGGCGCCGGTGTCGAAAGCTGCCTGCGCCGCTTCGGCAAATACATTCGCCTCGTAAGGTTGTGCGTAGGACGGCACCGTGGCGCCTTCGAAGGCGGTGGGCGACGCCGGATAATTCGGGGAATGCCGCCAGTCCCAGCCGCCGCGTGGAATGCTGCTTGGAATGTTTCCTGGCCGGAACGCCATGATCGCCGCGCCGTCGGAGTTCGCCGCCGTGCGCCTGCCTTCGCGGGCGAGCCCTTCTTTCAGTGCATGCACGATCAGCGCGCGCACCAGACCCGCATTGCGGAAGCGCACCTCGGTTTTGGCGGGATGCACATTGGCGTCCACTTCCTGCGTGTCCAGTGTCACGAACAGCGCCACCACCGGATGCCGGTCGCGCGGCAGGTAGTCGGCATAGGCCGCACGCACCGCGCCAAGAATCAGTTTGTCGCGCACGGGGCGACCATTGACGAACAGATATTGCCCCAGCGCGTTCGCCCTTGTGAGCGACGGTGCAGCGGCAAAACCTTCGACGATAACGCCATCGCGCTCGGATCGCACTTCAATGGCGCTGGCACGGAAGTCGGATCCCAGAATATCGCCGAGCCGCGTGAGGCGTCCCGCCGCGCTGGGCAAGGCCGCAGCCCACGTCACTGGCGCACGTTCTTCGCCGGACAGCGAGAACGCGATGTCGGGCCGCGCCATCGCCAGACGGCGAACGACTTCGCGGACCGCTTCGGCCTCGGTGCGGTCGGTCTTGAGGAATTTCAAGCGCGCCGGTGTCGCGTAGAACAGGTCGCTGACCTCCACACGCGTGCCGCCCGTCAGTGCGGCAGGCACCACATCGGATTTTGCGCCGGCATCGACATTCAGCGTCCACGCGTGAGGCTCGCTGGCGTGGCGCGTGGTGATGTCGAGTTTCGATACCGCGCCGATGGAAGGCAGCGCCTCGCCGCGAAAGCCAAGCGTGCGGATGCGCAGCAGGTCTTCGTCGTCGAGTTTCGACGTGGCGTGGCGGTCCACCGACAGCGCGAGATCGTCGCGCGTCATGCCCGCGCCGTCGTCGGTGATGGCGATGCGCCTGCGCCCGCCGCCCTCAGTCAAGATGTCGATGCGGGACGCGCCGGCGTCGATGGCGTTCTCCACCAGTTCCTTCACCGCGCTCGCGGGCCGCTCCACCACTTCGCCGGCGGCGATGCGGTTGACGATCTGAATGGGTAACTGGCGGACGGGCATGGCTTTCCGAGGCGATTCGCTTGCGGGTGCATTCTAGCTGCGGATCGAGCCAGGGTGATGAGCAAAGAGGGGTGTTTTACCCGCTATTTCAGTCATCATAGCGGGTTGCGCCGCGCTTTGCCTTGACATCGCTGCGGCGCTTTTTGCCTTCCAGGCGGCGCACTTTCGAGCCCAGGGTGGGTTTTGTGGCGCGGCGCGGCTTCGGGCGAACGGCGGCTTCCCGCAGCAACTCCAACAGCCGGTCGATGGCGTCGGCGCGGTTGCGCTCCTGGGTGCGGAAGCGCTGCGCATGAATGACGATGACGCCATCTTTCGTCATGCGCTGGCCAGCCAGCGTATTCAATCGTATCAGCACATCCGGCGCGAGTGCAGCGCCGCTGACGTCGAAGCGCAGTTGTGCGGCGGTCGAGAGCTTGTTGACATTCTGTCCGCCCGGCCCGGAGGCGCGGACGAAAGCGATGTCGAGGTCCTTCTCGTCGATTGTGATGTCGCGCGTCACCCGGATCATGTGCAACGCCTAGCACGATCCGCGCAGTCCGGCACCGCTTTTCGCACGACGCGGGGTCAGTGCGTTCCCGGGATCTCGCTGCTGATCTTCATCAACATCTCGCCCGCGAGGTAGAAGCCGAGTAGCAGCATCGCGATCAGAAACCAGCGCCGGAATGTGTCGGCGTCCATGCGCGAGCGCAGCAGCTGGCCGAGATACATGCCGGCGAAGGCCGCGACCATGGCGACGGCGCCGGGAATGGCAACCGTTGCATTCAGCAGTCCCGCGCCGGTCAGATTGAACGCCAGCGCCACTGTTGCCGTGGTGAAGAACACCCCGAGCGCCTGAACAAGTTCGTCCTTCTCCATGCCGATGGCTTGCATGAAGGGCATCGAGGGAATCACCTGCACGCCGGTTGCGGCGGAGATCACGCCCGTGATCACGCCGACGATGCCGCCGATCCACTTCTCGTTTTTGCGGGGCACGCTGAAGCGCGCTTTGGAGAGGCCGACGATCGCATAGATTACCAGCAGCACGCCCAGCACGATGGTGCCGTAGCGCGCGTAGGGACCGGTCATCAGCCCGGCGCCCGCCCAGATGCCGAGCGCCGTGCCGACCATCAACGGCCACAGCCTGCGTACAATGTCGCGCAGATAGGGGCCGACAAAAGTCTGCCAGATGTTGGTAACGATGGCGGGCACGATCACGATGGCGAGCGCATGCGCCGGGGGCATCCGCGTTGCGAGCAGGCCGATCGCCACGGTTGGCAGGCCCATGCCGATGGTGCCTTTGACGAATCCGGCGAGCAGGAAGACCGCGGCGATGATGAGGAGAATCGGATCTGACATGATGGCGCGCACATTGACCGAGAGCGGCAAACGACACAATCTGCAGGTTACGGATACAGCCTTCGGATAAGACGAAGTCATGACGGGAGATCGGGCATGCATGTCGATTTGGTGGATCTGCGGCTGTTCGTAGCGATCGCCGAGGCGCGGAGCATTACCCATGGCGCCGAGCGTTCGGCGCTGGCGCTGGCCTCGGCCAGCGCGCGCATCAAGGGCATGGAGGCAGCGCTAGGCGTGGCGCTGCTGGAGCGGCAGCGGCGCGGCGTCCGGCTGACGGCCGCGGGCGAAAGCCTGCTCGATCACGCCCGCATCGTGTTGCATCAGGTGGCGACGATGCAGGGCGAACTTACGGCCTTTGCGCGCGGCCTGAAGGCGCGCATCCACATGCTTGCGAACACATCGGGCGCTACCGAGCATCTTCCGAAAGCGCTGTCGTCGTTTCTTGCGAAATATCCCGCCATCAGTGTGGATGTCGAGGAACGCGAAAGCGTGGAGATCGCCACCGCGCTGGCTTCCGGCGCGGCCGATATCGGTATCGCCGTCGATGCGGTGTTGCCGGACAGTCTCGATCGTTTTCCGTTCTGTGAGGATCGCCTGGTGCTGATCGTCCCGCCGCATGATGACATCGGGCACCGCCGTCAGGCCGCATTCCGCGATATTGCAGAGCGCGACTTTGTCGGACTGACAGAGGACAGTGCGCTACAGCGACACATCGCTACCCACGCGGCAAAATTGGGCAGGCGTCTGCGAATGCGGGCGCGGTTGAAGAGTTTCGATGCCATCTGCCAGATGGTTGAGGCCGGGGTGGGTGTTGCTGTGATTCCGGAAGTGGCTGCACGGCGCTACAGCCGCTCCAGCCGGATCAGGGCCCTCCGGATGACCGATCCATGGAGCAGCCGCAAGCTGTCGATCTGCATGCGAGGCCCATTGTCATTGCCCCGTCCCGTGCAGCAACTGGCAGATCATCTAAAGACGTTTGCGAAGGTGTAGGGCCTCAGTTACGGATTGAGCAGCTTCAGCGCGGCGTCGTGAACGCGTTTGTCGCCTGCTGCGACAATGCGGCCGCCGGATTGCGCAGGCCCGCCTTCCCAGGTGGTCATGATGCCGCCCGCGCCGTTGACGATGGGGATCAGGGCCGCGACGTCGTAAGGCTTCAACTCGGTTTCGATGACGAGATCGAGGTGGCCCGAGGCCAGCATGCAATAGGCGTAGCAATCACCGCCATAACGCGACAGCTTCACGTCCTGCTCAACGCGTCTGAACATTGCGCGATCCGGCTCTTTCATCAGCAGAGGACTCGTGGTGAACAGCGTCGCGTCAGCCAGCGACGCGCAGCGCCGCACCGACAGCTTTCGTTTTCCGGACTGGCCTTCGTAGCGCGCAGAGCCGCCATCGCCGCTGAAGCGTTCGCCGATATAAGGCTGATGCATCATGCCGAATACGGGGGTGCCGTTGTGCATGAGGGCGATCAGCGTGCCCCAAATCGGCATTCCCGAGATGAAGGATTTTGTGCCGTCGATCGGATCGAGCACCCAGACATATTCGGCGTCGGCTCGTTCGGATCCGAACTCCTCGCCGACGATGCCGTGCAGGGGAAAGCTGTCCTTGATCATCCGGCGCATCACGGCTTCGGCCGCGCGATCGGCTTCGGTCACCGGGTCGAGATCGTGGCCCTTGTTCTTGTTTTCGACGCTGAGCGAGGTGCGGAAAAAGGGAAGGATGGTTTCGCCCGAGGCGGTCGCCAGTCGTCCGATGAAAGCGGTGAAGTCGATAACCGTCACGAGGATTCCTTTGAAGCGAGCACGATGCCGGTGGAGCGAAGGTGTAAGGGATATAAATGTGAATCGATCACGGCCTTATAAAAGTCCCCGGCCACCGAGCAATCACCCGAAATTTTATGCTCATTACCGGACCGGTTGGGATGTTCATTCCTTCCTCTCTGATTCCAACGGAGGGCCAAACCGGCAGTATGTTTCTTTAAAAACTGTATCTCGGATTCATTATATGGGCGCGGTTTTATGCTTTTTTGCCACTCTAAAAAATGTTAATCACATCTCAAGTGGCTGTAATTAAATGGATTTCCTTGATGGCCGCGCTTGTGGGGCCGCAAGTCTGTTATGCGGTAGAAGCATGACAAATTCTTTAAAAATACTTGCCTTGGGTGCGCTGCGATTGCATATTGTTGCGGTGCGATAACGCCTCGCGTTATTGCTGCCCTCCTTGGGCGTTTCCTCCCTAGACTTGGGCCACTTGCTTTCGCGAGTGGCCCTTTTTTCTTGCGCAGATGGTTCCGAAAAAGTGGCACCAGCTTTTCCATTGATCCTGCGCAAAAAAGAGTCGCGATCGGAAGATGCCTATTCCGCGGCCGCCTGAAACGGACCGAGACTATCGAGCGGGATCGCAGCCAGCGTTTCGGCGAGCGCCATGAAATCATCCGCCACCTTGCGAAATTGCGGGCTGCGTTCGCGCCTCCGCTCATCCATGTAGATCGCGCGGTTGAGCTCGAGTTGGATCGTATGCAGTCCGCTTGCGGGATTGCCGTAGTGTTCGGTGATGAAGCCGCCTGCATAGGGCTTGTTGCGGCCGACCGAATATCCCAGCGACGAAAGAGTTTCCTCAACGGCATCGGGCAACAGCCCGGAGCAGCTCGTACCATAGCGGTCACCGATCACGATATCGGGACGCGCGGGCTCGTCGCGCGTGACACCCACCGATGGCATTGAATGACAATCCACCAGAATCACCGTGCCGAACGCCTGATGCGCCTTGTTGATGAGGCGGCGCAGGGCGCGATGATACGGTTTATAAAGCGCCTCGATTCGGCTGAGCGCATCCTCGACATCGAGCCGTTCAAAATAAATTTCCTGGCCGTCGCCGACCACGCGGGGGATTGTGCCGAGACCGCCAGCGACCCGCATCGAGCGGGTATTGGCAAAGCTCGGCAGCCGGCCCGCGAACATGCGCGGATCGAGTTCGTAGGGTTCGCGATTGACGTCGACATAGGAGCGCGGGAAATGCACGCGGACGATGGGAAATCCGCGGCCGGTGAGGTCCGCGATGATCTCGTCCATGAACGAGTCTTCCGAACGCCGCAGCGTCGTCTCGTCGATGCGGGATGCCGCGAGGAATTCACGCGGATAGACCGATCCGGAGTGGGGGGAATTGAAGATGATCGGCGCGCGCCAGATGGCCGGCTCGATAATCTCGAACGGAGGCGACAACTCGTCCTCGAACCGCGTCATTGCCGCCTCTTTTCCTCGCCATTCTCGCCTGCGGCGTTATGCTCGCCGCTGCCGATATAAATGTCCGGGCAACATCTTTTTGCCGGAAAAACAGGTGCTTTCTTTAACGTCATTGTCCGCAAACCTAATCGATCTGCCAAGAGGAAGTTCGCCTTCACCCGAAATTTACTACCCTTCTGGCAAATAGAAGGCAGGGGACTTCTCCATTCACGGGATTTGACGACCAGCGCCATGCAGCACAAAATTCTCCTTGCCGAAGACGATAACGACATGCGCCGCTTTCTGGTGAAAGCGCTGGAGAATGCCGGCTTTCAGGTCTCGTCCTACGATAACGGCTTGTCAGCCTATCAGAGGCTGCGCGAAGAGCCTTTTGAAATGCTTCTAACTGACATCGTGATGCCAGAGATGGACGGTATCGAGCTCGCCCGCCGGGCTTCGGAACTCGATCCCGACATCAAGATCATGTTCATCACGGGATTTGCCGCCGTGGCGCTGAATTCGGACTCGGAAGCGCCCAAAAACGCCAAGGTGCTGTCCAAGCCGGTGCACCTGCGCGAATTGGTCAGTGAAGTGAACAAGATGCTGGCGGCCTGAGGCGGCCGGCGATTGGGGCCGATTCACCCAGAAAACACCTCTTCCCGTCCTTGCCTGGGGCAGTCCAAGCCGATATAGGGACGCATCCCGGCATCAGTGGTCTTAAGGGCGCGTAGCTCAGCGGGAGAGCACCTCGTTGACATCGAGGGGGTCACAGGTTCGATCCCTGTCGCGCCCACCACCCAGTTTCCCCCGAACCGCACTCTTTCGGTTCGACTGCAAAGAGGCTGTTTTAGCGGGGATTTCCGCTGTTCTCATCTCGCATTTTCGGTCTCTGCGGGTGATTGCGGTCTCTGGGGGCGATTTTGGGCGTCCGGTCTCTGCATCCGAAAATTCCGTTCCTGGTGGCTCGAGATGGAGCGGGCAGAACGGCCGATTTCAGCACAGGAGTGACCGTGTGCATTCCAATCTGGAGACAGTTTATGGGGAGTGCCGGGAGTTATCGCGGGTTGAGTCCAAGGGCCTCGAACTGTCGGGTCCACTCGGCGGGAGCATCGCGGAGCCGCTCGACACCAATGCCACGTGGCAGCCGGCCTTCGACTGCGGCTTTAACGAGAGCGGGCGCAAGGAAGGCCAGCGAGATCGTCATATTAACCTGACGAACGCTGCACTTTTCGCGGGCGGCAATTTCTTCGACCGCCTTGATCTCACCTGACACAACCTCGTTTAGCCAGCGCCGGCCGCGAGCGATGGCAGCCACAAGGCGCGTGCGCCGTTCGGTGCGGATCGGCCGGACGTCAGCTCTCGATTTATTGTGCGGTAGCAGGATCTCTTTGAATTTTCGAGATGGCGGCTTCTCCCAAGCGATGGTTAGGCTCTCGTCGTCGCCATCTGGATGCTGCGATTTCAGGGTGAGGATCAGCCGATCAGTGTGCACATCGATGCGCGCAACATGCTCCAAGATGGAGTTACGGTCGGCCCTTTGTGCCGGGTCGGAACGAGGCTTCTCGTTTTGCGCAATGAGATGTTCATTCAGTGCGTTGGTGACGGCGTCCTCGACCTGAGTTGCAGCAATACGAGAGACCGATCCAACTAACGCAATTTTTGACTGCCCATACAAATGAGGCGACGAGACGTAGTAGCGATACCGAATGCCGGCTTTGGTCGCGTGGGTAGGGATCATGCGGTGGCCGGAACCATCGTATAGCAATCCCGTTAGCAAATAGTCCGACTTGTTGCGCTGGATGGTGCGATGAGATCGTTGGCTCGTCAGTTTCTGCTGAACCGCTTCAAACAACTCTCGTTCCACAATTGCGGGCTGCTCGCCCGATAGAATCTCATTCTTGTATGTGACCTCACCGATATAAAATCTGTTGCGCAAAAGATAACAGAGTGAGCCCCGGCCGAAGGGAATTCCCCCACGCGTTTGGCCTGTTGCAAGCAGCTTCGACTTTGTGAAGATCTTTTGATCACTGAGGTTCCGCATCAGCGCGTGCACGCCGCCGAGTTCAAGGTATCGTTGGAAGATCGTCCTGACCCGGTCGGCCTCCTCCTCGACGACCGCGATCTTGCCGTCGTTCATCGCATATCCCAAGGGGAGGGGGCCGCCGACCCATATGCCTTTACGTTTTGAGGCTGCGATTTTGTCGCGAATTCGCTCAGATGTGACTTCTCGTTCGAACTGGGCAAACGACAACAGCACGTTCAACGTCAGCCGACCCATGGAGGTCGTCGTATTGAACTGCTGGGTGACCGAGACGAACGATACGCCGTGTGCATCAAACAGTTCCACGAGCTTGGCGAAGTCGGCCAGCGATCGTGTCAACCGATCGACCTTATAGACAACGATGACGTCAATCTTCCGATCACGGATGTCGTCCAGCAGCCGTTGCAGGTCAGGACGGTCGGTTGACCCACCGGAGTACCCGCCATCGTCATACCGCGACCGGATCAGCGTCCAGCCGGCATGAGCCTGACTCTGTATATATGACGACGCTGCATCGTATTGGGCATCCAGCGAGTTGAACTCCTGATCGAGTCCATTGTCGGTCGAGACTCGCGTATAGATGGCGCAACGTACAGCCTTGATTGAGGTCGTCTTCACGATCGTGCCTCAGTCACCGATTCTTCCTTGTCTCTGAGGCCGAAGAAGCGAGGACCGTTCCATCTGGTGCCGGTAATTGCGAAGGCAATCTTGGTGAGACTGTCATAAGTTTTGCCATTCCACGCGAACCCATCCGCCGTCACCATCACTCGTTGCGACTTCCGATCCCATTCCCGCACCAATACTGTTCCGGGCGTAAGTTCAGTCCGTTTCTGATCGGAGCTTGCCAAACGCGCGGATAGCTCAATCCGTGATTCCTTGACTGTGGTCCGGTCCAGAATTTTTCTCGTCTCGTGATCAAGATCGCTGAGGCGGTCGGCCTGGATCTGATAGGCGAGAATCCTAAACAACAGATGTCGCGGCAAATGATCAGGGGCGGGTCTTTGAAACACGCTTTGCCATCGCATGCGGAGGCCCTTGAAGCCGAGACCGCGCAGATGCGCGGTCTCGTCCTCAATGGAAACTTTGACTGTGTTACGACCGTTTCCGTTTTTCCTATCGCCCATCGCATCAGGCCGCCTGTTTCGGCCTGTCGACCGCAACAGGAGAGGCCTTGCGATCCCTGATGCGATAAACCCGTCCCTTATCGCTTTCTTCGGAAACAAGATTGAGACCGAGCTTCTTCTTGACGACGCCTGCGAAGAAGCCGCGTACCGAGTGTTGCTGCCAGCTGGTCGCCTTCATGATGGCGGTAATGGTCGTGCCTTTTGGCTGGCACAGCATCGTGAGCACGGTAGCTTGCTTTGAAGACTCACGTGCGGGCTTTGCCACTGGAGCTTGGGCGGGAGGCACTTTGGATGGCTTCGAATGTGGAACAGTTTCGAAGGAACGTGCGGAGGACTGTTCAGTGACGCCTTGAACGCGTGAGCGTGCTGCCTTGGCTAAACGAGTCGTGTTCACTTTCGATGGTTGTCGTGCCTTGGCGGCGGGTTTACGCGCTACACCTCCTTTGCGGGCGGGATCTTTGGCTTTTTGGATGTTCATGGGATCTCCTGTGGGTCAACGGCAACATCGGGTGCTGCCACTGACCCGGCCCGCCGATCTCAATGCGAGGGCGGGGGAGGTCCCAGTTAGGGAAAGATAGTGATTATGTGGTTTCAGCAAACAGGTTGCGTTTGATCGTCAGCGCTGCCTTGAACAGGTCCCGTGCCTCATGCACCAGACCTTCAAAGTCCATCAGGATCTGCACGGCACGATCCACGCTGCCATCGCGCGCGCAGCTCTCGGCAGCTTTCGCGATACTTAGAGTTTCTTCCAGCTTGCCGCGGATTTCCGTTACGAGTGCGGCGACCACGTTATTTGCGGCGACATCGGTCATCAGGGTGCTCCTTTTTTGCGTACCACCACACACGCTCCGTTCGCCGCTGAAGTCGAGCGGATTGTGAGTAATCTTGTGGCTTTGTTGGCCGGTAACGGAGCATCCTGTGATCCTGGTTTTCAAGGAATTTCGCCGAGCTGCGCACGCGGAAATCACAGTGCAATTCGGGGGCGACATGGGTGCTTTTAACCGCTTGGTCGGCGTGGCCAGATACTAGGTGAATAACGCATTGCAACGGGGCTGGCTTATTGAGGTACCATCGGCGCGTGTTTCTAATAGGAACTATTTTCTCGGATTTGGCTTAGGTTAGGGCCGTGGATACGTCCGGGGCTTTCGTCCCGCGAGGTTGATGTGCGCTTTTTGCGTCATAGTGGCATTAACAAGGGGCTCACCCGTCTCCTGATGCCAATTTTATAAGTAGAGTCAGCTATATAGCGATCTACAAAGTCTCTTTTTGGCTGCCGCATAGCCCAATCCTGACAATTCGCGATTTTTGGCAAACGCTCGGGACCATGGCCGTATCTGTTACGGACGTTATGGAGACGCATTAGCGCAGCTCACCATCTCGGGCAGCGCAGGCAGATATCTCTCAAGGCGTGCAATTCGAGCTGTATGCACGTCGTCCGCCGGTGCTCCAAGGTCTAAGGAGCCCCAAAATGGTTCAAAAATTGAATACGAAGGTCATCCCTTTTTCCCGCATCCAAGTGTCCCCTTCGCGTTTGCGTCGCAAGAATGTCGCGGCGCTGCGTGAGGCGATGCAAGTGATCCGCAAATATGGTCAGCCGCGCCCGCTGATCGTCGGTCCGGACTATCAGCTTCTTTCCGACACGACTTCTTATCTGGCACTCAAAGCGTCGAACTATGAGTTTGTGAAGACGCTTAAGCTGACGACGCCTTCGCCGGCGGCCGTTCGTGCTGTCGGCCGCCTGCTGGTTTGCTTTGAGGTCATCAATCGCCAAGCGGAAGTCTTCAATGAGGCGCTGGCATCTCTCGACCGCATCGCGGAGCTTGATGTCCAATATCTTGTGCTCGAACTGCTGCCGGTCATGATTACCGGTACTGGTGAGCTGTCGCATTGCGTTTCGCCGGCCTTGGTTTCGGACGCGGGCGACCGCACCCCGCTCGAAATCTAATGGGTGCGACATGACCCATAAAAACTCTCTCGAGATTGTCTATCTCAAGGCGACGGCTATCAAGCCGTCGCCCCATGCTGCGCGCCAGCACAGCAGCGCGCAGCGTCGCAAGCTGAAGGCCATTCTGCGGCAGTTTGGTCAAGTTGTGCCGCTTCCGTTGGACGCGGCGACCGGCACGCTGATTGATGGCCATGCCGTGTTCGATGCTCTGGTCGAACTCGGTCACGACGAGATCGCCGTGGTGCAGTTGGAAAACCGCTCTGAGCCGGAGGTTCGTGCCCTCCGGCTTGCCCTGAATCGCGTCGCCCAGGACGCTGTCTGGGATAACGCCAAGCTGCGCGGCGAGTTCGAATACCTGATCAGCGTTGGTTTCGACCTTGATCTCGGCGGCTTTGAAGCGGTGGAGATCGATATGGCCTTGTCGATCGATACGCCGGCCGCCAACACCGTTGAGGAAGAAGCGCTCGATGACCTTGCGCCGATGGCTGGTCCGTCGGCCGCAAAGCCTGGCGATGTTTTCCGCCTCGGTGATCACCTGATCGGTTGTGGCGATGCCCGCGATACGGCTTTCATCCGTGACCTTGTAGGCACCAATACAGTCGCCTGCGTGTTCAGCGATCCGCCTTACAACGTGCCGATCGATGGCTTCGTGTCTGGTCTCGGCAAGACGCGTCATCGTGAGTTCGCTATGGGTACCGGCGAGATGTCGCGCGACCAGTTCGTGGCGTTCCTGAGCACGACGGTGGCCGCAATTAAGCCCGTTCTTGCCGACGGCGCGATTCTTTTTCTCTGCATGGATTGGAGGCATGGCAGTGAATTGTGCGAGGCTGCGGCGCAAAACCATCTCGAACAAAAGAATCTTTGTGTCTGGACGAAGAGCAATGCGGGCATGGGAAGTTTTTATCGCAGCCAGCACGAGCTGATTTACGTGTTCAAGCATGGCGAGGGATCGCATCAGAACAATTTCGGTCTTGGCGCCAGTGGCCGCTCCCGCTCGAACGTCTGGCAGTATCGCGGCGTCAATGCCTTCGGCAAGGACCGCATGGACCTCCTTGGTATTCATCCGACCGTGAAGCCGGTCGCGATGATCGCCGACGCATTGCGTGACGTCACCCGTCGCGGTGATCTCGTGCTCGACGTCTTCCTGGGCTCGGGGTCGACGTTGATTGCGGCCGAAGAAACCGGCCGCGTCTGCATCGGCGTCGAGCTTGATCCGGTCTATGTCGATGCCGCCATCCGGCGCTGGCAAAAGCGAACCGGCAAGAATGCGGTTCATGCCGCCACCGGCGAGACCTTTGACGCGATCGCGGAACGCGTCGTGTCGCCGGTGACAACGATGGACGTGGCTGTCGCCGAGCTGCCTGCTGGCGCGGCCGCCACCGGCGCCTTGGTCGCCGCAGACCTGCCCATCGCTTCCACCAACGTGACAGAGGCTAGCGTGACGGAGGCCGGCGATGTCTGAGCAGGAGGATGATAAGGTCGGCTACCGCAAGCCGCCCGCCGGAACCCGTTTCAAGCCCGGACAGTCCGGCAACCCGAACGGCCGCCCCAAGGGCAGCGTCAATCTGAAGACGGATCTGCGCAGTGAGCTTTCGGAAAAGATCCGGATTCGGGAGGGCGAGCGCAGCCTCAAGGTCTCCAAGCAGCGCGCCATGCTGAAGGCGCTTGTCGCCAAAGCACTGAAGGGCGACGCTCGCGCGGCCAACGTTGTCTTGACGCTGGTCGGTCGGTTGTTCGAGGCTGAAGCTGTGGCAGAGCAGGTGCCGGCGCTGACATCCGACGACCAAGCGATCCTCGAGCGCTTTCTCGCGCGGCGTCTGGCCGAATAGGAAATGCGGATCATTTCGGCCGGCGCCGATCGGCGCCGGCCGCTCGTTTCTGAAAGTAGGACCTATGCGTTCTGATCTTCAAATCTTTCGTGCGGTCATGAAGAACGACCTTCAGGCGTTTCTGGAGGGCGCCTTTCCGGTCGTTGATAACCGCTGGGCGCTCGAGGTCGCGCCCTATCTGGAATATTTGGTCAACGAACTGACGGGGGTTGCTGAAGGCCGTGACACCCGGCTCATTATCAATCTGCCGCCACGTCACCTGAAGTCCGTGTTGACGTCCATCGTGTTCGTTGCTTGGCTTCTCGGTCGCAATCCGAAGCTGCGCATTGCGGTGATTTCTCATAGCCAGGCCTTGGCCTCAGATCTGGCATCCAAAACGCTGCAGCTGATCAACTCGGATTTCTACCAGCGGGTTTTTCCGAGCTTTCAACTCCGTGACAACGGCCGCAAGGCCATGGACTTTGTCACCGTCGAGGGCGGTGGCCGCTATGCGGCCTCGTTCGAGACCGGCATCACGGGCCGTGGTTTCGACATCATCATTATCGATGACCCGATCTCGGCCCATCACGTCAAGTCGGAAAAGGAACGCCAGAACGTCAACGAAAACTTTGACGCGATGATCGCGTCGCGCCTCGACGACCAAATCAGAGGCGCCATGATCGTGGTCGGCCAGCGTATGCATGAGGATGATCTGTCCGGCAGTCTGCTTCAGAAGGGCGGCTGGAAGCACGTCTGCCTGGCTCTGGTGGCCGAGGAAGACGCGGTTTATTCCTTCGGCAACTCGACCTGGGATCGAAAGACCGGCGAGCCGCTGCTGACAAATCAGTGGCCTGCCGAGGTCATCAAGCGGAAGCGGGAAGAGGTTGGCGAGTCGATCTTTGCTGCCCAGTATCAGCAGAACCCGTCAGCGGCACTAGGTGAGCTGATCCGGCCGGGCCAGATCAAGCATTTTGATGACCTGCCGCCGGACGCGCGGCGGATTACGCTGAGCTGGGACACGGCCGTCAAAACCGGATCGGACAATAGCTACACGGTGTGTCTCGTGATCGCCCGCGATATCCGGCGTCACTATGTCATCGACGTGCTGCGCTCACGTCTCGACCCCGTTCAGATGCGCGATGCCGCTCTCGAACTGATTACGGCCTACAAGCCGGCAAAAATCCTGATTGAGGATGCCAGCTCAGGAAGCGGCCTTTACAGCATGCTGTTCGAGCGTGGTCATCATGCCGAACTTCGCCCGACCGGTGGACGCGGCAAGGAAGAGCGGCTTGAGAGCCAACTCCACGTTTTCGCGCAACACCGGGTTCTGATCAAAAAGAATCAACCCTGGACGGTTGAACTCGAAAGTGAGCTGATGCGTTTCCCATTCGGAAAGCACAACGATCAGGTGGACGCGCTGACGCAGTATCTCGCCTGGGTCGCTGAAAGTCCCATGGCCAACCCTGTGGTGATGGGCACCGGCGGGATGGATGCGCGTATCGAGCGCGCGCTTTCTCGGCGACTTTGGCCCCTCGCAAAGGGCGACAATCCACTCCGTCCACGCGGCAAACCCCTTCGCCGGCGGTAGTGACGATCGGAGGATGCGACCGGAAGGTCTCCATACGGACGTCGAAGGCCTCCTGATTGCCGTCAGAACGGCAGCATGGGTGCCTCGAGGTAGACTTGCCTTTTTTCGACGTCGGCCCAGGACATGTTGAAGTACACCGGCTTCCGCCCAAGGTTCGTAAAGACGTCGGCGACGCAAACGCGGTGACGGACTTCGTTGTTATCGTCGAGCAGGTCCTTCCCAACGACTCCTATTTCGCCGATCTTGAGCAACTTCAGGCCGAGCGCAGCTTGAGGCGCATTCTTGAAGGCATCCTGCAGCATGTCGCGGGTGGTGTTGCTGTTGCATTCGGGAATGCTGGCTGGGCCACCATAGCCGCCTGTTGCAAGGCGTAGCGTGGCGATGACACCTCCGAACAGAGTTGCGAACGCAATACTGGTCATAAGGTTCGATTTTGAAAACGACATTGTCATGGGTGGCTCTTTCTCTGTGGGAGTTTCGAAACGATCAGGTGATGGGCATGAGGCATCGTTCGCCGCCGCCGTTGAAAGGCGTGCGTCGAGGCGTCGAAGAGTGAGTATTATTTTTTCAGGTTGAGGTAGGCCGATGACAAGGGCGCAGCGCCGAGGAGTGCCGTCAGTCGCTGCGCCTGTTCGTACTGATCAATCAACGTGATCTCGAAGGCGGTGACAAAATCGCTGTCGAACATCGGATTGTAGCGATCAATCACAGCGGCGCAGCGCGCATCCAGCCGGTCGAGCGAAAATGCGGTCGGTGTCGTCGATAAGGGCTGTTCGGAGGCAGAGCCAGTCTCGTCAGCGATGGTCGGATTTGGTGTTATGAATTTCGAAGTCAGGCCGATCGTCCTGACCGTGATGGTACGAATGGCCGCATCTGTGCCATTGCACAGATAGACCGGCATGGTCTTCGGGCTGCGGAAGTCCGGAAAATACAGAGTGAGGCTGGCCGGCGCTTTCTCAGGTGCCGGGGTGACATAGCCGCGCTCCCGCGATGGCTCCGGCGCGAACGCTACCGGAATGCTTGAAATCCGCGGCGAAAACTCCGACCCGCTGCCGATGGCCTCGGTACGCGCGATCAGCAGGGTGGCGCCGGACTGTTTGCTGTCCTCCATGGCTTGCCGCAATTGCGGGCGCGCGAAGCCGTCAGTCTCGGGCTCAATGTATTCAGCCTGGACAGCTGCCTGATGGGCTTCGATCCAGGTTTTGACGGCCTCACGTTGTTCTTGCAGTGCAATATCAGAGTATGCGGGTTCACTCGATCGGATGCGGTAATAGGCAATAACCTTCATGTAGAATCCCAGATTAAAGGCACGGACAGCCCGTGCCCCTTAGATTCAAATGAGGCCCCGAGGAATTGCGGGGTTTTGCAAAGAAAGACCGAGTGTCTCCCGAAAGCCGCATTTCAGGGCGCGGGCACTGCGACATCAGAAGAATTCACCCGCCGACCGGGTGCTTCCGATCGCTTTGATTTTAAGAGCTGGCTGGTGCTCCCGCAGGCGCTTGGCGTCTCGTTCCCAGCGCCCATCGCGCTGATCGCCATCGAAACCGAACACAATCAGCCGGGGATCAGGATCAATCTCGGCCTTGACTTGGCCTGAGGCGATGGCGGCGATCAGGGGATCAGGTTCGAGTGGCAATCTGCTTGAGGGAAGGGCAGTGCGGGCCGCAGTTTGCATGGTGTGGAGACGGACCAGCGCCTGACAGACAGCGACGTAGCGCTGTCGCAGTGTTGCATCATGCTGTCTGAGCGTTGCCTGGTAACGCACGATCTGAGCCAAAACGGCAGGCTCACCTTTGGCCCTCAAGGCCGGATTGCTGAAATGCTTGGCCTCATGGAAAACGATGAACGGCTTGCCGCCGCGGTTCTCTACGGTGACGACATCCAGCCGGTCCTGAGACCGATCAATCGGCGGGGCGTCCGCTGAATGGGCATCAGTGTCTGCCAGACTTTCGTCTATGGAAGAGTTTGCCCGCAGCAGCGACAGTTCGACGTCGATCACTTTTGAACTGCCGACGATCAGCGGATGCAATCCGCTCTTTTCAGCTCCAGCAAGATCGGTGGCCGAGCGGATCATGTCGGAGAGTGTCGATGGGCCAGCGTATTGCGACCAACCGATATCGGATGGTTGAAAGTGTCCATCGTGATGAAGCTGAGCCAGCACCTGCTGCTGACGGATCAGGTATTTAGTATGGGTCCAGGGAATAAGTCGGCCGTTTCCGCCATCGTCGATCCGGAAGATCGAGGCACCCCGGTGGTAGACATTGAGTGAGTTTGCTCGCACCGCAATGAACACGTCGTCCCGTAGCAAAACGTCGCGCCACCACGATGGCTTCTGAGCGAGATTGTCGAGCGCATCGAGGAACGCCTTACTCACACCGTAGCTTGAGGACGTCTGCTGAATGGTCATGTTGCAACGTCCCACCATTCGCCATCATTCTTGAGACTGACAGCCTGGAAATGCGCTGGAAACTGCTCCGGCTCATAGGTATGGATCGGCACCAGCATCTTCGGCTGGATCGCCTCCGCCAATCGCTTCAGATCGGGGATGCTGGCGTGGCCGGAGGTATGGGCGTGATCGAGCGGGATGCCTCGTGCTTCGAGCTCGGCGAGGAGGGCGAGGCCGCGCTCCTGTTTGAGATAGCCGTCCCATTGCGACCAGATGGCGCGTGCGCCGGACAGGCAGCCGGCATGATCGAGATCGCGCAGCATAGCCGGTCGAAAGAGCATCGCCGCCCGAGGAGCCAGGTCCTCAAGTCGCTCCACGAAAACGCGGTTGGTCTTGTGAGGATCGAGCAGGTCAAAGCGGCCGCCGCGCTTGATCTGGATGCGCTGATACTGCGGGACGTACACCGCAATATGTGGCCAGTCCGATTGAGGGATACTGGCGTTCTCCGTCGCGCGAAGAATCTCGGCGGCATAGAGATCGATGATCAGCGTTCTGCCGGTGCGCTTGCAGGCCCGATACAGGCTGACCATGCGATCGATGTTTTGCGCCGAGGCTGCGACCAGCGCTAGGCCGTCCGTTGCCTCAAACAGGTCAACGAAGCGCTGTTCAACTTCGGCCTCGGCCGGAAAGACGTGATCAGAGCTGAGGCGGCCAAAACTCGATCCTTCCATCAGCATCACGTCGATGGATCGTGGAGGATGGGTCACAAGGCGCTCGAACAGTGCAGCTTTGCGGCCGTGCGCCCGGATATCGCCAGAATAGAACAGGCGCTTGCCGTCAGCTTCCACCTCAAGGGCGTAAGCATCATAGGCGGAATGATCGACCAGATGTGGCGTTACCCGGAACGGGCCGAACTGCAGCGCCGTGCCACTTGAGAACTCGATTGGTCTTACCGGCACGTATGGCTTGGGCACGAACGGGGCTGCGGCCTTCAGAATGCGGTGGGTTGCAGCGCCCAGCGCAACCGGCAGATCAGCGCCCGCGAGGTGGGCCAGCCCCCAATGATCGACATGACCATGGGACAGAACCAGAGCCAGCAAATCCCCGCCGCCTGCAAGTCCGTCTACTGACGGATGGACGCTGACCTCGTCCGCATCGCCGTTCAGAGGCAGTCCTAAATCCAGCAGAATTCGGCCACCCTCGGCGGCCAGTTCGATGCAGGTCCCGCCAATTTCCTTAGTCCCGCGATGAATGCGAATGCGCACAACTGCCCCAAATCAGTAATAGGGACATTATAGTGCGTGTTTTAATGGGCCGCCAAGTCGTTTGTTTCGCTTATGAAAGCGACAGCGCTCGTGGCCTGGAATGTCCGAAAACTGCGGGTTAAGCGCGGCCTGTCGCAGGAAGCGCTGGCGGTCGATGCCGGTGTGGACAGGTCGTACGTCGGGCGAATTGAGCGTGGGGTCGAGAATCCTACCGCCGAGACATTAGAGAGATTGGCCGCGGCCTTGGACGTCCCTGTCGCTGACCTTCTGATTGTCCCAAAAGCAAACGAAAAGCCGCCGGCTACGCTTCGGAAGGGGCGGAAGAAGCGATAGGTCGGCTTTGTTCTACGATAATAAAGTTCTGCTTGAACCCACCGCCGCATCTTCGGAATTGCTGATGCATTCACAGCAGCTCTGTCGAGTTGCCGCGTCCTACCGACGAGGCTTAGGTAATAGTGGGAATGCAGATAAGGGTTGCGTAAAAGAAGAAATCGACTCGCGGACCGCGCACTAGGCGCTTGCCTTGCCCGAGACGAGTACCTCGTGAATGAGGGGCTCCTAGCGCAAAGGCGATCTGCTGATCACTGAACTTCGACTTCTTCATCGGCCAGGCTCCCTTCGATATTAGACTAACCGGAAAACTCTCATTCAGATCGGTCCAAACTTCTCAATGCAGACCACTTCGATCAATGGGCATTCGTGATCGACCGACGTCGCGGCGTTCACCTGGCAAAACGCATTTGCTGAACGACTGATCGGTTCCATCCGACGGGAGTGTCTTGACCATGTGGGTGTGTTCGGCGAGCGCATCTCCGTCATGTGCTGCTGTCGTATATGAATTACTATAATGAAACGCGCACGCACCTTTCCTTAGATAAGGATACGCCGGTATCGCGCGCCGTCAATCGCGCCGGGCGCATTCTTTGTCGCTCAATCCTCGGCGGACTGCATCACCAATATGTTCGGAGTTGATTTACGACAGGCACAGGAAGGAGCCGTGGAAAGTATTGGCGCGCGATGTGTCGAGCGCTCGTCACCCCTGCCGTCAACGAAGATTCTCGCAGGGCATAACCGTGCCGCTGTAGGTAAGGGACGCTCAAGTTGATCCAGATTTGTTTATTATTGACATACTTATAATTTTTTACTAATATACATTATTAGGCAAGGCAGCAAGCGAAGGGAATCTCATGTCGAAATTGGTCTTCATATTGCCTGACGGTACAACGCAGACGGTAGCCGCCGTCCCTGACGCAAGTGCAATGAGGCATGCTGTCGATAACGGGGTTCCTCTCGATGCGGATTGCGGCGGCGAATGCATGTGCGCCACCTGTCATGTCCACGTTGATCCGAGATGGTTCAGCAAGCTTGAGCCAGCCGAAGAACAGGAAATCGATATGTTGGGTATCGTAGATGACCCGAGCCCAACTTCACGCCTGTCGTGCCGAATCCGAATGACCGAAAGGCTTGACGGTCTTGTACTGCATCTGCCTCCGACGCACCGCTGACCGCGCCGTCCGACGTCAACTGACGGGGAGATCTTTTATGAGTGTTGTGACCACCGAAGTCGTTCGTAACTTAGTCGCTGAGCACGAGCGTTTGGCCTATGCAATGCCTATCGAGGACATTGTCGTGGCAGACTCCGCGCTGTTTCAGCAGGGGGTATGGATGCCGTATTTTCAACGTCTGCGGCACGAGGATCCCGTTCACTTTACGCCCAAGAGCCGCTTTGGCGCGCATTGGTCAATCACGAAATTCAAGGACATCCAAACCGTTGACTCAAACTGGCGCGTGTTCTCATCCGATACTGACCGCGGTGGAGTGCATATAGGCGACAAGCCGCCGGAGAAACGCATACGTAGCTTCATCGCGTCGGATCCGCCGAGGCAAGCAGAGCAGCGGAAAGCCATCCAGCCAATTGTATCCGCCGGTAGCCTTGCAGAGATTGAGACACTCATACGGCAACGAACTGGAGCTCTTCTTGATCGATTGCCGCGTAATGAGACGTTCGATTGGGTAGCTCGCGCTTCCATCGAGCTAACGTCGATGACTCTCGCAACTATCTTTGATTTTCCGATCGAGGATCGGCGCCTACTTGCCCATTGGTCGGATGCCTCAATTGTCGATCTGTTGGCTGGTGGCCCTATAGATAGCGAGGAGAAACGAGGTGTAGAACTCGCAAAATGTTTGGATGCGTTCAAACTGCTTCGGGAGGAAAAACTTAAGCGTCAACCGGAGAACAATCTCATCTCCATGATCGCTCACAGCCCGGCTTATCAGGGCATTTCTGAGAGGGAATTTCTCGGCAATCTACTGCTGCTCATAATCGGTGGTAATGAGACAACGCGAAACTCTATGAGTGCAAGCGTTTTGCTCCTTAATGAAAATCCCAACGAGCAATGCAAACTACGTGAAAATCCTGAATTAATTGAGAGCATGGTAAGTGAGGTTATTCGCTTCCAATCACCAATTCTCGCGTTCCGGCGAACCGCGACTCAGGATACGCAGTTGGCTAATAAAATCATTCGCGAAGGCGAGAGAGTGGTAATGTGGTATATTTCGGGAAATCGGGACGAAGACGAGTTCGAAGAGCCTCACCGTTTTCTGTTGGGTCGCGACAACTATCGCAAGCACATCGCATATGGTTTCGGAGTGCACCGTTGCGTTGGGAATCGGCTAGCAGAGATGCAGTTGCGCGTACTTTGGGAAGAGATCCTCGCTCGCGACCTCAAGATTGAGGTAGTGGGTCCGCCTAAGCGGCAGTATTCGACCTTCGTGCATGGCATCATGGAATTGCCAGTGATCATCCGGCCGTAAGCAGAAAAAATTGCAGCGTTTGCGGACGATCTGTCACGCTGCATCTTGCAGGATACCCGCGAGCGCACGCAGTCTTTCGGAAACGTGCAATTCAAGCGGTCGTCACTCAGGCTGCGCAGTTTGCCCTATTAGCTGCATTATCTTTGGGAGCGCGATGACTTGGCACTCGATCCTATCGTTATCATCGGCGCCTCTCATGCGGGAGTACAGATGGCAGCTTCGGCTCGTGACGCGGGTTGGGAGAATGAAATCGTTCTCTTAGCGGAAGATGCGCTCCTACCTTATCATCGCCCACCTCTATCCAAAGGTCTCCTTACGGGAAAAATCTCCGTTGCGGAAATCCCTCTGCGTGGAGAGTCTTGGTACGAAAAGAACAATATAGTTCGCCTGACCGGACGCCGAGTCACTGCGGTCGATAGACAGCGCCATCGAGTAATTCTTCAAGGTGGCGAGCAAATTCCATACTCTCGTCTCGGACTTGCAACAGGCGCCCGTGTGCGACGTCTTTCCTTACCGGGAGGTAAACTAGACGGCATATTGTATCTAAGAGATTTCGCAGACGTCGAGAAATTGAAGTCGCAGCTTAGACATACACACTCGGTTGTTGTTATCGGAGGTGGTTTCATAGGATTAGAGGTGGCATCTAGCCTCTGCAAAATGGGCAAGAAAGTGACCGTGCTTGAAACGTTTCAGCGCCTTATGCCCCGCGCGGTAAGCTCGGTGATTTCCGGCTGGTTTGGCCGTCGCCATACAGAACGAGGCGTCAATCTAATTTTCAATGCACGAGTTGAAATGATTTTGAATGACGGCCGCGGACGCGCGGCGGGAGTGCTCCTCAGTAACGGGCAAAAAATAGCCGCCGATTTGATCGTCGCGGGGATAGGGGTTACGCCCGCTGTTGAACTTGCCAAGGCGGCGGACCTTACCTGTAGCGATGGGATCGTTGTTGATTCATTAACTCGTACAAGTGATCCCTTTATTTTCGCCGCTGGGGATGTAACCAATCATCCGTCTGTATTTTCCGGTGGGCAACTGAGACTCGAGTCGGTCCAGAACGCAACCGATCAGGCCAAAGTAGCGGGACAGATGTTGGCCGGAATAGCCTCTATCCCTTATGACGGTGTGCCTTGGTTTTGGTCCGATCAGCACGACGTGCCATTGCAGATAGTCGGCCTAGCAAGCAGCGCGGACAACTGCGTGGTACGCGGTGATTATGCTGGTGGCAAATTCTCGGTTTTCTCTTTCTCCGGGAGGAAGTTGGTGTGTATAGAAAGCGTCGATAGCTCCCGCGATCACGTCGCGGGACGCAAGCTTTTGGCTCTAACGAACGCACGATTGACCCCCGAGGAGGCCGCAGATCCCCAGTTTGATTTACTCGCAGCCGCCCGTGAAAGAAGCTGAATCTCGGCAGAAGAGGAACATAATCCAGGCGACGATGGCCCAGATTGTCGATACCCGCTAGGCAACGGCGGTACTTGAATGCGATCTGCATTGAATGCTAAAATTGCGTCTGGAACTCGTCGATATGATAGATGACGCGCAAATACCCCGTAAAGGACCTCAACGCTCTGGATCGGCGCGGAGTGTCGATAGCGCTTCGCGCGTTGTCGCTTCAAAAGTGAAATTTACGGGCTTGGGTGCTGATCTGATCAACCACGAAGTAGATTATGGACCGGAGCCGGAGCTCAATCTAGCCGATAGCGCCTACCGCGCGATCGAGGAGATGATTTGCACCCTAGAACTGCAGCCAGGAGCTCGAGTTTCGGAAAGTTCTCTCGCAAAGCGTTTAGGAATCGGGCGCACGCCGGTGCGAGAGGCCTTGCAGCTGCTGTCACGCGATGGCCTTGTTGTTGTCTTGCGAAGACATGGGGTCCTCGTTAGCGAGATTGATGTCCGCACTCAGCTGCGAATTATCGAGGTTCGGCGGGCTTTAGAATCGCTCATGGTGCGCTTGGCTGCAGAACGAGCCACTGAGGAAGAAATTGCGCAATTCGCCAAAATCGCTGCCGCTATTTATGCCGCCGTTGATGCTAACGACGATCTTGCCTTCGTTCGGCTTGATTCGCAGCTAAATGAGCTACTCGCCCGCGCCTGCGGGAACCGTTTTGCTAGTGGCTCAATGAGTTTGATGACCCCGCTTTCGCGGCGTTTCTGGTATCGGAATTACAAATCTGCCGGTGACATGATGCTGGGTGCTCGTCTCCACGCTGAGATCGCTGACGCGATCGCCCGCAGGAAACCCGATGAAGCGGAGCAGGCAGTGAAGCGCTTGCTCGATTATATCGAAGATTTCTCTCGCAAAACACTGGATCGCTAGGGTTCGGACCCAAAACCGGGTAGCGCGACCGGGATTCCAAAAGGCTGGCGAGTCGGATTCCGTTCTCCCAAGGAGGACGGCGATGGGAGATTACGTCTGGTTTCCGGATGCGTAGTGGGCTCGGATTGAGCCGCTTTTGCCGAAGGATGTGCGCGGTAAAATGCGTAAGGATGAACGGCGGATTCCGAGCGGGATTGTCCACGCGCTCAAATGCGGTGGACGGCTGGGCCGACTGCACCGATGTCTACGGACCGAGAAGACGCACTACAATCGCTAATTGCTTTGTGCGCTGGTTTGAGCGCGGTATCTGGGGAGACATTTGCAGTACGCTGGCAGAGGTCGAGGGTGTGCTGGACCGGATATCTATCGACAGTTCCTGCATCAAGGTCCATCGTTGTGCGGGCAGCGGAAAGAGGGCCTTGGCTCATGATATCGGCCGCACGAAAGGCGGACGCAACACCAAGCTCCAGGCTATCTGCTACGAGAAAAGCCGCCCTTGGGTCCTGCTCCTGACGCTCCGAAACGTTAATGATTGCAAGGTTGCGCAGCTTTGCATCGCGGCCGCGCCGCCATCTGCCGAACTCGTCGCCAACAAGGGCTATGACAGCCAGGCGTTGTGCGAACGGCTTGAGGCGCGCCTGCGGCCGACATTGTCGCTCTCGCCGATATAGGCGATACAGAAATCAGACATCGCCGACTCGATCGCGTTCGCGGTACACCTCATAAGTATGTCAGCACCGGGAGCATGCCTCATACAGCTTGAGGTCGAGGCTGGTAGATCGCAATATGCTGGCAATGGGCGACAGGAGTCCGGCCGTTAGCAACGATGAGGGCGTCCAATTCCACAAACAAATGGCCCTTCTTTTCGTAGTTGCCCGTGATCCGTGCACGTGCGGTCAGTTGGTCGCTGTCGATAGCGGCTGATATCAGTTGCATGCGGCTGCCGATATGAATCCATGGCCCGAGAAGGGCATTTTCCATGAGCACCCTATTCATGATCTGTTGCAATACGCCAGGATGGACGAGGCCTTCGCGCGCATAGATTGGGTCGGTCTCGCGCACTCCGGCGCGGTATTCTGCACCAGCCTTACCCTGCCAGGAGCGCGGAGCAGTGCCGAGCCATTTGCCGATTCGATAAGTGTCAGCGTCGATGGGCTTCCGCGTCGCAACCGGTTCGGTCTCCGGAAAATCGGCGAGCGAGAATACCGGCGCTGTTACCGCCAACGAGGCATGTCCTGTGGCTTTGGCCTCGCCGTGTTCGACGGTTAGCGAGAGTCCTTCGCTGGACTCCTCCGCTTGAACCAGTAGGGCTTCACCATCATAGATCGGCTTAATGAACCGCGCCTCGATCAATCCTCGTTCGAGGAATGCTCGACTCCAGTTCGCAACTGGAACGTGGATCATGTAGGCGAGAATATCGATCCCCGGCACCAGACCACCTCTGAAACCGTACTTCAGGGCCACGGAATCATCGTGCATCTTATTTTCGGATAGTTTGGCGGTGTTGTAAGCCTCTACACGATACGGTTCGAGCCGCTCAGTCATGATCCATCCTTATGATTGCGGGAGACGACGGTGTTGCTTCGCGAATTACCGCAGCCTAAAGTCACGGTCTGGCATTTACCCCACGCAGTGGTCCATCAACGAAATGGGTTACTCAGTGGTTCCGAAATATTCGGACCCGATGAGTGACATGTACTCCCGCATCAAGCTGGCTGGCTTCTAGGGGCACCCGGCGCCCGGCAAGAACTGCCTTGTCTCATTACCCTCCGTAATCAACTCGGCAGCTTTTTCCGCCATAGCCATGATCGGCAGATTGGTATTTCCACTGATCACTGTCGGCATGATCGAACCATCGATGACTCTGAGATTGTCGATTCCTCGGACCCGCAACTGACCGTCGACAACAGCGTTGCTGTCTTCGCCCATGCGACAGGTGCCAACAGGATGGTAGATCGTTTCGGCGCGCTCCCGTATCCATTTTTTGCGGGAGTCCACACTGGTAAACGCATCGATGTCGATCCTTCGTTTCACGAATTTACTCAGACCCGGTTGATCGATAATCTCAGACAGTTGTCTGACACCTTCTTGCATGCTGACGAAATCCGAATCATCAGAGAGAAAACGAGGATCGATAGCGGGAGTGTCAGATGGGTCCGCCGATCGCAATCGCAGTGTTCCACGGCTCTTGGGCCGAAGTTGGCAAACGCGAATCGCGAAACCGTGAGCGATGCGTTCGTTGGGTGGCGGGTTTCGGAGCGCGACGATGAGATGAGCTTGCCACTCCGGCAGTGACGAATTTTTGTCAGGCCCCCAGAAGGCGCCAGCTTCGACGCCTTGAGACGTTGCGGGACCCGTGCCTCGGAGAATGTATTGTGCGCCCGCGAGGCCGCCCTTGATCAAGCCGAGATACGGCGTCAGCGTAACTGGCTGAGATGCCTCTAGGCGAATAGCGCAGTCCAGATGGTCGTGCAGGTTGTCTCCGACGCCAGCGGAATCGAGAACGGGCTTGATGCCAAGCGATTGCAGGTGATCCGCCGGCCCGATCCCCGACAGCATCAGCAGTTGCGGTGAGCCGATGGCTCCAGATGTCAGCAACACCTCGCGCTCTGCCGAGATGGTTACCTCGCGTCCTCCCTTCTCTATTACTACGCCGCGCGCGCACGTCCCTTCCATGGCGATCCGGCGAACTCTGCAGTTGGCCATAACGGTGAGATTGCTTCGTCCCTTCGCTCGATCAAGATATTTGAAGGCTCCGGATCGCTTCCCTTCCGCGATGGTGAGTTCGTAGAATCCGGCACCAACCTGGGACGGGCCGTTGAAGCCATTGTTCTCCGGCAAACCTGCTGACACCGCGCTTTCAATGAACGCCTTTGAAATGGGATGCTGCAGGGTGCCATAGGACAGACGAATAGGGCCGGAGTATCCCCTGTCCTGATCGCGCTTCCTTGTGACCAGGGTGGCGTCCTCGATTTTTCTGAGGTAAGGGCGCAGGTTTTCATAGCTCCATGACGGGAGGCCCTGGGCGGCCCACGAGTCGTAGTCCCAAGCGTTGCCTCGAATCGCAATCATTGAGTTAATGGAGGACGATCCACCCACAACCCGGCCACGCGGGATGTAAATCTTTCGATTATTGAGTTGAGCTTGGGGCTCGGTCCAGAACTGCCAGTTATACTTAGGACTTGTGTAGAGCACGCGAATGCCGGCCGGCATGTGGACGAAGACAGACGCGGAGGGGGCTCCGGCCTCAAGCAGCAGGACGTTAACATTTGGATCTTCGCTCAGTCGCGAAGCCAGCACGCATCCCGCCGATCCCGCGCCGACGATGATGTAGTCATATCCGGATAGTTTCATTTTCGAATCCCTCTTGGGAATGCCGGCGGCTAGTTAGCGTGTCTGGTGTAGCATGAAGCGAGTAGCCGCCGGACAAGATCCATTCCGATACGGGTGTCGTACATCGCCGTTGTATTTGAGCCGCTTTGGAATATCATTTTGGTATGTCCAAATGTATTGGCTGCGGTTCTGGCGTCAACAGAGAGATGTTTCGATGATCAGTCGCGTGTTGACTGCGGCGCTTGTGGTGTTGGCCTTCGTTGTTCTTCTTTGGGGACCGAAAGGCCCACAGCATTGGGATGCGAATATGTCCCCCCAGGAGAGGGCGGTATTTGAAAAGACAGTCTGGGCCCTCGGCCATTAGTTGAGACGGTATTCGTCAGAGCCCCGCCCGCTACGCATCAGCAACTCCGTCGTCAGATCTACGGGCAAACGGGAATATCGTCACGGGTGCTGCCACTGTGATTATCTCGGCCGTTCTCACTTCGTGGGTGCGAGTAGTGCACCTTGAACTTATTCGAGCCGGCTTGGTGAAGCCCGCCGCGGATGCGTGCCGGTATCGACGACCCGGCTGGCGTTCAGGCGCTGAATCTGCGCCTCGTCAAATTTGAGAACAGTCTTGAGGACATATTCGGTGTCCTCGCCCCGTAGCGGCGGGCTCTTCGAGTATTCGATCTTCGTTCGCGAAAACTTGATAGGGTTGCCGACGAGAGGTGAAATGGCACCGGAGGAATGAGGCAGATTGATCTGCAGCTCTCTATGGATCACCTGCGGATGGGCAAATACTTGGTCCAGCCGGTTGATCGGCGCGCAAGGAACTCCGACTGGCTCAAGCACTGATATCCACTGGTGCGTCGTTTGCGTTGCTAAATGCACATCCAGAAGTGGAATGAGCAGGTCGCGATTGTGAAGCCGATCGGTGTTCGTGAGAAAGCGGATGTCGGCTGCCAATTCCGTCAATCCCGCCGCTGCACAGAATTTCCTGAATTGTTGGTCGTTTCCGACAGCCAGCACAAACGAGCCGTCCATTGTCTTGAACACCTGATACGGGACGATATTCGGATGCGCATTACCGGACCGTTTGGGTGGAGTTCCCGTCGTGAGATAGTTCATGTTCTGGTTGGCAAGTACCGAAACTTGGACATCGAGCAGTGCCATGTCGATGTGTTGGCCCTCGCCGGTACGCTCGCGATGCAGCAACGCCGAAATAACGCCCGTCGCGCTGTACATACCGGTGAGAATATCGACGATCGGAACGCCAACTTTCTGCGGGCCGCCACCCGGCATATCGTCGCTTTCGCCCGTGATGCTCATCAGGCCGCCGATGGCCTGAATAGCCATGTCGTATCCTGCAGCATCCTTCATTGGGCCGGTTTGACCGTAACCCGTGATGGAGCAGTAAATGGTATCCGGCTTCAGTCTTCGCAGTGACTCGTAGTCCAGCCCGTATCGGGCCATGTCGCCGACTTTGTAATTTTCGATCACGATGTCAGCTTGTTGCGCTAGTGCGCGCACGATCGCGCTGCCTTCGTCAGTTGCTATGTCGATGCAGATTGAATGTTTGCCGCGGTTAGCGCTGAGAAAATACGCGCTCTCGGTTGTGTCATTCGATTCGCCATCTTTCAGGAATGGGGGACCCCATTGTCGTGTGTCGTCGCCGGTGCCGGGGCGTTCGATTTTCCAGACCTCGGCTCCGAGATCGGAAAGAAGTTGGCCCAACCACGGTCCTGCGAGAATTCTTGAAAGATCGAGTACTCGGTAGCCCACCAGAGGTCCAGCCATGACATTTCCTTGCTATTGGCGCGATCCGTTCCTGGTAAATCGTACGCCTGTTATAAGCGCACTATAATAGGATAAACCAAATTGGACAAACCAATAATAGCTTTTGGTTGATCGTCGAGTTGGTTTTGAGGCGAGATTCTGGAACGGAGGGTCTTCTCGAAAGTGCTTGTCGGGTTTTGATTCGCGAGCATCGCACTGCGCGAGTTGCTTGACAGCAAGTATATGGAGACATACGGTCAGCCAAAATGGTCTATCCAAAACGGATGGCGACTGTGCGGCTTTAAGCTTGATGCATGGTGACAATAGCTAGAGGCAACGCGAAGCGAGGTTTTGCTGTATGGCGCGAGTAACTCTCCAGAATGTATCGAAATCCTTTGGCGGAGATCGTGGGCCATGGGCAGTGCAGGATTTCTCATTGGATATTACCGACGGAGAACTGGTCGTTTTTGTCGGGCCGTCCGGCTGCGGGAAGTCGACCACGTTGCGCATGCTTGCCGGCCTCGATGATGTGACATCGGGCAAGATCATGATCGGCGGGCGGGATGTGACCGCACTCCCGCCGAAAGATCGCAATATTGCGATGGTGTTCCAGAACTACGCGCTCTATCCGCAGAAGACCGTATACGACAATATGGCATTTGGTCTTCGCGTGCGCGGAGAACCGAAAGACGAGATTGATCGTCGCGTGCGCAGCGCGGCGTCGAGCCTCGGCCTTGATCCTTTGCTCGAGCGGAAGCCGCGGCAGCTGTCGGGAGGTCAGATGCAGCGGGTTGCGCTTGGTCGTGCGCTCGTCCGAGACCCCGATGTCTTTCTGCTCGATGAGCCTCTTTCCAACCTCGACGCCAAGCTGCGCGTGAAGACTCGCGAAGAAATCGCGACGCTGCATGCCCGGCTCGGAGCCACGATGATCTTCGTGACTCACGACCAGGTCGAAGCCATGACGCTCGGTGACCGGATTGTCATCATGCGCGATGGCTGGATCCAGCAGGCCGGACGGCCGCTGGATCTTTACGACCGGCCGATGAATGTCTTTGTGGCCGCCTTCATCGGTTCGCCCGAGATGAACCTGGTTGAGGGCGATCTGCTCCGTGACGGTGATGGTCTGAAGGTTCGTTCTGGCGAACTGCAGCTCGGATTGCCGGACGGCGAGTTTGTCGAGACCGAGAAGAGCGTCACTATCGGCATCAGACCAGAGCATATCATTCGTGCTGAAGCAGCATCCGACATCGAGATGATCGTTAGCCTGGTCGAGCAAATCGGCGCCCAGACCTATGTGCTGGGGACGATATTCGGCCATAAATTTCGCGCGGTGTTTGCGCGCGACGATGTGCTCGTGGCCGGGGATAAAATCCCCGTCGTTCTGCCCGCGCAGCGGCTGCATCTATTTTCACGTGAGAGTGGAAAGGCGTTGAGGCAATCAAAATCAGTAAGTGAAATTAATATAGGGAGGGAAAATCATGACCGTGCGCAAGTCGAACCAATGGAATTCCAAGGGTAAATCATTCGGCTTTAGCCGACGGGGCTTCCTCAAAACGTCCGCGGGAGCAGTGGTTGGAGCGACAAGCTCCCTGGCGGCTCCGTACGTGAATGCTCAAGCCGGAGTGACGCTCCGATTTCTGAACAATGAAACTGCGGCCGACAGCCAGGCCGTGCTGCGACGCGCATGCGGCGCGTACGAGAGCAAGTTCGGTGTTAAGATCATCGTCGATTCGACGCCGATCAGCGGCGCATATGCGAAGACGATGGCGGCGATCAATGCCGGCACGCCGTATGACATCTCCACTCAAGGCTATATCGCCCATATTCTGCAGTACGCCCGCGGCGGTCATCTTCTTCCGATGACCGATCTTGTGAAGCAGCATTCCTGGGGGCAGATGGGCGCCTGGAAGTATCAGGGAGAGAACTGGTTCTATCCTTACGACTACAATCTGGTGACCTGTTACTATCGGAAGGATCTGTATGCCGAGAAGGGCCTTAAGATTCCTAATACATGGTCGGAATATCTCGACAACTGCCGGGCGCTGACTGTCTCAAAGGACGGCAATATCGAACGTGGCGGCTGCGTAATGCCGCTGGCGAGCGACAGTGCGACCAACTGGGCGAGCTTCGGAAACCTGTTTGCGGAAGCTCCGCAATTCTATGACGACAAATGGAATGTCGTTCTGGATGCACCTGAGAATGCGGATCGGACAGCGCGTTTCCTCGATCTTTACGGCGAACTCTACAAGACTATGCCCCCCGGATTGAACACGGTGGGTTATGCCGAGCTCATGAGTCTGTTTGTCACTGGAAAGGTCGCGCATACCCTGTATTCCGGGCGTGTGGTCGAGGCGCTCGAGGCGCGAAATCCGGATCTCGCGAGCAAGTATGGCATCTTTGCCGCACCAGACAGTGCGGGCAAGCAGAAAGCGCTGCCGTTCTCCTTCGACGGATTTGTTGCATTCAAGACCAAGCAAAGCGAGGAGACGCTCAAGTTCCTCAAATGGTTTATCGATGAGCACTACGTCGACTGGCTGCATTCGGCTTGGATGAACTTCCAGCCGGTGCGATTAGACATTTACGAGGATCCGCGCTGGAAGAAGCACCCGATGATTCAGAAGCATTGGGCAACAATGATGCAGATGAAGTCGTTCATCGATCCGGACAGCAAGGTGAGGCTCTCGTCGGTCGACTTGATCGGCCCATCGATTGATCTGCTGCCGAGCAAGGTCTTCGATGCGAACGTCATGCCTGAGATGTTGCAAAATAAGGTGCTTAAGAACATGTCATCGGCCGATTGCGTGAAAACAGCGGCCAATCGCATCCGGAAGCTTGGTTGAATTATTCGGACAAGAAGGTAGGTACCTTATGAGGCAGGATTGGCGGATCATCAGCTTGTTCGTTGGCGGCGTTTTGATACTCGGCGCCATCGTTGGCGGGCCACTCCTGTACTCTATCAAGCTCTCGTTCTACGCGGCGGAGTCCTTTATCGCTCCGCCGCGATGGGTGGGACTTGGGAATTATCTGGCCGTCCTGGAGGACAGGAATTTTTGGGACGCGTTGCTAAACGGGATAGTAATTTCTATTTCCGCGATCGTGTTGCAGGTCATGCTCGGCGTGACCATTGCGCTCGTTCTGAATCGTCAGTTCGTGGGACAAACGGTCGTTCGCGCGCTGTCGATCGTTCCTTATTTTCTTCCGACGGTAGTTGCGTGCCTTATTGCGCAATGGATGCTCGATCCGAATTACGGATTGATTAAAAGTATCTTGGCGTCGTTTGGATCCAGCATGTTTGATTGGGGCGCCAACTCGGCAACCGCAAAAGGAACGATTGTTCTCGTTAGTGTGTGGATATGGACACCATTTGTGGTGACGTGCGTGCTGGCCGGCCTGCAAACAATTCCGGCCCAGCTTTACGAAGCAGCTAGGGTCGACGGCGCCGGTGCCTGGAAGCAGTTCTGGCACATCACTCTGCCGGGCCTCAGACCTGTACTGATCGTGGTCATTCTGCTGAGAGGCATCTGGATGTTCAACAAGTTTGACGTGATCTGGTTGTTGACCAAGGGGGGGCCGCTGAATCAGACGGAGACGCTCCCGACGCTTGCTTATCGAAGAGCTTTTCTGGAGTTCGATCTCGGAGGGGGGGCGGCGGTAGCGACAATCTCGTTTGCGATTCTGGCAACCATTATGCTGATTTATCTGCGGTTTTTCCCGATCGATGAAGCAAAGCAAGGCCGATAACAGTGACACAACAGAACTCGCACTTTTCCATCGTTGCTGCTGTTGCTGACCCGCGGCAGGAGCGACTCCTTCGCAGCACGTCCCAGTTCGATCGTTTGCCGCAGGAAGCTTCAACACCTGCATCAGAACAGAAGTTGTTCGGCATTGTGGGCAAGCCAATCAAGCAGATTGCCGGGCGTATCGGTCTCTACGCGGCTGTTCTCGTGATCTGCATCTACTCGTTCTTTCCAATTTACTGGATGATTGTATCTAGTCTTCGGCCCGCGCAGCGGTTGTTTCTGGACACGTCGTTGGTGTTCTGGCCGCCAGATCTCGCTTCCTACAGATCCCTACTGGAGCTTACGAATTACACGACCAATTTTTTCAACAGCGCCCTGATGGCGATGGCAACGATCATCGTTGCTACAACGCTTTCGGCGTTCATTGCCTACGGCGCGACGCGGCTGCGGTTCCGCGGCAAGACAACATTAGTCGCGTCCATGTTGTTTGCCTATATGTTCCCGCCGTTGATGCTGGTCATTCCAATGTCAGCTTTGTTCCGCATGGTCGGGCTTTCCGACAGCCTGTGGGGTCTGCTGATTGCTCATCTCGCAATATCACTCCCGTTGGGCGTCTGGCTTCTGTGGGGCTTTTTCAAGTCGGTGCCATTTGACCTGGAAGAAGCAGCAATGGTCGATGGGTGCTCGCAGTTCAGTGCGTTCCTCAAGGTTGTCTTGCCGCTTTCCGCACCGGGTCTGATTACGGTCGGTATCTTCTCGTTCCTGCTTTCCTGGGCCGACTACGTGTTCGCTCTCATCCTGATCATGAGCGATCAGAACAAGACGCTTCCTGTCGCCTTGGCGTCGATGTTGGGGGCACAGGATCTGCGTTGGGGCGAGATCCTTGCCGGCGCATCGCTCATAGCGCTGCCGCTGTTTGTCATCTTTACGTTCTGCTACCGCTACTTCGTCGCAGGACTTACGGCAGGCGCCCTTAAAGGGTAGGTGGTATTCTAGGCCCAGGACACATATATTTTCTCGCGGATTGAAAGGATAACTGGTTCATTAGCGGCGCGCGGAGGCGTTGCAATGACTGTTTTTTGTTGTCGAAGGCGCAGATGCGCAGGATCCGCAGAAGACGATCTACAACAAGGCGCGAATGCTGGTTATCACTGCGCTAGCAAACAAATAGGCGCGCACGGTGTGAGCATTGTTCGCGCTTAACGAAGTTTACCGAGCTCCCGCCGAGGCCGCCGCATAAGCAGCGTCGCAACGCGAGGTTGTCGATGGAGTAAAGGGCGAAGGCAGGTACGGCGCAACAGTCGATGAGACGGGATCGGCATAACCCGATAGACTCACCCGGCTTCCAAGCACGCAGCTCTGATATGGAGTCGGTCCGCGAGCTCTCATACGGGCTTGCGGCATCTTATGGTCGCATCATGAGGTAGGATAGATGACAGCGCCCGACTAAAGCGCGAATGTCAAAATCCCTATTGTTTCTCCGGGGAGTCCGCAGATGAGCCTAGATGCCGCCCTGGCAAGGGATCAGTTCTGTATCCGGCCGCGCCACGAAGGATTCGAGCGGTTCGCTCGGATGGGATCTTTTGACGAGAGCCTATCGTCTTGCGAGTATTTTTGGCTCTCCCAACAGCGTCTCCCAAGTTTCTATGGTCTGGGACAGGTGCTCATTCATTTTCTGTTCTGCCTGACCGACGCGACGCCCCTCAATGGCATCAAGAATCTTGCAGTGATCTTCATAGGAGCTGCGACCGCGGTTGCGATCGGAAAAATAGATGCGGCGGCGTTGTCTGGATAGTTCATAGAATGATTTTACGACGCGGAGCAGGATATCATTTTTGGTGGCGGCAAAGATGGCCAGGTGAAATGCTTCATCTTCAAGCTCGATCGTCTGCTTTCTGGAGAGGCGCTTCTCGGTGTCGTTCAGAATGGTGCGAAGATCGCAGATGTTGGCAGATGTCCTACGAGTGCAGGCCAATCTGGCGGCCTGCACTTCGAGCATGCGTCGCACCTCGAAGACATCGGCGATTTCGTTTGACTGGAAAAGAAGGCCTGACTCGGCATAAAGGACGAGAGCCTCGATGCTGCTTTCGTTTGAATTTCGCAGGTATATGCCAGAGTTTGGCCGTCTCTCGATGACACGCATGGCTTCGAGAGCAGCCAGCGCCTCACGGACAGCGCCGCGACTTGTGTCGAACTTCTCTGCGAAGTCTCGTTCGGACGGTAGACGTTCAGCGGGCTGATAGTGGCGCTCGCGGATGAACGAGAGGATTTTTCCGATGGTGTTCGAGGGAGGCTCAGGATTGTTGGTTCGATTTCGTTCTGTCATTGCGTTTACTCTTTCTAGCCTGCGTCCAGGGAAGCCCGTCTGCTAAGCCGCCGCGCACCCGGGTGCCTGCAGATAGCCACCAATCTGAGTGATGTTCACTCTAGTCGATAGTTGATGATGTTGCAGTTACTTTGCGCGAATCCCGATCCGCAGGATAATAACGCTCTGCTAATTACGTCTTCGCACGGTCGATCGCTTGATTCCGGCGTACTGGTTATATAAGATTGGTATACCAAATAGGTACGACCGAAAAGAGCGCGCACTGGTATGTCTGATTTTGATGTCGATCTGTTTGTGATCGGCGGCGGTTCGGGTGGCGTTCGCGCCGCGCGGATCGCGGCCAGTTACGGTGCCAAGGTTATGCTTGCCGAAGAGTATCGCATGGGCGGCACCTGCGTGATCCGCGGTTGCGTGCCGAAGAAGCTGTTCGTCTACGCCTCGCACGTCCGTGAGGAAATCAGCGACGCTGCGGGTTTCGGATGGAGCATCCCCTCCGCGACGTTCGACTGGCCGGTGCTGGTCGCCAACAAGGATAAGGAAATCGCACGATTGGAGGCCGCCTATACGGCCAATGCCGAGAAGGCCGGGGCGCGGGTCGTCAAGGCTCGTGCGGTGTTCGAGGATGCGTATACGCTGCGCCTTTCGACCGGCGAAACGGTGCGGGCGAGATACATCCTGGTCGCCACCGGAAGCGCGCCGAGCCACGGCGCGGCCATTCCGGGCATCGAGCACGTCATCTCGTCGAACGAGGTCTTCCACCTGCCGACATTCCCGAAACGCATCGTGATCCAGGGTGGCGGCTACATCGCGCTGGAGTGTGCCTGCATCTTCGCCGGCCTCGGCTCCGACGTGACGCTGGTCTATCGCGGCGACAACATTCTGCGGGGGTTCGACGAGGACGTCCGCGCGCATGTGCGCGGAGAGGTCGAGAAGGCGGGTATCACCATTCTCACCGGCTGCACGGTGAGCAAGATCGAGAAGCACGGCGAGGTCTTCACCGCGTATCTGTCGGAAGGATCGCGCATCGCGGCCGATCAGGTGCTGTTCGCCATCGGCCGTCATCCGAACGTCAAGGGTCTCGGGCTCGAGAAGGCCGGCGTGGCGCTCGGTCCGACCAATGGCGGCATCGCCGTCGACAGCTTCTCACAAAGCAATGTGTCGCACATCTATGCGGTGGGCGACGTCACCAACCGGATCAATCTCACGCCGGTTGCGATCCGCGAAGGACATGCCTTCGCCGATACGGTGTTTGGCAAGCGTCCAGTACGCGTCGATCATCTCGATATTTCGACTGCGGTGTTCTCACAGCCGCAGGTAGGAACGGTCGGGCTGACCGAAGCCGAGGCGAGGGCGCGGTTCACTCACGTGGACATCTACAAGACCGATTTCAGGCCGATCAAGGCAACACTGTCGGGTAGCGGAGCTCGCGTCCTGATGAAGCTGATCGTGGATGGAACATCCGATCGCGTTATCGGGTGTCACATTGTCGGGCCGGAAGCCGCCGAGATCGTTCAGGCTGTTGCCATCGCTGTTAAGATGAAGGCGACCAAGGCTGATTTCGACGCCACCATGGCGCTGCACCCCACCTCTGCGGAGGAACTCGTGACCATGCGCACGCCGACGCAGCGTCACGTTCGCCAAGCGGCGGAATAGGCAGCTCAGAACTGTCTTTCCGCCCTGACATACCGGACGTCAGAAATCTGCGGATCGGCGCGGACTTGTCAAATACGGGTTGACAGGACTTAGTTAAATATACCAAATTGGTATTACCAATACGGCGAATAATTTCAATGATGGCGAACGCGCATCCCGCTATGACGAATTTTCATCGCGACGCGGATGCCGGTTGTTGAGTTTCAGCCCTGACCGGGAAGATGGATCGGCGAAAATGGATTTGATATCAAACCTGCCGCCCCGCATTCACGAGATACTTGATGAGGGTGCAAGGGGGGACGTTTCTCGCGTTGCGTTTACCGACGAACATGGTGTCGTATGGTCTTATCGCCGTCTGATCGACACGGTCGAGCTTGTTGCCATTGAAATGAGCCGGCTCGGTATTCGTCCGGGCGATCGAGTCATGATCGTGTGTGAAAATTCAATCGCGGCAATCGTATTGCTGTATGCGTTGAGTCGAATCGACGCATGGGCGGTCGTCACAAACGCGCGGCTCAGTCAGCATGAGTTGGACTTGATCGAGAACGACTGCCAACCGCGGCGTGTGTTCTATACTCATGCTATTTCACCTGAGGCAGATGCTCATGCATGTCGCCGGCGTGCCGATATCGAGTCGTTCATCGGGATAGGTGAGATGAAAATCGGAAGGCTTGATGCAGATTCTGTCGCGGAAAGGGTTCATCGGGATTCCTCACGGCAGGTTGCCGTTGTTATCTATAAGACGGGCACCACCGGGCGCCCAAAAGGAGTGATGCTTAGTCATCGCAGCCTTGCGTTTGTCGCGTGCCGCGGCAAAAGAACCGATACAATTCGTTCGGACGACGTCTCGCTGTGCGTGATGCCGATTTCCCATTCGTATGGGCTTACGCTCTTGCAGGGCATGCTTTTTGCGGGTGCGCATCTGAGAATCATGCCAAGATTCGCACTTGCGCAGGCGATCGATGCCATCGCCGACGGGGCGCTTACGATTTTTGCCACCGTACCAGCGTTGCTGTCGCGTATCGTCGCTCACGTCGATCAAGCTGGCCTTCAGCTCACACCGAACAGGCTCCGATATGTTTATAGTGGTACCGCTCCGCTGGACCTTTCATTGCGCCAGAACGTCGAACGTGTGTTCGGGGTGGTTCTCCACAATGGTTATGGTCTCACCGAAACGTCGCCCACGATCAGCCGGACGCAGTACGCAATGGGCAGAGACGAAGTCAACATTGGTCCCCCCATCCCAGGAGTCGAGATCAAGATTGTCGGAGCGGACGGTCATGAGGTTGAAGAGGGTTTGCCGGGAGAACTTCTCGTGCGAGGACCAAATGTCATGCTTGGCTATTATGGCCAGCCGGAGCTTACCGCAGAGGTTATCGATGAGCAGGGCTATTTGAAGACCGGCGATATTGTCAGCCGCAATACGAGCGGCGAATTGATCGTCCAAGGCCGATCAAAGGAATTGATCATTCGCTCGGGGTTCAATGTGTACCCGCCTGAGATCGAAGCGGTTCTCAACACGCATCCGACGGTTCTCAACTCTGCCGTCGTTGGACGATCGGTTGAGGGCAATGAGGAGATCATAGCCTTTGTGCAGCCGGTTCCTGGAGGTTCCGTCGAGACCAACGACCTGTTCACGTTCATCGAGGGACAGTTGGCCAGATACAAGAAGCCTCAGCAGATCATCGTGATGCAGCAGCTGCCGGTCGCGCCAAACGGCAAGATCAGAAAGCATGATTTGAAGAAGTACGCTGAAGCGTCGGCGCTTTCGGTCTAGTCATTCCAAATCGTTTAATCCCCATCGAAGGCCAATGGACATCGCCATGAAGCAGGAACGGACCTATCCGGACGTCAAAATGTTCATCGACGGGGCCTGGTGCGACGGGTCGCAAGGCAAAACTGGGGCCGTGCTGAATCCAGCGACCGGGCTTGCGATTGGGTGTGTTCCGCACGCTTCTATTGACGACCTTGATCGCGCGTTGGATGCCGCATCACGCGGCTTCAGTATATGGCGCAAGACGTCGGCGTTCGACCGCTACAAGCTCATGCGGTCGGCTGCCGAAAAGCTGCGCGAGCGGTCCGGTGAAATCGCTCGCATTCTTACGCTCGAGCAGGGAAAGCCCCTGGCGGAAGCGAAGCTGGAGGTGCTGCTCGGCGCGGACATCATCGACTGGTTTGCCGAGGAAGCTCGTCGATCCTACGGCCGCGCTATTCCTTCGCGTTCTGAGGGGGTGCAGCAATTCGTGATCAAGGAGCCGGTCGGGCCGGTGGCGGCGTTCACGCCGTGGAATTTTCCGATCAATCAGGCCGTCCGCAAGATCTCTGCTGCAATCGCGGCTGGTTGCTCCGTGATTCTCAAGGGGCCAGAGGAGACACCGGCCAGTTGCGCTGCTCTGGTGCAGGCCTACGCCGATGCCGGTCTGCCACCCGGCGTGCTCAATCTGGTTTTCGGCGTGCCCGCTGAGGTATCTTCCTATCTGATCGCTCACCCGCTCATTCGCAAGATTTCCTTCACCGGCTCGACCCAGGTCGGCAAGCAGCTTGCCGCTCTGGCGGGAAGCCATATGAAGCGTGTGACGATGGAATTGGGAGGCCATGCGCCGGCGCTCGTGTTCGGCGATGCGGACGTGAAGGAGTCAGCCAGACTGCTGTCTGCAGCGAAGTTCAGGAACGCCGGCCAAGTTTGCGTCTCGCCCACGCGTTTCATCGTGCACAAAAGCGTCTACGAGGAGTTCGTCGATCACTTCACGTCGGCTGCGAAGAATCTGGTCGTTGGCGACGGTCTTGATGCAGCGAGCCAGATGGGTCCGCTGGCCAATCATCGCCGCATAGAGGCGATGGAGGCCTTTATCGCCGACGCTATCTCGCGCGGCGGACGCGTCAGAGCGGGCGGAAAGAGAATCAGAAACGAGGGATTCTTCTTCGAGCCGACAGTTCTTACGGATGTCTCGCTGAACGCGCGCATCATGAACGAAGAGCCCTTCGGCCCCGTCGCCCCGATCAGCGCCTTCTCTGATCTGGATGAGGCCATAGCGGAGGCAAATCGTCTTCCATTTGGCCTCGCTGCCTATGCCTACACCAAATCGGCTTCCGTCATTGCTGCCATCAGCACGGGAGTCGAAAGCGGAATGATGTCGGTGAACCATCATGGCCTTGCGCTACCTGAAACGCCGTTTGGGGGCATCAAGGACTCCGGTTATGGCTCGGAGGGAGGGATCGAAGCCATGGAGGCCTACTTGAACACCAAGTTCATAACTCAAATGAACGGTTAGCCTCACGCCGGCAATCGCTTGGCCTCGAAAGAGGCGCGAGATTCCCTCGCGAAATCAAACTCTGAAGATGTTCAGAAACCTGAATCTGCGGGCTCGCTTGGCTGTGTCCGCATCAACGAAACGCGGGCCCAGCCACTGCAATGGTGGTCTACGGCGATGATGAAATCGAGCAGCCATTGAGTATGCGCTTGACAAAAAGCATCGTTTGGGTCTTTTTGGTAAGACCAATTTGGAAGGATCGGTAGGCTACCGTAGGTTTCTTTCCCGAGTGTCGGGAAGATGAATCAGTTCGGGTGGCTTTCTAGTTTAACACGAGCGAGAAGCAAGGAGCGAAGCAATGAATGCACCGATAAGCGCGCCAAAGGGGCGCAGGAAGTTCTGGAGCTGGGGCTACGAAGGCCAGGATATCCCGCAGTCTGAAGTCGATTCGATGCACGAGCGGGTTGCGAAGCGCCTCGGGATGACCGACTTCACGATTCTCACAGATCCGACTCTTGACGAAATTGAGCTTCGTGCTCCGCGGATTCAGCCACCCGCCTCTTTGGCGAGTTTTTGCACAACCGAAAAATGGGATCGCGTTGCTCACACGTACGGCAAGAGCTTCCGCGACCTGGCAATGATCTACAAGCGCAAGTATCCGAATCCGCCGGACATCGTGGCGTATCCTCGCGACGAAAAGGATATTGCGGCCGTTCTCGACTGGTGCGGCGAAAATGGGTACGCGGCCGTGCCTTTCGGTGGCGGATCGAGTGTCACAGGCGGTATCAATCCGCCGGATGACGGTCGCTACAAAGGAATCGTGACGATTGACCTTGAGAATTTTAACCAGGTGCTTGAGGTGGATCCGATTTCACGCGCCGCTCGCATTCAAGGCGGCACGTTCGGTCCGTCGCTTGAGGCGCAGTTGAAGCCGCACGGGTTCACGTTACGCCATATTCCCCAATCTTGGGAGTTTTCGACCCTCGGCGGTTGGATCGCCACGCGCTCCTCCGGGCATTATGCGACCCACCTGACGCACATCGACGATATGGTGGAAAGTCTGCGCGTTGTGACGCCGACCGGCACCATTGAGAACCGCCGTTTGCCGGGATCCGGCGCCGGCCCGAATCCTGACCGCGCCTTTATTGGTTCGGAAGGAACCCTCGGTATCATCACAGAGGCGTGGATGCGTCTGCAGGGTCGGGTGGTCTTTCGTGCCAATGCTTCTGTCTCCTTCAAGACCTTTTACGAGGGGGCAAAGGCCGTTCGCCAGATCACCCAGGCAGGTCTCTATCCTGCAAACTGCAGGTACCTGGATGAGAAGGATGCTTTCTTCTATGGAGCTGGCGATGGCACCGAGTCTATGCTCTTGATCGGTTATGAGTCGGCGGATCATCCGGTCGATGCGTGGTTGGAACGGTCTCTAGAGATTTGCCGAGACTTTGGTGGCACGGTGAAGCAAAAGGCCGGATCCGGTGGCGAGGCCCTCGAAACCAGTCGCTCGGGTGCGCAGGGGAGTTGGCGCAATCAGTTCCGATATCTTCCGTATCTCATGCATGTGCGTGCGGCGATGGGTATCGTCAGCTTCACCTTCGAGACGGCCTATACTTGGGACAAGTTCGAATCGCTCGATACCGAGATTATGCGTCGAGTGGCTGAAGCTCAGAAAAGAATCTGTGGCGGGGGCATTGTTTGCCGGCGCTTCTCGTTCCTTTATCCAGATGGACCCGCGCCGTATTACTCAATTATGGCTCCGTCTTCCCATGAGAAGAACCTCGAACATTATGCGGCGCTGAACAAGGTCGCTTCGGACGCCCTGCTGGAGCTTGGTGCCACCATCACGCACCATCATGCCGTCGGACGCAGCTTCCGGCCTTGGTACGACAAGGAAATCGATCCGGGCTTCATCCGCATGATGAAGGCGAGCAAGCGGGAGGTCGATCCGAACTGGGTGCTCAACCCTGGCATTCTTTTCGACAGACCGGCGTCGTAATCTACCTGTCATGTCATTCGGATCAATCAAATGAAGTTGCCGCTATAATCGATCTTTGACTTCTGGACCACGCCGAATGGATACAAGGTCACGATAATGCTGGCCGAACTCGGCCTGCATTATTGTGTTCTGCTGATTGACATCACTAAGGACGATCAATTTCGTCCGGAATTTCCGAAAATCAGCCCGAACAATAGGATACCAGCCATCATCGATCATGATGGACCTGTAAGACGAGGGTTTCCGATTTTTGAAACGGGGGCGATCCTTCACTACCTTGCGGAAAAGACCGGCAAGCTGCTTCCTGGAGGCAGGACGATGACGATTGAGGTCGGAACAGATCGATCATAACGATACTGAAGAAAGAGGAGCATTCGCTTGATTTACGAGATGCGCGTCTATCGCTGTGTACCAGGGCGTTTGCCTGAGTTGCTCAAGCGTTTCGAGACCACTACGCTTAAGCTGTGGGAGAAGCATGGCATCAGGCCGGCGGGGTTTTTTACCACGCTAGTCGGAACATCGAATCAAGAACTGACCTATTTCCTGGCATGGGGTTCGATGGCTGAACGTGAGAAGAAGTGGACGGCTTTCGCCACCGATCCCGTATGGGCCTCAGCTCGAGCCGAGAGTGAGAAGGACGGTCAGATCGTCGACAACATCGTCAATCAGTTCCTGCAGCCCACGGCGTTCTCTTCTGTGAAATAGTCGCCCGTTGCACCCTTGCGCTCGCTCGCAATGGCTTGGTCGTTGGTCGCCAAGGCAGCGTGCGGATTGGATTTCATCATCCTCGGCGAATTCGGCTACCTCGATGTGCCAAAACCTAAGTTTCAGG
Source organism: Bradyrhizobium sp. G127 (assembly GCF_021502575.1). Taxonomy (NCBI): domain Bacteria; kingdom Pseudomonadati; phylum Pseudomonadota; class Alphaproteobacteria; order Hyphomicrobiales; family Nitrobacteraceae; genus Bradyrhizobium; species Bradyrhizobium sp. G127. The sequence continues at coordinate 933,252 of NZ_JAKFGN010000001.1, forward strand.
AGAGGCTTGCTGTCATTGCTGTGGATGGCACCTGCCTAACGAACGCGGCGGACCGCTAAGATCATGAACGTTACCTTAGGCGAGGCCAACGTTTCCCACGCTGAAGATTGAAGCCTCATCGGAAATGTCGCGATGTAAGAGGTGTTTATGAGTGCTATCGCATTTTCTGAACCAGACAAAACAGTTCTCAAACGTCGCGATGAAATCGTCGAGCGTTTGGCAAGTTTGGTTTCGTCCGATGGCCTTATCACGGATAGAGATGAATGTAGGGCGTATGAGACCGACGCGCTCGCGGCCTATCGTAAGATGCCACTAGCCGTTGTATTGCCGATCTCGACGGATGAAGTACGCTCCGTTCTCAAGTTTTGCCACGACAATGACGTGAAGGTCGTGCCACGCGGTGCAGGCACCTCCCTTGCGGGAGGGGCTATTCCGACGGAGGACGCGATCGTGCTTGGGCTCTCAAGAATGAGCCGCGTGCTCGAGATCAACTACGATGATCGCTTTATTCGGGTCGAAGCGGGCGTTACCAACCTAAGCATAACGTCCGCAGTGGCGGACAGAGGCTTTTTCTACGCGCCAGACCCGTCATCCCAGCTTGCTTGTACCATTGGCGGCAATATCGCCAATAACTCGGGCGGTGCGCATTGCCTGAAATACGGCGTTACGACAAACAATCTTCTCAGCGTCAGAATGGTTCTGATCGATGGAACGATCATCGATCTAGGTGGAAATGGTCTCGATAGCGGTGGCCTGGATCTACTGGGTGTTGTGGTGGGGTCTGAAGGTCAACTCGGGATCGTGACCGAGGCTACCGTCCGGATACTGAGATCGGCCGAAGCCGCACGTCCCGTTCTGTTTGGATTCCCCTCATGCGAGGGAGCCGCCAACACAGTTGCAGAAATTATCGCCGCCGGAATCATTCCGGTTGCAATCGAATACATGGACAGAGCTGCGATCGAGATATGCGAGGCTTTTTCCAAGACCGGGTATCCTCTCGACGCGGAAGCTCTTCTGATCATCGAAGTGGAGGGCTCGAAAGCAGAAATGGACGCGACGCTTGACCGTATTATTTCCATTGCGCGAGCCAATGGCGTGCAGACGATACGGGAGAGCAAATCCGCGATTGAAACCGCGGCGATCTGGAAGGGGCGGAAGTCAGCGTTTGGTGCGACTGGGCGCGTTGCGGACTACTTGTGCATGGACGGAACCGTGCCGACGGGCAAGTTATCCTACGTGCTCGCACAGATCACCGAGATCGTGAAGCGCTATGGATTGCGTGTAGCCAATGTCTTCCATGCCGGCGATGGAAACATGCATCCTCTCATTCTCTATAACGCGAACGATCCGGCGGAGCAGTCGAAAGCAGAGGCCGCGGGCAACGATATCCTCAAGCTTTGCGTTGAAGTCGGTGGTTGTCTCACCGGCGAACACGGCGTCGGTCTTGAGAAGCGCGATTTAATGCGTCACCAATTCAGTGAGATCGATCTTACCCAACAAATACGCGTGCGTGCAGCGTTCGATTCAAAATGGCTGCTCAACACGGAAAAGGTGTTTCCCATTGACTGCCGAAACAAAAATCAAATGTAACGCTGGACGAGATGGGCAATGTCAGGAGATCTGAAGCCGCGCGACGAAAAGAACCTGTCTCAATCGATCAGGATGGCAGCGACGGAAAAAATGCCGTTGATTGTCAGCGGTGCGGGTAGCAAGTCGGGTATCGGCCGGCCGAATGGGTATGCAATGTCTGTTACAACGCAGCGCATGCAGGGAGTATCGATGTATGAGCCGACGGAGTTGGTGATCGGAGCTCTTCCTGGAACACGGTTGTCCGAGATCAACGAGGCACTTGCAACGCAGAATCAAATGCTGCCGTTCGAGCCGATGGACTATCGGCTGCTTCTCGGTGGGAGCAATGAGCCGACGATCGGCGGAATTGCAGCGGGAAACGTTTCTGGCCCGCGACGTATCATGGCAGGAGCCTGCCGTGACAGTTTGATTGGTATCCGGCTGGTAAATGGCCGCGGCGATATCGTGAAATCGGGTGGACGGGTCATGAAGAACGTCACCGGTCTCGATCTTGTAAAGCTCAGTTGTGGGGCGTGGGGTACGCTCGGTGTGTTCAGCGAGGTTACTTTCAAGGTTTTGCCAAAACCGGAAATCGCGTCCTCGCTGGTGCTGTGCGGGTTGAGTGATGCGACGGCAATCGCCGCATTGACGACGGCTCTGGGATCTCCATTTTCCGTTTCCGCTGCAGCGCATCTGCCGAAGGGCGTGGTGTTGGACCCCATGACCATTGTCCGCATCGAGGGGTTCGCGCCTTCCGTGGCGTATCGTTGCGGCGAGATCGCCAAGCTTTGGCGGCCATATGGAAAGGTAGATGTGCTGGAAGGGGAGGTGGGCACAGATATTTGGTCTGATGTGCGGGATGCGCGATGGCTGGCGGATCCTGAAGACAGTGCCATATGGCGGCTCTCGCTGGCCCCGTCGAAAGCAGCCGGTATTGTTGCCTGTATCAAGCGGATACTCGATGTGCGTCATTTCTATGACTGGGGCGGCGGCTTAGTTTGGCTCGCTGTTAACGCGTCAGAGGATGCGGGCTCCAAGGTGATCCGGGATGCAATGCGAGGCCTCGGCGGCCACGCGACGCTTTTGCGCGCAACGCCGGAGATTCGAAATAAGGTGGATATATTTGAGCCGCTTCCACCTTCGCTCGCAGAACTGACTCGAAGGATCAAGTTTGCGTTTGATCCTGACCGTATCCTTAATTTCGGAAGAATGTACTCGGGCATTTGAAGCGAAGATCGGAATCCCATGCAAACGAACTTCTCGCTGACGGCGCTCGCCGAGCCGCACATGAACGAGTCGGAGAAGATTCTTCGCGCCTGCGTCCATTGCGGTTTTTGTATTGCCACATGCCCGACCTACCTGCTGCTGGGAGACGAACTCGACAGTCCGCGCGGGCGAATCTACCTCATCAAGAATATGTTCGAGAATGAGAAGCCGGCGAGCGAGAAGGTCGTCAAACATGTGGATCGCTGCCTGTCCTGTCTCTCCTGCATGACCACATGTCCGTCCGGGGTGCACTATATGCATCTGGTGGATCATGCGCGGGCCCACATTGCGAAGACCTACAAGCGCCCTTTGGTCGATCGTGTTCTGCGGGGCATGCTGGCGGCGGTGCTGCCGAATCCGAAACGACTGAGATTGGCGCTATTGTCGGCGGCCGCGGTCAGGCCGATGAGGAAATGGCTCGCTGGGCTTCCGGGCGGCGCGCAGTTCTCCGCCATGCTCGATCTTGCTCCGGCTCTAAAACCACGGAGGTCCGCTCCCCAGGAATTGGTCGCGCAAGATAGGCGCGGCAGGGTCGCAATATTGACGGGCTGCGCCCAGCAGGTCATCGACCCGAACATCAACGACGCTGCGATCCGGCTGCTGAATCGTCATGGCATCGAGGTGACAAGCCCGCGCGATGAGGGATGTTGTGGGGCTCTCGTACATCATATGGGTTACGAGGAATCGGCGCTGGAGGCAGCCCGGCGCAACGTCGATGCCTGGACACGGGAGCTTGACGAGAGCGGGCTCGATGCCATCATTATCACAGCGTCAGGCTGCGGAACGACCATCAAAGATTATGGATACATGCTTCGCGAGGACAAGGCATACGCCCGTAAGGCTGCGCGCATTTCCGCACTCGCGCAGGATATCTCGGAGTATCTCCATAAACTTCAGCTCCAGGAGCCCGTTAGGACTACGGGGCAGATCGTCGCGTATCATTCGGCGTGCTCGATGCAGCACGGTCAGCGCATCGCGGATCAGCCGAAGTCCCTTCTGACGCAGATGGGATTTGTCGTGAAGGACGTTTCTGAAAGCCATATCTGTTGCGGTTCGGCGGGGACCTACAATATTCTGCAGCCCGAGATTGCAAACCGACTCCGGTCACGCAAGGTAGCGAACATCGAAAAGATAAGGCCGCAGATCATCGCGAGCGGGAATCTTGGGTGCATGACACAGATCGGTGCCGGGACGGCTATTCCGATAGTTCACACCGTGGAGTTGCTTGATTGGGCTACTGGCGGTCCCTTGCCCGGTGCCATGAAGGACCGCTTCAGCTAAGGGGCGTGATCTGCGTTGATAAGTTTAGACCAAGCTGAATAAATTTTCCGGTTAGGCTGATACTGAAGGGAGTCCGACTGATGAAGAACTCTAAGTTTAGTGATCAGCAGGTCGCCTTTACGTTGCAAGCCTTTTTGCGCGGATGAAGGTTCTTCCAATGATAGCCACATCAAGGTCGGAAATTGTCGATTAATACCGAAAGTGCTCTTGACAGTCAGCCTCGCTACTTTATGGTGGTAGTACCAATTTGGAAGGCGAGCGCAGAGAACAGTCAAGCCTTTCGCGAGCCCTGCTCGTAAGTAAACGCAAAAAGTTGCTGCCAGCAGCTTATGAATTGAGGAGAAGCGAACGTGAACGTACCCATAAGTGCACCCAAGGGACAACGCAGGAAATTCTGGGGGTGGGGTTACGAAGGCCAGGATATCCCGCAGTCTGAAGTTCTTGCCATGCAGCAGCGAGTTGCAAAACGGTTAGGAATGACCGATTTCACGATTCTCACCGATCCGACTCTTGACGAAATTGAGCTTCGTGCTCCGCGGATTCAGCCACCCGCCTCTTTGGCGAGTTTTTGCACAACCGAAAAATGGGAGCGCGTTGCTCACACGTACGGCAAGAGCTTTCACGATCTGGCGATGGTCTACAAGCGGCGATTTCCGAACCCGCCGGACATCGTTGCGTATCCTCGCGACGAAAAGGATATTGCGGCCGTTCTCGACTGGTGCGGCGAAAATGGGTACGCGGCCGTGCCTTTCGGTGGCGGATCAAGCGTCACGGGCGGTATCACTCCCCCAGATGACAGTCGTTACAAGGGTGTAGTCACTATCGATCTTGAGAATCTAAACCAGGTGCTTGAGGTGGATCCGATTTCACGGGCCGCTCGCATTCAAGGCGGCACGTTCGGTCCGTCGCTTGAAGCGCAGTTGAAGCCACACGGGCTCACGTTGCGCCATGTTCCGCAATCCTGGGAGTTCTCGACCCTCGGCGGTTGGATCGCCACGCGCTCCTCGGGGCATTATGCGACCCACTTGACCCACATCGACGATATGGTGGAAAGTCTGCGCGTTGTAACGCCGACCGGCACCATTGAGAACCGCCGTTTGCCGGGATCCGGCGCCGGCCCGAATCCTGACCGCGCCTTTATTGGTTCGGAAGGAACCCTCGGTATCATCACAGAGGCGTGGATGCGTCTGCAGGGTCGGGTGGTCTTTCGTGCCAATGCTTCTGTCTCCTTCAAGACCTTTTATGAGGGGGCAAAGGCCGTTCGCCAGATCACCCAGGCGGGGCTGTATCCTGCAAACTGCCGTTATCTCGATGAGCAGGATTCTCTCTTCTACGGAGCTGGCGATGGCACCGAGTCAATGCTCTTGATCGGTTATGAGTCGGCGGATCATCCGGTCGATGCGTGGCTGGAACGGTCTCTAGAAATTTGCCGAGACTTTGGCGGCACGGTGAAGCAAAAGGCCGGATCCGGTGGCGAGGCACTCGAAACCAGTCGTTCGGGTGCACAGGGGAGTTGGCGCAATCAGTTCCGATACCTTCCGTATTTGATGCACACCCGCATGGCGATGGGGATTGTCGGTTTCACCTTCGAGACGGCCTATACTTGGGACAAGTTCGAAGCGCTCGATACCGAAATATTGCGTCGAGTGGCTGAAGCTCAGAAAAGAATCTGTGGCGGGGGCATTGTTTGCCGGCGCTTCTCGTTTCTCTATCCAGATGGACCTGCGCCGTATTACTCGGTCATGGCTCCGTCTAGCCATGAAAAGAACATTGATCATTATCAAGCCCTGTCCAAGGTTGCTTCAGATACTCTGATTGAGTTTGGCGCGACGATTACTCACCACCATTCCGTGGGCCGTAGTTTCCGTCCTTGGTACGACAAGGAGATCGATCCGGGCTTCATTCGCATGATGAAGGCGAGCAAGCGGGAGGTCGATCCGAACTGGGTGCTCAACCCCGGCATTCTCTTCGACAGGCCTAATGCCTAATCCGCACAACGCTATCCATTCGATTGTTTCACAGGAAGTTCGTATGATTGATCTCTATTTCTGGACGACGCCGAATGGATACAAGGTCACGATAATGCTGGCCGAACTTGGCCTGCATTATCGTGTTCTGCCGATCGACATCACTAAGGGCGATCAGTTCGGCGCGGAGTTCCTCAAGATCAGCCCGAACAACAAGATTCCAGCCATCATCGATCATGATGGACCTGGAGGACAAGCGCTTCCGATTTTCGAAACGGGGGCGATCCTTCTCTATCTTGCCGAAAAGACCGGCAAGCTGCTTCCTGCAGAGCCGCGAGCACGAATGGAAGTGGTTCAATGGTTGATGTTTCAGATGGGTGGTGTCGGGCCGATGCTCGGTCAAGCACATCATTTTCGGCGCTATGCGCCGGAGCAAATACCGTATGCGGTCGAGCGTTACACGAAAGAGGCCGCCAGACTGTACGGCGTGATTGATCGTCGCTTGGCCGATCGTGAATATCTCGCCGGCGACTACTCGATCGCGGATATTGCGACTTTTCCTTGGATTCGTCCCTACCGGTGGCAGGGGCAGGAGCTGGACTCCTATCCTAATCTCAAGCGGTGGTTCGATGCCATAAAGGTGCGTCCTGCGGTGCAGGAGGGGCTCGCTGTTATGTCCGACACGAAGAAGTGGGATGCAAAACCGGGCACGGAATCTTGGAAAAACATGTTCGGTCAAAAAGTCTGACAACCTGCTGTCGCACAGGTGAGCAGCGGATAGGGTGTCCTCGTCGCTTTTAGGCTTGGGTTACGAATGCGATGTAGGGGCCCCAAGTTGAGTCCCTAGACGACTAAACCAGCAACGCTACGATGGTTTATGTGAACCTTCCAAACTGAGCTTGCCGAAAATAACGGCTGGCTCATTTTTTTGGTTAAACGTCGGTCATGAATGGCGATGCTCAGCTTGCATCGGAAGGATTGGTTCAAATAAGGCTAATGTTCCCAACGCTCGGTGTCGCCATCAGTGACGATTTACCGCCGTGATGTTTCAGGTCGATCGCGCGCTCCCGCATGTGTATGAGCTGTTTCCGGCTATCTGAACAGAAGCTCCGCATCGACAAGTGGAGTCTCTGCCGACGTTAGGCTGCCGTGCGGAGCAGCGGCGGAATGAAGTCGGCTTAATCCGGCGTACTACCGCGGCTGTTAGTCGAGATAGTGGCCGATCGAGTTAAGCGTCTCGCTGACGCTGCGTAGGCTCACAATATGCCCCTCGTACTCGAGGCCGCACCACAGCCGTTCGACAAACACATTATCCGGCTAAGCCCTCTTACCGTCCATGCTGGTGCCAACGCCGTTGCTGGCCAGCACACCGGTGAAGGTCGCACCTGCGAACCCTGGTCGATGTTTGAATATTTCCGGCCTGCCATGACGCTCCAAAGCATTCTCTAGAATCTCGACGTAGAATGCCGATTCCATCGTGATCGATAGCCGCCGCGCAAGAACCCGACGGGTTGCCCAGTCAAGCAACGACAGCGAGATACATGAAGCCACGCGCCATCGGATATAGGTGACGTCCATCGCCCAAACTTGGTTTGGACGCGTGATCACCATGCTGCGTAGCAAATATGGATAGATCTTGTGGCGGGGCTCAGGCTTCGTGGGGGACGGACGGTGGTAGAGCGCTTCTGTCCCCATTGTCTAAATCAGCATTTTGACGTGCCGGCGGGCGATCTTGCCCCCCGCCCTTGGCGACTGGCAGGCCTTGAAACATCCGCGAGCCCGCGGTTGGAAATTTCTAATGCAATTGGGCAAGGCGCCGCATGGTCGCGAAGTTGGTCCAAGACGCGGGGCTGGCAGATAATAAACGTTACTACGGCTCATCTTTAAAACTTCCGCCTGCCGGGTTAGCTGCAAGCAACGCAGTTGACATAGCAATCAATCGTGCACATTATTGGTCGTTCCAAAGTGGAGATACCAATCGGAGTGAGCCAAATTTGCATGGCGCATGCTATTCATGACTGGCTATCGAGTGCCCACCAACAGGTGTGATGGTTTTGGATGCGCATGCACCAGCATGCGCATAAGAGGGTGGAGTTTAGATGCGACAGCTGCCCGTTGGCTATGGGAGATACGACATGCGGGCCCGAAAAACTGTTTCAGGCTATCGAAGCGTTCCATTGGTTGCTGATTTTGCAGTCTGGAGGCTTACTGGAGCGTGCGCGGCCATTTGTCACTCAAGTTTCTTGCTTTCCAAACTTGCAGAGGTGCAGTTGTGATAGGGGGATATGTCGCGCGTCGCATTCTCGCTCTTATTCCCACGCTCTTCTTTGCCAGCCTGATTGTCTTCTTCACTATTAGGCTCATACCTGGAAGCGTCATTGATCTGATGTTGTCGCAAAATGACGGGAGTGCGTCCGGATTACCACGCGCTCAATTGGAAGCGGCGCTTGGTCTCGATCAGCCAATATACATTCAATACTTTCGCTGGCTCGGCTCGCTTCTGTTGCACGGGAACTTGGGAAACTCGCTCTGGACCGGTGCGCCCGTTATGGACGAAGTCGTCCATCGCCTTCCGGTTACGTTTGAATTAGGCGCCATGGCGCTCATCATTTCGTTGTCAATTGGCGTCCCGATTGGGGTTTACGCGGCGTTGCGTCAGAACACGATCGGCGATTACATTTTCCGTAGCGTTTCAATCTTGGCACTCGCTATTCCGGGCTTTTGGATTGGTACGCTGGTGGCGGTACTCCCTGCTTTGTGGTGGGGTTGGTCGCCAGCAATCAGCTATGTCTCACTATTACAAGATCCCGTTGCACACTTGGTGCAGTTGTTGGTCCCGGCTCTGATTCTAGCAATGGCGTCATCCGCGCTCATCATGCGGCTGACCCGAACAATGATGCTGGAGGTATTGCGGCAGGACTATATCCGTACTGCTTACGCCAAAGGTTTGCCGGTTAGGACGATCATGGTGCGCCATGCACTGCGCAATGCATTGATTCCGGTCATAACTCTCATCGGTCTTTTGGCTCCCTTACTGTTTGGTGGCACAATCATTATGGAGCAGATTTTCGCAATTCCCGGCATGGGACTCCTTTTGCTGGAGGCTGTTGGCAACAGGGATTATCCAATGATTACCGGTGTTTTTCTGATAACCGGCGTTGCTGTCATAATCATCAATTTGTTGGTCGATTTGAGCTACGGATGGTTTGATCCGAAGGTGCGGACACGCTGATGACCGAAATCACTTATCGTTCGAACTCCTCCGGTACACAGTTTATGCGCAAGCTCAGCACGTTTCGATCTTTTGTGGTTCGCTTATTCCGTGAAAACCCGTTGGGTGCGATCGGCGCCGTTGTCTGCCTAATTTTCCTGTTCGCTGCTATCTTCGCTGACCTGTTAGCGCCATATGGCTTCAACCAGATTATGCCGAGCAATCGGATGAAGCCGCCCAGCTGGCAGTTCTGGTTCGGTACCGACCATCTCGGCCGCGACGTATTTTCTCGCGTTCTTTATGGCGCGAGGCTGTCGATCATTGTTGGGCTATCCGCATCAATGCTTGCGACCATCATCTCTGTCGTCATTGGCATCATAACCGGCTACCTTGGTGGCAAGATCGATATGATTGCTCAGCGCTTCGTCGATGCATGGATGAGCTTTCCCGACATCGTCATTCTGATCGTCGTAGTGGCGGTCGTCGGCCCCGGCATGCTCCAAATCATCCTTGTACTTGGTTGTCTGTATGGGGTGGCAGGCTCACGCATCATTCGCAGCGCGGTTTTATCAGTCCGCGAGCAGAGCTTTATTCATGCCGCTCAGTCAATCGGTGGATCGAATACACGTGTGATTTGGCGTCATATTCTGCCGAACGTCATGCCTCCGATTATTGTGTTGTTCACGATGCGTGTTGGCGCGGTGATACTCGTAGAGTCCGCATTGTCTTTTTTAGGGCTGGGCGTTCCGCCTCCTACGCCGACGTGGGGCGGTATGCTCACGGGAAGTGCTCGCAACTACATGCATCTTGCGCCATGGATGGCGATAGCGCCGGGCATATGCCTGACGATTGTGGTCTTTAGCGTCAATATGTTTGGTGACGCACTACGCGATCTGCTGGACCCGCGGATGAGTGGAACTCGTTAACGATATTAGAAACTTAAGGAGGAAAAAATGCGAAACCAAGTGTGGCGTAAGCAGGTTGGCGCAGGGCTAACTGGCTTACTTCTCTTTGCAAACACAGCTATCGCTCAAACGATGGAAACTCCGAAATACGGCGGTACCCTGGAAGTCGCAAGCGTCTGGACTGCGCTTCCGGCTCTTTCCTGGGACAATTACGACTGGCAATGGAAACATAATCACGACACCGGCCAGATCTACGAGCAGCTCTTTGCGGCTGATATATCTCAGGCGAGGAGTCGCGGTGGAAAGGACTCATTGGTCCTTGATGCCTTCATTTCAAATAAAAGCATGCGTGGAGAGCTTGCGGAGAAATGGGAGTGGGAGAATCCTCTTACGCTCAAAATCACCTTGCGTAAGGGAGTGATGTTCCCGGATAAGCCTGGTGTTATGGCCTCGCGCGAACTCACCGCTGATGACATCCAATACACCTTCAATCGGCAAAATTCGAGTCCGAAGAAGATGGACGGAATTTATGACTATGTGACGAGCGTGAAAGCGACGGACAAGTACACTGTCATTTTCAATTTGAAAGAATACAACGCTGAGTGGGCTTACCGGTTCGGGTACGGATACTATTCAGCTATCATCCCTAAGGAGGTGGTTGATGCAGGTGCCGCTAACTGGAAAAACGTTAATGGTAGTGGCCCATTTACGCTGACAGATTATCTGTCCGGAAGCTCCACTACTTACGCGAAGAACCCGATCTATTGGGATGCCGAGACGATAAACGGAAAGCAGTTCAAACTCCCTTACGTTGACAAACTCGTATTGCGATCCATCAAGGATACGGTGACTCAAACAACAGCACTGCGGACCGGTAAACTCGACATACTTGAGGCTATTGGTTGGGAGGACGCCGAAAGTTTGAAGAAGAGCACCCCGAGTCTCAAATGGAATCGATGGCTAGCTACCAGCGGAACATTCTTGGCAATGCGTGTTGATACCAAGCCGTTCGACGATGTCCGTGTTCGCCGAGCGATGAACATGGCGATCAACAAGGAAGAGATTATCAAGGCTTACTACCAAGGCAATGCCGAGATGCTGGGTTTCCCGCAATATAAGGAGTTTGGTGAATACTACGAAGGTCTCGATAAGCAGCCGGTGAGTGTGCAGGAGCTATTCAAGTTTAATCCCGCGAAGGCCAAAAAGCTGTTGGCTGAAGCGGGGTATCCGAATGGCTTCACGTTCAAAACGCAGGTGTGCTCCTGCACTTCCAGTCACATGGAGCTGTTGCCGCTGATCGCGGGCTATCTGGAACAGATCGGTGTGAAGATGGAAATCCAACCGATGGAATACGCGGCGTTCCTATCGGCAATGACGTCGCGGACTAATGCAGCCGGGTACTTTATGAGCAACGGTCGGTCCAATCCTACGCGAACGTTGCACAGGAGCTTCGTCGCCGGTCAGGTCTGGAACCCCTCACAATGGAACGATCCCGCCTTCAACGTTAAGATGGATGAGGTTTACCGTGAGAGGGACGAGAGTAAGCGCATCGTGATGGTCCGCGAAATGACGACGGATATTCTCGACAAGGCACCATACATCTGGCTGCCAACGCCTTACGTGTTCACAGCCTGGTGGCCGTGGGTAAAGGGCTATGAGGGCGAGCTACGTGCGGGCGCCGAGCGTCCAGGTCCAATCTATGCGCGCATCTGGCTTGACCAGGATTTGAAGAAGAAGATGGGCCACTAAATGCAGTTCGTGTTGAAGGTGGGCAGAGGCTAATATTGACAGCAGTGCTTGAGGCACTGCTGTCGTATCTAGGAGTAAAGATTTGGCGAGTACACCTCTTCTTCAGGTTCGCAACCTCACAACTCAATTTGGAAGTGGTGCAGGGGCGTTCACCGCTGTCAACGATATCACATTTGATGTCAGCGCCGGCGAAACGGTCGCAATCGTGGGTGAGAGCGGATCTGGCAAAAGCATCACTGCGCTGTCAATTCTTCGCCTCGTGCCTAACCCCCCGGGTCATATCGTCGCTGGAGAGGTTGTGTTTGAAGGCATTGACCTTCTAAAGCTCAGCGACGCGGAGATGCGAGCGGTGCGCGGCAATCGTATAGCCATGATTTTTCAGGAACCCATGACGTCGTTGAATCCATCTCTAACCATTGGCCTGCAGATAGCGGAGCCCGTCAATTTACACAAAAGAATGCCGTGGAATATGGCCTACAAGAAAGCAAAGGAGTTGCTAGAACGAGTACGAATGCCTGATGCGCAAGGCCGACTTAACACCAATCCGCATCAGTTTAGCGGCGGCATGCGCCAGCGGATCATGATTGCGATGGCGTTGGCATGCCAGCCGAAGTTGATCATCGCTGACGAGCCGACTACTGCGCTGGACGTTACGGTGCAAGCACAGATTCTTGGACTTCTGAAGGAACTCGTACACGAAACCGGGGCGGCATTAATCCTGATCACGCACGATCTCGGCGTAGTCGCGAGGTATGCAGACCGTGTCTGTGTAATGTACGGCGGCAAGATCGTCGAAACCGCCAATGCAGGCGATCTCTATGAACAGCCGATGCATCCCTATACACGTGGCCTAATGGCCTCGATCCCGCGGCTTGATCAGCCTGCCGGCATGCGGCTTGTGCCGATAATCGGACAGCCACCCAATCTAGCACAATTACCGTCGGGGTGCGCATTCAATCCGCGTTGCAGCGAGGCGGCTGAGCGTTGCCGGCGCGACATCCCAAATCTTATGAAGGTCGGCGATGATCATTCACACGCGTGCTGGATGGTGCCCCATGGTTGACAACATTCTTGAAGTCGAGGCGTTAAAGGTCCACTTCCCTGCCCGTGGCGGATTTCTACAGCGTGAAGCCGACCCGGTGAGGGCAGTAGATGGCGTTTCGTTTTTCGTGCGAGAAGGCGAAACGCTTGGGCTCGTTGGGGAGAGCGGCTGCGGAAAATCCACGACGGGTTTAGCGGTACTGCGGATGTTGCCAGTCATGAGCGGCAAGATCACCTTCGAGGGTATCGATATAACGAACTTCGACCAGCATGAGATGCGGCCGATTCGGCGCCGTATGCAGATGGTTTATCAAGACCCCTTCGGATCGCTTGATCCACGAATGTCGATCGGCGATATCGTTAGTGAGCCGCTTGAGATCCATCGTCTGCATAACAACAAAGCCGATCGACGCGACCGCGTCCTTGAGCTGTTGCTGATGGTTGGGATTCGGCTTGACATGATCGAACGCTACCCACATCAACTTTCCGGCGGTCAGCGCCAGCGTGTAAGCATTGCGCGCGCGCTGGCGGTTGAACCACGACTCTTGATCTGCGATGAGCCAGTTTCCGCTTTAGATGTGTCGATCCAAGCGCAGGTCGTCAATCTGTTCCAGGAGTTGCAAGAAAAGCTAGGTCTTTCTACCATTTTTGTAGCACATGATCTCGCGGTGGTCCGCCATGTTAGTCAGAGGGTCGCAGTGATGTATCTCGGTATGATTGTGGAGATCGCATCTAGGGATGAGCTGTATGCAAGCCCGAAGCATCCTTATACCAAGGCATTAATGGCGGCAATTCCAGTGCCGAATCCTGTTCTTGAAGCGAGCCGAGTACACCAGACGATCGACGGCGAAATACCTAGTGCGCAGAGGCCACCAACCGGTTGTCGTTTCCACACCCGATGCATCCACGTGATGCCGATCTGCAGCGAGATAGCGCCGGAGCTACGCAGCGAAGGAAACAGCAGCGTTGCTTGTCACCTCTACTCCTGAGCAATGCAGCACTTGTTCCTACGCATAAATTTGCTCGTGCCAAAATGAGTTTCATGCGATGAAGAGTCGCTCTGAGCTGCTGCCGGTTTGATGGACATCAGGTTTTGGTGTTTCATGAAGCTGAAAACGGGTCATGCGGAGACGAAGATTCCGCCGAGGGTTCAAGCTTGAGCCGATCAGGCTAGTCAGGGAGCGCGAGGTATCGGTAGCACAAGCTGCCCGCGACCTGGACGTTCATGAGAATGTCCCGCGCAAATGGGTAGGGAAGTTCGACTCCGATCCGGTTCAGGCGTTTCCGGGCCATGGACAGATGAATCCGGAGCAGCAGGGGATTGAGCGACTGCGGCTCGAAGTTAACAAGCTAAAGGCTGAGCGGGATATCCTAAAAAATCCTTGGTGGATTCAACCGGTGAACGCAACACCTTGCGCGAGCTTAGCGCCGGGCGTGATGACGCCATGTGGTTTCATCTCCGAGGGCACGAGCCCGGCGTACTTCTTGCGCCAGTTGTAGAAGGTTGCTTCGCTGATCCCCGCCTTGCGACAGACCTCGGCAACGGCTGCGCCATCTTCTGTCTGCTTCAAAACAAATGCGATCTGCGCTTCTGAAAACTTCGATGCCTTCATGGAACTCTCCTTGTCCCCGTCCGGGGATCATAAGTGGAAAATTCCAGTTCAAACTGGCCTAATTTGGCGGGGGCACGTCAGCCTGGCGGCCAGTCGGGTGCGCCACGGCTATCGGCGTCTCCACATCCTTCTGCTGCGGGAAGGCTATCGTTTGAACCACAAGCGAACCTACCGGCTGTATCGCGAAGAAGGGCTCTCCATCAGGTCGAAAATACCGAAGCGGAAGCGAGCCTGGCGCTATCGCTCGGGTCGGCCAGAGATCGCCAGCGTGAACCAATGCTGGGCGATGGACTTCATGTCGTATGCGCTGTTCGACGGCCGCCCGTTCCGGCTTTTGACCATTGTCGATTGCCACACGCGAGAATCACTTGCGATCGTTCCGAGAACGAATTTTAGAGCCCCCCAGGTCGTCGATGTTCTCGACCAACTGGAGAAGGAGCGCGGCAAACCCCAGACTGTCCGCTGCGACAATGGCCCGGAGTTTGCCGGCAGAATGCTGGATCAATGGGCACATCTTAGCGGCGTGGAGATCGACTTCTCCAGACCTGGAAAGCCAACGGATAACGCATTTTGCGAGGCCTTCAATGGGCGGCTACGCGCAGAATGTCTCAACGCATCATGGTTCCTGTCGATGGCTGATGCCATCGATCGACTCGACGAATGGAGGCGCCACTATAACAACGACAGACCACATACCTCGCTCGGCAACTTGACGCCGAACGAGTTCGCGCGACAAACTCAAACAGCCCGAGAAATTGCCTAGAACCTGGACCACAAAACGGGGCAGCTCTAATAAGTGGAAAATTCCAGTTCAAACTGGACTAATTTGGCGGGGGCACGTCACGCGGAGTCGCCGTTGAGAATGATATCTGCAGCCTTTTCCGCTATAGCCATAATTGGCAAGTTTGTGTTCCCGCTGATCACAGTTGGCAGTATGGAGGCGTCGATAACCCTAAGGTTATCGATGCCTCGGACTCTCAACTGGGGATCAACAACAGCTTCATTGTCTTTACCCATGCGGCAAGTACCGACTGGGTGATAAATCGTTTCTGCGCGCTCACGTATCCATTTCTTAAGGGATGCCTGACCAGAAAACGCGTCGCAGTCCAGCTTGCGTTTGATATGTTGCTTCAGCGCCGATTGCTCAGCGATTTCGCACATACTCTCGATCCCGCTCTGCATGCTAACAAGGTCTGATTCCTCAGAAAGGAATCGCGGATCAATTGCAGGAGCGTCTGACGGATCCGCTGTTCGAAGTTTGAGCGTTCCTCGGCTCTTGGGACGAAGCTGGCAGACGCGGACAGCGAAACCATGAGCAATTTGCTCGCCGGACGGGGGGCTTCGCAACGCTAGGATAAGGTGGGCCTGCCATTCGGGCAGGGAAGAACTACTGTCAGGGCCCCAGAATGCGCCGGCCTCGACCCCCTGAGATGCGGCGGGACCGTTTCCGCGAAGCATGTATTGTGCACCCGCCAGACCTCCTTTTAACAGCCCAAGATAAGGAGTAAGTGTAATTGGTTGGGACGCTTCGAAACGAAGCGGGCAGTCGAGATGATCTTGCAAATTTTCTCCCACGCCGACAGAATCTAGAGTGGGTTTTATGCCGACTGATTTAAGATGATCAGCTGGACCTATCCCCGACAACATGAGGAGTTGTGGCGACCCGAGCGCTCCGGCGGCTAGTAGCACTTCGCGCTCTGCCGTGATTGTCATTTCCCGACCGCCCCTTTCGATCACCACGCCTCGCGCGCGCGACCCTTCGATCGCTAGTTGCCGGACCGCGCAATCGGTCATGATCGTGAGGTTTCTTCGATCTTTCCCCAGGTCAAGATATTTGTAAGCCCCAGATCGCTTGCCATTCGCGATGGTGAGTTCATAGAAGCCTGCACCAATCTGGGAGGTGCCGTTAAAGCCATCGTTCCTTGGCAAGCCAGCGGATACGGCGCTTTCAATGAATGCTTTAGAGATTGCATGCTGTAGCGTGCCATATGAGAGCTGAATAGGTCCTGAGTACCCTCGGTCAGGATCACAATCGTCTGCGACCGACCTAGCATCTTCAATTTTTCGAAAATATGGTCGCATAGACTCGTGACTCCAGGACGGCAGTCCTTGGGCGGCCCACGAGTCGTAGTCCCACGGATTGCCACGGATCGCGATCATGGAATTGATCGAGGACGATCCTCCGACGACCCGACCGCGAGGTATGTATATATTCCGATTGTTCAGATGGGTTTGAGGCTCAGTCCAAAAGCGCCAGTTGTACTTTTTGCTCGTGTAGAGAACACGAATGCCCGCCGGCATATGAACGAATACGGAGGATGCGGGCGATCCTGCTTCGATGAGCAAAACTTTGATCTTAGGATCCTCGCTTAACCGCGAAGCCAATACGCATCCAGCCGAACCTGCGCCAACAACGACGTAATCATATGCAAGGGATTTCATTTCCAGGTCCTCTTGAGCAAAAAGTGAGCACTCGCGGGAGAGTGTCAGCCAAACGTCACGGTAACTATTTCAATCCCGCTCGGCGTCCAAAACTTAGTCGCTCGACTTCAATTGTTGGATGGGTCTACCATATTGGTAGACCAAAATAGCTCGCCGTGGGCTCGACGTCAACCGATAGGGGGATTGTTTGGTCGCCGAGCATTGATGATCATGCTTGTTACCGCGTCCTTTCTGATCATACTGATGAAGAAAGCCGGTGACGCGCCACTGGGTCGCTTATCCAAAAAAAGAGCGAGAAGATCGTAAAATCTCTAGACCGTTAGCACTCAAATTCTGCTACGAGTAGTGATCGTACATAAAATGCGTCTGCATTCGGGGACCGCGCGTAAGCGCCCAATTCTGCGCCGATGACAAAGATCGAGCCATGTCGGTCCGAGCTGCGATATGCCCTCAAGAGGGTCGGCAACGGACTTTGTACGCCACGCCGAAGGCCGCGTTACTTGAATATCGTTCAGGGCCAGATCGGGCCTACCAATTTAGTGCACCGCAACTATATCCGTGAAGTGGGCAAAATCGAGCAGAACTGCGTCAGATTCGAATAATTTCACTTTCCATTCAATGGCCACGCTGCTGTCGATAATGCCTCGCACCCGTCTGTAGACGCTGGCTTATTCAGTGTGATCCTCCTCTAACCGAGAACACAACCTTTCAAATACACCTACTTATCGATTAAAGTGACGCATTGCAGATTTGGGCATTCTCGCGGTTGCTTGGAACGCGATCCCTATAATCGCAACCACGTGTCTTGCAGGACCAAACAACAAAGAGTGCAAAACAATGACCGAGCGCGATCGAGCTGATCAATTTATGGTACCTTCAAATGCCGTGGGAAAAATTCTCTCATTCATCCGCGAACGTCGCTACCAACCTTCGGAGCGCCTTCCGTCTGAACGCGATTTCGCTGAGAAATTTGACACCAGCCGTGGTGCTGTTCGTGAGGCATTGGCAACTTTGGAAGCGATGCGCGTTGTTGAAAGGCGCCCCAACTCCGGCATATATCTTCGAAATTCCGACGACAGTAGTATCGAAGCGCTCGTCCTTCACGCCGAATCCGGACTTCCATTCCAAGCCGATGAGATCGCCGATGTATTCGAGGTGCGGCGTATGCTTGAAGTGCAAGCTGTCAGGCTGGCTTGCAGCCGCAGAACAGCTGATAACATTCGTGATCTGCATACGATTCTAACAAACACTGCGAAGCGCATCGCAAAAAAGCAGACGATTGAGTTCGAAGATGAGGCTTTTCACCTTGGGATTTTTATTGCGACCAAAAACGACATTCTGCTTCGTGTTGTAAAATCCTTTTATGAAATGTCCCGACAGCGGCGGCGCGTCTACTTTACGGATCAAGGGCGAGGACGTCGCTCGTATGAAGATCATTGCAAGATTCTTGAAGCGATCGAAAATCGTCGCGTCGGTCAAGCCGAACAAGTGATGAGCGACCATCTATCCCAAACGATAGAGAATTGGCAGCGCTTGCTTGGCGAGCCAAATTTGCCCAAGAAACGGTAGGCGCTCCTGAAACTTCCGAGGCTCGGCCACCGATGCGGAGATTCTGTTCAGACTGACCTGCCACTGTCGATTTCCTCCACGGAGAGTTAGAGTCCGGCCTTGTGAAGGGTGGACAAAAGCGAGCCAAGTTTACGGAAGAGCAGATTATCGAGGTTTTGCGAGAACACGAGGCGCGCGCGAAGACAGCGGATCTCGCCGCGCAAGCACGGCGTCTCGGAGGCGACGCTATTATTGGAAGCCAAATATGGTGGCATGGATGTTACCGAGGCCAAGCGACTGAAGCGGCACGAGGACAAGAATGCCAAGCTGAAGAAAATTTTGGCGGAGCAGATGCTGGATGCAGCCGCACTCCGCGAGCTTCTGGTAAAAAATGGTAGGGCCCTCGCCGCCAAGCGCGAAGGTGTCGCGCATCTGCAGGCCGCATTGGGCCTCTCAGAACGTCGGGCCTGCAACGTCGTCGATGCCGATCGCAAGATGATCCGCCACCACCCGCTTCAGCTTCGCGTTCTCGTCTTCAAGCTGTTTCAGCCGACGGATCTCGGCGACGCCCATGCCGGCGTAAACTTTCTTCCACCGGTAGAACGTCGGCTCTGAGACCCCCATCTTGCGGCAGATCTCCTCGATCGTCGTGCCGCTGTCAGCCTGCCTCAGCGCAAAGGCAATCTGCTCCTCCGAAAACCGCTTCCGCTTCATGGCATCCTCCCTCCGTGGGGTTCAGAATGCCGATCCCGAAGAGAAGCGCGGCTCCTGCGAGTTACATTTTACGTCGGATTGGTGGGAAAGGCTTGAAAGTGTTTGACCTCGATTGGCCAATTAGAGAAGTCTCTATCCCGCTGGTCCAAAATATCCGTCAGGTCATGGCGTCGCGCTCATTCCCTCAATGGTGAGATATCAGTCAGGAATTAGTTCTAGATATACTTGTCACATATCAATGTCGTGCTGACGTAACCCATCGCATCAATCTTACGCTCGTTGCGATCCGTGAGAGCCAAGCGCGTATTCGGCTATCACTCACGACGGATCGACCACAACGATATGTTGACTGTGGCATTTCCCAGCTTTAGGTCTGCACGGTAGGGCTGACCGAAGCGGAAGCCGGCGCGCAGTTCATTCGCGCCGGTATCTACAAAACCAATTTCAAGCCGATCATGGCGACGATGTAGGCAACACAAGTCGCATTTTCATGAAGCTCATTGTCGATGTTTCGACCAGTCACGTGCTTATCGGTCACACCACATCACCTGACGCCGCCGAGACTATCCAGATTGTCGGTGATGTAATCAGGATGCAAACGACTAAGGCAGATTTCGACGTCACCATCGCGGTGAATCAATCCTCGGCGAAAGAGCTTATGACCATGCGCGTGCCCACGCAGCATTACGTCGCGCGAGTGCCGGAATGGGCGGATCAGAAATATTCTCCGAACACGATGTTCCGTGCGGCCTTCCATCTCTTACGCTGATTCAGCCCGCTGAACGACGCACGGCAACTGAGGATACCTGTCAAATCTCCATTCTTGACATGGCAAAAAAATGGAACTACCAGATTGGTAGTATCAGTAGTCCAGCATCTTCTTGGGTGTGATCAACCAGTGTCGCAAGATAACATTTGGCTCCGTGTACTGAGCGGTTGTTGTGTTCTTGAGAATGTTCCCAAAGATATACATTGTGGAGAAAGATGATCGATGATTCCGGATCTATTGTCGAATTTGCCACCTAGAATCCACATGATATTGGAGGAGGGTGCAAAGGAGGGGGCGTCCCGAATTGCATTCACTGATGAAAATGGTGCGGAGTGGAGCTATCGGCGTCTGATCGACACTGTTGCCGATGTTGCTGGGAAAATGGCAGAATTGGGTGTTCGTCCTGGCGACCGTGTTATGGTGGTTTGTGAGAATTCGATCGCCGCAATTGTCCTGATGTACGCTGCAAGTCGATTGGACGCGTGGAGCGTGATGACTAGCGCTCGTCTCAGCTCACGCGAGATTGATTTAATCAAGGAAGACAGCAGTCCCCGCCGTGTATTCTACACCCACATCATTTCTTCGGAAGCGGACGCTCACGCACGGCGCCATGGCGCAACTCTGGAGCTATTTGACGAGATCGGTAGGGTGAAAGTTGGAAGCCTCGATGCGGGAACCATGGCCGAAAAGGTTGAAGGTGATCCCGCAAAGCAGGTTGCTACGCTGATCTACACAACGGGAACGACAGGCCGCCCCAAGGGGGTGATGCTGAGCCATCGTAATCTTGCATTTGTTGCCTGCCGTGGAAAAGTAACGAAGACCATTTTCGCGGATGATGTTTCGTTATGCCTCATGCCCATCTCGCATTCGTACGGGCTTGCTCTGATGCAAGGACTGCTCTTTGCGGGAGGCCATTCGCGAATTATGTCGCGCTTTTCTCTCGCGCAGACAATCGAAGTCATTCAAAATGGTACGCTGACATTTTTCGCAGCCGTGCCAGCTTTATTTGCCCGCCTCGTTGCTCATGCTGACCAAACTGATCTTCAACTCATGCCAAATCGGTTGCGGTACGCCTACACTGGGACGGCGCCGCTCGATCTATCGCTTCGCCAAAATGTCGAGCGGGTGCTCGGCGTGGTACTTCACAACGGTTATGGCCTAACTGAGACGTCGCCTACTATTAGCCGCACTCTGTATGAGATGGGAAGCAATGAGGTCAACATAGGTACTCCAATTCCTGGAGTTGAGATCAAGGTTGTTGGGTCCGATGGCTGCGAGATTATGGATGGCTCTCCGGGTGAGCTGCATGTGCGTGGACCTAACGTGATGCTTGGCTATTTCCGTCAGCCAGAGCTTACGGAGGCGGTAATTGATAAGGATGGATACTTGAATACTGGCGATGTTGTGAGCGTTAATTCAAAGCAAGAGCTGGTAGTGCAGGGGCGCACTAAAGAATTGATCATTCGTTCAGGCTTCAACGTTTATCCTCCGGAGATTGAGGCGGCGCTCAATACGCATCCAGCAGTTTTGAATTCTGCCGTCGTTGGGCGGTCAATCGAAGGTAATGAGGAAATTATCGCCTTTGTTGAGCCGGTTCCCGGCTGCCATATAGAGATAGACGCACTGTTTGCGTTGCTGGATGAGCACCTCGCTCGGTACAAAAAACCTCAGAAGATAATCGTGATGCCACAGCTTCCAATTGCTCCGAACGGCAAGATCAGAAAGAATGACTTGAAGAAGTACGCTGAAACGCTGCCTTCTTTCGCCTAGTAGGTATCTTCAAAGCTTGTAGGAATGTACGGACTTGCGAGACATCCTTTAACCTAAGCCTCAACGGCAGGAAGGATGATCAGGATGTACAAATTCAGGCGCGATGTGGACCACAAGCTGCGGGTGCTCCAACACGCTGACAAGATTGGTGATGTCGGCAAGGCGTGTCGGTATTTTGGCGTCGGCAGAGCCAGCTTCTATCGCTGGCGGACGGCTTTTCGGCAGCACGGCCTGGCAGGCCTCGAGAACTGCAAAACAGCGCCGAAGAATCCCGCCAATGGCACGTCTCCGGAGATCGTCGAGAAGGTCCTGCACCTTCGTAAGACCTATCGTCTCGGGCCCATACGGATCGTCTGGTTGACCTGACGGATATTTTGGAGCAGCGGGATAGAGATTACTGCATTGCTGCGCTCCGATCCAGATGCGTCGGTGGGGCTGATGTTTGGGGCGCCGGTGGTCGATAATTCAGGGAAGAGTGCGGTCTGATCGCGTTGTAGTGCTTGCGCCATTGCTCGAGGACGACGGTAGCCTCCTTCAGACTGAAGAATATTTCGCCGTTCAGGCATTCATCGCGCAGTTTCCCGTTGAAGGACTCGCAGTAGCCATTCTCCCATGGGCTGCCGGGCGCTATGTAGAGCGTCTTCGATCCCAGCTTTGCAAACCAGCTGCGCACAATCTTTGCCGTCATCTCCGCGCCGTTGTCAGAACGCACGTGTTCCGGCACACCGCGCTCGATCATCACGTCGGCCATGGTCTCGATAACGCCAAAGCCAAAGCTGTTGATGCGACGGGCCACCCTGATCGCCAGGCATTCCCGCGTGAACTCGTCGATCAAAGTCATCAACCGGAGTTTGCGCCCATCGTGGGTTTGCGCTTCCACAAAATCGTAGCTCCAAACATGATTGCGATGCTGCGGTCGCAACCGGATGCAGGATCCGTCGTTGAGCCACAGCCGGCCGCGCGGTCGCTGCTTCCTGGGTACCTTCAGCCCCTCACGGCGCCAGATTCGCTGAACTCGATCACAACCCACTTGCCAGCCTGCGTCGACCAGCAGAGATGTGATCCGGCGATAGCCATATCGTCCGTATTGCGATGCTAGAGAGACAATCGCTCTCGTCAGCGCATCTTCATCGGCCCGAACGATGCTGGTGTATCGCTGTGTCCCGCGAGGCTGGCTGACGATCCGGCAGGCATGGCGTTCGGAGATACCATACTTCCCTCGAATGCCCTCTACCGCCTGCCGGCGCCGCTCAGGGCTTATAAGTTTCCCGAGGCAACGTCCTTGAGCACCTGCTTCTCAAGCGACAGATCGGCGACGAGACGCTTGAGGCGGACATTCTCCCGCTCCAGGTCCTTCATCCGCTTCGCCTGATCGAGCTCAAGGCCACCGTATTCCTTTCGCCAGCGATAATAACTCTGTTGCGAAATCCCGGCTTCCCGGTACGTCACTGGCGCACCCTTACCCTGCGACATCAACACTTCGATCTGACGGAGCAACACCACGATCTGCTCCGCGCTGAACCTCTTCTTCGGCATACCAAAGCTCCTTTCCAAGCTGACTTTCTCACAAAGCTTGGTCCAAGAAACCCAGGTCAGGTCACTGCAGAATCTTGGTGTGACCCATCTCATTCTTCGCGGTATCACGACCGATGTCTGCGTGCACACGATCATGCGGCAGGCTAACGATCTCGGATATTGGTGCCTGTTGCTCAAGGACAGCGTCGGCGCGACCGATGTGGGCAACCACGATGCGGCAATCAAAATGGTAAAGATGCAGGGTGGCGTTTTCGGCTGGGTCTCGGATACCTTTCGTTTGCGTGAGGGGTTGAAAAGGGGCGAATCTGATTACGCAGTAGAGGCGCTTCAGCATTAAAGCACTTGCGATCGGCTCGAGGCAGCTCGGTCTGGAAACCTCAGGCAGGTTCAGAATGCTCGAAAAAATTGCGCTCAACATGGAACAGTTGGTGGTCAGGATCATAGCAGTATCGGCATGCCAGGCGCTGGCATGCATATTTGAGAATGTGCATGATCATAAGAATGCTCGACATTGACCGTCTTCGATAGAGTTGAATCTGCAGTGCGCCGCGTCGGCTATCGGCGCTACGGCTCCCGTCTGCTGGTTTTCGTCGCGCTGCTTGGCCTGGCGGTGGGCGGCTGGTTCTGGTGGCATGGCGATGCTGATCGGTCCCATCTCACTTGGGCGCTTGGGACGATTCCCGTTCTGCTCGCATTGTTCGTGCAGATTATCGGATCGCTGCGCCGGGGCGATATTGGGCTCGACGTCGTTGCGGCGCTTTCCATGTCGGCGGCGCTTGTTTTCGGGGAAACTCTTGCCGGCAATGTCGTAGCGTTGATGTATGCTGGCGGCCAATTGCTGGAGAGTTTTGCCGAAGGACAGGCACGGCGCGAAATGACAGCGCTTCTCGGTCGCGTCGCGTTCACTGCGATGCGCTATCGCGATCATGCCCTTGAAGAAGTTCCGATCGTGACGATCCGGCAAGGAGACCGCCTGCTCATTCGGCAGGGCGAGGTTCTACCGGTGGATGGTCACATCGTCGACGGCGTAGCTGTGCTTGACCTCTCGGCCTTAACCGGAGAATCAATACCCAAAAGTCTCACGCGCGGTGGCGAGGTGCTGAGCGGGTCCACCCTTGTCGGCGCGCCCTTCGATCTAATCGCGAGCAGGCCAGCCTCCGAAAGCACCTATGCGCGAATTGTCCGCCTCGTCGAGGCGGCTCAGGCGAGCAAATCGCCGATGGCGCGCTTGGCCGACCGCTATGCCATTGGCTTTCTGGTGCTGACCGTATCCATCGCCGCCATCGCCTGGGCCGTTAGCAACGATCCGATCCGCGCTTTGGCCGTGCTGGTGGTGGCGACGCCTTGCCCTTTGATCCTCGCCGTTCCCGTGGCGATTATCTCCGGCATGTCGCGAGCCGCGAAATCCGGGGCGTTGGTCAAAGACGGCGCAGCGCTGGAAGCGCTGGCCCGCGTGCAGACGGCTATTCTTGATAAAACCGGGACGCTCACTGAGGGACGCCCCGCGATCACGGAAATCAGGACGCGCTATGGCTTTTCCGATAACGACGTGCTCGGGCTGGCCGCAAGTTTAGATCAGGCATCGGCGCACGTCGTGGCGACGACGCTCATCCAGGCGGCCACTGAGGCGGGGCTGACGCTCTTGCCGCCCTCCGATATCACGGAAGTTCCCGGCAAGGGGATCGAGGGTACGGTCGGCGGTCGACGTGTTGCGATCGGCGGCGATACCTATGTGCGCAACCGCAGCAGTGGCGACGGCCAAATGGTTGGCGGACTCGACCCGCCCCCTGGCGTGATGTCGGTTGCGGTTGCGGTGGATGGCGTGGTCGCGGGCGTCATCCTGCTTCAGGACCAATTGCGGGAGGATGCGCGCTCCACGCTCGATGCGCTGAGGGCGGCCGGAATCGAACGGATCGTGCTGGCTTCCGGCGATATGGATCACATTGCGCAGGCGGTGGGCCAATCCCTCGGCGTCGACGAAATCCAGGGAGATTTGACGCCCGAAGGTAAAGTCGCTGCCGTTCGACGTGAAGCAGCAACGCGCCAAGTGATGATGGTGGGTGACGGCGTCAACGATGCGCCGGCTCTGGCCGCAGCCGATGTCGGGGTGGCGATGGGCGCGCGAGGCGCGGCTGCTTCTTCGGAGGCCGCGGGCGTGGTTCTGCTTGTCGATCAGCTGCTGCCGCTCGCCAGAGCGCTCGATATTGCGCGGCGGACTCGTGGCATTGCGCTGCAAAGCGTATTCGTCGGGCTGGGCCTATCCGTCTCCGGCATGGTGGTCGCGGCATTCGGCTATCTACCGCCCGTGCAGGGTGCGCTTATGCAGGAAGCGATCGACGTTGTTGTCATCCTCAATGCGCTGCGGGCGCTGCGATAGCACGGCCGTTCAGTGAATCGGCCGAGCCTTCGCGCATGCTTTTCGATCGAGGTCGAGGATCACGTGACGCCGGACGCGGCCAGCCAGCCGCTGCACGCCGTGACCGATTGGGGCCGCTATACGGAAGCTCTTTCCTACGATGATCAAACGTAAAATGTTGAGCCTGGATAACGTCTGACTTATTTCGTCTGCTAGCTTATCATTGCTTCAATTATCGTTCGGGCAGTCAACAGCATTTTCGTCGGTGCATCGGCAGTTCCGAGAACGGTCCCGATGACCACATAAAGCTGTGATGGAGGAGTATGATGATTATGATTTCGGGAGTGCCTCAAAGATGAAGATGATTCTGGCCGCTCTCGATCTGGAGATTCGAAGCGATGCGGTGCTGGCCCGAGCGGTCCAGTTGGCTGTGACACATGCTGCCCAGCTCGTGCTGCTCCATGTCATCGAAAGGGAGACGTTGTCCTATGTTGCCGGCGTATCGGGTCGCAGCGAAACCGATCTGCAGGATGAACTTAAACAGCAAATGCTCACGAGGCTTGAGGCTTTATTGAGCGAAACCGGGCGCACTCGGCGTAGCGTCTGCCGCGTTGAATTTGGATCGCCACACGAAGTCATTACTCGAGTGGCGCGTGAGATTTCCGCAGGTCTGATCGTAATCGGGCCGGGCAAAACACAATCGTTGAAGGAGAAGATTCTAGGCTCGACAGCTGACCGGGTGATCAGGACGGCGCCCACGCCGGTTCTTGTGGTCAGGCGCCAGCCAGTAAAGCCTTATATACAAGTAGCTGTCGCGGTTGATTTCTCGCCTCAATCGGCAGCTGCCGCTAGGGAAGCGCATAAACTGGCTCCGGATGGTAAAATCACGCTGATTCATGTTGACGATATTCCGCTAACCGTCGAGCAGGTCATGTTACGCGCTGGGACATCACAGGCGGCGATGGAAGAATACCGCTCGGCCAGAATCACCAAGGCTAGTCACGATCTTGCCGGATTCGCGCTTGAAGTGGCGGGCCCTAGCAAAACACAGAAGCGCAATCTGCAAGGCGTTCCTGGCGTCGTCCTCGGCCGTCTCTCACGCAGCAGCCGCGTCGATCTGCTGGCCCTCGGACCGCATGGCCGCAACGTGATTCTCCCGACCCTTCTTGGCAGCGTCACGCAACGGGTACTCAAGGAAGCAGCCTGCGACGTTCTGGTCGCCGGCCCCCGCTAACGCCCCTTGTACGCAAAGATAAAATATAACCTGATGTGGTCGTCATCGGCGGCGCGGGCATGGCCTCCTGCCGTAGTCCCTGCTCTGTAGCGTCGCGCAGGAATTTCGTCGGAAGCCAGCCGGTGATGTTCTGATTGTGGTTGATTCTCCGGACACAGCCAGGCGTTGCCAAAAAGGAGAGAGCTTCAAGATGTCGTTTAAGAAGATTCTTGTTCCGTTAGCCGATGTTGATAGTGACGCAGAAGCAATTGATGCTGCGCTCCACCTCGGTCGCGAGTTCGGAGCTCAGATCGTGGCGCTTTACGCCAAGATGGCAAACGGCAATCCATCGACCAATCGGACCAAACTTGCGGGCTCTGTCGAACGCGAGAATGGGTTCACAGATGAAACGGAGGTGGAGCGCGCCCGCACGCTGTTTCGGAATTGCTGCGCATCCCATCGCATCAACTGGCCCGGTGACATAGCGACTGAGGGGCTGTCGGCAAAGTTTCTAGAATTGCAAGGGATCGAAGCCGACTTAATTGCTCAGCATGGTCGCGTCTCCGATCTAACCGTATTCACGCATCCAAATTCACACGAATTCGACTGGCCAAACATTTCTATCCAGACCGCGCTGCGGGAGACATCTCGGCCTGTTCTGCTCGTACCAAGAACGATTACGCGAGTTGGCCAACGAAGTATAATTGCCTGGAATGGGTCATTAGAGAGTGCCCGCGCCATCGCATTTGCGATCCCTATTCTTCTGCGAAGCGCAGACACTCTCGTAGTCACAGTCGGCAACTACGACGTCCAACCCTCTGGAGAAGATGTCGTTGACTATTTAAAATGTCACGGAATCTTCGCGAAGAGCATGGTTGTTCCCATTGAACAAGAATCGGAGAGCTTAACGTTGCTTGCCGCCGCTTCGAATTTCGATGCGGATCTGACCATTCTCGGCGCATATACCCGCCATCGTAGCGGGCATCCTGTATTTGGCTCCATGACGATCGAAATGATCGAACAAAAGCAGATCGCAGTATTTATGTCTCACTAGAAATCGCTGCACTTGCCGTGGGCCTTCACCGTCAGGCTTGAATGCGTCATTGGAACGCTCTGACGGTCGTCGCTCGCGTCTAATGCGACAAGAACACTGGAATTTTGAGATTCGCACCGAAGATATCTATCGTCGCGCTACCGAACATGAGCGTTCGTTCAAATCCGTGAGCGTGTCCTCCCATTACAAGTAAATTCGCGTCTGCGCGTCTCGCATGTGTTAGGAGACTCATGCCGACGGTGAGATTCTCCCGATTGATAGTCTTGAATTTGGCATCAATGTTTCAGCGTGAGAGATAATGGCGGAGCCCGCTTTCCGAATCGGCTACCGAAAAGGTCTTGTCATCGATCACAGACACGATGTCTTCGGGAAAGTCGACTGGCGGATTGATGATGGGGGCTCGCGACCAACGGCACCATGTTTCTTCCGACGGTACGTCGGTCAACCATGGGCCTCCAGATACTGAAATCAGGGACCGGGCGTGCCGGGCCGGTCGTCTTTGTTACCTTCGGCAAGGCTGTGGAGCCGCTGCGAGTCGCGCAGGACGATTCGCTGCCGCCCGCCTTCGACCAGCCCCTGGCCTTCCCAAGCGCTGAGGATCCGGCTGACCGTGTGCAGCGTGGTGCCGGTCATCTCGGCGACGTCCTGACGGCTGATCGGGAAATCGATCTCGACCCCGGCCTCAACCTTGCGGCCGGCTTGTTTCGCAAGACGGAGGAGCGTGTGCGCGATCCGCTGTTCGACCTGTTCGTTCGAGATTTCGATCACGCGGGTCTGGGTATCCTGTAGGCGGCTACCGACGGTTTGCAGCGCGCTGCTGGAAAGGCTCGGGAATTTGGCGATCAGGCGCTGCCAAGACGATGATGGCCAAGCGAGGGCGATGCTATCGACCGCGGCCACTGCCGTCGCAGGGTAGTGTGACAGGTTCATGGCCTGTGCGACGCCGAACAGTTCGCCTGCGGACACGTAGCGAACAACGGTCTGCTGGCCTTGCGGCGTCGTCTTCTCGACGCGGAGATGGCCGTGGAGCAGCACGAAGAAGCGGTCGGCTTCCGCGCCCTGCTCGAACACGGCGGTACCCCTCGGGTAGCGGACCGAGCGAGCCTCGCGCAGCAACTCCTCCTGTTCGCCGGGATTCAGGCCGGAGAACATTGAGAGACTGGCGACCAAAGAACGGTCGACTGAGGCCATGGCACCTTTCCTTGCAATGCGCCGGACACTAACCGCCACCGCTGCAGGCCACAACACCGGGCCGAGCCTTGGGCACGGGAACCCGCCGGCTGGTTGCGCTGGCGCAAAGTCCGGGATCGACGGGTTGGATATCGAAGAAGGCGGAGCCCGGCAGTCGCCGGTCCGCAAAGGCGAGGACGAAATGACAGTAAGGTTGAAAGGCGGCACTGGTCGCTGCGATCGTGGTGCTGGCGGGAGCCGCGCATGCTGCGGAAATCGAAGTGAAGATGCTCAACAAGGGATCTGACGGGGTGGCGATGGTATTCGAGCCGTCCTTTGTGAAGATTGTGCCGGGCGATACCGTGAAGTTCGTGTCCACTCACGAGGACAACGCATGAGCGGACCGGAAAGCCGCGAAGCGCAGTTTGGGGATGCTCCCCGAAGCGGCGGCGCTGCTTGCCACACTATGGGATGGGGATAGTTGCCATGGGTTTCGAGCTTGTCGAAAAGCGTGGCGAATACCTGCTTGGCCTTGCCCGTTTGAGGCACGGCCTTCGCCTGATCGACGTTGGTCGGCGAACCGACCACGATCACGCTTCTGGTTTGCGTCGGGACAAAGAAACCGGATCGCTCCTGACTATTTTGAGGGAGACAATTGGAGGTCTCGTAATGGCGACTATGGCTCCATCATGATCGGCGGCAACCTTTCAAAATGGGCGATGAGCTACTTTGCGGCTGCGATCGTATGGTTGTTGGCAGCCGAGATCCTCATGGTCGCTGGCTTTGGCTATCCTGCTGTCGACGTCGCATCGCCCGATACGCTGGTGATAGTCCACATGATCTGCGTCGGCTGGCTCAGCATGGCGATGTGCGGGGCGTTATTCCAGTTCGTGCCGGTCCTGGTAGCGAAACCCTTGTTTTCCGAGCGTTGGGAGCTGCCCACCTTCGCATTGCTCACGGCCGGTCTGATTGCGCTACTAGCGGGCTTTCTCGCACTCGGCGGGCGCCTGTCGGCGTGGCTCTGGTTGCTTCCGCTTGGCGCGACTTTGCTGATCGCCGGATTCGGTCTCATGACGATCGACCTTGTGTTGACGGTGTGGCGGGCCCGTCCTCCCATGGGCCCGGCACACTTCGTGCTCATCGGACTCGCTTCGCTGTGTGCGACAGCGTTGCTAGGCAGCGTGTTTGCATGGTCGCTGGCTGGGTATGGCGGTGCCGCGTTCGGGACGATTCTGGAATCGGGTGTCCCGCTTCATGCGATCTCCGGTTTGGGCGGCTGGCTGACGCTTACCGCCATGGGCGTCAGCTATCGCCTATTATCGATGTTCATGCTGTCGCCTGATATCGAGGGGCACCAAAGTCGCATTACGCTCCTTGCCGGTGCGGTGACGATCAGCTTTGTCGTGACCGGCGGACTTCTCGCCATCGCGATGGAAACCGGACTTGACGTCGTGCTTCTGGCGACCGCTGTTCTGAGCCTCGCAACACTCTCTCTCTACGGCCGCGACATCGCGGGGCTCTACCGCAACCGCAAACGACGACAACTCGAGCTGAATACTCGCATGGCGGCCTACGGTTTCGTTAGTCTGGCCGCAGCGGCATTGCTCGGGATCGAACTGGTAGCCACCGGCTCGTTCTCGGCGCATGTCGGAGCCTTCACGTTCCTAATCGCCTTCGGTTGGCTTTCGGGGCTCGTCCTCGCCAAGCTCTACAAGATCGTCGCTTTTCTCACCTGGCTCGAAACCTATGGCCCTGCGATGGGGCGCGTGCCGACGCCCCGCGTGCAGGATCTTGTTGCCGAGCGGCGCGCTGCCAAGTGGTTCGCGGGCTATTTCATATCCGTCTGGATAGCGACCGGCGGTTTGCTGGCCGGCCAGCCGTCTGCTTTCCGTCTCGCTGTCCTCGCGATGACGGTGGCGACTGCCGGCATTGTGCGGCAACTCGTCCGGACGCGTCGCCTAAGGGATGTAGTCGAGCCGCTCCGTCTGCCGAGCGGAACGAGCTTTCCGCGACTTTTGTATTCTCGACCTGAACCATGCCGAAAGAAACAGTCATGACCCATTACATCGACGTTGACGTCCGTCCCATCCTGCGCGCGGGCGGTGAGCCGTTTTCGGCGATTATGGCTGCCCTGGATAATCTTCAACCCGACAATGGATTGCGCCTCTACGCGACCTTCAAGCCCATCCCGCTGTTCAGCGTCATGGCCGACAGGGGCTTCGTCCACTCGGAGAGAGAACTCGACGGTGGCGAGTGGGAGGTCCTGTTCACGCCAGCGGGGATAGCGCTCGCCGAATCTCCGCCGCCATCGCAAGTTTCGGATACTTGGCCGGAACCGGTCGTGCGGCTCGACAACCGGAACCTCGATCCTCCTGAACCGATGGTGCGGATCCTCAGCGCCGCCGAACAGCTCCTTCCCGGGGAGACGCTCGCTGCGCTGCTTCGCCGCGAGCCGGTCTTCCTGTTTCCGCATCTGGAAAAGCGGGGCTTCCAATGGCTCGGCGGTTTCACGTCGGACGGATCGGCCTACGAACTCACTGTCCGGGCGCCGGCATGAATGACGATGACCTCGTTGAACTGATCGGGGAAGCGCTCCGGACTGTCATCGACCCCGAACTCGGGCACAATATCGTCGACCTCGGACTTGTCTACACAATCATGGTCACCGACGGCCTCGCGCATATCGTGATGACGGCCACCACGCCGGGATGCCCGGCCGTCAGCTTTCTCAAGGATGGCGTCGCCAACTGCGCATCGCGCGTGCCTGGGGTCCGGTCGGTCGATGTCGTCATAACGTTCGACCCGCCGTGGACGCCGTTGATGATAGCAGCCGACGTCAAAGCCTTGCTCGGGTTTGCTAGCTTGCATTAAAGCTACGGCAAGTTGCGATGGCGCAAAGACGATACTCTCGCACCAGCTATCGTGATCGCGTTCAAACAGACGGAGCGCACCATGGTATCCCGTTCAAGCCCGATCCTCGGCCGCGTGATCGATAGTCTCACCGCATGGCTCGCACATCGCCGCGACATCGGAGAGCTTTCTCACCTGCCGCCGGGAGAGTTTTCCTCGATCGCAAGTGATCTTCGCCTCTCCCCGACCGATTTTGCGAGGCTGGCCGGCAAACGGCGCGGCAAGGCCGACAATCTTTGCAGACTGCTCAGCGCTCTTGGAATCGATAATTCGGCAATCGCCCGCACCGAACCGGCCGTCATGCGCGACATGGAACGCGTATGTGCTGCGTGTCTGAACACCGCGATATGTCAGGACGAACTTCGTGCCGGAACGGCGGCTCGGACCTATCAGGAATTCTGTGCAAACAGCGGCACGCTCGATGTGCTCGATCGAGAGGAGAGGCTGCCGCCGGCCCCGGCGAGAGCCTCATGAAACTCGGTTACTGAGAAAAGCCATTAGAAATGCAACAATGGCGTTGCCGGTGCTGATAACGCACCGCGCCCCTACCGTCGTTGAATTAAGTGTAAGCGTCCATTTCTTACACAAGGCCTAGGCTTTGCCTTTGATAGGTTGCCAATTCCATGGCAGCGTCTCGTCGAGACGGCTGGCGGGATGGCCGTCGATCATGCGTTGCAGGATGTCCTTTAGATAGCCAAACGGCTCGACGTTGTTGAGCTTTGCAGTGGTGATGAGTGAACAGACGGTTGCCCATCGCGCACCGCCGCCGTCCGAGCCCGCGAACAGATGGTTCTTGCGTCCCAGCGCAACGGGACGGATGGCGCGCTCGACGGTGTTGGTGTCGAGTTCGATACGCCCGTCATCGATGAACCGGCCAAGATCGCTCCAACGGGTCAACGCATAACGGATCGCATCGGCGAGGCCGCTGCGCGGCGGGATGTGTAGCAGCTTCGTCTCGAACCATAGCTTCATCGCCTCGACCAGTGGCAGTGACCGGGCTCGTCGCACGCCCTTGCGTGTACCGGCGCTCTCGCCACGGATGGTTGTCTTGATCGCATAGAGTTCGGCGATGCTCCTTAGCGCTTCAGCCGCAATGGGAGAGCCGGTCGCCTGATGGACCTCATAGAACTTGCGCCGCGTATGGACCCAACACGCGGCGAGCTGTATATTGCCGCCGACGCGGAGCCGGTCGAAGCCGGGATAACCGTCGACCTGAACAACCCCTCTGAATTGTGCCAGATGAGAAGCTGGACGTTTGGCCTTGCGATCGGGACTGTAGAAGTAGATCGCCGCCGGTGGATCAACTCCGCTCCAGGGACGGTCATCGCGGGCGTAAACCCAGAGCCTGCCGGTCTTGGTGCGACCGCCGCCGGGATCGAGCACCGGGATTGGCGTATCGTCGGCGAACAGTTTTTGCGAGGCGAAGGCGTGCTCGGCAAGCTTTGCCTGCAGCGGCTCCAGCCACCAGCAGGCGCCGCCCACCCAGTTCGCCAGGGTCGAGCGGTCGATCTCGACGCCGTGCCGGGCGAAGATTTGGCTCTGCCTGTAAAGCGGAAGGTGATCGCAGTACTTGGCGACCAGGACATGAGCGAGAAGACCGGGACTGGCGAGGCCCTTGCGCATATCGATGAAGCCGAAGGCCAGATGCACCTTTACGCCCGGAGGAAGCAGCGTCATGACACATGCTCCTTGTCGCTCAGCACCGCGTCAGTGATCTGCACGGCCACGAACATTGGCTCACCACCAACTGTCATCTCCTGCTTCCATCGAAACAGCACGCGCTCCGCGATCCCATAGTGCCGGGCAACGTCGGAGAAGCGCGCGTCTGGTCGTATCGCCTCCGCGAGGATTTGCCGTTTGTCGGCCTCGCTGAACTTCCGACGACGACCTTCACGTGCGGGTGGAATGACGGGGACCGACACTGGTAAGTCATGACTAAGACCATGACTAAGGGTATGACTTAGTCCATGACTTAAGTGGCGCCGCCGGTAGAGCAGCTTCGGTTCGGGCAGCCGGGGCTCGGCCTTGAACTTCGCCCGCCAGTTGCCGAACGTCTTGAGCGGAATGCCTTGAGCCGCGCAATACTCACGTTGATTCAACTCACTACGACACCACGCCTCATGATGCGCCCGCCAGAATGCTTCGCCATAGCGCTCACGCGGATGAAAACCCTTCGACATCTTGTCCTCCTCACCTGCAAATTGCTGGTGAGAACAGATCGCTTCCGCGATGCTAGGAACAAGTGTGCGAGAAATGGACGCTTACTTATTTGCAGGTAAAATTCCCTGTTTCGGCTTGAAAATTCCCTATTCTCCGAAAATCTTGCCTGATAAGTTGCGTAGGGAATTGCGGGAGAAGTCGCTGCAGCGCAGAGGGTTCTCGCTATGGAACTGGCTATTGGTGCCCTGGAATTGCAGAATTCCCTGTATTTTTCCCTGTTCGCAGGGAACTGCGTTGGAGACCGGTTCGCGGGTGACTGCTTCCACCACCATCTTCCCCCAGATATTCATGGGTTCGCCTTTCCGGGTGGAACTCCTTGTTCCCTGACACGTTGCATGGGTCGGAGGACGATCACATGCGAACTTTTCTGGGAATGGTGCTGGGCTGCCTGCTGACGATCGGCGTCGTCTACATCCACGATTCGATGGCCACCTCGAGCGTCGCAAGCGGTGCATCGGCAAGTGCATCGCGCCAAATTGTGAACTGGGACGTTGCCGCCAGCGAGTGGGGACAGGTCAAGAATAACGTTCACACCACGTGGCTGAAGCTGACGGCCAATAACGGTTAAGCGGCGGGTCCTGCTAAATTACGTGCGAACGAAATTCTGCAGTGGTGCCGGATTTCGAGCCACTACAACAAATAGCGCGCGTTATTTCTTTTCAAGCATGCGCGTCGCGCGGGCGCGAATGGTCGCCTGCACGCCATGAGCCAGTCCGGCGAGCAGCCAGGGCAGCATGACCTCGAGCTTGACGTTATCTTCCGCCACATTGATCGTTCCGCTGACCCGCTGCTTCAATGCCGTCAGTTGGAATGCGAGGCGATCGCCGCTCCAGATTTCCTCATGCACCTGGAGAATCTTTCCATACTCTGAACGAATGCTGCCGAGTCCCGCCTTCAGCCGCCGGGTTGCTTCGTCCTTGCCGAGCTTGTGCGGAATGGAAACGATGAAGGGCTGGGCCACTGTCGCCTCGGAACCATGCGATGCGCCCTGATGGCGCGGGTTTCTGAAGTAACTATAGCAATTTTGTCCCCGAGAATGCCAAATAACCGGTAGTGCATCCGTTTGACTAAATTTCATCTTCATTAACGTTGCGACACACCGCAGCGTGCGAGCCCGGCACATCCGTGGTATTTTGAAGAATGCTCCGTCTTGTGACAGTCGCCTCCGTGCTGTCGTCGAATACCGGTGCGCGGCCTGCACCTGTAATCGACACGACGGATGACGCCCAGACTAAATACTGGGCCACCAAGCTCAACGTCTCGCCGGACGATCTCGCCGCCGCGATCCAGGAAGTCGGCCCCGCCGTTGCCGCCGTGCGGCGACACCTCGGCAAATAGACCTTCCTTCCGGACCGCGTCTATGCGGCGAGTTATCCCTCACCGATAATAGTAATCACGCAAGTTCCGGCGGCGCGGTTGCCGGTTGAGCATCAACGCGAGTGCAAAGCCGACCGCGCCTGCTACCAGCAACGCACCCAGCGGCTGGTCGCGAACGGTGGACGCCACCGCGGCGCTGCCGTCACGATAAATATCGCTGCCTTTATCGAACGCGTCCTTGGCGTAATCACCCGCAGTGTCGCCGATGTCGCGCACGGCGTCCTTCGCCTGCCCGTACAAATTCTGCACGGTGCCGGCGGCTTCCCGGGCGCGGCCGGAGGCTTCCGTGGAAGCATCGCCTGTGGCGCGGCCGAACGCGCCTTCAACTTTACCTGCGGCATCCTTGGCGGCGCCTGTGATTCGATCCTTATCCATTTTTCAATCTCCGGGGTTTGATGCCGCTCGACAACCGCGCGGCAGTCCAGAGGTTCCACTTGCAGCACCGAAACCTCCGGCGCGTTGCGTCGTTGTCAGGGCTCATCACAAAGGAGGCCAAAAATGGCAGACGTGTCGAAAATCAGGGAACACATGGACGTTATCGATTCCACCGGCAAGACGGTCGGGCAGGTCGATCACATGGAAGGCACGGACAAGATCAAGCTGACCAAAAGCAGTTCGCCTGACGGGCAGCATCATTTTGTGCCGGTGGCGTGGATCGATCATGTCGATACCCACGTTCATCTAAAGAAGCCGGTCAATGACGTGAGTGCCTTGCAGAAGGCTTCGTAACCATAGTACTGCGAAAAAAGAAAAAGGCCCGCTCATCGAGCGGGCCTTTTGGTATGTGGCGTTGAAACGAGCCTCAGCTCTTGATGAAGGCCAGCAGGTCAGCGTTGATGGTTTCGGCTTCCGTCGTGGGCATGCCATGCGGAAAACCCTTGTAAGTTTTCAGCGTGCCGTTTTTCAGCAGCTTGGCGCTCAGCGGTCCTGAATCGGCATAAGGTACGATCTGGTCGTCATCGCCATGCATCACCAGAACCGGCACCGTGATCTTCTTGAGGTCATCGGTGAAGTCGGTCTGCGAGAAGGCGACGATGCCGTCATAGTGCGCCTTGGCACCGCCCATCATGCCCTGACGCCACCAGTTCTGGATGATGCCTTCCGAGGGCTTCGCACCGGGCCGATTGTAACCATAGAACGGTCCAGCCGGAAGGTCGCGATAGAACTGGGCGCGATTGGTCGCGACCTGTGCCTGCAGTCCGTCGAACACGTCTTTCGGCAAACCGCCGGGATTGGAAGCTGTCTTGACCATCAGCGGCGGAACGGCGGCAATGATCGCGGCCTTCGCTACCCGGCTTTCGCCATGACGTGCGATGTAATGCACCACCTCGCCGCCGCCGGTCGAGTGGCCCACATGCACTGCGTTCTTCAGATCGAGGTGCGCGGTCAGCGCAGCCAGATCATCTGCGTAGTGGTCCATGTCGTGACCGTCCGCCGTCTGTGAGGATCGGCCGTGACCGCGCCGGTCATGGGCGATGACGCGGAAGCCTTTTCCCAAAAAGAAAAGCATCTGCGTGTCCCAATCGTCCGCCGAGAGAGGCCAGCCGTGACTGAAAACGATGGGCTGCCCGGAGCCCCAATCCTTGTAAAAGATTTCGGTACCGTCTTTAACTTTAATGGTCGGCATCGGAATTTCTCCCTCACTGGAAAGAACTCAACAAACCCGGCCCGCGAACTTTAGTTTGTTGTCGTGGCATTTGCGCGACCGCCATTAGTCGCAGATGTTTTCAAGGAAGATAAAACAATCCGCCACGCCGGTATCGATCATATCGCAGGGATCGGTCAGTTTATAAAATTGACGGCAGCATTGATTGTGCTGCCGTCAATTTTCCTGTCAGCCATGCAGCTTTTTTGCAGTCTCTGCGATGGTTTTGCCCTGATAGCGGGCCGCGGCGAGTTCGTTCGCGCTCGGCTGGCGGCTGCCGTCGCCGTCGGTGATGGTGGTTGCGCCATAAGGCGAACCGCCGGTCACTTCCTTGACGCCCATCTGTCCCGCAAAGCCGTAGTTCAGGCCGACCACGACCATGCCGAAATGCAGCAGGTTGGTGATGATCGAGAACAGTGTGGTTTCCTGGCCGCCGTGCTGTGTGGCGCTGGCGGTGAATGCACCGCCGACCTTGCCGTGCAGTGCGCCCTTCGCCCACAGGCCGCCTGCCTGATCAAGGAAGTTTGCCATCTGCGAGGCGATGCGGCCGAACCGTGTGCCGGTGCCGACAACGATCGCATCGTAGTTCGCAAGATCCTCGATCTTGGCGACGGGCGCGGCCTGATTGACTTTGTAGTAGGACGCCTTCGCGACGTCCGGCGGCACGAGTTCAGGCACGCGCTTGATGTCGACGGTGGCGCCGGCTTCACGTGCGCCTTCCGCGACGGCATTCGCCATCGCCTCGATGTGTCCGTAAGCGGAATAATAAAGAACGAGAACCTTGGTCATTGGAGTCTTCCTTGCGTTGGTGGGTTTGGGAGGGTCTGCTCCCCGCGAATCTCACGCGGGAGGATGGTCGAGAAATGTGTAGAGCGCGGCGATCCGGCCGCCGCGAACGGCGATCACGTCGAGGCCGGTGACCCTTTCCGGGTCTTCGGGAGGTCCGAAGGCCCAGGCAAGGCGGCCGGCGTCTTCCAGCGTTTGAGGAGGAGCGCGAGTCTTGAAGACGTAACCGGGCAGCAGTTTGTGCAGGGCGGTGACAGCTTCATCGAGCGCCTCATGGCCGGAGTTGCGGCCATGAGGATCGGTGAAGGTGAAGTCCTCGGTGAACAACTCGCCGATCACGGCTCGGCGTTTTGCCGGATCGTGCTCGCCGAACACCTCGAGGAGATTTCGCGCCAGAAGCGTTTCGATAACGACAGATGCTTCACTCATGTCCATCTCCTCAAAGTGTCCGTAAAGTGGTCGCGTCAGGCCGCATCCACCAGCACGAGTTCGCTGTCTTCCAGCGCGGTGATCTTCACCGACGCTTCTTTCTGCACGGCGACGCCGTCACGCGCCTTGACACGCACGCCGTTGATCTCCACCGAGCCGGTGGCCGGGACGAGATAGCCGTAGCGCTTCTCGCCGATGGCATATTCAGCGGTCTCGCCGGCCTTCAGCGTGGTGGCCAGCACGCGCGCATCGGCGCGGATCGGCAGCGCATCGTTGTCGGCCTTGAAGCCGCTGGCGATGGTGACGAACTTGCCGGAGCGGTTGGCCTTGGGAAACGGCTTCGCGCCCCAGGTCGGCTGTCCGCCTGCTTGCGTCGGCACGATCCAGATCTGGAAGATCTTGGTCGTCACCGGCTCGAGGTTGTACTCAGAGTGGCGGATGCCGGACCCCGCACTCATGACCTGCACGTCGCCGGCTTCAGTGCGTCCCTCGTTGCCGAGCGAGTCCTGATGGGTAATCGCGCCTTCGCGGACATAGGTGATGATTTCCATGTTGGCATGGGGATGCGCAGGGAAACCGGTGTTCGGCGCGATCTCGTCGTCATTCCAGACGCGCAGGCTGCCGTGGCTGATATTCGCGGGATTATTGTAGCTGCCGAAAGAGAAGTGGTGCTTCGCCTTCAGCCAGCCGTGATCAGCGCTGCCGAGCTTATTGAAAGGTCGAAGTTCGATCATGGGATGTTCCTTTGTTCGTTTTCGACATTGGAAATTGTCGTTGGCGTTATGGATAAGCAGTACGACCTCGTGCATAAATAGAAACTATCGAAACTCATTGTTTCTATTTGTGACATGCAAGGGGATGTACGGATGGCCAAACTTCCGGACTTCGAGGCGCTGGCGATCTTCGCCAAAGTCGTGGAAATGCGGTCATTCGCAGGCGCTGCAACCGAGCTGGCGCTTTCGAAAGCAACGGTCTCGAAGGCCGTCAGCCGGCTTGAGGAGCGGCTCGGCGCGCGCCTGTTCAACCGAACCTCGCGGCAACTGGCACTGACCGATGCCGGCCAGAAGCTGTCCGAGCGTGCCGCACAGCTTCTGATGGACGGTGAGGCGGCGGAGAATGAGGCGCTGGCCCAGTCGGCCGTGCCGCGCGGGCTGGTGCGGCTGGCAGTGCCGATGACGTTCGGCGTGAAGGTGATCGGCCCGCTATTGCCGGAGTTCCTCGGCACCTATCCCGAGGTCTCCATCGACCTTCATCTCAGCGATGCGACCGTCGACCTGATCGGCGAGGGCTTCGACGCCGGTGTCCGCATCGCGCGGTTGCCGGATTCATCACTGGTGGCGCGCCGGCTATGCGGCATGCGGCGCTACACAGTGGCAACCCCGGCCTATCTGAAGAAATACGGCCGGCCGACACATCCCATGCATCTCGCCCAGCACAAGTGCTTCGGCTACGCGTATCTCTCGACGCCGGGTGTCTGGCACTATGTCAATGCGGCCGGCGAGCAGGCAACGGTGCGGCCGTCCGGACA
This sequence comes from Bradyrhizobium sp. G127, assembly GCF_021502575.1. Taxonomy (NCBI): domain Bacteria; kingdom Pseudomonadati; phylum Pseudomonadota; class Alphaproteobacteria; order Hyphomicrobiales; family Nitrobacteraceae; genus Bradyrhizobium; species Bradyrhizobium sp. G127. The sequence goes on from NZ_JAKFGN010000001.1 coordinate 973,321, forward strand.
ACTGCGCGTCAACAACGGCGAAGCCACCATGCCGTCGCTGTTGGCCGGGCTCGGCATCGCAGACCTGCCGGATTTTATCGTCGGCGACGCTATCGCCGACGGGCGGCTTGAAGTGATCCTCAAGGACTGGAAGCAGCCCGAGGGCGCGGTGCATCTGGTAATGCCCCCGGGCGGTCCGCGTCCTGCGCGCGTCGAGGTGCTGGCGGATTATCTCGCCGCCAAACTGGGGCGTACCAAACGGGCAACCCGGTGAGGCTCGATCACGTTGATGTTCCGCACTGGATCGATGCAACAAGTCCGTTTACGATGCGTCTCCATCCTCGAAGGTTTCCCTCAATGCGCAATTTCATCACGCCGTCCCGCTCCATCGCGGTGGGCGAACGCGGTATGGCCGCGACCTCGCACCCGCAGGCGACTCTCGCCGCGCTCGATATTCTGAAGGCCGGCGGCAACGCGATGGATGCGGCCATTGCTGCCGTTGCCATGCAGGGGGTGGTCGAGCCGCAGATGACCGGCATCGGCGGCGACTGCTTCGTGATTTACTCGCTGAAGGCCGGCACGCCGGTGGCGCTGAACGGCTCCGGGCGCACGCCCGCGAAGACCGATCTGGCTACGACGATGGCAAGGGGTGTGACGGCGCTGACGCCGACTTCGATCGAAGGCGTCACGATTCCCGGCGCAATTGACGCGTGGTGCAAACTGTCGGCCAAGTACGGCAGCAAGTCGCTGGAGGAAATTTTCAGGCCAGCCATCGATGCGGCAGAGAACGGCTTTCGCATCACGCCACGCGTCGCGTCGGATTGGTCGCGCAACCGTGCGAAACTCGAAAGCAATCCCGCCGCGAAAGCGCATTATCTTCCCGGCGGTGTCGCGCCGGAGATTGGCGCGCGGCGCGATCAGCCCGCGCTCGGCAAAACCCTGCGCCGCATCGCGCGCGAAGGGCGCGCCGCATTTTACGAGGGCGAGGTTGCGGAAGAAATCGTCAGCGTGCTGCAAGGCCTTAGCGGCGTGCACACCGTTGCGGATTTCGCCGCGAACGCGCCGGAGGATGTGACGCCGATTTCCACGAGCTATGGCGGCCACGACATTCTTGAATGTCCGCCGAACGGGCAAGGACTCGCGGCGCTGATGATCCTGCGGACATTGGCTGGCTACGACATCAAATCGCTCTCGGAAGCCGACCGCGTCCATCTGCTGGCGGAAGCGACCAAGGCGGCGTATCGTGCGCGCGACGCATTCTTCTGCGATCCCGCTTTCGGCAAGAGCGATGCCACGCACTTCTTGTCTGAAAGTTATATCGGTGCGATCCGCAGCAAGATCGACATGGCGCACGCCAGCGCGAGTGTTGACTGGGATGACATCGAGCACAAAGACACCGTCTACGTCACGGTGGTCGACCGTGATCTCAACGCCGTGTCGTTCATCAATTCGCTGTTTCAGCCGTTCGGCAGCGGCATCTATGCGCCGAAGTCCGGCGTGCTGCTGCACAACCGCGGCTGGGGTTTCCGGCTCAAGCGCGGCCATCCCAATGCGCTCGCTCCGAACAAGCGGCCGATGCACACCATCATTCCCGGCATGGTGATGAAGAACGGCCGCTGCGCGATGCCGTTCGGCGTGATGGGCGGGCACTATCAGGCAACCGGCCACGCGAATTTCATTTCCAACATCTTCGATCTCGGCATGGATATTCAGGCGGCCTCCGAGGCGCCGCGCTCGTTCGCTTTTGAAGGCGTGCTGTCGGTCGAACCGACGTTTGGAAAAGAAATCGGCGCTGAGCTTGCCGCGCGTGGACATGATCTGAAATGGGCCGATGCAGCCATCGGCGGGTGCCAGGCGATCTGGATCGATCATGAACGCGGTGTCCTGCTCGGCGCCACCGACCATCGCAAGGATGGTGTCGCGCTCGGCATTTGAGCACTCGCTCCGGACGCATTGGGCATGTCCGGAGATACATCAACCGGCGCGGATGTCAGCCGCGCGCGATCGCTTTGATTATGTATTGCCGTACTTCATGAAGAAGCACCTCCTTTCGCCGGAAAGGTTGTGGCATCGCCAGGTTCTGCCGTCTTCGCTCGGCGTCGCCTGTTCGAACGGAACCAGCTCCTTGAATCGCGTGAGCCAGATTCCGTCGGGGCGGACCTGTACCTCGTCTGCGCTGAGCTGTTCGCAATCACTGGGTCCGCAGCAGTGGACGCCGTCCTGGCCTTTGTAGGAGCCTTCGGCAATCCAGTTCGGTTTGCCATCGGCGTCGTGCGCGAAGCATACGCGGGTGAGCAGCAGCGCCACCGTCAGAAACAAGAAAATGATTGATCGCATCACATCACCTCCTTGGTGAAATGCGAAGCATCAATCGTGCCAGTCACGAGTCGCAGCGATTCCCAAAGGACATGCCTGAGATGCAAAGCCGGACGGCGAGTCTTTTCTGCAACAGTAACCGCGGATGCGAACGTCCGAATTCCCTAAGCGTCCGCGGTCATGAGCCTGGGCAGGTCGGCAAGTGCGGAGATTCGAAAGTCGGGTTCCATCCCGAACTCGTCCATCTGCATGCGCAACGCCTTGAACATCGACAGCGGGCGCACGAGATCGGCTTTCGCAAGCTCGGCAGCCATTGCTTGCGGCGTCACGCGTTCGATCCATGCCACATTCAGGCCAAAGGCTTTTGCGCCGCAGGCATCGAACGGATTGGACGACACGAACAGCACCTCATGCGGTTTCACGTCGAGATTCGATTCAATCAGTTCGTAGGTTCGCGGCGACGGTTTGAAGGTCTTCGTGGAGTCGATGCTGATGGTTGCGTCGAGAATGCTGTGGAGGCCAGTATTGCGCACCAGCGAATTCAGCATGTCGGTGCTGCCGTTGGAGAGGATCGCGAGCTTGCGGTCTTTCAGTCCGGTGAGCGCCTGTTTCGCATCCGGGTAAAGGTCGAGATGGATGTATTTGTCCATAATGCGATCGAAGACTGCTCCGTTGAATGTCAGCCCGAGTACGTTGAGTGTGAAAGTCAGCGAGTCGCGTGTGATGACCGAGAAGTCCTCGTAGCGGTTCATCAGCGAGCGCAGCCAGGTGTACTCAAGCTGTTTCAGCCGCCAGATCTGTGTGATCAGCTCGCCATAGCCGGGAAAAGCCTGGTTCGTGACGGCAGCAACCGACTGCACATCATAGAGTGTGCCGTAAGCGTCGAATACGACGGCCTTGATTCTCATTTCACACGTCCATCTTTGAGGGGCACGATCGGCAAATCTCCGGCGCAACTCATCTAGGTCCTGTCAATGCCAGCACGCCTGATCCGGGAGCGCCAACGCCTATAAATTGGGCCTCTATTGTGGTCCGCCATTGCCGGAATACTCAACCAATTCAAATTGCAATTCAGACTCCCGTTAGGAGCTGTTTCATGAATTTAAGTTAGCCATTGATCTGGCGCAAAGCGCCTGCCGGTTTATCGATCGCTGAAACCAGAAAGGTTAACGATGCTCGGGAATTTGCGGATTTCGTCCAAGCTGCTGATGATGGTGGTGCTTTCGGCGCTGGGTATCGTTGGCGTCGCCGGTGTCGGCCTCTCGGCGCTCAAGGATAATCTGCTAGAGGACCGCAAAGCCAAGCTCCAGGATCTGGTCCTGCTTGCGCGCCAGGCTGTCGAACAAAACTACGAAGTTTCCCGCAAGGCCGGCCTTTCGGATGCCGAGACGCTCGAGCGCGGATCGAAGTTGCTGCGCACGCTGCGCTTCGGCAAGGAAGATTATTTTCTTGCGTTTGGTTCGAACAGCGCCGTGCAGGTCCATCCCAACCCGAAAGTCGAGGGCAAGGATCTGACGAATTCTCCGGATTCCGACGGTGTCTTCTACACCCGTCAGTTGATCGAGATGGGTAACAAAGGTGGCGGATTTGTCGCTTACCGTTTCCCGCGCCCCGGCTCCGACCAGCCGGTGCCGAAGATTTCCTATTCGACACAGTTCAAGCCCTATGGATGGATCATCGCCGGTGGAATCTATGTCGACGACGTCGACGCGATCTTCTGGACACAGGTGCAGCGCATCGGTGCTCTGGTCGGCATTGGATTGCTGCTGGTTGTAGGCATGTCGCTTCTGCTGAGCCGCAGTATCGTCAGGCCCATCGTCGATATGACCGGGGCGATGCGCAAGATCTCCCAGGGTGACACCTCCACCGAGGTGCCCGCATTGGATCGCCGCGACGAAGTCGGCGCGATGGCGCAGTCGGTGCAGGTGTTCAAGGACAACATGATTGAGGCCGCGCGTCTGCGCGCCGAGCAGGACGAGATGAAAGTGCAGTCCGAATCCGAGAAGAAAAACCTTCTCAGGAAAATGGCCGACGATTTCGAGCAGGGCGTTCGTCAATCGCTCGATACGCTCACCGGAGCGGCGACGGAGATGCGTGCGACGTCGCAGAGTATGTCTGCGACTGCCGAGGAAACCAGCCATCAGGCCACGACGGTTGCCGCGGTTGCGGAGCAGGCCTCCGCCAATGTGCAGACGGTCGCAGCCGCGACTGAGGAATTGTCGTCTTCGGTGTCCGAGATCGGTCGTCAGGTTGCCGAATCCACCAAGATCGCGGGTCAGGCCGTGGAGCAGGCAAACCGCACCAACGTCACGGTGCAGGGTCTGTCGGCGGCGGCGCAGAAGATCGGCGCTGTGGTCAAGCTGATCAGCGACATCGCCAGCCAGACCAACCTTCTCGCGCTCAATGCCACGATCGAAGCCGCGCGCGCGGGAGAAGCCGGCCGTGGATTTGCGGTGGTCGCGAGCGAGGTCAAGTCGCTCGCCAGCCAGACCGCCAAGGCCACCGAAGATATCTCGGCGCAGGTGGCCGCGATGCAGGAGGCCACCGCCGAGGCGGTGCAGGCCATCGAAAGCATCGGCGGCACCATCGGATCGATCAACGAGATCGCCACTGTGATTGCGTCGGCGGTTGAGGAGCAGGGCTCCGCGACGCGGGAGATCGCCCGTAACGTTCAGGAAGCCGCGCAGGGGACCGGTGAAGTTTCCAGCAACATCGTCGGCGTCAATGCCGCCGCTGGCGAGACCGGCACGGCAGCCACGCAGGTGCTCGCTTCAGCCGAGCAACTCAGCGGGCAGGCCGCAACGCTGCGCGGTGACGTCGATCGCTTCCTCGCCAATATCCGTGCGGCCTGACGCGGCTCGTATCTGATCGGACTGCCGGAGTAATCCGGCCGCCCGATCGTCATTCCTGCATCCCATCGTGTGTGCTACCGTTCCCTCATAAAAATAAGACTAGGGGAGGCACCATGAATCGGCGCGAGCTTTTGAAGGCGGCTGCGGTGTTGCCGCTGTCGCAGGCTGTCTTGACGACGCTGTCCGGCAACACGAATGCGCAGGCGGCATGGCCCGCGCGCAACATCACCATGATCGTCCCGTTTCCGGCTGGCGGGCAGGCCGATCTTGCGGCGCGTCCGGTTGCACTGGCGCTGGAGCGCATTCTCGGCAAGCCCGTGATCGTGGACAATCGCGCCGGTGGTGGCGGTGGTTCGGTCGGTAACGCAGCGGCCGCACGCGCCGAGCCGGACGGCTACACGCTGCTGATGACGCTGTCCTCGCTGGCGGTATTACCCGAGGCCGACCGGCTGTTCGACCGTCCCGTCGCTTATGAAATGTCGCAGTTCGCACCTATTGCGCGGGTGCTTGCCGATCCGACCATGCTGGCGGTGCCAGCGTCGGCGCCCTGGAAGACCGTGAAGGATTTCGTCGAGGATGCGAAAGCGCGGCCGGGACAAATTCCCTACGGCTCGTCCGGCCCCTACGGCACGCTGCACATTGCGATGGAAATGTTCGCCGCGAGCGCCGGCATCAAGCTGCTGCATGTGCCGTTTCGAGGTGCAGGCCCTGCGCTCACCGGATTGCTCACCGGCACGGTGCAGGCAGTCGCGTCGGCGCCGGGAACGCTGCGTGCGCAGGTCGATGACGGCAAGATGCGTGTGCTGGCCGGCTGGGGCGCCAAGCGCGTCGCGAGTTTTCCGGACGTGCCGACCTTCCAGGAACTCGGCTACAAAGATGTTGAGTTTTACATCTGGGCCGGGCTGTTCGCCCAGAGGGCGTTGCCGGCACCGATCATGACGCGCCTGCGCGAGGCAATGGGTGAAGCCGTGCGCGCGCCGGAGGTGGTGAAGACCTTCGAGACGGCGGGTAGCCCGGTTGCTTATCTGGATGCGCCGGACTTTGCGAAGTTCGTCGAGGCTGATAGCGCGCGCCTGATCGCTGCGGTGAAAAAGATCGGCAAGGTGGAGTAGTTCTCCTTATGCGGGCAACTCGCTGACATCCACCCATTCGGCGCTGGTCAATTCGGCCATGCGCGCGGGCGAAATGCGCACCGCGCTGTTGATCGAACCGGCCGCGGGCACGACTTCGCTGAAAGCTTTCAGCGATATGTCGCAATACACCGGCAGCGGTGTCTTCAGCCCAAACGGACAGATGCCGCCGACCGGATGGCCTGTGGCATCCAGTGCTTCCTCAGCATTCAGCATGCGTGGCTTGCCACCGAACGCGGCGCGCGCCTTTTTATTGTCGAGCCGCGCAGTGCCGCAGGTCACAACCAGCAGCACGCGATCGCCGACGCGCAGCGACAGCGTCTTGGCAATTTCGGCGGGGGTGACGTCAAACGCTTCGGCGGCCAGCGCCACGGTGGCGGAACTCTTGTTGGATTCGATCACGGAAATCTCGGGCGCATTTTTCGCGAAGAACGCGCGAACCGATTCGATGCTCATGCTTTGTCCTGTCGGCAGTCTGGAGTCGATGGAGGACCTATCATGGCCACGGCCGTACGCAAATCGTCAGCAAGGCGAACGCGAAAGACATCGTCCGCGACGAAGAGCCGGAGAACGGCATCCGGACGCAAGACGGCAGCAAAACGTCCGGTTCGCAAATGGTCTGGCCGCGTCACCGCGACCAGCAATGCGCTGGATCTGAAGCACGATGTATTCAAGCAGGATAGTCCGGCCGCCATCGCCAGGTCGCTGAAGCGATCGGCAGAGCGCAGCCATCGTCGCAAGAGCGATCCCTATCGATCTGCGATGTCGATGCTGGTGTTCTACATTAACCGCGCCGGAAAGAATCTCTCGACTGCGCGCAAGCGCAAACTGGAGGCAGCGAAAGGCGAATTGCGCAAGGCGTTCGGTAAAACCTGACGACAAGACGGGAATGAGACGTATTGGCTCTCCTACGGGGCATCGTCTCACCCTTTCGCCGCGGTCTGCGTGCGGATATCCTGCGCCGTGCGTTGCAATGCCACCAGAAACTTTTTCTTCGCCTCGGTTTCGGTCACCGTCCCGGAGATTGTGTTGATGCTGATGGCGGCCACCACCTGACCGGCCTGATCCCGGACTGGCACGGCAATGCCGCAGATCGCGGGATCGAGTTCGCCGTCGATCCAGGCGTAGCCTTGCGCCTCCACGCGCGCGAGTTCTTCACCGAGCCTGATCGGGCAGGTCACTGTGCGTGGCGTGATCTGTTTGTAGTCGATAGCAGCAAGAACCTCCGCGCGTTTCTCCGGCGGAAGCGCCCCGAGCAGCACGCGGCCCAACGAGATCACATGCGCGGGCAGGCGGCTGCCGATGCCGAGATTGGCGGAGAGAATGCGCCGTGCTGGCAGGCGCAGCGCATAGACGATCTCGGTCTCGTCGAGCACCGCCAGCGCGCAGGACTCTCCGATCTCGTTGCGCAGGTCTTCGAGCGCGCGTTGCGCATAGCCCCAATAAGGCAGCGCGTTGAGGTACGACAATCCGAGGCCAAGCGCGCGAGGACGCAGGCTGAAGTAGCGGCCATCGGCCTCGCAATACTTGAGTGCAACCAGCGTCGCCAGCATGCGGCGCGCCGTTGCGCGTGTGAGCCCTGCGAATGCCGCAGCTTCCGACAGTGTGTGCCGTCCGGGCGGGCGGCCGAGCGCTTCAACCACGGAAAATCCCCGGGCGATCGCGCGCACGAAACTGTCACTATCCTTGGCCATTCTAAAAACCTCGTTTTTTCCGTCTTGTCAGGCTCGAACGGCCGGACCATAATGTTCGTAAGGCGGCTATAAAGTTCGCCTGATGAACGATAGATGAGAGAATGCCATGGCGCAAGCCCAAGCCGCCTTCGAAACCGATTTCTGGAAAGACGCCAATCTGCGAAAGGTCTGGGACGACATCGTCCCCGGCGAACCACGCAAAACGATTCCCTATCTGCTGACCAAGGAAGCGATCGAACTGTACTGTCGTTCCGTCGGCGAGGATCACCCGCTCTATTTCGACGAGGCCTATGCAAAGACCACGCCTTACGGCGGTCTGATCGCCCCGCCGTCGATCCACATTCTGCTGATGTTCGCCTGCACGCCCGCCGATGACTGGATGCGCTCACCGGGCACGGTTAACGCGGGACAATCCTGGAGCTACAACAAGCCGGCGCGCCCGGGCGACACCATTACGTTGCAGGCGCGCGCGCTCGACAAGTTTATCAAGCGCGAGCGACTGTTCGTGGTGCACGACAACGTCTTCTTCAATCAGCATGGCGATGTGATCTGTTCCGGCCGCGGCCAGACCATCCGGCCGATGTAACGCGAGAGGAATCCGAACATGACGACGACATTCGACAATCTCTCGGTCGGCGATACCATCGATGGTCCGAAGTTCGCGGTCTCGCGCGAATCCATCCGTCTCTTCTGCGACGGATCGCTCGACTACAATCCGCTGCATCTTGACGACAACTATATGAAGGGCAATTTCGGCAAGACCAATTTCGGCGGCATCATCATGCACGGCATGAACAATTTCGGACTCATCACCCGCATGCTTACGGACTGGGCCTATCCGGCCGGCGCCATTCATCGCCGTCTTGAAACACGCTGGCTCAAGCCGGTGAAACCGGGCGACACCATTCAGCCGACCGGCATCATCAAGGCTAAGCAGATCACGCAGAACTCGCGCTGGGTGCTGATCGATGTTCTGGTGAAGAACCAGCACGACGAGAAGGTCGCGACCGGCGAGGCCATGGTCGAGTTTCCCGTCGCGGCATCTGCTGCGGCCTGATCGGGAGCGGGACGCGATGTCGATTGCCATCGTGGGGGCAGGGGTTGGCGGACTGACGGCGGCGTTGAGTCTTCACGCCGCCGGCCGCGACGACGTCTTTGTCCTCGAGGCGGCGCGCGAGCTTCGCGATGTCGGCGTCGGCATCAACCTGCCGCCGCATGCGGTTCGCGAACTGACCGAACTCGGTCTCGGTGACGCGCTCGACAGCGTCGGCATCCCGACCAAGGAACTGGCCTATTACGATCCGTCGGGCCGGTTGATCTGGGCCGAGCCGCGCGGGCTCGATGCCGGGTACAAATGGCCGCAATACTCCATTCATCGCGGCACGTTGCAGCGGCTTCTGGCCGATGCCGTGAGGCGGCGTCTGGGAGATTCCTCCATCCGGATTGCACAACGCGTAACCGGCGTGGATGCCACGCAAGCCCACAAGATTCTGATCGAGGCCATCGATCAGGCCGCGGAACGTCCTGTCTCATATTCCGCAGACGTTCTGATCGCCGCCGACGGCATTCGCTCGCCGGTGCGCAACAGCCTCTATGGTTCGCCAGTGCCGCTCGCGTCTAACGGCTGGGTGATGTATCGCGGCGTCACCTCGTCCGCGCCGTTTCTGACCGGACGATCGATGGTCATCATCGGCGACGAAACCCAGCGCGTCGTAGTTTATCCGATCGCGGACGGCGTTCTTAACTGGTTATTGGTTCGCCCAAAAGATCAGACGAAAGCAGATGCCGAACTCGGCAACTGGAATATGCCGGTTTCCACGGATGTCATTGCATCATTCGTGAAGGACTACCGGTTCGACTGGCTCGATGTTCATCGTCTGGTGGCGTCGGCGTCGGAAGCCTACGAATATCCGATGGCCGACATCGATCCGCTGCCGCGATGGGTGTTCGGACGATGCGCGCTGCTCGGGGATGCCGCCCACGCCATGTATCCTTTCGGCTCCAACGGCGCGTCGCAGGCGATCCTCGATGCGCGCGTGCTGGCCTATGAAGTGGCGAACGCCGCAAATATTGACGACGGTCTCCGCGCCTATGAGACGCATCGCCGTCCTGTTGCGAGCGAGGTACAACTCGCGAATCGGCGGCAGGCGGGCGATGTCATGGCGCGGGTGAGCGCAATGGCGCGGCGCGGGGCGCACGGTGACGCGGCGACTGAACTTCAGGAGGTCGAGCGCCGTTACAAGCAACTCGCAGGCTTCGATGTCGATGCCCTGAACAACAGGAAATCCTGGAGCGTATCAGGAGCTTTGCCACAAACAGCGTGACAACAACCGGGCACGAAAACTGCAAGAAAAGTCCGGATCAGAACTGAGGGAGATGATGATGAGTTGGCTGAAAGCCGCATTGCGTTACGGAGTGGTCGCGGCGGCGCTGATGGCTGTGCCTCAATTTGCCAAGGCGCAAGATGCCTATCCCTCGCGGCCGATCAAGCTGCTCGTGGGATTCGCCGCAGGCGGCGCGACGGACACCACGTTCCGCAAACTCGGCGAACTCGCTTCCAAGCATCTCGGTCAGCCGATCATTGTCGAGAACAGGCCCGGCGCAGGCGCGACACTGGCGCCATCCACCATGGCGAAAACCGAGCCGCCGGACGGATATACCATCGCGGCCGCAACGGCAGGCCTGCTGCGTTATCCGTACATGCAGAAAGTGGACTGGGATCCGATCACGGACTTCACCTGGATCACCGGTCTTGGCGGCTACACTTTTGTCCTCGCGGTGAATGCAGACTCGCCGTTCAAGACCACTGCCGATCTGGTTGCCTACGCCAAGACGAATCCCGACAAGTTGACGGTGGCCACAGCAGGCGCCGGCACCACCATGCATCTTCTGGCCGAAGCGCTTGCCGGCATGGCCGACGTGAAAATCACCCACATCGGATACAAAGGCAGCAGCGAGGCCGTTACCGCCATTCTCGGCGGTCATACCATGGCGACGGTGGACGCCATTGGGACCATTCTTCCGTATGTCGAATCCGGCAAGATGCGCGTGCTGCTGTCGTTCGATCCGCAGCCGGCGGCGTCGCTGCCGGGCGTGCCGACGGCCAAAAGTCTCGGCTACGATCTGGTCTATCCCGCGCCCTATGGACTCGTTGGCCCGAAGGGAATGCCGCCCGCCGTCGTCGACAAGCTCTATCAGGCGTTCAAGGCCGCGGCGGACAGCGATGAATACAAGAAGCTGCTGGTCACACTGGGGCAGACGGAATGGCAGAAGCCGCCCGCCGAGTATCAGAAATGGGCCGGCGAATTCTACCTCTCCGAGCGTTCGCTGGTCGAGCGCGCCAGGTTGCTGCGCCAACCCTGAGGCGTCCCGATTGAAATCATTCTGGCGAGCGAACGGCCGCCATACAAATCAAGTCAGGCTGAAATCATGAAGCGAATACTTGCTGCCATCCTTTCCGTGTTCACGCTGACGGCAGCGGTTGTCGGCGCAAATGCCAATGAGTCGTTTCCCAACAGCGTGAAAATCATCGTGCCGTTCCCGGCAGGCGGCACGACCGACATCCTCGCGCGCTTTGTCGCGCAGTATCTCGGCGACAAGCTGGGCGTCACCACCGTTGTGGAAAATCGTCCTGGGGCGTCGGGCACGATCGGTTCCGAAATGGTGGCGAAGTCGTCGAACGACGGCAGCGTGCTGCTGCTGACCGCCACCCATCATGTCATCAATCCCAGTCTGTATCGCAAGCTGCCTTACGATACGAAGAAGGATTTCTCGCCGGTCGCCGTAGTGGCGAGCGCGCCGAACGCGCTGGTGGTCAACAAGGATTTTCCGGCGAAGACCGTCGCCGAACTGATCGTGATGGCGAAGAAGGATCCCGGCAAATACTCGTTCGGTTCGGCTGGCATCGGCGGGGCCAATCATCTGTCCGGCGAATTATTCAAGCAGATGGCCGGCATCGACATCGTGCATATTCCTTATAAGGGCGCGGCGCCCGCGATGAACGATCTGATCGGCGGCCATATCCCCATCATGTTCGATACGCTGCCGACAGTGCTGCCGGCCGCGACCGCCGGGAACATCCGTGTGCTGGCCGTCACCAGCAAGGAGCGCGCGGCTTCGCTACCCAATGCGCCGACGCTTGATGAGTCCGGTGTGAAGGGCTTCGAGGCGACGGCGTGGTTTGGTCTTTACATGCCTGCCGCCAACGGCAACGCGGCCTATACGAAACTTGTCGCGGCAATGAAGGATATTCTTTCGGCACCGGCGACGCGGGAGAAATTCGCGACGCAGGGCGTTCAGCCCGGCAGGCTCGCGGGTGCAGAGTTCGCGAAATTCGTCGATGCCGAAATCAGCAAGTGGGCCGGAGTGGTGAAGACCGCCAACGTGCCGCAACAAGATTGAGTCGGCGAGCGCGTGGCACGCTGGTTGCCACCGGCGTTCCGCCCGTTTCGATCAGTGCGTCGGAGTGCCGTCCGGTCCGTGGGTCGTGATGACCTGCCCCGTCGCGATGCCGGCTTTGGCCATGACATGAGGGCTCGGGCCGATCACATCGGTGGCGAGCCCGAGTTTCTCGAACAGGCGGATGGTCAGCCAGGTTGTATCGAATTCCCATCGCGTATGACCGTGGCGCGCCGAACGGGGGTCGGCGTGGTGATTGTTGTGCCAGCCTTCGCCATGCGCCAAGAGGCCGATGAAGACGTTATTCCGGCTGTCCTCATCGGTCTGGTAATTCCGGTAGCCCCACAGATGCGTGACGGAGTTCACGGCCCATGTCTGGTGCCAGACAAACACCGTGCGCACGAACACGCCCCAGATCAGCAGGCTCGTGCCGAACTGCACGGCCTGCATCGCCGTGCCGCCCATCGCCAGTTCGGCTAGGAAGCCGGCGCCGAAGAACACCGCCCATTGCAGGAGGATGATCTTGAGCTGAAGCCAGTTGCGTTCCAGCGCGACGTAAAAGGGATCGCGCAGGATGTCCTTGGCGTAGCGGTCGTAGATTCCGAGCCGGTTCAGTTCGGGGTTCTTCACCACCAGCCAGCCGATATGGCCCCAGATGAAGTTCACCAGCGGGCTGTGCGGATCGGGCTGTTCGTCGGCGTACTGGTGATGCCGGCGGTGCACCGCGACCCAGCGCGCGGGGGTGTCCTGCACGCAGCACACCGCAATAACCGCCAGCGCATGCTCGAACCACTTTGGACATTTGAAGCCGCGATGAGTGAGCAGGCGATGGTAGCAAATGTTGATGCCGAGCAATCCCGTCAGCCGGGCGGTGACGATTGCGACGATCACGCCGGTCCAGCTGAATGTCCAAGGCAGGACAGCGAGCAGCGCCACCAGATGATAGAAGGCGATGGGAAGCGCCGCTCCCCAGTCGATCCGGCTCAGGATAACGCCCGAGGGCAATGGCAGGCGGCCGGGACTTCCGGGCTTCGCTAGGCTGGACCGGGACAATTTGACGGCCTTCGCGGCGGCCCGGTGCTCTGTGGTCATTTCGACGGTCAATGGTTCACATCTGTCTTGCAAGCGGCCCCAGTGCCGTCTTTAACGCATGCACCCATAAAGCAGAATAACGGTGGTGCGAATGTGCCTGAATGTTGATTAGAGCCAGATTCGAGCCCCGGAAAGGCGGAAAATCGGTTCCATTCGAGGCATTTTGACCCGGGAGATGGCTCCGGAATAGCTTCCTCCGGATTGACATTTGGGCCTTCGATGGCATAGAAACCGCCTGTCTCGCGCGGCCTTGGCCTGCGGGATATTGCCCATCAACCAAACGGTTCCACACTCGGCCCTGCAACGCGGCCTTCCAGAGAGCATTGTCCCATGAAGGTCCGTAATTCGCTGAAGTCCCTGCGCGGCCGTCACCGCAACAACCGTCTGGTCCGCCGGAAGGGCCGGGTTTACGTCATCAACAAGGTTCAGCGCCGCTTCAAGGCGCGCCAGGGCTGATTGCTGGCGGCTAATTTAGCCCGCGCTGCATGATGATGTGTTCGGCCTGATCGGCCGGCGAACCGGGACAATCCCTACATCACGACCGTTTGACGCCGCATGTGTTTTGCATGCGGCGCTTTCCACGTTTAGACTTTCTGTATGGCATTGCGGTCGGCATCCACGGCAAATCGAACCGGGCTTTTTCTTAAGCTCGCGATAGGCGCCGTCGTACTCGGATCAGTGGCTGCAGCACCGGCCGCCGCGCAGGCGCCCCAGCTCACACCGCCCGGCAAGCAGAAGAAACTGCCCGAAGCGCCGGCCAAGCTGCCGCGCATCTCCGGCGACAAGACCAAGAATCTCGATTTTCTGTTCGGCGCGTTGAAAGCGGCGCCCGATCAGGAGAGCGCCAAGGCGGTGGAGGCCCGGATCTGGGCGCTGTGGACCGCGACGCCGAGTGATACGGCGGCGTTGCTGATGTCGCGAGCCAAGGTCGCGTTGGATGGCAAGGACACTGATGTCGCGCTGAAGCTGCTCGATGCCGTCATCAAGCTCCGCCCCGATTACATCGAGGCGTGGAACCGGCGTGCGACGATCTACTACCTGCAGAATGACTACAGGCGGTCGATGGAAGATATCCGGCAGGTGCTGATTCGCGAGCCGCGCCATTTCGGCGCGCTAGCTGGTCTCGGCATGATCATGCAGGAAACCGGCGACGAAAAGCATGCGCTGGACGCCTTCCGCAGGGCGCTGGCCATCAATCCGTATCTCGAACGCGTCCCCGACCTTGTGAAGTCACTGGCCGAAAAGGTCGAAGGCCGGGATATCTAACCGGACACTTCTGAGTTAAGCCGGTCCCGGATTTTTCACCGAAACTTTTCTTTCAGTGGCCCGTATTTTTTTCTGCTGTGCGGAAATTCTCCCGGATATTTTTCATGTTGGTTGTTGTTGCAGCGATCGCGCTGGCTGTCTTGGCGCTGGTCACGCAGGTCGGCGTCTATGCGCTGGACCGCGCCTATCCACCGCAGGGCAAATTCGTCAACGTGAAGGGCGCACGTCTCCACATCGTGGAACTCGGCCCGACTTACGCTCCCGGTCTGCCGATCGTCCTCGTTCATGGTGCGAGCTCAAGTCTGGAGATGATGCGCCGGCCGCTCGGCGACAGGCTGGCCAGGGATCGGCGCGTCATCCTGATCGATCGCCCCGGCCACGGATGGAGCACGCGCGACCGCCTCGAGGATTCCACACCTGCCATTCATGGCCGCATGATCGATGAGGCGCTGGGCAAACTCGGTATCGATCGCGCAATCTTCGTCGGTCACTCTTGGGCCGGATCGCTGATGCCTGCGATGACGCTGGACACGCCCGGGCGAGTCGCGGGCATCGTTATGCTGTCACCGGTGGCGTATCCGTGGCCGGGCGGAGTCGGAACCTTCAACAAGCTCGCAACCGTTCCGGTGATTGGTCCGCTGCTCGCCTATACCATCATGTTGCCGCTCGGCATGTTGCTGGTCGACAGCGGCACACGTTATGTATTTGCCCCACAGACGATGCCGGACGGCTATGTCGATGCCGCCGCGGTGCGCACGCTGCTGCGTCCGCGTGTATTCCTCAACAATGCGTGGGATCTCACCACGCTGAAGGCGGAAATGGTGAAGCAAGCGCCGGAATATCCGTCGATCGAAGTCCCTGTGACCATCGTGACAGGTGACGCCGACAAAACCGTCTCGACAAACATTCATTCACGCCCATTCGCGGCGGCGGTCCCGCAGACCAAACTTGTGGTGCTGCCGGACGGCGGTCACATGCCACAGGTCTATGCGGCCGATGTGGTCGTGTCCGAGATTGAGGCGATGGTGGCAAAGGTGCAGGCGATGTCATCCGTGGCAAAGGGGACCGCCGATTGATCGGGCGATCATCGCCGGTCTCTTCTCTTCAGAGGGCAAGCGTGATCGCTCTTGAGGCGCGCCTGCTCCCTAAGCAGGCGTTGAACCCGATTGATCGATGCAAAAGTGCAAGCGATTTCGGCGATGATCGCGGCGACTCAGATTGATCTTGATGACGCCGGCTGATAGGTCGGCGCCTCTCCGGCTGACCTATGCCGGATTCCTCATATTTTTTGATCGGGAGATGTTCATGAAGGCATCGTCTTTAAGCTTTTTTGCCGCGGTCATTGCAGTGCTCGTCGGGATGTCATGGGGCATCGCGATGGCGATTTCGCAGGATCACTCCGCCATGCCCGCCCATGCTCACCTCAACCTGCTGGGCTGGGTATCCCTGTTTCTGTTTGGCATTTTCTATCGTCTCCATCCGTCGCTGGAAGTCACGCGCACGGCGCTGATGCAGGTGTGCATCTGGATCATCGGCACCGTTTCCCTCACCATCGGCGTCGCCATGCTTCATGCCGGCAACAAGGGCGGCGAACCGTTCGCCGGCATCGGATCGTTTGTGTTGCTGGGGGATATGCTGCTGTTCGGCTGGCTGGTTGTGCGATACGAGCGTCGCGATATTATGCGCGATGTGGCGATCATGGTACCGGCCGAATAGCGGGATCGCTTCGCGCGCGGGTGGGTCATTGTTACTGACCTTCCTGCAATGACAAAAGGCCGGTCGGACTCGTTCGCACGTGAGTCGCAGGGAAGATTTTTCTTTCATCCACAGTCGCTGACTATCACACTACTGCCATCGACCGGTGGTGAAGTTCAGTCGTTGCACGCGTCCTTTTCTTGCTCCAGCGAACGAAGGTCGGACAATGACAACCACATCAGGCAGTGACAACGGTTTCAACAAGGCGGCGGGAACCATTCCGTTTCCGGATCTCGCTCGGGTGAGCGAGCTGAACGGGACCGTGTTCTCCGAAACCGCGAAGTTCAACGCGCAGGTCAGCACCACCTTGCAGAATATCGGCAAGGAATGGTCCGAGTTCGTCGGCACGCGGCTGCGCGAGGATATCCAGCTGTTCCGGACGATTCATGATTGCCGCTCGTTGCAGGATCTCCAGCAGGCTTATGCCCAGTTCTGGCAGAATGCCTTCACGCAGTATGGCGACGAAGCCCAGCGGATGCTGCGGATTGCGCAGGGCGCGGCGGAAAACGCCACGCTTACGGCGCGGGACATTCAAGAGACGATGACGGCCGCCGACAAGGCTGCCTGATCGTTGTTTTGAAGTTCCGGCCGTTTGTCAGATGTCGGCGTCTCGGTTCGGGCCGACATAGGCGATGCGGACCATATTGGTGGTGCCCGGCGTTCCGAGCGGAACGCCGGCGACGATGATTACCCGCTGGCCGGCCTTGGCGAAACCGTCGCGGAACGCGATGCGGCCTGCACGGTCGATCATGTCGTCCTGATCGTGGGCGTCTTCGGCGATCACACAATGCACGCCCCACACCACCGACAATTTGCGGCCGGTGTTAACGCTCGGCGTGATCGCGACCACCGGAGGCTTCGGCCGCTCGCGGGCAACGCGCAATGCGGTCGAACCTGAACTGGTCCAGCAGATGATGGCGGACAGATCGAGGGTTTCGGCGATCTGGCGCGCGGCGTCGGCGATGGCGTCGCCTGCGGTGGGCTCCGGGTCTGGACGCTGTGCACCGATCACGCCGCGATAGGTCGGGTCGCGTTCGACCTCCTCGCCGATGCGGTTCATGGTCAGCACCGCCTCGACGGGGAATTTGCCGGCCGCGGATTCCGCCGACAGCATGATGGCGTCGGCGCCCTCGAACACGGCGGTCGCGACGTCGGAGACTTCCGCGCGGGTCGGAACCGGGGAGGTGATCATCGACTCCAGCATCTGGGTCGCAATGACGACCGGCTTGCCCGCACGCCGCGCCATGCGCGTCATCTGCTTCTGCAGTCCCGGCACGCGTTCGGCCGGAAGTTCGACGCCGAGGTCGCCGCGCGCGACCATCAGCGCGTCCGATGCTTCCATGATTTCGGCGAGGCGATCGATTGCCTGCGGTTTCTCGATCTTCGACATGATCGACGCGCGGCCGCGCACCAGTTTCTTGGCCTCGATGACGTCGTCGGCGCGCTGCACGAATGACAGCGCGACCCAGTCGATACCCGTCTCGAGCGCGGCTTCCAGATCGGCGCGGTCTTTCTGCGTCATTGCCGAGACCGGCAAGTCGGTATCGGGAAGACTGACTCCCTTGCGGTCGGACATGCGTCCGCCGGTGACCACGCGTACAAGCGCGTGATCGGGTGTGGTTTCTTCCGCAATCAGCCGCAGCTTGCCGTCGTCGATCAGCAGCGCGTGACCGGGGCGCAGGGCCTTGAGAATTTCCGGATGGGGAAGGTGGACGCGGGTCTTGTCTCCGGGCGCCGGATCGCTGTCCAGCGTGAACATCGCGCCGTTGCTGAGTTCGACCGCGCCTTCCGCGAAATTTCCAAGCCGCAGTTTCGGTCCCTGCAGATCGACCAGAATGCCGATCGGGCGGCCATAGCTGCTTTCCACGTTGCGGATGGTCGAGACCAGTTCGCGCATCTTGTCATGCGGCGTGTGGCTCATGTTGATGCGGAACACATCGGCGCCCGCTTCGAACAGCTTGCGGATGGTCGCGCTGTCCGACGAAGCGGGTCCCAGCGTGGCGAGAATTTTGATACGGCGCAGACGTCTCATTTCGGATTTCCCGGAGCGGAGCCGGGAATTGCGCCTGGTTGTGCGGCTCCCGGCGCATTCGGCATGCCGGGCAATCCTGGCGTGCGTGGATTCTGTTCGTTGGATTCGGTCAACTGGACGGTCCAGGCGCGCTGCTCGCCGGTATCGACTTCGAAATAACCGGTGCGGTCGAAGCCGCGCGCCAGACAGTCGTCGGTCCCCTTGATGGTGAATTCCTTGTCGCGCGAACACATGAAGGCCTGCCCCGACCATTCACCGCCGCGGTCATAGTCGATGGCATAGATATAATAGTATCGTGCGACAAGCGTGCCACGCAGCAGGGTTTCGCAGGCGCGGGACGAGACGTTCCACCAGCCCTCCGTGACCCAGCCTTCATTGTCCTTGTAACCCAGCGCGATGCCGACCCGGCTCGACGTATTGTTGCAGAGACGGAAATCCGCTGCGGCCGGATCGCTCCATGCGCACAGCGCCATCAGCGCGACAAGCCCTGAGAGGGCGGCGGTGATGGTGCGACGGGACATTGCGGTGCGGAAATTTCGGGCTGTCATCTATCGGGCTGTATCAAGCGGGAAGGTTGTCGCGTAACACATTGAATATGATGGGCAAAAGTGAAAAACCCGTGTCCATCGGATCGGGTCGTGCGCAGTATAGAGGCGCTTGATGGTTTCGCCAAACCTCACAGAGGCGTTAATAGCCCGGTCGCCGGGATCGCGGCGTCGCGGGCCGGCTTTTTTCACGATATGGAAAACGATGCGGCGTGATCCCATGTTAGAGGCCACAGCCTATCAAATGGAAAAGTGACCATGGCCATCGACGACAAGACCCGGACGGAATTGGAAGCGGCGGTCTTTCGCCGCCTGGTCGCGCATTTGCGCGAACGGACCGACGTGCAGAACATCGATCTGATGAATCTCGCCGGCTTCTGCCGCAATTGCCTGTCGAACTGGCTGAAGGACGCGGCCGACGAGAAGAGCGTGGCGCTCACCAAGGACGACAGCCGCGAGGCGGTCTATGGCATGCCTTATGAGACCTGGAAGGCGACATATCAGAGTGAGGCGACGCCGGACCAGCAGGCGGCGTTCAAGAAAAGCAACACGGGCCACTGACAGGTTCCTCCGCGAGGCGCGCAGCGCCGCCCGCGAAGCGGTTCGCCGTTGTCTTCCGGCTACCAAAGGCAAGATAAATCCGCGCTTTCTCCGCGAGATGTCTTTCTTCTGTGGGTCACTGTGGATGACCCCTGCCGCTGCCTTGACGCAGCAGGCAGCACTCTTGAGTGTGCCTCGCAAATGACGTGCCGCGCACGCCCCTTCAAGCCCCATACCGAGTTCAGGAGTATCTCCGATGGCTATGCCTGCCGAGAAAGACAACGACGACACCGCGCACTCATTCGCGAAGGGGCAGCTCAAGGCCATCATCGAGCGTATCGAGAAGCTCGAGGAAGAGAAGAAAGCCATCAGCGACGACATCAAGGACGTCTACGGCGAAGCCAAGGGCAACGGTTTCGACGTCAAGGCGCTGCGCACGATCATCCGCATGCGCAAGCAGGACGCTGACGAGCGCCAGGAACAGGAAACCATCCTGGAAACCTACATGCAGGCGCTCGGGATGCTCTGAGTTGCGGCGGCGGTAAAACGCCTCGCGCCCTCCACAACGTGGTTCCTGCGCGGGGACGACAACTGTGGGGTTGCGACAGAGTGGGTCACCTCTCGTTCCCGATTCAATTTTCAAACAGCCACGTTCATTCACGCACGCGCAATTGCTCTCGCGCATCGCGCGAGGTGAGCTTGTAGTTTCCCCCTCACATGCGCGCGCGGGGCCTGCCTCGTTCGCGCCCCTTAAAAAGGGAGGGGCATGGAGCGCCGCGAGGCGCACCTTGTCTTGTCTCGCTTCCGGCATCCGCTTGCGAGGCGGTATTTCTCCGGAAGCGCATCGCCTTGCGGCGCTCCATTCGCGGCGATTTGTGTCCGGGGGACCGTGCTTCCGGGACAGGACGAGCGCGTATCGCGCCTCCGATCCGGCAGGCTTTCGCCCGCCTTCATCCTGTCCGCGTCCAGCCATCGAAGGCAGAGCCACGTAGTTGGCCCGGACGGTGATCCCCGGCCTCCCGGACGTGTGGGTGCGAATCCACATCGCGCAGGCGCCGCATCCTGCTCCGCCTTCAAGACGCCTCTAGAAAGCGCCCCTCACGAGCAGGACGGGTCGAACTTAAGAGAGGTTTGAAGGGCGGGGATTGGTATCCCCATCACGAAATGTTTCGGTGCTCGCTCGATATTATTGCCGTCATTCCGGGGCGCGAGCGCCTTCGCGAGCGAGCCCGGAATCCACCACCGCGGACCAAGCCTTAACAAGAGGACTGGATTCCGGGCCTGCGCGTGCAGAACGCGCATCCCGGAATGACAGGTTCAAGCATCCGGGCCCGCGTCTAGGAAGACGCGTCCCGGAATGACGAGTGCTCAAACCTGCATCGCGGGTGTCCCGGGCGCGATGCAGCGCGCCGCGCTGTCTCGCAGAACCGGGACCGTCACGGATCGGAATGCGTCCTGGCCCCGGCTCGGCCGCGCACGACTGGCGCGATGCGCTGCGCCCAAGGCACGGTTCGTGGGAAGGCCGTCAGCGCAGCGAGGCGGTGCGCATCGCGAACGGCGTCGTCGTCAGCGTCGTGATCGCCGAGCCGGTGAATTTCTCGCAGACGATGCCCATCTGCGGATCTTCGGAGAACGTCATCGCCACCGCAGCATTCGGCTTGGCGAAATGAACGCGCATCACCGTCATGTCCTGATCGCCGAGGATCGAAGCCGACAGCGACGTGCTGGCGCTCGGCGCGAGAATCATCGCGCGCATCCAGATGCTGTGGCTCTGGTCGGTTGTCTTGGTGCGAACCACGGCGGCCGTCGCGCCCTTCCGGGTCTTGGCGATCGCGGCTTCGGCCGTGTTGACGTCCCCGCCGGACATCGGAGCGAGCGAGGCGATGCGCGAACCGCGCGGGATCGGCGCGCTGGCAGCGACGATCTGGGCGCGTTCGAGCGGAGCGGGCGATGGCGCGTAGGCGAGCGCCTGGGAGACGTTCTGCGGCAGGCTGGCCGTGGATTGCGGATCGGCGGCGGAGACGGCGCCGCGGGCCTTGAGGGCGGCGATCTGGGCCTGCGTGGAGGGTTTCGGGGCGGGCTCGCTATCCCAGAAGCCGCGCGCGTTGATGATGTCGACCGGCGATTGCGGGGTATATTCGTCGGTGGGTATCGGCTTGAGCGCCGGCTGCGGCTTGGCGAGCGCAACCGTCCGGGAATCCGCCGAGGCGACCTGATAGCTCGCGGCGCCGGGAGGCTTGGCGCGCGGCAACGGCACGCGTTCAAGGACCTTCTCTGCGGCTGCGACCGTCGCCTGCGCGGCGTCCCTGGCCTTATCGGCCGCAGCGATGGCCACCTGCTTGACCTTGCCGCCGGCGGCGACGCTGTCGTTGCCGGCCTCTTCCTCGTCATCCGCCGACTTGCGGCCGAACAGCGAGGCCAGGAAGGTCTTCGACTTCGACGGGGCCGCGACGTCCTCGCCATTGCCGCGGCGCTGGATATCGGCCAGCGCCAGCTCGTAGCCCTTCAGCGGCTTGCCGTCGGACGGTACGTGCACGGTGCGTCCGTCGGGGAACACGCGCGCAAGCTGATCGTGGGTCATGCGTGGCCAGTGGCGGATGCTGCCGACGTCGAGATGCACAAACGGCGATCCGGAGGTGGGGTAGAAACCGACGCCGCCGCGCTGCAGGCGCAGTCCGGCGAAGCGAATCTGTTCGAGCGGCACGCCGGGGATGAAGAAATCCATCGCGTGGCCCTGCATGTGCTGGCTGTGGCGCGCCACGCCCGAGGAGCGGCGGCGAAGCATGGCGTTGGTGGCGGGCGAGCGATAGGCGGAGATGATCTTGATCGGCTGTTTGCCGTCGACGTCGCGGTAGACTTCCCAGACGATGTCGAACAGCCGGCGGTCCATCGTGGTCTGGTCCTGGCTGCGCCAGTCGCGGAGGAAATAATTGAGTTTCTTCAGCGCCGCCTCGTCGTAGCGGCCGTTGCGCTTGAAGGTGACGGTGAGGTCTTCGTCGGAATGGGTGTGGTGGAAGGTGAGGGTGCGGGTGTCGCCATCGGCGGTGGCGTTATGGACGGAGCGGGCATTGGTCACGATCAGAAGCAACGAGGCGAGACCGACGCGCACACCGGTGCGCGAAAGCCATTCAAGCCCAGTGCTGCGTGGAAAGCCGCCCGCCACTCAGAATCCCGCTCGACGCAGTTCGACTTGCGTCTGTTGGTTTTGATGATCCCCCGCTACCCCACGCAACGGGAGAGGATGAACGTTGTCTAAAGGCTGAGAGTTAATCGAGATTTACCCGCTCTAAGCTCTTTAGGTAATGTCCTCTTAATCAAGCTTCCCAAGTCTTCGATCGCCAACTGGAACTCACCGGCCCGGTCACAGGCCTGTGAACCGCCAGTATGCCCCCCGGAGTATGGCAAAAAAGGGCCGGTAGGCCGATCCGGGACGGAATGGTTTACGAATGCTTTCGGGGCGATGGTTAATGAAAAAGCCCCGCAGAGCGGGGCCTTTCAAGCTGCGAGCCGGGGAAAACCGGTGTTCCCGGGTGTTCAGGCCGTCAACGAGCCTCAGCGAATGACCCGGCGCTGCCCGCGAACCGCCGCTGGCGGCGGTGTCGGGGCGCCGAACAGCCGTTCGAAGAAGCTCGGGCCGTTGCTGGCGTAGCTGTCGCCCGGAATGTTGACGTTGGTCGGACGCACGTAGTTCGGCTGGGCATGGGACACCACGGTCTCCATGTCCTTGCCCTCGCTGCCCTTGAGCATCGCGATGATCCTGGCGTCGCGGCCATAGATGTCCTTGCGGAACTCCAGCTTGCCGGCATCGTCAACGAATGCGGTCTGATAGGTGATGTTGACCGGGATCGGCGTCGGGAAGTTGATGTTGAGTTCGCTGCGGCCGTACAGGCTTTTGATCTTCTCCGGCGTGTAGCCTTCCTTCGGCAGCGCGATGCTGAGCAGGTTCGCGGCGTACTGATCCGGATTCTGCACGCGCATGCAGCCGTGGCTGAAGGCCCGCTCTTCCTTGGCGAACAGATGCTTGTCCGGCGTGTCGTGCTGATAGACCAGGAACTTGTTCGGGAAGTTGAATCGGATGCGGCCAAGCGCATTGGCTTCGCCCGGCGGCTGCGAGATGCGCACGCTGCCGTCAGCGGCGCGCGCCAGCTTCAGGCCCATGCGGTCGAGCACGGTCGGGTCCTGCTGCAGGGCCGGCAGATATTCGTTGTAGATGATGGACGGCGGCACGTTCCACGTTGGGTTGACGGTGATGAACTTCATCGTCTCCGTCAGTTCCGGCGTTGCGTGCTTGCCAGGCTTGCCGACCACGACGCGCGTGGTCCAGGCCTGCTTGCCGTTGTGCATCAGCTTGAGCGTGTAGTCCGGAATGTTCAGGATCACGTAGGCATCGCCGAGCGCCTTCGCGCCCAGTTCGCGCGGCAGCCAGCGCCAGCGTTCCATGTTGGCGCGCACGATGTCGATCTGACGGTCGCTCTTGGGGCCGTTCAGCGCACGCACGGTGGCGTTGTCCAGAATGCCGGTCGCCTTGAGATCGTTGTTCGCCTGGAACTTGCGCACCGCGTCGGCGACCTTGGCATCGTAATGCGTGTCGTCGGCGTGCTCGGTGATGTTGAGCTTGGCGCGCAGCGCGGGCACGCGCGGATCTTCCGCGACGGCCGGGTTCGGGTTCTTCTTGGTCGGCTTGACGAACTTCAGCGCGTCGCCTTCGGCGATCTGCTTGGAGGTGTCTTCGGTCACGCCGCGCAATGCCGCGAGCTTGGCCTTCAGCGCCTGATAGCCCTTGTGCGGCGGGTTGTAGCTGTCGAGCGCCGCGGACGCATCCTTGGCGGTCGAGATATTGACGAGGACCTCGACGGGATCGACCGGATGCTCGGGATAGGAAATATCCGCGCTCACCCGTGACCAGTGCATGCGGCCGCTCTGGGCGTGGCGCGCGTAGTCGAGCAGGCTTTCCGTCAGGCGCAATTCGGCCTCGGCCTGCGCATCCGGCCCGGCCGAAGCGGAGAAGTCGGGGATCGGATAGTCGGTGGGGTTGAGACCTTCGCTGCCCGCATCCTTCAGGCGCGCGATCACGCTCTTGGCGCGCGCCGTCACGGCGCCCGCGTCGCTCCAGAGCGGCGCGTAGTTGCGGTCCTTGTAGAAATTCTCGACGGCGGTGCGTTCGTTCTTGCGGTCGAAATAGCGCGCGCCCTTGGTGGCGATCAGATCGCGCAGCTTGTCGGCGACCGGCTGATCGGCGGCTGCGACGGCAGGAGCGGCTTTCGCGGGTTCGGTTTTCGGAGGCTCGGCAGCAGCGGCAGCCGGCGGAGTTGTTGCAGCCGGCGCGGTTGCAGTCGCGGCCGGAGGAACGGTTGCGGTGGTAGCCGGTGCGGCGGCTTCGTCTTTTTTCGCAGGTGCAGGCGTGACGGCAGCGGCGGTGTCAGGCTTCGCCGCATCGGGCTTGAAGTCGTTGACGGTCGGCGGCGGCACGTTGGCGGGTTCGGGAAGCGGGATGGCGGCATCAATGGCCAGATCCGCGGGGCTCTTCGCCGTGCTCTGGGCGATGGCGGACGTCGCAGCGAGAGAGAGGAAAGTGGCCGTCACGGCCATCAGGACCCGGTCGAAGCCTGTTGGGCCCTTGCGGTGGCCGGTCGAAAAGTCGCGCATTCTCGCACCCCCTTGGGTGAAACTGCCCCGGCATGGAACAGCTCATGATGGTATCCGCCAGAACCTGAAGCAAAACCGCCGGCTCGATCGGAGTCTGCTACGCAATCCCGCACTAAAATACGGCGAGACGGTACACGCGCCGGCCTGAAGCGGCCAGACGCCGCCGGATCAACTCGAAGTCATTGCAAAAGAAATGACTTCAAATCAGCATTTCTTGCAACGGTTTGCGCGCATTGCCGCGCGCTTTTCCTATGTCTGTCACCGGGCCGCAACGGTTCAACAAGAGAAGCGAAAAAGCCGCGTGTTCGTTCCATGCAGAAGTGATTCGATTTTAGCGCGCCGGGTCGGATGGTTCAGCACCGGCGGCTTCATCCAGTTTGCGATAGAGGGTCGAGCGGCCGATCTTCAATCGCCGCGCCACCTCGGACATCTGGCCGCGGTAGTGGGCGATGGCGAAGCGGATGGTTTCCGCCTCCATGTCCTCAAGCGGCCGGACCTCGCCGTCCTCGCCGAGCATCGCAAGAGTGCCGTAGGCGGACGCAACTCTGGCCGGGGCGGCGACGGGCGCGATAGGTATTTCAATACCTGAAACCATTCTGGCCTGAGGCACCGGGTTTTCGAGCATCACCGGCTCGACCCCCACCGGATCCGAATCCGGCAGGACTGCTCCCGTCTGCGGAAAATCCTGCGGCCCGAGCTGGCCGCCGTCGCTCATCACCACGGCGCGATAGACCGCGTTCTCAAGCTGGCGGACATTTCCCGGCCAGTTCATCTGACTGAGCATCGCCATGGCTTCGCCGCTGACCGACGTGGCGGGCCGGTTTTCCTCGGCGGCGATGCGCGCCATGAAATGCCGCACCAGATGCGGAATGTCCTCGCGGCGGGCGCGGAGCGGCGGAATCGTCAGCGGCAGCACATGCAGGCGGTAAAACAAATCCTCGCGGAATGCGCCGGCCTTTACCTGGTTCAGCAGATTGCGGTTGGTCGCGGATACGATCCGCACGTCGACCTTGACCGGTTTGCGGCCGCCGACGGCTTCGACCTCGCCCTGTTGCAGGGCGCGCAGCAGTTTCACCTGCGCGGCCAGCGGCAACTCGCTGATCTCGTCGAGAAACAGCGTGCCGCCATTGGCTTCGACGAATTTACCGGCATGGCGTTCGGTGGCGCCGGTGAACGCGCCCTTCTCGTGGCCGAACAGCAGCGACTCCACGAGGTTGTCGGGAATCGCGCCGCAATTGACGGTGATGAACGGCTTGGCGCTGCGCTCGCTGGAACCGTGGATGGCGCGGGCGATCAGCTCCTTGCCGACGCCGGATTCGCCTTCGATCAGCACCGGGATGGCGGATGCTGCGGCCTTCCTGCCCATGGCGATGACATGATTCATCGCCTCGGAGCGGGTGACGATGTCGGCGAAGGTGAGCTTGCCCTCGCGGCGGTGGCGGATGCGCTGGAGTTCGCCTTTCAGCGCGCTGGCGTTGAGGGCGTTGCGCAGCGAAACCTGCAGGCGTTCGATGCCGACCGGCTTCACCACGAAATCCTGCGCTCCGGCGCGCATCGCGGACACCACATTGTCGATGCCGCCGTGGGCGGTCTGCACGATCACCGGCAGATCGAGGCCGAGGTCGCGGATTTTTTCCAGCACGCCCATGCCGTCGAGGCCGGGCATGACGAGATCGAGCACCAAGGCGTCGACGGGTTTCGTATCGGGATCGATCAGGTGGGCGAGGGCGGCGTCGCCGCTGTCGACCGTCACGGCCTCGTAACCGCAGCGCTGCACCATGTTCTCGACCAGACGGCGCTGAACGGCGTCGTCATCGGCAATCAGAATGGTCGCAACCATGGCATTCCCCGCAACTCTGGACTATCTCAACAACATGTCTCGAATCGGGGCACTCTCGCCGAAGCCGATTAACGACCTCTTAAGGGTTGAGATCAGGTTCGCGTTCTGTGGATAATGCCGCGTCAATCACGCCGGTCCGAAACGTCATTACAGGTTGAAAAGCATGGCCTCGCGTTCATCTTCCGCTCTCCGCAAATCCGCAAAGTCCAAACCTGCCGCGAAGGCAAAATCCGCCCGCAAGCCGGCGTCAGGTGCTGTCGGCAAATTGCCCGAGTGGAATCTCGCCGATCTTTATCCGGCGATCGATGCGCCGGAAGTGGCCCGCGATCTCGACAAGCTCGATGCCGACTGCGCGGCATTCGAGACGGCCTACAAGGGCAAAATCGCGGAACAGGTGGCGATGCCCCATGGCGGCGAGTGGCTGGCCGAGGCGATCAGGAGCTATGAAGCGATCGATGATCTCGCTGGGCGGCTGGCATCGTTTGCGGGTCTCGCCCATGCCGGCAACACCGTCGACGCTGCAATCTCGAAATTCTACGGCGACGTCTCCGAGCGCATCACCGCGGCATCGACTCACTTGCTGTTCTTCGCGCTCGAACTCAACCGCGTCGATGACGGTGCGATCGAGCGCGCAATGGAAGCGCCGGCGCTCAATTATTATCGGCCGTGGCTCGAGGATCTGCGCAAGGACAAGCCTTACCAGCTCGAGGATCGCGTCGAGCAACTGTTCCACGAGAAATCCGTCAGCGGCTACGCCGCCTGGAACAGGCAGTTCGACCAGACCATCTCGGCCCTGCGTTTCAAGGTCGGCGGCAAGGAGCTTGCCATCGAACCGACGCTGACGCTGTTGCAGGATCGCGCGCCGGAAAAGCGCAAGGCAGCGGCGCAGGCGCTGGCAAAAACCTTCAAGGCCAACGAGCGCACCTTCGCGCTGATCACCAACACGCTGGCCAAGGACAAGGAAATCTCCGACCGCTGGCGCGGCTTTCAGGACATCGCGGACTCACGGCATCTCGCGAACCGGGTCGAGCGCGAAGTGGTCGACGCGCTGGTGGCGTCGGTGCGCGCGGCCTATCCGCGGCTGTCTCACAGATATTACAAGATGAAGGCGCGCTGGTTCAAAAAGAAGACGCTCGCCTACTGGGACCGCAATGCGCCGTTGCCCTTTGCCGCGACCGGCCAGATTCCCTGGAGCGACGCCAAAAGCACCATCCTGAAAGCCTATGGCGAGTTCTCGCCGCAGATGGCGAGCATCGCGGAGCGCTTCTTCACCGACCGCTGGATCGATGCGCCGGTGCGTCCCGGCAAGGCGCCGGGCGCGTTCTCGCATCCGACCACGCCGTCGGCGCATCCCTATGTGCTGATGAATTATCAGGGCAAGCCGCGCGACGTGATGACGCTGGCTCACGAACTCGGTCACGGCGTGCATCAGGTGCTGGCTGCGAAAAACGGAGCGCTGATGGCGCCGACGCCGCTGACGCTGGCGGAAACCGCCAGCGTGTTCGGCGAGATGCTGACCTTCAAGCGGCTGCTGGCCCAGACCAAAAACGCGAAACAGCGTCAGGCGCTGCTGGCGGGCAAGGTCGAGGACATGATCAACACCGTGGTGCGGCAGATCGCGTTCTATTCCTTCGAGCGCGCGATCCACACCGAACGCCGCAACGGTGAACTCACCGCCGAGCGGATCGGCGAAATCTGGCTCAGCGTGCAGAGCGAGAGTCTCGGGCCGGCGATCGAGATCAAGCCGGGTTACGAGACCTACTGGATGTACATCCCGCACTTCATTCATTCGCCGTTCTATGTCTACGCCTATGCGTTCGGCGACTGCCTCGTGAACTCGCTCTACGCGGTCTACGAGAATGCCTCGGACGGGTTTGCGGAACGCTACCTCGCCATGCTCTCGGCCGGCGGCACCAAGCACTATTCCGAATTGCTCCAGCCGTTCGGGTTGGACGCCAAGGACCCCAAATTCTGGGACGGCGGCCTGTCGGTGATCGAGAACCTGATCGCCGAACTCGAGGCGATGGGGTAGCGGACAACGGGGGCAGGGTTGAAAGCCCGGGATTTAAGCAGCCGCTCCGTTCCGCATCGTGAAAATCCCGTCGGCAAAGCGTTGCATGGCTTCCATGAGAACGGTTTAATCCGTGGTCAGAAAAGCGGCGGGCGTTGCCCTTGCACCGCATTTGGGCTAATTCGCGCTACCTTGTGAACGGTACTTGAGCCGGATTTTGGAGGGGACGATGGCTGAGCATAATGAAGTCGCTTACACCACGGCGGATGGCATGGACTATCCGGCGCATGAGCAGACCTACGAAGGCTTCTTGCTGCTGACAAAGTGGGGCACGATTTCGGTCGTGGTCATCCTCGCCTTGATGGCGTTTTTTCTTCTCTGATCGAATTTGGTTGTTCACCGGCAGAATTGCCGGTGGTTAAGTCATGCGCGGCCGAACGGCTGCGGGAGGCGTCATGAAAATTGCGATTGCCAAGGAAGTCGATGCGGCGGAGCCGCGCGTTGCGGCGACCCCCGACACAGTGAAAAAGTTCAAGGCGCTGGGCATCGATGTCGCCATCGAGCCGGGCGCCGGCATCAAGTCCGGTCTGCTGGATGCGGATTATGAAGCCGCGGGCGCTGTCGTCAGTGCCGATGCGGTGAAGGATGCCGACATCGTCATCAAGGTGAAGCGTCCGGAAGCCTCTGAACTCGGCGCGTATAAAAAGGGCGCGCTGGTCATCGCGATCATGGACCCCTATGGCAACGACGCCGCGCTGAAGGTGATGGCCGATGCCGGCGTGTCGGCCTTCGCCATGGAACTGATGCCGCGCATCACCCGCGCGCAGGTGATGGACGTGCTGTCGTCGCAGGCCAACCTCGCGGGCTATCGCGCGGTGATCGAATCCGCTGAAGCCTTCGGCCGCGCCTTTCCGATGATGATGACGGCGGCCGGCACCGTACCCGCTGCGAAGGTCTTCGTGATGGGCGTCGGCGTTGCCGGATTGCAGGCGATTGCCACCGCGCGCCGCCTCGGCGCTGTGGTGACCGCGACCGACGTGCGCCCCGCCACCAAGGAGCAGGTCGAAAGTCTCGGCGCCAAGTTCCTCGCCGTCGAGGACGAGGAATTTAAGAACGCGCAGACCGCCGGCGGCTACGCCAAGGAAATGTCGAAAGAGTATCAGGCCAAGCAGGCCGCGCTCACGGCAGAACACATCAAGAAGCAGGACATCGTCATCACTACAGCGCTGATCCCCGGCCGCCCCGCGCCGAAGCTCGTCACCGCCGAGATGGTGAAGTCGATGAAGCCCGGCTCCGTGCTGGTCGATCTTGCGGTCGAGCGCGGCGGCAACGTCGAGGGCGCGAAGGCCAATGAAGTGGCGGACGTGGGCGGCGTGAAGATCGTCGGCTACACCAACCTTGCCGGCAAGGTCGCAGCATCGGCCTCGAGCCTCTATGCCCGCAACCTCCTGTCATTCATCGAGACGCTTTACGACAAGGCCGCCAAGTCGCTCGCCGTGAAGTGGGACGACGAACTGGTGAAGGCGACCGCGCTGACCAAGGACGGCGCCGTGATCCATCCGAATTTTCAGCCGAAAGCATAAGGAGAGCCGACATGCATGGAATTGAGGCTGTCGACCCGTTTGTGTTCCGGTTGTCGATTTTCGTTCTCGCGGTTTTCGTCGGCTATTTCGTTGTGTGGTCGGTGACCCCCGCGCTGCATACGCCGCTGATGTCTGTCACCAACGCCATTTCGTCGGTCATCGTGGTCGGCGCGCTGTTGGCGACCGGGGTTGCGCTGGTCGGTGACGACAACGGCCCGATCTGGGCGCGCGGTTTCGGTTTTGTCGCGCTCATCTTTGCGTGCATCAATATTTTTGGCGGTTTCCTTGTCACCCAGCGCATGCTGGCGATGTACAAGAAGAAGCAGAAGTGACGGGGCAGGGCACATGAACGCGAATCTCGCAGCGCTTCTCTACCTGGTCGCTGGCGTCCTTTTCATTCTCTCGCTGCGCGGTCTGTCGAGCCCGGCGTCATCCCGCCAGGGCAACTTCTTCGGCATGATCGGCATGGCCATCGCCATCGCCACCACACTGGCGGCGCATCCGCCGACCAGCCCGACCGGCTGGATCCTTGTGATCCTCGGCATCGCCATCGGCGGCGGCATCGGCGCTGTGATCGCCCGCCGCGTGCCGATGACCTCGATGCCGGAACTGGTCGCGGCCTTCCACTCGCTGGTCGGCATGGCCGCAGTGCTGGTGGCGGCCGGTGCCTTCTACGCGCCCGCCGCCTTCGACATCGGTGCGCGCGGCAGCATCCACGCCTCAAGCCTGATCGAAATGTCGCTCGGCGTCGCCATCGGCGCGCTGACCTTCACCGGCTCGGTGATCGCGTTCCTGAAGCTCTCCGGCCGCATGAGCGGCGCGCCGATCATTCTGCCGGCACGCCACATCATCAATATCGTGTTGGCGCTGGCGCTGGTGTTCTTCATCTACGGCCTTGTGGTCTCCCAGAGTTCGTTCGACTTCTGGATGATCACCATCATCGCGCTGGTGCTGGGTGCCCTGCTGATTATCCCGATCGGCGGCGCGGACATGCCGGTCGTGATCTCGATGCTGAACTCCTACTCCGGCTGGGCGGCGGCGGGCATCGGCTTCACGCTGGGCAATTCGGCGCTGATCATCACCGGCGCGTTGGTCGGCTCGTCGGGCGCGATCCTGTCCTACATCATGTGCCATGCGATGAACCGCTCCTTCATCTCGGTCATCCTCGGCGGTTTCGGCGGCGACAGCGGTGGTCCTGCCGCGGCAGGCACCGGCGAAGTCAAACCGGTCAAGCTGGGATCTGCGGACGATGCGGCCTTTATCATGAAGAACGCGCAGAAGGTCATCATCGTGCCGGGCTACGGCATGGCGGTGGCGCAGGCACAACACGCCTTGAGAGAGATGGCGGACACGCTGAAGAAGGAAGGCGTCGAGGTGAAGTACGCGATTCATCCGGTCGCGGGCCGCATGCCCGGCCATATGAACGTGCTGCTGGCCGAAGCCAACGTGCCCTACGACGAGGTGTTCGAACTCGAGGACATCAACTCGGAATTCGCGCAGGCCGACGTCGCCTTCGTGATCGGCGCCAATGACGTGACCAATCCGGCGGCGGAAGAAGATCCGAAGTCGCCGATCTACGGCATGCCGGTGCTGCAGGTCTGGAAGGCGGGCACCGTGATGTTCATCAAGCGTTCGCTGGCCTCGGGCTATGCCGGCGTCGACAACCCGCTGTTCTATCGTGACAACACGATGATGCTGCTGGGCGACGCCAAGAAGATGACGGAAAACATCGTCAAGGCGATGTAGCCTCGCGGACCCGTTCCGCCTACTGTGCGCGCATGAGCGCACATGTACATGTTCCACGGTCAGCATGGGTCTTTCCCTTGCTGGCCGTTTTGCTTTTCGCGGCAACCTCAATTCCGGGTATCGGCTTCAGCCATTCCGCCGGCGGTTATATCTTCGCAGTTGTTCTGCTGGTCGTCCTGTTCGGGACCGTGTTTGCGGCCGTTCACCACGCCGAGGTGATCGCGCACCGGATCGGAGAGCCCTACGGCACGCTGGTTCTGACGCTCTCGGTGACGATCATCGAGGTCGCGATGATCGCCAGCATCATGCTGGGCGAGAAGGCCGTGCCGACGCTCGCGCGCGATACGGTGTTCGCGGTGGTGATGATCGTCTGCAATGGCCTGATCGGCTGGGCTATCCTGGCCGGCGGCGTGCGCTTCCGGGAGCAGGAGTTTCAGATCACCGGCGTGAAGGTCTATCTCTGTGTTCTGATCGTGATCTCGACAATCACGCTGGTGCTTCCGAACTATACGCTGACCACGCCCGGGCCCTTTTTCGCGTCAAGCCAGCTCATCTTCATCGGCATCACGACGCTGCTGCTGTACTGCGTGTTCGTCTACACCCAGACCGTGCTGCATCGCGACTATTTCATTGTGGAAAGCGACGATGAGGGTGCCGATCATGCGGTGGCGTCCAGTGGCGTCATGATCATCAGCACGTTGCTGTTGCTGGTTTCGCTGGTCGCCGTGGTCCTGCTGGCCAAGAAATTCTCGCTCGTGGTGGATGCGGGTGCGGCCGCCATCGGCGCGCCGCCGGCCTTTGCAGGCGTTGTGGTCGCGCTGCTGATCCTGATGCCGGAAAGCGTGGCGGCGCTGGCCGCTGCGCGCAAGAACGACCTGCAGAAGAGTATCAACCTCGCGCTCGGCTCCTCGCTCGCGACCATCGGCCTGACCGTGCCCGTCGTCGCCGTCGCAGCCTTTGTGCTCAAGGAGAAGCTCGTTCTCGGGCTCGATCCCCGCGACATGGTGCTGCTGGCGATGACGCTGCTGGTCAGCATGATGACCTTCGCCACAGGCCGGACCAATGTCCTGTTCGGCCTCGTGCATCTGGTGATCTTCGCGGTCTATATTTTCTTTGTGCTGGTGCCTTAATTCTATTGATACGCCGCGACAATATCGGTGATGGCGCGCTCGAGCTGCTTGGCGGTGGAGCACTGGCGCACGGCGCTGCAAAAGGTGGCATAGCGCGGCATCTCGGAATCGCCCCAGCCCCACGCCATGCGGCCTTCGGGATTGAGCCAGACCAGCCGCTTGGAGCGCTCCGAGATACGGCGCAGGATGTCGGCGCGCGGATCGAGATTGTTGGTCCGTGCGTCGCCGAGCACGATTACGGTGGTCTGCGGCGTCACCGCGCTCAGCGCAAGCTTCTCGAAATCGGCGAGGGATTTGCCGTAGTCGGACGAGCCGAAGCCGACCTTGGCCATGATCTCTTTCATGGCTTCGTTGGCGTCCTTCCCGTCGAGAATGTCGCTGACTTCGATGAGATGACTGGAGAATGCGAAGGAGCGCACGTCCGAGACCACCTCGTGCAGGCTGTAGATCAGCAGCAGGAAGAAGTCCGAGACCCGCGCGACCGATCCGCTGACGTCGCAGATCGCGATGATCCGCGGCTTGTCGCGGTGGCGGCGCTTCCAGGTGGTGAGAAACGGCACGCCGCCCCACGCGGCGTTGCGCCGGATCGTGCGGCGCACGTCGAGATGGCCTCGGCGCTGGCGCTTGCGCGGCTTGCTATAACGCTCGCGCAGCCGCCGGGCGATCTGTCGGATCAGCGCGCGCATCTGTTCGATCTGCCGATGGTCGAGTTGCGACATCGGCGCGTTGCGCAGCACTTCGTTGCGCAGGTTCTCGCTTTCTTCGCGGCCATAAAGCAGCAGCGCCTGCGAGACCGTGTCGCGGACGGTGTCGCGCAAAGCCTCGGTGGCGGCCGCGAGCCGTTCGGCCAGCGCCGGATTGGTCGCGGTCAACGTATCCAGATCGTCTCGCAGTTGGGCGATGCCGAGCTGTTCGAGCAACCGGCTCGAATAGATGCCGCGCTGGGTGAAAAACCGGATCTCGGAAAGCTGCGCGGCCTCCGCGGCATTGGCGATCGCGGCGGCGAGGGCATTGCGGTCCTGTGACATGAGCATCTGGGCGAGGGGGCCGAGGCCGGATGGCGCACCGGCCGCGCCGTCGCCGGAGGGCGGCTGGGCATCGCCGTTGTCTTCAGGCTGTGTTTCCGGCTCCTGGGGCTGATTGTCCTGCGTCGCGGGAGCCTGGATTTCAGGCTGCTGGAAGAACAGATCGAAACACTCGGCAAGCGATCGTTTGTCGTCCTCCGATTTGGCCAGCGTCAGGAGGAAGGTGTCGCGCAGCACGTCCCGGTCGGCAAAGCCGATATCGGCGACCGCTCGCATGGCGTCGATGCTTTCGGAGGGCGAAATCCGCACCCCGGCCCCGCGGGCCGCCCGAAAGAATCGATGCAGATTTTCTCGCATCAATTATCCGAACACATTCTCGCGGCGGGTCTTGCCGATGAAGGTGGTGACTTGCGGCATCGTGGTCTCGATGTCGGCTTCGTATTTCAGCAGGACGTTGAGCGTGTCCTTGACCATCTGCTGATCCAGCTCGCTGGCTTGCAACAGCACGAGCACGCGCGCCCAGTCGATCGCCTCGGAGACCGACGGCAGTTTCTTCAGGTCGAGCGTGCGCACGTCATTGATGAAGCTGACGACCTGCCGCCGCAGCGATTGCGAAATGCCCGGCACGCGGCTCTCGACGATGCGCTCCTCCAGCTTCTGTTCGGGGAAGCCGATGTGCAGATGCAGGCAGCGCCGCTTCAGCGCGTCGCCGAGATCGCGCTCGCTGTTGGAGGTCAGGATCACCGTCGGCGGCGCAATCGCCGA
Source organism: Bradyrhizobium sp. G127 (assembly GCF_021502575.1). Taxonomy (NCBI): domain Bacteria; kingdom Pseudomonadati; phylum Pseudomonadota; class Alphaproteobacteria; order Hyphomicrobiales; family Nitrobacteraceae; genus Bradyrhizobium; species Bradyrhizobium sp. G127. Next base: position 1,008,666 of record NZ_JAKFGN010000001.1, read on the forward strand.
GATGGTGCCGAGTTCGGGCAGCGTGACCTGAAAGTCGGACAGGATTTCCAGCAAAAGCGATTCGAATTCGGCGTCCGACTTGTCGATCTCGTCGATCAGCAGCACGCAGCCCTTCGGCTGTTCGAGCGCTTGCAGCAGCGGCCGCGGCTCGACGAATTCCTTGGAGAAAAACACGTCGCCGAAATCATGCAGCTTGTTGAGCGCCGCCGGAAGCGTCTCTGCGTCGCCGAGCACTTCGCCGAGCTTGTCCTTCAGGATCTGGGTGTAGAGCAGCTGCTTGGCGTACTTCCACTCGTACAGCGCTTTGGCTTCGTCGAGGCCTTCGTAGCATTGCAGGCGGATCAGCTTGAGACCGCGCCATGCCGCGATCGCCTTGGCGAGTTCGGTCTTGCCGACGCCGGCCGGCCCTTCCACCAGGATGGGCTTTTCGATCCGCTCCGCCAGATAGACCGCGGTCGCGATCTGGCGATTGGCGATGTAGCCCGCCGACGCCAGGCCTTGTTCGACCGCGTCAATGGAAGCTGTCGGCTGATGTTCGGTCACGATCGTAAACTCCAAAAGGCTTGGCTGGCCGGCCAGAGAATGCCGCCGGTTCCGGAGCGGCACAGACGCCGGCAAACCGGTATCTTGCTACGATGCTCTGAGGCATTCGTCCATATCGCGCCCGCTATGCGTCCGCGCCAGCCTCCGCCTGCGGACCCGCTGTGCGAAATAAGGCAGGGCCGCGTCCGTCTGCGCAAATAATGAACGTGCCGTTGCCTTGCGCATGCTGTGGCCGGCGGGTATTTTGCGCCAGGGAGGCCGTTGGACAGACGGTCGTTGAAATTTTCATATGCTGACACGACTGACCAGAGCGACACGATTGAAGGCCGCGCGCATGCTCATCGCGCTGTATGCCTTTTGCGTTGTTTTCCCGGTCGCGGGTTTTGCTTTCAGCAACACCGCCGCCGTGCCGCATTGTCTGACCGGCGCGGTGCAGGCCGAGCCCGTTGTGCATCGGCATGGCGAAGGTCAGGGCCACGCTCACCACGGCGATGCTCATCAGGGTCATGATCACGGCTCCGTGGCCGTCGCCGACGACAGCGGCCTGAACGACCACGGCGGCATGACTCACTCCGGCGGCAAGTCGACCGTGCCGGCCTGTTGCGGCGTGATGTGCGTCAGCGCGCTTCCCGCCAGCCTGTTCGAACTCGCGCCGCGGACAATGCATCACCTGTCGGTGATTGCATTCTCCGATGCCGGCATTCCCGGCGAGGCGCCTGATCGCCTTTACCGCCCGCCCATCGTCCTCCTGTCGCTGTGATCGCCGGCGTCGCGGCCGAGTAGCTGCGCGCCTCCGAAACCGTTCGACATTCGAGGATATGATGCTCGCGCAAAATCCGGCGAGGCGTGCTGCCGTAGGTTCGACGGTGGCGGTACGCGTGCCACGACGATTCAAAACGCCATTCCTGCTCACGGCCATGCTGGCCCTCGCAGGCTGCGCCGCACAGCCTTCGGCTTCGCCAGCGCCCGATCCGTCCGATCCGGGCGCGCGGACGCCGCGCGCCGACTATCGCTCCGCGATCGGCAATTATACACGCCAGCGGCCGGTGGCGCCCTCGGCGTGGCAGAAGCAGAACGAGCAGGTGACCCCCGCTCCGAAATCCAGCGAGTAGGCGCGATGCCAATTCCGGATTTCAGGACCTTCATTCCTTTTGGGCCGACGGCCCAGAGTCATGCCCGTCGTCTCGGGCGATGGATGGCCGCGGCAAGTGCCGTCCTGCTATCGGGCTGCGCGTCGTTCTCGCCGGACGGCGGGATGGGCGTTGTCACGGCCACGGTCTCGCAGGACCTCGGCAAGGAGGCGGTCGCGCTGCGCACGCCGGAGGACACCGTGTTCGCCCGCGCTGCGACGGTGCGCCTGCTGTCCAGACCATTGTCGGCGGATGCAGCGGTCCAGATCGCGCTTCTCAATAATCGCGGACTGCAGGCCGCCTACAACGAACTCGCCATCGCGGAGGCACGGGCGGTGGAGGGAAGCCTGCCGCCGAATCCGTCGCTTTCGCTGACGCGGATTGCAGGCTCCGTGGAAATCGAGGTCGAGCGCAAGATCATCGCCAATGTGCTGGCGCTGGCGACCCTGCCGGTTCGCTCGGAAATCGCCGCCGCGCGCTTCCGGCAGGCGCAGATCGTGGCTTTGAGTGAAACGCTGCGCATCGCAGCGGACACGCGGCGCGCTTACTACCGCGCCGTCGCCGCACGCGAACTGGCCGGCTTTCTGGCGCAGGCCCAGACCGGCGCCGAGACCGCGGCCAAGCTCGCTACTCGCTTGGGCGAGAGCGGCGGGATGAACAAACTGGATCAGGCGCGGGAGCAGGTATTCTACGCGGACATCACGGCGCAACTCGCCACAACGCGGCAGCGCGCCGACAGCGAGCGGGAAGCGCTGATCCGCGCCATGGGCCTGTGGGGTGATGACCTTGGATTCAAGACGGCTGGCGCATTGCCGCCGCTGCCCTCGCGGCCGCAGTCGCTGCCCGGCATCGAGGCGGAAGCGGTTCGGCGTCATGTTGATTTGCAGATCGGACGGATCGAACTCGATGCACTTGCGAAGGCTTACGGGCTGACGCAGGCGACGCGCTTTATCAACATCCTTGATGCGGGATTTGCCGCGAAGGACATTAAAGACAAGGCGACGGGAGAGAAAATCCGTGAGCGGGGCTTCGATGTCGAACTGCAGATTCCGATTTTCGATTTCGGTGAGGTGCGCGTCAGGGAAGCCGAGGCCACCTACATGCAGGCGGTCAACCGCCTGACGGAGCGGGCGGTCAATGTCCGCTCCGAGGCGCGCGACGCCTATCGCAGCTATCGGTCGGCTTACGACATCGCGGCGCACTACCAGCGCGAGGTGTTGCCGCTGCGCAAGATCATCTCCGACGAAACGCTGCTTCGCTACAACGGCATGCTGATCGACGTGTTCGCGCTGCTGGCGGAGGCGCGCCAGCGCATCGCCGCCACCACGGCGGCAATCGAAGCGAAACGTGATTTCTGGCTGGCCGCCACCGATCTCAATACGGCGGTGATGGGCGGCGGCGTCGCGGGCCGGGGCAACACCGCACGATCGCTGTCCGGCATATCCGCCGATCAACCTCAGCATTGAATGGAGAACGAGCGATGATCTCTCGCAGAGCAATTCTCGGGTCGGCCGCGGTGCTGGCGGGCGCGGGTGTCGTCAGCGGACGGGTGCAGGCCGCAAGCATTCCTGAAGCGGCGACTTCGAAAGTCACCACGATGCAGCCGCCGCTGTTTCCCGCCAGCGGTCCCGACTACCAGCCCGTGGTGACGCTGAACGGCTGGACACTGCCGTGGCGCATGAATGGCGACTGGAAGGAATTCCATCTCGTCGCCGAACCGGTGCAACGCGAATTCGCGCCGGGCATGGTCGTCAATCTGTGGGGTTACAACGGCCAGTCGCCGGGCCCCACCATCGAAGCCGTGGAAGGCGACAAGGTCCGCATCTTCGTCACCAACAAGTTGCCCGAGCACACCACCGTGCACTGGCACGGCATGATCCTGCCGAACGGCATGGACGGGGTCGGCGGCCTGACCCAGCCGCATATCAAGCCGGGCAAGACCTTCGTCTACGAGTTCGTGCTGAAGCGGAGCGGGACGTTCATGTACCACCCGCATTCCGACGAGATGGTTCAGGTCGCGATGGGCATGATGGGTTCTTTCGTCGTGCATCCGCGCGACCGCAAGGTCATGCCGGTCGACCGCGATTTTGTTTTTCTGGTCAGCGCCTTTGCCGTCGAGCCCGGCTCGTACCTTCCAAAGGTGTCGGAGATGACCGACTTCAACATGTGGGCCTGGAACAGCCGGGTGTTTCCCGGCATCGACACCATGCCGGTGCGGCTCGGCGATCGCGTGCGGGTGCGGATGGGCAATCTCACCATGACCAATCATCCGCTGCATCTTCACGGTCACGTCTTCTCCGTCACGGGCACCGAAGGCGGCTGGATTCCGGAAAGCGCGCGCTGGCCGGAAGTCACGGTCGATCTGCCCGTCGGCGGCATGCGCGCCGTTGAGTTCGTCGCGGATGCACCGGGCGACTGGGCGTTCCATTGCCACAAGAGCCATCACACCATGAACGCCATGGGCCACAACGTCCGCAACTTTGTCGGGACGAAAAAAAGCGACCTGGTGAAATCCGTCCGCAAGCTGGTGCCGGACTACATGCCGATGGGCACTGCCGGCATGGCGGATATGGGCGAAATGGAAATGCCGCTGCCGGACAACACGCTGCCGATGATGACCGGCTTCGGTCCGTTCGGCCCGCTGGAAATGGGCGGCATGTTCACGACCGTGAAAGTTCGCGAAGGATTGGCGGCCAACGACTACGCCGATCCGCCCGCCTATCAGCATCCCGCCGGAACGGTGGCCTACGAGGTCGCGAGCGCCACCGCTCCTTCGCCGGCGAAATCGGCGTCGCCGCCACCCGCGCAGTCTGCAACCGGCATGAAAGTCATCAAACCTTCCATGAACCACAAAGGGCACTGAGATGCGCATTTTGCGAAAATCTCTCATTATCATGACGGCGGCCGCACTGTTGCTGCCGATCTCGCTAAACTGTGCGCGGGCGCATGAAAGCCACGCGTCTTACGCCGCCGGAGAGCCTGGCGATCCGAAAAAACCTTCGCGCGACATTGTCATCGAGATGGGGGATCGCTTTTATCAGCCGATGAAAATCGAGGTGAAGCGCGGCGAACAGGTGAGATTCGTGCTGCGCAATGGCGGCCATGAAGATCACGAATTTCTGCTGGCCACGACCGAAGCCAATCTCAAGCATGCCGAGGCGATGCGGAAAAATCCCGGCATGGAACATGACGAGCCGAACGGCATTCAACTCGCGCCGCAAAAATCCGGTGAGATCGTCTGGAAATTCACCAAGGCGGGGACGTTTGAATTTTCATGCCTGATCGCCGGTCATCGCGAGGACGGCATGACCGGCACGGTCGTGGTGAAATGATCTACCTAGCAGCCAAAGGAAGAAACATGCGGAAATTCATTCTCGCTCTGTCCCTTATTATCGCGCTGTCCGGCGCTATGGTCCCGACGCAGGTCCATGCCCAGGCGCTGCCGGTGTCCGGAACCGTTACCAAGATCGACGAGGCCGCCGGAAAGATCACCCTCAAACATGGTCCGATCAAAAAGCTCGATATGGACGAAGGAATGACCATGGTCTTCAAGGCCGGAACGCCCGAGATGCTCAAGCAGGTGAAGGCCGGGGACAAGGTCAGGTTCGACGCCGACAAGGTTAACGGCCAGCTCACAGTTACCAGGATCGAGAAGGCGAAATAGCCGTTCGGCGGCAGCGGCCAAGCGTCTGGGTAACGCCTGAAACTGCTGACAAAGGCGTGACCCGCCGGTTTTCCGCCGCCTGCCACCGATCCGTCGCAGTTGATCCCTCAATCGGCCCTAAAGTTCCCGCAAGCAATGGCCGCGTGGGGAGTAGCGATGATCAAGAAGTTTCTGTCGAAATATATTCTGGAGGTGATCCCGTCGATCGTGGCGACGGTGGTCGGGGCGTACATCGTCACGCACTACATCAACTCCAAGCCGGAGGCTGACAAGCCCAAGGCGGGAATCTCCGCCCCCGCGGAAACCTCGAAGGATGCTGCACCACAAGCGCTGAAAGCTGACGAGGCCGGCGATAAGGCCTTCAAAGAGACCCCGAAAGCCGAGGCTGCCAGACTCAAGGCGGAAAAGCTCGCCGCCGAAAAGGCCGCCGCGGAGCGGGCCGCTGTCGATCGGGCGGAGAACGCGAAGAGGGCTGCCGAAAAACTTGCAGCCGAGAAAGCCGCTGCCGAAAAGGCCGCGGCCGAGAAGCTTGCCAGCGAGAAGGCTGCTTCCGACAAGCGGGACCGTGAACGGACCGTCGCGAAATCTGCGCCGGTTGCGTCGCCGTCTGCCGAGGCGAATGGTGGGTCTGAGCGCGATGCCAACGATCTGGCGCGGGCTGCGATCGAGCGGCTGCGCAAATCCTCCGATCCGCGTTCGTCCGAAACGCCGCGTGCGCCGGAAGCTGCCCGCGCCGAGGAGCCTGCGAAGCCGCAGCCCGAGCGCGCGAAAGTCAACAGCGTGGTCTATGCCCCAGCCGCGCCGCAGCCGTCCGTCCAGCCGCTGCCGCCCGCCGTCAACGTCGCACCGGCGCCGCCTGAAGTTGCGATCATCACGCCGCCCGCGCCATTCCCAAAGCCTGTGGACGAGGCGCGCGGGGATGATTCATCGCGGCTATCCCCGCCTGCGGACATTCCGTCGCGGCCGCTCGACCTTCGCGCACGTGAGAAGGATCGCTCCGTTGCTGAAGGCGTGGTCTCGGCGGCGCGATCGGTGTTTGAAGCCGTCTTGCCGGAACGCAACTAGGCCTTTTGTTTCCGGGTTTTCCGTTTCGCAACGCGCTTCGCCGTCGCCAGCCTTGTCTGCCCGGTTTGGGTGTCTCCGGCTTCTGCCGTCGTCCCGGCATCGACGATTTCCAGAAATTCCCTGACCGTGCTCACCGCGCCCGGGCTCGCCGCGACATAGCCGGGAAGCTGTGCGATCGCATCGTGAAAGGCATGGCCCTTCATGATGTCGAGCACACGCCGCATGGGCTCGGTATCGAGAAACGCTCTCCGGCAGACGAAGAAATAATCCTCCGTCAGCAGCCGCACGAAATCGAGCCCGAACTGTCTGGCCGCTGCTTCGACGCCGAATGCTGCGTCCGCCATGCCGCTGGCGACATAGGCCGCGACCGCTGCGTGGGTGAATTCCATCTGCTGCGCGCCGCTGATTTTCGCTTCATCGATTTTATGGAGCGCGAGCAGCTGGTCGAACAACGTCCGGGTGCCGGAATCGTGGTCGCGGTTGACGAAGCGGGCTTTGGTGGCGACGAGATCTTTCAGCGATCCGATGTTGAGCGGATTGCCCTTCTTCACCATCAGCCCCATTTCGCGGGTCACGAAACTGATAACGCGGTCTTCGCGCGGATCGAGCCAGTCGCGGCACGCCTTGATGGCCTGCACGCGCAGTTCACCGCGCGGGATGTGGACGCCGGAGAGATCGCAGGCGCCCTGCGCCAGCGACACCAGTGAATTCTGGTTGCTGACATAGCGCAGGTCGACGCCGATGCCGGGCTCGCGGTCGAGCAACTCGCGCAGCTTTGAAACCGCGAAGCCGTGGCTGGCGTGAACGCGGATCACCGACGGGCGCTGATGCAGGAACGGTTTGATTTCGGTCGCGAGTTCCTGCGCAAGGTTCTCAAGCTGCGGGCCGAGGCGCGCCTGCATGCGCTGCCCGGCCCACACCAGTTTCTCGCCGAACGCCGTCAGTCTGGTCCCTTTGCCGCGCTGGGTTTCCACCAGCAGAACGCCAAAGAAGTCTGACCATTGCTCGACGAGATTCCAGACGTGCCGGTAGGACAGGTGCGCATGTTCCGCGGCGCTGGTGAGTTTTCCGGTTTCGCGGATTCGGTTGAGGACTCCGAGCATGACCACTGCGGTCTGCGGGCTGCCTTCCTTGTGAAAGCGCCAGACCGGCTCGATCTCGATGTGCAGCATCGTGACCCTCTTATGAAATTGATTTCATATCATCGTGAGGCATTGGCACATCTTATCATATTTACTCTGGCATTTTGAATACACAAACTAGCGGAAACAATAGGAGTAATATGATGTCGATTGCATATGATAACTCCCTGGGGAGTCCGCACGCGCCGGGCGTCCTCCGCAAGCAGCTTTTGATCGACGGCCAGCATGTCGAGTCGGTATCGGGGCGGACCTTCAACACGCTCAATCCCGCGACCGGGCAGGTCATCGCGACCATTTCGGAAGGCAACGAAGCCGATGTGGAGCGCGCCGTCGCCGCCGCCCGCCGCGCATTCGAGGGCGTCTGGAGCGCCATGCGCCCTGCAGAGCGCGGCCACATCCTGTTCAGGTTCGCCGAACTGATCAAACAGCACGGCGATGAACTTGCCGAACTGGAAAGCCGCGATGCCGGCAAGCCGATCTCGGCGGTGTTGCGGCAGGATCTTCCCGCCGCCATCGACACGCTGACCTATTACGCCGGCTGGGCCGACAAGATTCACGGCGATACGGTGCCGACGCGCAGCGATGCGCTGACCTATACGGTGCGCGAGCCGGTCGGCGTGGTCGCTGTGATCGTGCCGTGGAATTTCCCGTTGATGATCGGCATGTGGAAGCTGGCACCGGCGCTGGCCTGCGGCTGCACCATCGTGATGAAACCTGCGGAGCTGACGTCATTGTCGGCACTCCGCCTTGGTGAACTTGCGCTCGAAGCCGGACTGCCGCCGGGCGTGCTCAACATCGTGCCCGGACCCGGCCGCGTGGTCGGCGACGCGCTGGTCAACCATCCCGGCGTGGACAAGGTGACGTTCACCGGATCGCCCGGCGTCGGCCGCGGCATTCTTCGCGGCGCGGCGGGTAACTTCAAGCGTGTGTCGCTCGAGCTCGGCGGCAAGTCGGCCAACGTGATCTATGACGATGCCAATCTCGATGCCGCGACCAAGGCCGCCGCCGCGGGCATCTTCTTCAATGCCGGGCAGGTGTGTTCGGCGGGTTCGCGCGTGCTGGCTCATGAGAAGGTCTATGACGAAGTGGTCGAGCGGCTGACGGCGCGCGCCGAGGCGCTGCGCATGGGCGACACTGCCGACAAGGCGACGGCGCTGGGTCCGGTGATTTCCGAACGGCAGATGAAGACGATACTCGACTACGTCGACATTGGTGAGAAGGAAGGTGCGACGCTGGTCACCGGCGGCCGGCATGTCGGCGACCGCGGCTACTACATCAGCCCCGCGGTGTTCGCGAACGTCAAACACGAGATGCGGATTTCGCAGGAGGAAATCTTCGGCCCCGTCGTCAGCGTCATCAAGTTCAAGGACGAGGCTGATGCGTTGCGGATCGCCAACGGCACCGCGTTCAGCCTCGCTGCAGGCGTGTGGAGCCGCGATATCGGACGGGTGCAGCGGTTCGCCAAGAAAGCGAAGGCGGGAACGGTCTGGATCAACACCTATGGTTATACGGACGTGCGGCTGCCGTGGGGTGGTGCGGGCGATTCGGGTTTCGGCCGAGAACACGGCACGGAAGCGCTGGCGAATTTCACCGAGCCGAAAGCGGTCTGGATGAATCTGAACGTCTGAGGATTGCTCTCTCCCCGTAAACGGGGAGAGGTGAAGAAACACACAGCTCAAACAAAAACGCGGGCCACAAGGCCCGCGTTTTTATATCCAAATACGATTGAAGCGCTCAGCGCGGTCCGCGCGGAGCACCTGCGCCGCCACGGCCGCCGCCAGCACCACGGTCCGCGCCGGGGCCAGCGCCGAACACCGGCTTCGGCTTCATCGGCAACAGGCCTTCGCGCTGCAGCTTCTTGCGCGCCAGCTTGCGTGCGCGACGAACGGCTTCCGCCTTTTCGCGGGCCTTCTTCTCGGAGGGCTTTTCGTAATGGCCGCGAAGCTTCATCTCGCGGAAAATGCCCTCGCGCTGCATCTTTTTCTTCAGCGCCTTGAGAGCCTGGTCGACATTGTTATCGCGGACGAGAACCTGCACGCGGCATCCTCTTTGTGTTTCAATCGAAAATTCAGGAGACGACGAAGGGCCGACAAAGGCCACGCCCTTCTCATCGAAGGCGCGGATGTACCAGATCAAACCGGGAATGTCCACCTGTGGACAGCCTTTTTCCGGGACGGCAAAGCCACTTTTCCGGGGCAAGTTCAGGGGGCGGGGCCGCGATTCGGGGAGTTCAGGAAGGCTTAAGACTCCGATTTCTAAAGTTCCCGCTGTTGAGGTGATTCAACACCGCATTCAGGGGAGACGTAACGTGAACGCGAAGAAATATGCTGCCGAGGCCATCGGCACGTTCTGGCTGACATTCGCAGGCTGCGGCAGTGCCGTCATTGCCGCCGCTTTTCCTCAGGTCGGTATCGGCCTGCTCGGTGTCTCGTTCGCGTTCGGTCTGAGCGTCGTCACCATGGCCTTCGCTATCGGCCATATTTCCGGCTGCCATCTCAATCCCGCCGTGACGGTCGGGCTTGCCGCGGGCGGCCGCTTTCCGGCGGGGCAGATCGTGCCCTATGTGATCGCCCAGGTGGTCGGCGCGATTGCCGCCGCGGCGCTGCTGTACGTGATCGCCAGCGGCAAGGCGGGTTTCGATCTCGCCGGCGGCTTTGCCTCCAACGGCTATGAAGATCATTCACCGGGCAAGTACAGCCTCGTTGCCTGCCTCCTCATGGAGGTGACGATGACGGCGGTATTCCTTTTCGTCATCATGGGTGCGACCCACGGCAAGGCGCCGGCTGGTTTCGCGCCGCTGGCGATCGGTCTTGCACTGGTGCTGATCCATCTTGTCAGCATCCCCGTCACCAACACGTCGGTGAACCCGGCGCGCAGCACCGGTCCGGCACTATTCGTCGGCGGCTGGGCATTGCAGCAGTTGTGGCTGTTCTGGCTCGCGCCGCTGGTCGGCGGTGTCATCGGCGGCGTGGTCTATCGCTGGCTGAGCGATGAGCCGGAGGGAATCGTGGCGGGGACCAAATAAACTCCAACACCGGACTCGGGGAAGGCTGTCGCGGAGTCGCCGCGGCAGCCTTTTGTTTTATTTTTGCGAAACTTTGACCTCGGTGACATGGCCCATCTTGCGGCCGGGCCGGGGAGCGCCCTTGCCGTAAAGATGCACGGTCGCGCCGGGCCTGGTCAGCCACTTGCCGTAATCGAGAATGTCGTCGCCGATCAGGTTGGTCATGGTGACATCGCCGTGGCGGACCGGATGGGCCAGCGGCCATCCGGCGATGGCGCGAATATGCTGCTCGAACTGCGACACCGACGCGCCATCCAGCGTCCAGTGTCCCGAGTTGTGAACGCGAGGCGCGATCTCGTTGACCAGCAGAGTGGGACCATCCTTGCCCGGCACCACGAACAGTTCCACCGCCAGCACGCCCACATAATCCAGCGCGGCGGCGATCTTCTCCGCAATGGTGCGGGCCTGTGCCGCGAGGTCATCGGAGATGCGCGCAGGCGCATGCGAGAATTTCAGGATGTGATCGCGATGCTCGTTTTCGGTGACGTCGTAGCAAACCACTTCGCCGCTGGTGCTGCGCGCGGCGATGACTGAAATCTCGCGTTCGAACGGCACGAACGCTTCGAGGATTGCCGAGCGCGTTTCGAGGTCGGCCCACACCGCTTCCGGGTCGTCGCCCTCGCGCACCACCACCTGTCCCTTGCCGTCGTAGCCGAAGCGCCGGGTCTTGAGCACAGCGGGCAGGCCGATCTGGCCAATGGCGGCTTTCAGGTCCTGTGCGGAGGAGACATCGGCGTAGCGCGCGGTGGCGATACCAAGCTTGGTGATGAAGTTCTTTTCCGCGAACCGGTCCTGTGTGGTTTCCAGGATCTTCGGGTCTGGCAGCACCGGACGGCGCGCGGCGAGGATCATCGCGGTGGAGGACGGGATATTCTCGAATTCGTAGGTGATGACGCCGACATCCGACGCGAACAGTTCCAGCGCCTCGACGTCGGCATATTCGGCGCAAGTCGCGTTCTGCACCACGTCGAAAGCCGGAGAATCCGGATCGGGTGAGAACACCTGCGCCTTGAGGCCGAGCCGTGCCGCGGCGAGCGCAAGCATTCGTCCCAACTGGCCGCCGCCGAGAATTCCGATGGTGTCGCCCGGTTTCAGCGTCACCCGACTTGAAGATGTCACTTAGGTTCGTCCTCTGGGCGCTCGCTTACCGCCTCGGTCTGTTGCTGGCGCCATGTGGCAAGCCGGGTTGCAAGACCGTCATCGTTGAGGGCCAGCACGCTCGCAGCGAGTAGGGCGGCATTGATAGCGCCTGCCTTCCCGATCGCCAAGGTGCCGACCGGAATTCCGGCGGGCATTTGCACAATGGAATACAGCGAATCCACGCCTGCCAGCGTCTTGGATTCCACCGGCACGCCGAACACCGGAAGTTCCGTCAGCGACGCCGCCATACCGGGCAGATGCGCGGCACCGCCAGCGCCAGCGATGATGACCTTGAAACCGGCGGCCTTGGCCCCCTTGGCGAAAGCATAGAGCCGCTCGGGGGTCCGGTGCGCAGAGACGATCCGCGCCTCATGCTGGATGCCGAGTGCGGTGAGGGTCTCTGCGGCGTGGCGCATGGTGGCCCAGTCGGACTGGCTTCCCATGATGATGGCGACGGGGGTTGTCATTCGGAATCTTTAAAAGGGGCCGAAAAAAGAGGGCGGATTATAGAGTTGCGCCCTTGCGTGGCAAGCCAGCGCGAATCCGTTATGCTTTCATGGTCAACGCGCGGGGCGGAAATTTGAAGAAACCGGGCAAGAAAGTGCCATCGCGGCGCCCTGCGGCAAAGCGTCTGCCCGCGGGCGCCGGGGCGTCGGGTCGCAAACAGGGCGCCAAGGCGTCCGTTAAACCCAAGGGCAAACCGATGGCGGCTCCGCTGAAGAAGGCGCGGCGGCAGATCTTGGCGCTGAAAGCGGAACTTGGCGCGGCGCAGGCCCGGATCGACGAACTTCAGGCCTGGGCTGACACCGACTTCCTGCTGAATATCTACAACCGCCGCGGCTTCGAGCGGGAACTCGACCGGTCGATCGCCTACATCCGGCGCTACAAGGCGACCGGCGCGCTGATCGTGCTCGACGTCGATCGCCTGAAGCCCATCAACGACACGTTCGGCCATGCGGCAGGCGATGTGGTGCTGAAAGGGGTGGTCGCGGTGCTGATGCGCCATGTCCGGTCGTCGGATGTGGTGGGGCGGCTCGGCGGCGACGAGTTCGGATTGCTGCTGTGGAATCTCACGGAGGCCGACGCCCTGGCGAAGGCGGCGGCGCTGGAAGAGGCAATCGACCGGCTGACCTTTGTGTTCAAGGGCCGTCCCGTGGTCGCGGGTGCATCGGCCGGCATCGCGCTGATCGGCGCAACCGACCAGGCTGCTGCGGCGATGGAAGCGGCGGATCGCGCCATGTATGCGCGCAAGGCGGTGCGCCGGGGACGCGTGCTGACCGCGCTTTGAGGCTCGACCGGCGCGGCGTCTTGCCGCAAGTCAGGCAATAATATCAGGTGTGATCTGGTCTTCGATGAACGCGATGCGGTCGCGCAATTGCAGCTTGCGTTTTTTCAGCCGCTGCAACCTCAGGAGGTCGGGCGCCGGCGACAGATGCAACGCCTCGATGGCGGCATCGAGGTCGCGATGCTCCTGCTGCAACCGCGCCAATTCCAGAGCGAATTCGTTGTTGTCCTGATCTACCATAACCGTCGATGACTAGATTGCGTCAGACTTCACTTAAGTCTTCCGTCTTCCCGGATGTGCCCTGCCAGTGGAGTGGATTTGACATTCGCACTCTCCCAGCCGGGAGTCCGCAAAGCGAATGTCAAATCCAGAACTCCACTGGAAACTTATATTTTCCAATGGTCCTTTGTTTCCAACATTCGCAAGAATGCCTGACGAAACGGGTGCGAATGTTGGAATCGGACCATTGGACGGTCATTGCAGAAAAACGTTACCACTTCCAGCAGACGGTATCGTGAGGCGGGTTCCGTCACAATTCGTTTCCATCGTTATAAAATTTACATAGGCGATTTCATTCGGCTGTCGACAGATGCCTCCGCTCATGTACACTTACTCGTCCAGATCCGATCTGAGGTCCACTCACAAAGGAGACTTCTTATGGCGATTCAGGCGCATCTCGTTGAACTGGAACGAAAACACGAAGTTCTGGAAAACGAATTGCACGATGCTCTCCAGCATCTTTCCACCGACGACCTCCAGATCATTGAGCTGAAGCGCCGCAAGCTGGTGCTCAAGGACCAGATCGAACGCATCAAGCTTGCTACGGTCCACTGACTCTCTCGGAAATCGACGCCTCCCGAAAATCCTTTCATCGGTTCGACACGATGTTCGTAACGGCTGTTTGGCCGTTGCGGGGTTGTGATCAGTCCTGCGCGGATGCGAGGCGAGCCACTTCGTCCGCGATGGCGAGGGATGAGGTCAGGCCGGGCGATTCAATCCCGAACAGGTTGATCAGACCTGCGAGGCCGTGGTCCTGTGTTCCCTGGATGACGAAATCCTGCTTGGCCACCGCAGGTGGAACGATCTTGGGCCGGATTCCGGAATAGCTCGGTGTCAGCGCGCCGTCCGGCAACCCCGGCCAATAGCGGCGGATTGCGGGATAGAACCGCTCGGCCCGCGCCGGGTCCACCGCGTAATCAATCTTCTCGATCCACTCCACGTCGGGTCCGAATTTCGCCTGTCCGCCGAGATCGATGGTCAGGTGCACGCCGAGGCCGCCTGGCTCCGGCGTGGGATAGATCAGCCGGGAAAACGGCGCGCGCGTGCTGCAACTGAAGTAGTTGCCTTTGGCGTAATAGATGTTTGGGACGCGATCGGCGGGCATGGCGTCGATCGTGCGGGCAATCGCCGGGGCCGAGAGCCCGGCCGAGTTGATCAGCAGCCGGCATTGCAGCGTCATCGGGCTGTCGCCGCCGATCTCCACCTCGAAGCCGCCTGCGACGGCTTTGGCGCTCCGCAGCGGTGCATGAAATGCAAGCGCGCCGCCCGCGTCCTCGATTTCGCCGCGCAGCGCCAGCATGTAGGCATGACTGTCGAGGATGCCGGTGGACGGCGACAGCAATGCGCCGGTGCAGTTCAGCGCGGGCTCCAGCGCGCGTGCTTCATCGGCGGACAGCATCCGAAGATCATCGACGCCGTTGGCCTCGGCATGCGACCGGATCGACGCCAGCTTCTCGTCCTCGTTGTTCGCCGTCGCCACGATCAGCTTGCCGCAACGCCGGTACGGCACGCCATGGTCGTCGCAATAGCTGTAGAGCATCTGCTTTCCGGTGACGCACATCCGCGCCATCAGGCTTCCGGACGGATAGTAAATTCCGGCGTGGATCACCTCGCTGTTGCGCGACGATGTTCCGGTGCCGATGTCTCCGGCGGATTCGACGACCACAACCTCGAGACCGGATCGCGCCAGATGTCGCGCAACGGCAAGACCAACGACGCCTGCGCCGACGACGACACACTCAATCCTGTCCATTGATGCCCCGTTTTGCTGGATAGGTTCTTTGCATGCTCATTTTATGCACAGCATGGTGCGATGCGAGGCGTTCGGCATTAGGGGATGGTTAAGCATAGACGGCCAATTGCCCGCATTTAAGTCACATTCTGTTCGCTGGGAAGATCGCGTTTACCCGATTCAAAGGGGTGCAACCAGAGAGTGTTCGCGAAGAATTCGCGGATCGGTAATGACGGGCTGGCAGAAGCAAGCGCACACAACCACAGTGAGCCTGGGAAGGATCGCTGGGAGCTTCTGCGTCTCGGCGATGGCATGCGGAAGCGCAAGCGCGCAGATTATCGCCAATCCCGATGGCACCTTTTCGGCCCTGTCAAGCGACAGCGCGCATACGGCCCTGATGTGGCAGGTGGCGATTGGCGGGTTTGTGGTCATCGCGTTCCTCGCGGCGATGGTCCTGTGGATTTCGACGGCCTTGCGGCGCGCGCGCCATGCCAATATCCGGCGCGCCGCCTTTGTCTCCAGCGCCCTCAACAATCTGGCCAACGGGATCGTGATGGTCGATGCGCGCAAGCGCATGGTGTTTTGCAACGACCGTTATCTGGAGATGTATGGGCTGGACCGTTTCGACCTGTTCCCCGGAATGACGGGACGCGACCTTCTGGAGTTGCGCAAGCAGCGCGGCACGATCTCCGGAGAGATCGATGACTATTTTTGCAATGTCCAGCATCCGGACGGCTACGTCTGCGAACTCAAGGATGGCCGCTCGATCCTCATCAAGCATCGCAAGCTCGCCAACGGCGGGATTGTGTCAACCCACGAGGATTGCACCGAGCAGCGTTCGCTGTCCAAGGAATTGGCCAAGAACAAGAACTTCCTGGAATCGGTGATCGACAACATTCCGGTCTGCGTTGCCGCCAAGAGCATCGAAGACGGCAAGTACATTCTGGCCAATCGTGCATTCGAACAGTTTGCCGGGATCAGCCGCGATCAGATCATCGGTAAAACGGCTCACAGCGTCTATTCGCCCGAAGCAGCCCAAGCCGTCGTGGATATGGATCGGGACGCGGTCGTTTCGCCGACGGGTCAGACGCGCACCGAACTGCTCATCGATCACCGTGGCGGCAAACGCCTTGTGGCATGCAACCGCGTCATCGCGCGCAATGAAAAGAACGAGCCTGAATTCCTGGTCGCGCTATTCGAGGATGTGACCGATCGCAGGTCGCTGTCGCGCGAAATCCAGAGCGCCAAGAAATTCCTGGAACTGGTGGTCGACAACATTCCCGTCGCGCTGGTGGTCAAGCGGCTGAGCGACGGTCAGTATGTGCTTGCCAACCGCACTGCCGAGGTGACGCTGGGTCGCCGCCGCGAAGAGGTGGTCGGCAGCACACTTGAGGACATTTACAACCCGGCCGATGTGAAATTCATCCTCAAGCGGGATGAAGATGCCGTCCGCAAGCAGGGCGTCGTTACCGAAGAGCACCCGATCCAGACTCCCAACGGATTGCGCCTGTTCCTGACGCGGCGCGTGACCGTTCTCGACGAGAACGGCGAGCCGCAATATCTCATCAAGACCAATGAAGACGTCACGGATCGCCGCGAGACGGAATCGCGCATGGCCCATATGGCCTATCACGATTCACTTACCGATCTGCCGAACCGCGCGGCCTTCCTGAAGGCCCTGTCGCAGATGATCGAGGCCTGCAAGGACACCACCGAGGAATTCGCGGTGCTGTCGATCGATCTCGACCGCCTCAAGGAAATCAACGACGTATTCGGCCACGAGGTCGGCGACAAGCTCCTGATCGAGGTGTCGCGCCGTCTGGAGACGGCCGTGCAGGGCGGTGTTGTTGCGCGCCTGAGCGGCGACGAATTCGGACTGATCATCGACGGCGTGCAGCCCGATGCGGCGCTGGAGCTTGCGAACCGCCTGATTGAAACCATGCGCGACGAAATCGTGATCGAAGGCCGCTCGCTCCGCATGGGGCTGACGACCGGCATCTCGATCTTCCCGCGCAATGGCGGCACCGCCGCGGAATTGCTCGCCAATGCCGACGCGGCGCTGTTCCGGGCCAAGGCGAAATCGCGCGGCTCCGTCAGCTTCTTTGCGGCTGAAATGGACCAGCAGGTTCGCGACCGCCGTGCGCTGCATCAGGATCTCTCGACCGCGATCAGGAACGGCGAATTGTCTTTGCACTATCAGCCGCAGGCACGGGCGCGGCACAAGATCAACGCCGACCACGTGCTTGGTTTCGAGGCACTGGCGCGCTGGGTCCATCCGGTGCGCGGCTTCGTTCCGCCGAGCGATTTCATCCCGCTGGCGGAAGAAAGCGGCCTGATTGTCGAAATGGGCGAATGGATTCTGCGCGAGGCCTGCCGCGAGGCGGCGTCGTGGCCGAAGGATTTGCAGATTTCCGTCAACCTGTCGCCCGCCCAGTTCATGCACGGCGATCTTGTTGGTCTTGTTCACTCCATCCTGATCGAAACGGGACTGGCACCGGGCCGGCTGGAGCTCGAAATCACCGAGGGCGTACTGATCGAGGACTTTGACCGCGGATTGTCGCTGCTGCGGCGGCTGAAAGCGCTTGGCGTGCGGATCGCGATGGACGATTTCGGCAGCGGATACTCCTCGCTGACCTATCTGCAATCGTTCCCGTTCGACAAGATCAAGATCGACCGCGCTTTCGTGATGAATCTCGGCCGTAACACCCAGTCCGCCGCGATCATTCGCGCCATGATCGGGCTCGGCCACGGCCTCAACATTTCCATCGTCGCCGAAGGCGTCGAAACCCAGGAACAGCTCAGCTTCCTGGCGGACGAGGCCTGCGATCAGGTGCAGGGCTATTTCCTGGGCAAGCCCGCGCCGATCGACCACTACGCCGACTGGATCGGCCGCGACAAGCGCGTCGCAAGCATTCCGCGCAAGGTTGTCTCGACCCGCGCATAGTCCGGAATCCGCAGGAAAAATTCGCAACACTTGACTCGCGATGGTGGTCGTCGGAGATCATCGCGGCATGGCTGATGTCGACATCGCGATCATCGGGGGCGGCCTCAACGGTGTGAGCATCGCGCGTGATGCCGCCGGTCGCGGCCTGAAGGTCGCGTTGTTCGAGCAGAATGACCTCGGCGGCGGTGCCGCGGCGGCATCGCCCCATCTGATGCACGGCAATTTCATCGATCTCGAACGCGGTCATGCGCTGCGGGTCCGCCGTGCCCTCGTTGAGCGGGACATCGCGCTGCGCACCGCGCCGCATCTGGTGCGCCCGGCGCGTTTCGTGCTGCCCGTTCATGCCGACGAGCGGCCGCCGGCGATGCTGCGTGCGGGCCTCTATGCCTACGACCGCCTTGCACCGCGAGGCAGCCTTCTCCATTCCGAGGCGCTCGACCTCACGATCCACGCAGCCGGTCATCCGCTCAAGCGCTCGCTCGGGCTGGCGCTGGCCTGGTCAGATTGCACTGTGGATGAATCGCGGCTGGTCGTTCTCACTGCGATGGATGCCGCCGCGCATGGCGCTGCCATCCGGACCGGGGCGCGTTGTGCGTGGGCGGATCGCTCCGGAGAATGGCGGCTGACCATCGTCAACCGCGGAGAGCGCGAGACCGTCAGGGCGCGCGCGCTGGTGAACGCAAGCGGCGCGTGGACAAGCGCGGTGGCCGAAACCGTCTTGCATTTGCCTGCCGTTCAAGCGAGCCTCGGGAAAATCAGCCAGATCGTCGTCAAGCGCCTGTTCGATCGTGACGATGTCTACGTGCTTCAGAACGACGACCGCCGGATGATCTACGCCATTCCTTATCATCGCGATTTTACCTTGATCGGCGCGTCCGAGCGCGGCTTCGCCGGCGATCCGGCCGTGATGTCGGCAGGGGCGGATGACGTCGCTTATCTTTGCGCGGCCGCCAGCCGCTATTTTCGCGAGCGGATCGAGCCGGCCGATGTGGTTCATGCCGTGGCCGGCGGTTATCTGGCTTCGGGCCAGGACGGACTCATGAAGCTCGACCGCAAGCCGGGCACCGCGCCGTTGCTGACGATCATCGGGGGCGTCACGACCAGCGCCCGGCGGCGCGCCGAAATCGCGCTGGCGCGGCTCGGCTCGTTCTTCAAGGCGTCGCCGAAGTCGATGTCAGCGTGGACCGCTGATGCGCCGCTGCCGGGAGGCGATTTTTCCTTCGATGCGCTGGACAATCAGGTCGAAGATGCGCGCAATCGCTGGGCTTTTCTGACCGAGCCCCACGCGCGAAGGCTGGTGGAGGCCTATGGCACGCGCATCGATCGCGTGCTGGGTGCGGCAAAAAGCATGGATGACCTCGGGCAACGGTTCGGCGATGACCTCACCGCTTCGGAGGTGCGCTATCTGATGAAAGAAGAATTCGCCCGCTTCGCCGACGACATTCTGTGGCGGCGGTCCAAGCTCGGCCTGACGATGCCGCGGCCGGATCGTGACGCACTCCAAGCGTTCATGGCGACGGCATGACGGCGGGTCCGGCTCCCTTGCTGCGGATCGCATCGGTGGTGAAGCGCTTCGGCGGCTTCACTGCGGTCGACGACCTGTCGCTCGACATCGCCGCCGGCGAATTTTTCGCGCTGCTTGGCCCGAGCGGCTGCGGCAAGACCACGCTGTTGCGCATGCTGGCCGGATTCGAGACGCCCGATGCCGGCGCGATCCATCTCAATGGCGCCGACATCGCGCATGTGCTGCCCCACGAGCGGCCCGTGAACATGATGTTCCAGAATTACGCGCTGTTTCCGCATCTGAGCGTCGAGGGCAATATCGCGTTCGGTCTCAAACGCGCTGGCCTGCCGAAAGACCAGATCGCTTCGCGCGTCGCCGAGATGATCGCGCTGGTGCGTCTCGACGGATTACAGGCACGTCGTCCGGATCAACTGTCCGGCGGCCAGCGCCAGCGCGTGGCGCTGGCGCGCTCGCTGGCGCGGCGCCCAAAGGTGCTGCTGCTCGACGAGCCGTTGGCTGCGCTGGACAAGAAACTGCGCGAAAGCACGCAGGCCGAACTGATGGAGGTGCAGCGCCGCCTCGGCATGACATTTGTCATCGTCACCCACGATCAGGAAGAGGCAATGACGGTCGCGGACCGTATCGGCGTGATGGACAAGGGCCGCCTGGTGCAGGTCGCGCCGCCGCGCGAATTGTACGAAGCACCGAACTCGCGCTGGATCGCGGGTTTCGTCGGCGACATCAATCTGATCGAGGGGCAGGTGGCGGCGCGCCAGTCCGGCCATTTCAGCATTGTAACGCAGGATGCGGGAACCATTATCGCGGCGCATGTGCCTTCGTCCGCGACGAGCAGCGTCTGCGTCGCAATCCGTCCGGAAAAAATCCGGCTGTCGCTTCCGGCGCAGGATGCAGCCGCCGCCGTCAATACATTCACGGGCGTTCTGGCCTCCGCCGGATTTCTCGGCGGCGTGTCGGTCTACAGCGTGAAGCTCGATCGCGGCGCGGTGCTGCGTGTCGCGCTGGCCAACGCCACGCGTACGGCAGCGGATGGCCTTGCAGTCGGGCAGCGCGTTAGTCTGTCAGTCGCGCCCGACGATGTCGTGGTGCTGGACCGATGAGCGGACGCCGCATCTTCACCCGGCCGGCGCGGCTCGCGGCGATTGCGCCCTATCTCTGGATGGCGCTGTTCTTCCTGGTGCCGTTCGGCTTCGTGCTCAAGATCGCGCTGTCGCAGACCGCCATCGCGCAGCCACCCTATGTGCCGGTGTTCGATCTTTCGGCCGGGTGGGGCGCGCTCAAGGCGGCGCTGTCCGCGCTGTCGTTTGACAACTTCAAGCTGCTGGCATCGGACGACCTCTATATCTTCTCATATATCCGAAGTCTCGTTGTGGCGATTACATCGACGGCCATCCTGCTGCTGATCGGCTATCCGGTGGCTTACGGCATGTCGCGCCTGCCGCAGCGCTGGCAGCCGGTGGCGATGATGCTGGTCATCGTGCCGTTCTGGACCTCGTTTCTCATTCGCATTTATGCCTGGATCAACGTGCTTCAGCACGACGGCCTGCTCAACAAGGTGCTGATCGCGCTCGGTATCGTCGACAGGCCGCTGGTGTGGCTGGCGACCGATTCCGCGATGTATCTTGGCATGGTCTATTCCTATTTCCCGTTCATGATCCTGCCGCTTTACGCAACCTTGTCGAAGATGGATGAGGTTCTGCTGGAGGCCGCCGCCGATCTCGGCTGCTCACGCGTCAAGGCGTTCTGGCTGGTGACGCTGCCGCTGTCGCTGCCGGGCATCGGCGCGGGCGTGCTGCTGTGCTTCATTCCCATCCTCGGCGAATTCGTGATCCCCGATTTGCTCGCGGGTTCCGACCGCATGATGATCGGCCAGACGCTGTGGCTGGAGTTCTTCACCAACAAGGATTGGCCGGTGGCGTCCGCCATCGCGGTCGTCTTGCTTGTGTTGCTGCTGGTGCCGTTACTCGTCTACGAGAAGCTGCAGCGCCGCCATCTGGAGTGGCATTGATGATCATTGTTGTTGCTGCCAGGCGCACGGTGCGCTCCCTCCCCCCTTGCGGGGGAGGGTTGGGAAGGGGGGCCTGTCGTCGGCGCGGCCTCGTTCTGTTGTTACCCCCACCCCCGACCCCTCCCCGCAAGGGGGAGGGGAGAGGAGGGCGGCGATCATGAGGCTGTCGCGCTTCAATATCGCGGCGCTCGCGCTCGGACTGGCGTTTCTGTATCTGCCGATTGCGATCCTGGTGATCTATTCCTTCAACGCCTCGCGCCTTGTCACGGTGTGGGGCGGCTGGTCGCTGCGCTGGTACACCGAGTTCTTCAACGACGAGGCGATGCTGTCGGCGGCGTGGATGAGCCTGCGCGTGGCATTCTGCTCGGCGACGGCGGCGACGGTGCTCGGCACGCTGGCGGCGGTGGCGCTGTCGCGCGGCGAGCGTTTCCGGGGGCGCACGCTTTTCTCGGGCATGCTCTATGCGCCGCTGGTGATGCCGGAAGTGATTACCGGGTTGTCGTTGTTGTTGTTGTTCGTCGCCATCGACGCCGGGCGCGGCTTCTGGACGGTCACGATTGCGCACACCACGCTGACCATGTGCTTCGTGGCGGTGGTGGTGCAGTCGCGGCTCGGCGCGCTGGACCGCAGCCTCGAGGAAGCCGCGATGGATCTCGGCTGTGCGCCGGTGCAGGCCTTCATCGCGGTGACGCTGCCGCTGATCCTGCCGTCGATTGCCGCCGGCTGGATGCTGGCTTTCACGCTGTCGCTGGACGATCTGGTGATCGCGAGCTTCACCACCGGGCCGGGCTCGGCGACGCTGCCGATCCGGATTTACTCGGAAGTGCGCCTCGGCGTGAAGCCCGAGATCAACGCGGTCTGCACCCTGGTGATCGGAGCCGTGGCTCTGGTGATCGTTGCGGCGTCGCTGGCGTCGAAACTCACCAGCGAGCAAGGCGAAAGCGCCGCGCCGCTTTAATCCGCTTTTTCGGGAGTGGATTCGGCGGCGACCGGGGGCTGTATGTTTGCCGGTGCATCGGGAACCGGTGCGGACGGGCCGGAGGGCGTTGTTTCAGCACCAGGTGAAGCCGGAGTTGCCGCAGCCGGTGCAGGCGTGTCGGCTGGCGCCGGGGCTGCAGCGGGGATGGCAGGCGCAACGGGCGGAGGCAGCACGGGTTGAGGGATCGCAGCTTGCGGCTGTGCGGTTGGTTCAACAGCGGGCTTTTTGCCGCCGCCGGTGAAGCGGTCGATCACCGATTTCACCGCGTCGCGGGTCTTGCGATCCTTCAGCGAGTCCAGCAGCGGCGCGGAGGCCGGGGAGCGGCGGATCAGCGAATCCGAGTCCGGGAAGATCAGCGGATCGTCCCACGGACCCTGCACCACGAACGGCAACTGGAACGCCGGCGGCGCGTCGCTGGCAACCACAAGGCTGGCGACGCCTTTCAGATCGTATTCGCGCGATGGTACCGAGGCCGTGCCGGTGAGCATGATGCGCGTGGTCGCGCCCTCGAGTTGGGCATCCTCGGCGGTGGCGACGCCGTCCCGGAATCGAATGGCGATGCTCAGCGTGTTGAACGGCGTCGAGCCGGTGCGGAAGTTGCCCGCGCCTGACAGCGGACGGCGCTCCAGCCGTCTCAACAACTGTTCGATATTCAGTCCGCCGATGGCGCCGTCGCGTCCGGTCAGTGTCGCGGTGCCGTCGAGGGATTGCGCCAGCGCGAACGGGCTGGCGCCGGTGGCCTCCAGCGCGAAGCTGAGATTGCCGCGTCCGGTCAGCCGGCTGACGCCGAACAGTTCGCTGGCGCAGCTTGCCAGATCTACATCGGTGAACTGGAACTGGGCTTTGACATCGGCATCGGTGTCCGCACGAGTGATGCCGAACGATCCCTTGAGAATGCCGCCATAGATCTGCGCTTCGCCGATGCTCAGCGCCAGCGTGCCGCTGCGCAGATTGGCGCCGAGCGCTGTGCGTCCAAGTTTGGAGGGGCCGATGGTCACCTTCGCGGCCGACAGGCGCATGTCGAGATCGGTGGCGGAGAGGCCGCGCAGATCGAACAATTGTCGGTTCCAGTCGCGCGCGCCGCTGGCGAGCAGGCGCACGGTGTCGATATAGGGCGTGAAGTCGAGCGCGTCGGCGGCCAGCGTGGCCTGCACGGTCTGGCGGTCGTTGTTGCTGTAGGTGATGACGCCTTCGGCGGTGTTGCCGTCGAGTTCGAGATTGACGTTGGTCAGCGCGATCGACTCGCCCACCACATTGGTGCGCGCCTTGAGCGAAAACCGTCCCAGTCCGCCGGTGCCGGGCGCGGGTTGACCGGTCCAGCGCAGCGCGTTGCGCAGCGACGGGCTGTCGGCGGCGAGCGTGCCTTCCATCAGCAGGCTGGTGCGGTTGGCGACTGCCCCGTCGAAGGCGAATTTCAGCGGCGCGCTGGCGACACGGACTTTGATGCCGGAGCGGTCGCCGGACAATGCTGCGATGAAATCCGCGATGCTGAGGCTGCCGTCGACGCGCTCGCCCCGCCAGTCGAACTGGCCGGTGGCGGCGAAGGAGCGCGAGATCGACGGCCATGCCAGCGACAGATCGATGCCGTCGAGGGTTTCGTCGATGCTACGAGCATCGTTCTGATAGGTGAGGACGCCGTCCTTGATGAGGATTTCGGAGAACGACACCGGGCTGTCGATGCCGGGCTTGATGGTGCGCGCCAAGGTCTCGATGATGCCCGACCAGTTGCTGCGGCCGTCGGCGGCGCGCTTCACGTTGATGCGGGGCCGCTCCAGCGTGACATCGGCGATTTCGTAGCGCCGCATCAGCAGCGGCAGCAGGCGCAGGTTGGCGGTCAGCTGATCGACAGTGAGCGGTTCATCGCCGCCGCCGCGCGAGCCCGCGCCTTTCAGCCCGACCTGCCGCAAGGTGATGGAACTGCCCGGAAACACCGACACGCGGACATCGCCGTCGACCTTGAGGTCGAGGCCGGTGACGGCGCGAATCTGCCGCTCCACGGACAGCCGCACCGCGTTCTGGTCGATCATCCATGAAATGGCGATCAGGCCGATCAGCGCGGCAGCAAGCAATGCCGCAACCGGCATCGCCAGGCGCTTTATCCCTTGGGCCATCGTCAATGAGTTCATCCGGCTGGTTTGCGGTGTGGAGCATCGGCGGGTGTCCCGCCGCAGCGCAGGCTGCAACTTGATTGCTTTTCTTGACGCTTTCAAGGCCATCCGTGGCTTAAAGCCCTCTATCCAGACCACAATTCCAGAGGATGCCGCGGGAGAGGGATTGCGCGAGGCTGTGGCAAAACCGCCGGGGTGGGGTTCGGCGGCGTGATTGACGCGCCTTGAAGATTCCGCCTAATAATCGCCCACAAGCCCAATGGCCCGCCTATTCTCCCATCAGGTTGCAGCATCATGAACAAGGTTTTCCCCGACGCGAAATCCGCGCTCGATGGCGTTCTCAAAGACGGCATGACCATCATGTCAGGCGGTTTCGGGCTTTGCGGTATCGCGGAGACGCTGTCCGATGCGCTGCGCGAGGCGGGCGTCAAGAACCTGACGGTGATCTCCAACAACGCCGGCGTCGATGGCATCGGTCTCAGTCGCTTGCTCGAGACCCGGCAGATCAAGAAGATGATCTCGTCCTATGTCGGCGAGAACAAGCTGTTCGCGCAGCAGTATCTCGCGGGCGAGCTCGAGCTTGAATTCAATCCGCAGGGCACGCTGGCCGAGCGCATCCGCGCCGGCGGCGCCGGCATTCCAGCCTTCTACACCAAGACCGGCGTCGGCACGCTGATCGCCGAAGGCAAGGAAGTGAAGGAATTCGATGGCGAGAAATACATCATGGAGCGATCGCTGTTCGCTGATCTCGCTATTGTCCACGCCTGGAAGGGCGACACTGCGGGCAATCTCGTCTACCGGAAGACCGCGCGCAATTTCAATCCGATGATGGCGACGGCGGCGAAGGTGACGGTCGCGGAAGTCGAGCATCTGGTGCCTGCGGGCGAGATCGATCCCGATCACATTCACACCCCCGGCATTTTCGTGAAGCGCATCATCGCAGTCGATCCCGCCTTGAAGCGGATCGAGCAGCGCACCACGCGCAAGCGCGCATAACTCATCTCAGGAGGACGCCTTATGGCCTGGACCCGTGAACAGATGGCTGCCCGCGCTGCGAAGGAATTGCGCGACGGCTACTACGTCAACCTCGGCATCGGCATTCCGACGCTGGTCTCGAACTACATCCCCGACGGCGTCGATGTCGCACTTCAGAGCGAAAACGGCATGCTCGGCATGGGGCCGTTCCCCTATGAGGGCGAGGAAGATCCCGACCTCATCAACGCCGGCAAGCAGACGGTGACCGAGCTTCCGATCACCAGTTACTTCTCCAGCGCGGATTCGTTCGCGATGGTGCGCGGCGGGCATATCGATCTCTCGATTCTCGGCGCGATGCAGGTGGCGGAGAACGGCGATCTCGCCAACTGGATGATCCCCGGCAAGATGGTCAAGGGTATGGGCGGCGCGATGGACCTCGTTGCGGGCGTCAAGCGCGTGGTCGTGGTGATGGAGCATTCGGCCAAGGACGGCCCGAAGCTGCTGCACCGCTGCAACCTGCCGCTGACCGGCGAGCGCGTGGTGGACATGGTCGTCACCGATCTGGCGGTGTTCACCATCGACAAGCACGGCAAGGACGGCATGGCGCTGATCGAGCTTGCGGACGGTGTTACGCTCGACGAGGTGAAGGCCAATACCGAAGCCAGCTTCCGCGTGGCGCTGAAGAACGCGTGATCTCTAATGCGTCATCCTGAGGTGCGCGCTCTTTCTTGCGCGCCCCGAAGGATGACGACACAACGCGCCGCCATCCTTCGAGGCTCGCCAAAGGTGGCTCGCACCTCAGGATGACGAAATCGTGCTCACGCCGGTCCCTGCGGAATATCCGAGAACCGCGTCAGCCATGCCACCGGGCCGATGCTCGCCGCCACGATCAGCAGCGCCGCGAGTGCGCCGTCCTCGAAACTGCCGCGGCTGGCATACTGATAGATCGAGGTCGCCAGCGTCTCGACGTTCATGGGCCGCAGCAGCAGCGTCGCCGGCAATTCCTTCAGGCAATCGACGAACACGACGATGGCGGCGCCAAGCAGCGCGGGGCGCAGCAGCGGCAGGTGGATGCGCCGCATGGCGGTCATCTCGCTTGCGCCGGCGCTGCGGGCGCTGTCGTCGTAGTCGCGCGGAATCCGCTCGAAACCTGCCCGGATGAATCCCGTCGGCACCGCGAGAAAACGGATCACGTAAGCGGTGACAACCGCCGCGCCAGATCCCATCAGCACGAGACCGGGCAGCGACAGCCCAAGCGCGGCCGCAAGCGTGTTCAGTCCATTGTCGATCGCAAGCACGGGGGCGAGCAGGCCGAGCGCCAGCACCAGCCCCGGCAGTGCGTAGCCCATTTGCGCGATATTCGCGGTGACGGACTTCCATGCCGCCGGCCGCCAGCGGATCGCAAGAATCGTCGCAAAGCCAAGACCCAGCGCAACGAGCGTGGCGAGTGCGGCGAACGTCACCGAGTTGAACGCGTCGCGCCAGATGGCTGCATCAACCGTCAGCAACGAGCGGCGCACACTCTGGTGCAGAAGAAACAGCAGCGGCACGATGAAGCCGAGCAGAGCGGGCAACGCGCAGGCGGCGAACGTCAGCCAGCCCTTCATGCCGCCGAGTTCAGCGCGCTCGGTGAGCCGCGGACTTTCCGAGGAAAATTCCGTGACCGCGTTGCGGCGGCCATAGCGCTCCATCGCGATCAGACCTGCGACGATGACCAGCACCAGGCAGGACAGTTGCGCCGCACCGGCGAGGCTGCCGCGATTGAGCCAGGTCGTGAAGATCGACACGGTCAGCGTACGGATGCCGAGATATTCGCTGGCGCCGATGTCGTTCAGCGTTTCGAGTGCGACGAGGGCGAGACCGACCGCGAGCGCCGGGCGCGCCATCGGCAGCGAGATGCGGCGAAACACGTTCCAGCGGTTCGCGCCCAAGGTGCGCGCGGCCTCGGCGAATTCCGCGCTCTGCAACTGGAACGTCGCCCGCGCCGAGAGATAGACGTAAGGATAAAGCACGAGGCCGATGATGAGGATCGCGCCCGGCAGGGAACGCAGATTGGGCAGAAGCACCAGCGCGTCGCGCGTCGGAAGCCACAGCGTCAGCATGCGATGCAGAAGACCGAGCGGCTCGAACAGATCGACATAGACATAGGCTGCGATGTAGGTCGGGATCGCCAGCGGCAGTGGCAGCAGCCAGAGCAGCAACCCGCGCCCGGGAAAATCATACAGCGAAATCAGCCATGCACTGCCTGCGCCGGCACCGAGTGCGACCAGCCCAACGCCGAACAGCAGCAAAGCGGTATCGCGCAGCGCGAGCGGCAGCACGTAGTCGATGAGGTGTTGCCAGACGTTGGGCGCGGGCTGGGCCGCAAGCACGACAATGGCGAGCACCGGCATCGCCACAAGCGCCGCGGTGAACACCGCGAGCGCCGAGACGGCGGGCTGTGCGAGGCGGGTGGTGGTCACGCCGGCATCACGTCGGGAGCAATCGCAACCGGCTTATCCCTCAATTATCAAACCCGACCTTGTCGACCAGCGCCGAGGCTGCCTTGCGGCGGGCGCCGATCTTGGCGATAGGAAGGGTGTCGGCATTCAGTTTGCCGTAACCGGCGATGGTCGGGTTGACGGCGACGCCGGCGCGGATCGGATACTCGTAGTTGGCATCGGCATAGAGCTGTTGCGCCTTTTCGCCGGCGAGCCATTCGATCAGCTTGACGGCGTTCGCCTTGTTGGGCGCGTTCTTCGCCAGCAGCACGCCGGATAGGTTCACATGAGTGCCGCCGCCCGCGAAGGTCGGCAGGATCACTTTGGTGGCTTCCGCCCAAGGCTTCTTGTCGGCATCGTGGTTCATCATCAGCGCCCAGTAGTAGGTGTTGCCGATGCCGATGTCGCATTTGCCGGCTGCAACATCGCGCGCGGTTTCGCGGTCGCCGCCCGACGGCTTCTGCGCCAGATTGGCTTTCACGCCGCGCAGCCATTCTTCGGCCTTCGCCTCGCCGTGATGCGCGACGTAGGCCGCGAACAGCGCGTTGTTGTAGATATGCTGGCCGGAGCGGATGCAGATCTTGCCCTTCCATTTCGGATCGGCGAGTTCCTCATAGGTGATCGCGTCCTGCTTCACCCGGTCCTTCGAGGCGTAGATCACCCGCGCGCGCATTGCGATGCCAGCCCAGTGTCCGTCGGGGTCGCGGTATTGCGCAGGCACGATCTTGTCGATCACCTCGGACTTGATCGGCTGGGTCACACCGGCCTGCACGGCTTCATCGAGGCGGCCGATGTCCACCGTCAGCAGCACGTCCGCGGGGCTGTTGGCTCCCTCCGCCTTGATGCGCTGCTCGAGGCCCGAACTCGCCGAGACGATATTGACCTTGATGCCGGTCTCCCGGGTAAAGGTATCGATCAGCGGCTGCACCAGTTTGTTTTCGCGATAGCTGTACACATTCACTTCGCCGGACTGAGCGACTGCGGCATTCCATGTGATCGCCGATGCGACGGCGGTTGCGGCGGCGAGAATGCGGGTTCGTAACATGATTGATGCTCCGGCTTTGACGTGCGTTGCAGCGCGTGTGCCGGTGTCTGTAGCGCACAGAGCGAGCGTATTCACGCGGCGCTATGTCGCGAGATCGCGGATTTAGAGAGATTCCAGATTGCTCTACGCAATCGCGCTGGCGTGGGAGAACACCACCTCGATCAGCGTGCCGGAATGCGGCGCGGTCTTGATGTGGAACTGCGCGCGGTTGGCTTCCACAAGCGCCTTGGTCAGCGACAGGTTGACCGCAGAGCTGTCCGCGGTCTGATCCGAGGCGCCCGTCGTGCGGAACGGCGCCATTGCGGCGGCGATCTCGTTGTCATTGAGGCCAGGGCCGGTGTCGCGGACCCGCAGCACGATGTCGCCGAAATCGGTGGTCGCTGTCGAGACGATGACCTGTCCGCCGGCGTTGGCGAGATGGATCGAGTTGCCGATCAGGTTCAGCGCGATCTGGCGCAGCGCGCGGGCATCGGCCTTCACGGTCGGCAGCGAGTGGGCCAGCGAGGTGCGGATGATGATGCGTTCCCGGTTGGCCTGCGGCTGCATCACCGCAACGCATTGCTCAACCATGCTGTTGAGATCCTGGTTTGCGAACGACAGATCCATCTTGCCGGATTCGATGCGCGTGAGATCGAGCAGGTCGTCGATGATCGCCATCACCCGCTGGCCGGAAGCGCGGATGTCCTTCATGTATTCGACATAGCGCTCGTTGCCGAGCGCGCCGAAGCGCTCGTCGATCATCACGTCGGAGAAGCCGATGATGGCGTTGAGCGGCATGCGGACCTCGTGGCTGATCCGCGCCAGAATGTCGGCCTTCGCCGTCATCGCGCGCTCGGCCTGCCGCCGCGCCTGTATCAATTCGCCTTCGTTCTTCTTCGCCTGCGACAGATCGCGGAAGATCGCAAAAAAGCGCGCGCTGCCCGGCCGCGTCCGGCCGATGGTCATCGACAGCGGGATCGTGCCGCCGTCGCGCACGCGGCCCAGCATGTCGCGGCCGTGATCGAGCAGGCTTGCAACGCTGGTGGTCTTGATGCTTTCCACATAGTCCAGCACCGCGCGCTGGCTTTCCGGCGCGAACAGGTCGGTGAGATTGAGCCCGGCGATCTCGGCGTCGTTGCGGCCGAACAGCGCCTCGGCGCTGCGATTGCATGACAGCAGGCGGCCTTCATCGTCGAAGATCACGACGCCTTCGGCGGTGGTGTCGAGGATGGTGGCGAGCTCCTCGGCCTGTGTGTTGGCTTTCGTCTGTATGTCCTGGGTCTGAACAGCCGCCGCTGCGATCACAGCTGCGGGTTCGGCGCGTTGCTCGGAACGCGGCTCGCTGCGCGGGCCGGAAAACACCAATGCGTGCGCCGGTTCATTGTCCCATGTGATGGCGAACAGCCGTGCGTCGGCTGGCTGGCCCTTTTCGGGACCGCTCTCGCTGGTTGCCGCAATCACGACGGGCGTGCCTGTCTCCGATGTGCTGCTCGCCGAGCCGGCACCGGCTTCAACGGTTAGCGCATCGAGGCCGCCGGCCTCGGCGACCGCATGCAGGCTGTCATAGCCGGTTGAATTGAGGAACGCACTGTTGGCGTAGATCAGCCGGTCGAGCCGGTAGACCAGCACGCCAACCGGCAGACGATCGAGCAGCAGCGTATCCTGCGCGGAATTCGCGCGCGGCAGCGCAGGCTCGCGCGGCGTGAATGCCGCGGGATATTCGGTCTCCATTCGGGATGGAGCCTCGATTTCCGGAATCGCGGCATCGGCCGCGTGCGAATCCGCCGACACGTTGTCCGGCGCAGCTTGGTTTGCGAGGTCGGCTTCGAGGCGCGCCGAGAGCTGCCGCGCCAGCTCGTCGAATGCGTTGCTCTCGACCGGCGTCAGGGTCGGCGATTTCGGCTCGGCGACGGGAAACGGTACGACGTTCTGCGGAATGTCCACGGGCTTGGCCTGTTGTTGCGGAAAATCGTCTTTCGGGGCGCTGTCTTGCGCATCGCCGGGGGGCTGCAGCGTATCGTGCGGTCGCGCGGCGGGCGGTTGCTCGTCGATATTATCCTGCACGATGTCCTGGAGCGTTTCCGGGATGCTCTCTTGTAGAGTTTCTTCGATGGCGGTCTGCGCGGCTGCGTCGTCAGTGAACTCTTCGGACTGGGTCGTCGTCTCGAAGGGTTCCTGATCAGCAGAGTCCGGCGCGGGCGCTTCATCGAACGCTGATTCGAACACATCGACCGGCATCACGTCGCCGGGTTGCTCCGCCGATCGCTTCTCCGCCACGTCATCAATGGGTGCGTCGGCGCTCGGTTCGCTCGCAGATTCGATCGGAGAAGGTTCTGGCGCCGATACCGCAACGGCCTCTGTAACCGGCGCAGCATGTTCAACTTCAGGCTCGCTGACCGGTGCGGTCTCGACATCCGGGGCGACAATCACGGGCACAGGCCTCGGTATCGGCTTGGGCACGCTCACGGCGCCGATCAGGGCGACCAGCACTGTTGTGTCCGCAGTGCCGACGCGATGCACCCCGACCCGGCCAATGTTCATTTGCATTGCCGACTGTCCGTCACGGAGCGCGATGCTGCGTGCGTCGTCGAAGCCGGGCCCGGTGAGATCGGTGAGCAGCGGGGTGAAGCGCTTCGCAGTTTCGTTGACTGCCGCCAGCGCGCCGTTCGGCGTGAAGATCATGGCTGGCATCGTGACACTGTCGGCCAGATTGGCAACGCGCTCGGTGAGCGGCATCGGACGCCCGACAGGCTCGGCGGCGGCGATGAGAAGCCCACTGCTTCCGTCGGGAAAAACCAGCCGCACGCATGCGCATGTCAGCAGGCGGCCGAGCGGTGCGCCGAAACCGCGCAGCCGTTCAAGCCGCGCCGGGCCGGATGGCGAGAGTCGTGCCGCGAGCTGGGCGGCCTGGCGGCGACGCGGGTCCGCGGGACCGATGGTTCGCTCCGCAAGAATTGCGGCGTTGCGCGCGCCGAACAGGCGTGCACCTGCGGCATTGGCCCACAGAATATGTGCGCCATCGAGCGACCAGACCCATGCCGGCATGGTGCTCGTCGCGTGAACCGCAAGGCGCGGATCGCGGATCCCATGAAGCTGGAAATCGGCTTCGCTCATGTTGAACAACCCGGCAATGCTTATGCGTCTCGCTGTTGCGACGCCGGTTTCGGCGTCTGGGGCGGATCGGACAGCCTTAACAAATGATTAGTATGGCGTGGCTGCCGCGAGGTCCATCGGTGCGGTGCGACACTAACCCGCCAAACCCGCGATAACGTTAATCGGGGCGCGAACCCCGGCGCTGTCGGGGCGTTGAGGTGTTGCAAAAGATATTCAAACGGTCACGATAGATAGAAGCCGTCGCTGCGCTGCGTCATATGCGCGATGTCGCTTGGCGATAAATTTGCAGGACACCCGGAAGCCAGCCAATGGTTCCGGCATGCACAGGAGGATGCGACATGTCAGGCGATCGTTTCGAAATTCCGAAGGAAATGCGCTCGATGGCGGAAACCAGCCTCGATCAGGCCCGCAAGGCGTTCGAATCCTTCATCAGTACCGCCCAGCAGACGGCGGCGGCTTTTGGCGGCCCGTCGATGGGCGCTCCCGGCGCCGCAGCCAAGGACATCAGCGCCAAGGCCATCGCCTTTGCGGAAAAGAACGTGCAGGCCTCGCTGGCCTATGCGCAGCAGCTCATCCACGCCAAGGATCTCACCGAGGTGATGCGCCTCCACACTGAGTACGTGCAGGCCCAGATGCGCGTTCTGGCCGAGCAGGCCAGCGAAATGGGCCAGACCGTGACCCGTGCAGCGATGGACGCCGCCAAACCCAAATAAGGCCCCTCGCAAGGCCTGTGCCGTTAACCGCATCCCGACCCGGCGGCCGCGCCGGATCAGGGATGCAGGCGATGTTATTGCAATGCACAAGACCGGCCATATAGTGCAACATAATGCCGATCTCCTGCAGGCCACGCGCCCGCGATGACGGCTTTGCCGCTCGCCTTCGGCGCGCGGCCCGAATTCCAGCACAAGGACGTTTCCATGAGCGCGCACGATCCGTTTTCGAATGTCACCCCGTTTCAGGTTCCGGAGCAGGTTCGCGCGTTCGCCGAGCAGGGCGTTTCGCAGGCCCGCGAGGGCTATCAGAAGCTCAAGGAAGCGGCTGAATCCAGCAATGGTGCCATGGAAGCGGTCTACGCATCGGCCACCAAGGGCGCGGGCGATTTCACTGCGAAGGTGATCGACATCGCCCGAACCAACACCGAGTCGGCGTTCGATTTCGCCCAGAGCCTGCTTGGCGTGAAGTCGCTGCCGGAAGCGTTCGAACTGGTGAATGCCCACGCGCGCAAGCAATTCGAGGTGCTGACCGCCCAGTCCCAGGACCTTGCGGCGCTGACCCAGAAGGTCGCGACCGATGCCGTCGAGCCGATCAAGACCGGCGCGGCGAAAGCCTTCAAGACCGGCGTCTAAACGCAGGGCGGGGTTGAGGCGCGATCCGCAAGGCGCGCCGTTTTCCTGTTCTTTCCCCAGCAGATCGGGCGGCGCGGCTGAACCCGTTCAGTCCTGGCACTCACCAATAGCCGGGTTTTTATGGTGCGGTCAGGCCGCCGAAGCGTCTTGCCAAAGCGCGGCGTTGCACCTAGTTTCCCGCGAAATCGCCGCCTCGGGCAGGGCAGACGTTTGGCTGCCGTGCGATTTGAAAATGCAGTTGTAGCTCAGCTGGTTAGAGCGCCGGATTGTGGATCCGGAGGTCGGTGGTTCGATCCCACCCAACTGTACCACTCCTTCCTCCCCCGACAGTCTTCATGAGTTCGTGTGACCGCCGTTCCGGCGGCGGGTGACCGGTTGCGGGTGCCGTGCGTATGGCTGGTTTGCGCAGACGCCGCGGGCGCAAAACCGGCTTGATATTTCACATGTGAAATATATACGGGGCTCATCATGCAGCCCGACCGCCGATTGATTTACCTGATGAGCGTTGGCTTCCGCCGGCTGCAGCGAGGCATGGAGCAGCAAAGCCTGTCAGCGGCGCAGGCGGGCGTACTCTTCGTTCTGGGGCAGAAGGACGGCGCTTTGATCGGCGAGGTCGCCGACACGCTCGACCTGGTTCCGTCGGCCATGACCGGCCTTGCGACCCGCATGGAGCGCGCGGGATTCATCCGGCGCCAGCGCGACGACCAGGACAGCCGTGCGCTGCGGCTCTACCTCACGCCGGCTGGACGTGATGCGCGCAAACATGCAACGGCGCGTGCGCAGGGGCTGAATGCCAAGCTTATCGAAGGTTTTTCGGAAGCGGAGATCGATGTGGTCTCACGCTGGCTGACCAGCCTTCAGCGCAAGTTTCCCAAGGACACCGAACAATCTCAAACCGAGTAAGGAGGATGCGATGACCGATCACGTCAAGGTGGAATTCGATTCAGGGGTGCTCACCGTCACCATGGCGCGCCCTGACAAGAAGAACGCGATCACGAACGCCATGTACGGCGCGATGGCCGATGCGCTGGAACGCGCCGAGACCGATCCCGCCATTCGCGCGGTGGTGTTTCAGGGCGATGGCGACAGTTTCACCGCCGGCAACGACATGGCCGACTTTGCCGCGCAGTCGAAATCCCAAGGAGGCGTGCTGCATGTCGGCCGCTTTCTGAAGAACATCTCCTCGGCGACAAAGCCGATCATTGCCGCCGTGCAGGGCAACGCCGTCGGCATCGGCACCACCATGCTGCTGCATTGCGATCTCGTCTATGTCGCGCCGACCGCGCGGCTGATTACCCCGTTCGTCAACATCGCGCTGGTGCCCGAAGCGGCATCGACCCATCTGCTTCCGGCCCGCGTCGGCTACGCCAAGGCCTTCGAGATGTTCGCCTTCGGCGAACCGGTGGATGCCGCCACTGCCGTCGCGATCGGTCTTGCCAATGCGCAGGTGCCGCTCGAGGAGTTGCGCGGCAAGGCGCGGAACGCAGCGCTTGCGCTGGTCAAGCGTCCGGCCGGTTCGCTGGCGCAGACCAAGGCGCTGATGCGCGACGTCGGCTCCCTGCAGGCGCAGATGGAGCGCGAGGGCGACATCCTGCGGGCGCGGCTGAAGGGACCGGAGGCGCGCGAGGCGCTCATGGCCTTTGCCGAGCGCCGCCCACCGGATTTTTCCAAGATCAGTGCATGAGCGAAAGCCGGTCATCTGACCGGCTTTTTCTTTCGCTGGATGTGTCAGCGATCAGCCCGGCTCACCACGTCCATCAGTTCCGCGATCTTGCGGCGCTGGTCCGCCTTGTCGCCGGACGCGATCGCATGCTCCACGCAATGCGCGACATGGTCGCGCAGGATTTCCTCCTCGACTCGCCGCAGGGCGGCGCGGGCGGCTGCGATCTGCGTGACGATGTCGATGCAATAGCGATCTTCTTCGACCATTCCCGCGAGACCGCGAACCTGCCCTTCGATCCGTTTCAGCCTTTTCAGGCAGGACGACTTGATTTCCTTGCGCATGCTATACTATATACCCCTAGCGGGTATTTATTGCAAGCGGGTGTGGGTCATGGGATCAGCCGGACAACGGGACAAAGGCGAGGGCGGCTGCTGCGGCTGCTGCGGCTCTGGCGGTCATGCTCACGACCATTACAAGCACGATCACTCCCATGCGCATCATGGGGCGCACGATCATTCGCATGCCGGGGGGGGCGGGTGCGTTGACCGGGATCAAACCGGGTCGACCAAGGCGGTCGATCCGGTCTGCGGCATGAGCGTCGATCCGGCGACGGCGAAACATCGCTTTGCCTATAAAGGGCAGGATTATTTCTTCTGTTCTGCAGGCTGCCGTACGAAATTCGAGGCTGATCCGGAAAAGTATCTGGCCTCGAAACCCTCCGCGCCCAAAGAAAAACTGCCGGAAGGCACGATTTACACCTGCCCGATGCACCCGGAAATTCGCCAGGTCGGGCCCGGAAGCTGCCCGATCTGCGGCATGGCGCTCGAACCCGAAACCGTGTCGCTCGACGATAAACCCGATCCCGAACTGATCGACATGACGCGGCGGTTCTGGATCGGACTCGTCCTGACGCTGCCGGTGTTCGTCATGGATATGACCGTGCATCTCGCCGGCATCCACCTGCTGCCGGGGCAAACATCCAACTGGATATCGTTCGTGCTGGCGACGCCGGTGGTATTGTGGGCGGGCTGGCCGTTCTTCGAGCGCGGCTGGCGCTCGGTCGTCACCCGCAATCTCAACATGTTCACCCTGATCGCCATGGGCACCGGCGTCGCTTATGTCTACAGCGTCGTCGCGACCTTGGTGCCGCAGGTGTTCCCGGACGCGTTCCGCGATATGCATGGCGCAGTCTCAGTGTATTTTGAGGCCGCCGCCGTCATCACCGTGCTGGTGCTGCTGGGACAGGTGCTGGAGCTGCGCGCCCGCGCCCAGACCTCCGGCGCGATCCGCGCGCTGCTCGGCCTCGCACCGAAGACGGCTCGGCGCATTGGCGCGCATGGCGATGAAGACATCGACATTGATGTCATCACGGTGGGTGACCTGCTGCGGGTGCGGCCGGGCGAGAAGATTCCGATCGACGGCGTCGTCACCGACGGATCGTCGCTGGTGGATGAATCCCTCGTCACCGGCGAATCCATGCCGGTGAAAAAGAGCGAAGGCGCAAAAGTGATCGGCGGCACCGTCAACCAGAGCGGCGGCCTCGTAATCCGCGCCGAGAAGATCGGCCGCGACACCATGCTGGCGCGGATCGTCGATCTGGTGGCGCGGGCGCAGCGTTCACGTGCGCCGGTGCAGCGGCTGGCGGATCAGGTCGCAGGCTGGTTCGTGCCGGTGGTGATCGCTGCGGCTCTGGTGGCGTTCGCCGCCTGGACGGTATTCGGTCCGGAGCCGCGCTTTACTTACGCGCTGGTCGCGGCGGTGACGGTGCTGATCATCGCGTGTCCCTGCGCGCTCGGTCTGGCGACGCCGATGTCGATCATGGTCGGCGTCGGCCGCGGTGCGCGGTCCGGCATTCTGATCCGGGATGCGGAAGCGCTGGAGCGGATGGAGAAGGTCGACACGCTGGTGATCGACAAGACTGGCACGCTCACCGAAGGCAAACCGAAGGTGGTGGCTATTGTCGCGGCCGATGGCTTCGAACGCGACGCGTTGCTGCGGCTGGCCGCCAGCGTCGAGCGAGGCAGCGAGCATCCGCTGGCCTTTGCGATCCTGAACGCGGCGAAGGAGCAGGGCCTTGCGCTTGCCGAGGTTCAGAACTTCGACTCGCCCGCGGGCAAGGGCGCCAGCGGCACCGTCGATGGCCGCAAGGTCGTGCTCGGCAATGCTTCAATCATGCAAGTGTCGAACGTCGATACCCGGGCGCTGGAGAAGGACGCGCTGGAGCAGCGCGAACGCGGCGCGACCGCGATCTATGTCGCGGTCGACGGCCGCGCCGCCGGCGTCATCGCCGTCGCCGATCCGATCAAGCTGAGCGCACCGGAGGCGCTGAGGCAGTTGCGCGCGAACGGTCTGCGCATCGTCATGCTTACCGGTGACAATGTGACGACAGCGCAAGCGGTGGCGAAAACGCTCGGCATTGCCGAGGTCGAGGCCGACGTTCTGCCGGAACGAAAGAGCGATGTGGTCACGCGGCTGCGCGGCGAGGGCCGGGTGGTGGCGATGGCCGGCGACGGCATCAACGATGCGCCTGCGCTCGCCGCGGCGGATGTTGGCATCGCCATGGGTAGCGGCACCGACGTGGCGATCGAAAGTTCAGGCATCACCTTGCTGCGCGGCGACCTGATGGGCCTGGTGGAAGCGCGCCGGCTGTCGCAGGCCACCATGAGCAACATCCGCCAGAATCTGGTGTTCGCTTTTCTCTATAATGCAGCGGGTGTTCCGATTGCAGCGGGCGCGCTCTATCCGGTGTTCGGGATCCTGCTGTCGCCGATGCTGGGCGCCGCGGCCATGGCGCTGTCGTCCGTCAGTGTGATCGGCAATGCGCTGCGGTTGTCGCGCGCGAAGCTTCATTCGTGATTTTCAAGACGCGCGCGCGCGTAGATTTTTGACCTGCGCCATGTGCGTCAATGGAAATTTAGTGCAGAAAAAAGGCCGGGCTAAAGAGCCCGGCCTGTTTAGTTTTGGCCACGTGAGGCCGACACAATCACCTTCCAAGAGGGATAACTGAATGCGCGCGCCCGCTGGAGGAGGGGGACAATGTGCAAACGCGCTCACTCAGTGTGGAGAGAGTATGGTCCTCGACTTCCGGTGCGGACAACTCCGATCCCGGTATGTCAGTCATGCTCAGGATGGGAGGCTCAAACGTCCGTTTGAACCGGCTTAACCCGGCCAACGCTGGGCTTTACTGACGATAAAGTCGCGGAAAACCTGCACGCGCGCCACCGACTTCAATTCTTCGGGATAGACGAAATAAGTATCCAATTGGATTGAATCGGCTTCGCCGAAAAGCTGCACCAGCCGGTTGTTATCCTCCACCAGATAGTCCGGCAGCGCCGCGATCCCGAGGCCCTGCTGGCAGGCACGCACCAGGCCGAGGATGTTGTTGACCCGGAAGACCGGCTCGCGCGGGCCGGAGCCGTTGCGGTTGGCTTCCACCAGCCAGTTTCTGTTTTGCAGGTGCTGCGGCACGTTCTGGTCGCTCAGCATGATGATCCGGTGCGCATCGAGTTCGTCGAGCGTACGCGGCGTGCCGTAGCGCTTGACGTATTCCGGCGAGCAATAGGCGTGAAAGCCCATCGAGAACAGTTTGCGCTGAATGAGATCGGGCTGGGTCGGCTTGCGGGTGCGGATCGCGACGTCGGCCTCGCGCATCGACAGGTCGAGTTCCTCGTCGGTGACGATCAGCGAGATACGGATCTCGGGATACAGCGCGGTGAATTCGCCGAGCCGCGGAATCAGCCAGTTGATGCCGACACCCGGTGTTGTCGTGACCTTGAGGTCGCCGCTCGGCCGTTCGCGGCTATCGGTGAGCTTGGCGCGCGCCGCCTGCAACTGCATGAACACGTCATGCGCGGTGCGAAACAGCAGGTCGCCCTGTTCGGTCAGGATCAGCCCGCGCGCGTGGCGGTGAAACAGCGACACCGATAGTTCCTGCTCCAGCGCGCTGACCTGTCGGGAGACCGCCGATTGCGACAGTCCGAGCTGCTCGCCGGCATGGGTGAAACTGCCCGCTTCCGCAGCCGCGTGAAATACCTTTAACTTGTCCCAATCCATATCGCTCAATCCGTCGCGTGTTCGAGGCATGGTTACTCCGCCGCTGCGCGTTCTGTCGCGCTGTGAGCCAGGAAACGTTCCGCTTCAAGTGCCGCCATACATCCGAGGCCGGCCGCTGTGACGGCCTGGCGATAGGTTTCATCCGCGACGTCGCCCGCCGCGAACACGCCGGGCACTGAAGTGGCGGTGGAATGCGGTGCGATCTCGACGTAACCGGAGGGTTTCAGTTTCAACTGCCCGGTGACGAGTTCGGTCGCCGGCGCATGGCCGATGGCGATGAAAACGCCGTCGGTGGCGTGTTCGGTCACAGTGCCGCTCTTGAGATTTTTCAGGCGTATATGGGTGACCTTCGCCGGATTTTCGGCGCCGCGGATTTCTTCGATCTCGCTGTCCCAGATCACCTTGATCTTGGGGTGCTTGAACAGGCGATCCTGCAGAATGCGCTCGGCGCGCAGGCTGTCGCGGCGATGGACCAGCGTGACGCTGGAGGCGAAGTTGGTCAGGAACAGCGCTTCCTCGACAGCGGTGTTGCCACCGCCAATCACGAAGACGTCCTTGTTGCGATAGAAGAAGCCGTCGCAGGTGGCGCAGGCCGAGACGCCGAAGCCCTTGAATTTCTCTTCCGAGGGAATGCCAAGCCAGCGCGCCTGCGCGCCGGTGGACAGGATCACGGCGTCGGCCAGATACACGTCGCCGCTGTCGGTGGTGATGCGGAACGGGCGCTGGCTCAGTTCGAGCTTGTTGACGTGATCGGTGACGATCTTGGTGCCGACATGGGCCGCCTGCTTCTCCATCTGCTCCATCAGCCAAGGGCCCTGGATGACGTCGGCAAAGCCCGGATAGTTCTCGACGTCGGTGGTGATGGTGAGCTGGCCGCCAGGCTGGATGCCCTGAATCAGCACGGGCTCAAGCATCGCGCGCGCGGCGTAGATGGCGGCGGTGTAGCCGGCAGGCCCTGACCCGATGATGACGACCTTGGCATGAATGGGAGCGGCCATAACGCGACCCTCAATAGCTTTGTTGCATGGATTGGCCAGCGAAGAGGCGGGAAATGCCCGCAAAGGCTTCGCTGCGGCGTCGAAAGTGCCAATTCCAAATGTAGGCTTTCCTGTGAGCTATGCAAGATATGCAACCCATATCCTGCAATTTTCCCCAGCTCCGCATGACCTGTCGCAATGACGAAATAAAATTGCGCGAACCGCGCCGGCTGGCTAGAACT
The DNA here is from genome assembly GCF_021502575.1 of Bradyrhizobium sp. G127. Taxonomy (NCBI): domain Bacteria; kingdom Pseudomonadati; phylum Pseudomonadota; class Alphaproteobacteria; order Hyphomicrobiales; family Nitrobacteraceae; genus Bradyrhizobium; species Bradyrhizobium sp. G127. The sequence goes on from NZ_JAKFGN010000001.1 coordinate 1,049,145, forward strand.
GTGCCGGAATCGCCTGGAAGTGACGGGCGTCCAGAAACCGGGACAGCGGCGTGGTGGTTCGCAGTCCGTATCATACCCGCTGCGCGCTCGGATACGGACCTGCGGACCAAAACCACACCGGAATCCATAATTTCTAGTGTCCTTTCGTATCCGGCGTTCGCACGGAAGGCGCTGCAAAATGAAGCGAACGCCGGATACGGGACACTAGTGTCAAAGAGCCTCGACGAAATCGATCTGAAAATCCTCAGTGAAATTCAGGCCGACGGCCGGATCACCAATGTCGAACTGGCCAAGCGGGTCGGCATTTCGCCGCCGCCCTGCCTGCGCCGGGTCCGCACGCTGGAGGAGGAGGGCTACATCCGCGGTTACCGCGGCCTGCTCGATCCGCCGTCGCTCGGCTTCGATGTCACCGTGTTCGCGTCGGTGCATCTGTCGAGTCAGGCCGACGCCGACCTGCGCGCCTTCGAGGACTTCGTTCGCAAGGAGCCGTTGGTCCGCGAATGCTGGATGCTGTCGGGCGACGTCGATTTCATTCTCAAATGCGTCGCGCCGGACATGGCGACCTTCCAGAACTTCGTCTCGCATCTCACCGCCGCGCCTCACGTGCGCAACGTGCGGACCTCGCTGGTGCTGCACAATTCCAAGGACGCGCCGGACGTGCCGCTCGAACTGAAAGTCGCACAGGCCTGATTGCGCGTCACTGCCGGCCGGCACCGGCTTGACTGCTGGAATGACTGGACAAAAGCCGCGTTCCCACATGGCCTCCCTTCGAGGGGCGACGTTCTCCTTCCCGATCCGATGAGCTAGAAGCGCGCTGCCGGGCGCTTCCCTCGCGCCCATTTGCGTGAAGGGGGCTGACGTTTGACTCTGTTCCAGATCTTCGTGCTGGCGGTGGCAGGATTCACCGCGGGCACCATGAATGCCATTGCCGGCGGCGGCACCTTCGTCACCTTCGCGGCGCTTGTCGTCAGCGGATTGCCGACGCTCGATGCCAACGCCACCAGCGCGGTTGCGCTGACCCCCGCCAATCTCGCCAGCGTCGCGGCCTATCGCTCCGAGGTGCGCGCGCATTTCCGCGAGATGATTCCGTTCGCGATCATCGGCCTGATCGGCGGCGGCGTCGGCGCGTTACTGCTGATCTGGCTCGGCGACGGCGGCTTCCGCCCGCTGGTGCCCTGGCTGCTCCTGCTGGCGACGCTGATGTTCGCGTTCAGCAGGCAGATTCGCCTGTTCGTCGCGCGCTGGTCGCAGGGCCAGCACACCGTTGCGAAGCTCGTCGCCTATGTGGTGATGATGATCGTCGCGATCTATGGCGGCTTCTTCGGCGCGGGCGTGGGCATCATGATGCTCGCAGCGTTGTCGATCATCGAGAGCGGTGACTTTCACAAGGCCAACGCGACCAAGATTCTCGTCGCGTTCCTGATCCAGGTAGTCTCGGCGGCATTGCTGATCGCGGGCGGTCTGGTGCATTGGCCGCAGGCGCTGGTCACGATCGCATCGTCGGCGCTCGGCGGCTACTATGGTGTCAGTCTCGCGCGCATCGTGCCGGAAAAAATAATCCGCGCCGCGGTGGTGGCCGTCGGCGCGGGGTTAACTACCGTGTTCTTCCTGAGATAAAGCTCAGTTATTTAGCAGGATCAGGACTTGCCGCGCGACGCGTCGATGCTCCATGGGCCTGCGCCGGCGCTCGCCAGATAAAGGCAGACGAAGCAGAACAAGGCGGCTCCGGTGCCGCCGTTGTTCAGCGGATGCCAGACCGGTTCGCCGGTCTTGAACATGTGCCCCATGAAGTAGGCGAACGCCATTTCACCGGAAAGGATAAAGGCGGAGAGGCGCGTGAACAATCCGACGATCAGTAGCGCGCCGAGCACGAGTTCGAGGGTGCCGGCCGCCACGATCAGTGGCGGGATGTTGGCGAAATACGGCAGCACCGGAAACTTGAAAAGTTTGGCGACGCCGTACTGAAACAGCAGCAGGCCGGTGATGATGCGAAGCACGCTGAGAAGCTGCGGTCGGTACGGTGCGAGAAATTCGAATTGCATGGACAACCCCCTGTTTGATTCCACACACTTTGTTATCGCGCCGAAGGCGGAATCGAAAGCGCGCTGCGTCCCGGAACCGATGACGATTTCGTGGGGCGAACTGGAATAATCCGACAGAGACAGTGTTACGCGTGTGCCCCGGTTTCCGCTTTGATACCGGCTCCGCTATTTTTTCTGCGGTTCGCCCTGCGGAATATCTGCGCCGATGCAGCGGATGGCCTTCGGCTGACACGCAAGGCCGATGTTCGAACAGACCGGCGCTTGACCGTCCGGGCCGCGCGCGCAGTTCACGCAGTCATCGGTCCAGCGCGTGCAGTTCGGCTGGTTGACGTAAACCGACAGCTCTTTTGGTTTAAGCGGCGGAGGGACGTCGATCTCGGCGGCGTGCGCAAGCGGGGCGGCCATCAACGTTACCGCCAGCGTTACGATCAGATGGAATGTCCGCATCGTTCAAAATCCATCCCGAATGCTGCCGATCCTAAAGCAAATGGCCGGGATGTCCCGGCCATTTTCATTGCACCGCTCCGCAGAGGGCGTCCGACCGGCTACTTCCAGTCGACCTTGGTGATCTCGTAAGCCTTGGCGCCGCCCGGCGCGACGACTTCCACCGACGCGCCCTTCTTCTTGCCGATCAGCGCGCGCGCGAGCGGCGAGGTGATCGAGATGCGGCCTTTCTTGGCGTCGGCCTCGGGCTCGCCGACGATCTGCCAGACGGCTTTTTTCTCGGTGTCTTCGTCCACCAGGGTGACGGTCGCGCCGAACTTGATGGTGTCGCCGGACAGTTTCGACACATCGATGATGTCGGCGCGCGCCAGCTTGTCCTCGAGTTCCGCGATGCGGCCCTCGTTATGCGACTGCGCTTCCTTTGCAGCATGGTACTCGGCGTTTTCCGACAGGTCGCCGTGCGAGCGCGCTTCCGCAATCGCCTCGACGATGCGCGGACGCTCCACCGACTGGCGCTGCTTCAATTCAACTTCCAGCGCGGCGTAACCGCCCTGGGTCATCGGTACCTTTTCAACCATTTCGTCGTCGTCCTTGAACTTCGTGCGGCGACCATTTGCAGGCACGAAACGTCTTGATGTGAGCCCTTTGGCATTGGGCCGCCGCAGGGGAACAAAAGAGAACATCGCCGCGGCCGGGCGGTTCCCGCCATTGGTTCCGCTTTATAGCACGCCGGCCGCGGAGACCGGCCCGACAAATTCAGAGATCGGAGAAGTAACTTTGCAGGGTCCGAACCTCGAGATCCCCGCCCAAATAGGCCCGGACACCTTGTGCGGCTGCCAGCGCACCCGAAAGAGTGGTGTAATATGGCACTTTATGCAAGAGGGCAGCACGTCGCAATGAACGGCTGTCGGCCAGCGCCTGCGGTCCCTCGGTGGTGTTGAAAACCAGTTGTACCTCGCCGTTGGTGATGGCGTCCACGATATGCGGGCGGCCTTCCAGCACCTTGTTGATCTTTTCGGCCGGCACGCCGTTTTCCACCAGGAAGCGCTGTGTGCCCGAGGTGGCGATCACCTTGAAGCCGAGCGAGGACAGTTCCTTCACGGCGTCGAGAATGCGCGCCTTGTCGATCTCGCGGACCGACACGAACACCGTTCCCTTGCGCGGTACGCGCGTGCCACCGCCGAGCTGGCTCTTGGCGAAGGCGACCGCGAACGAGCGGTCGATGCCCATAACCTCGCCGGTCGATTTCATTTCGGGGCCGAGCACCGTATCGACGCCGGGGAAGCGCGCGAACGGGAATACCGATTCCTTGACGCCGACATGGCCGAGCTTGCGGGGTTGCAGCTTGAAGTCGGCGAGCTTCTCGCCGGCCATGATGCGCGCGGCGATCTTCGCGACCGGAATGCCGACCACCTTGGCGACGAACGGCACCGTGCGCGAGGCGCGCGGATTGACTTCCAGCACGTAGATCTCGCCGTCCTTGATGGCGTATTGCACGTTCATCAGGCCGACCACGTCGAGGCCGAGCGCGAGTTCGCGGGTCTGGCGTTCGAGTTCGGCGATCATTGCGGCGTCGAGCGAATGCGGCGGCAGCGAGCAGGCCGAATCGCCGGAATGAATGCCGGCTTCCTCGATGTGTTCCATAATGCCGACGACAAAGGTGTCTTTGCCGTCGCACAGGCAGTCGACGTCGATTTCGGTCGCGTCCGACAGGTAGCGGTCGAACAGCAGCGGGTTCTTGCCGAGCACCGTGTTGATCTGGCCGGTCTTGTCGTTGGGATAGCGCGCCTTGACGTCGGCGGGCACCAGTTCGGGCAAGGTGCCGAGCAGGTAATCGCCGAGCTGGGACTCCTCGCGGATGATCTGCATGGCGCGGCCGCCGAGCACATAGGATGGCCGCACCACGAGCGGCAGACCGAGATCGCCGGCAATGAGGCGGGCCTGCTCCACGGAATAGGCAATGCCGTTCTTCGGCTGCTTCAGGCGCAACTTGTCGAGCACGCGCTTGAAGCGGTCGCGGTCTTCGGCGAGATCGATGGCGTCGGGCGACGTGCCGAGAATGGGAACGTTGGCATCTTCCAGCGCACGCGCCAGCTTCAGCGGCGTCTGCCCGCCGAACTGGACGATGACGCCGTGCAGCGTGCCGTTGCTGCGTTCGGTGTCGATGATCTCCAGCACGTCTTCGGCGGTCAGCGGTTCGAAGTAGAGCCGATCCGCGGTGTCGTAGTCGGTCGACACCGTCTCCGGATTGCAGTTGACCATGATGGTTTCGTAGCCGGCGTCATGCAGCGCGAAGCAGGCATGGCAGCAGCAGTAGTCGAACTCGATGCCCTGGCCGATCCGGTTCGGTCCGCCGCCGAGGATGATGACCTTGTTCTTGTCCGACGGCGCGCTTTCGTCCGCGGCAGCGCCGGCGAACGGCGCTTCATAGGTCGAATACATGTAGGCGGTAGGCGAGGCGAACTCGGCCGCGCAGGTGTCGATGCGCTTGAACACCGGACGCACGTTCATGGTCCGCCGCAGCGACTTGACCTCGGCCTCGGTCTTGCCGGAGAGCACGGCGAGGCGCGCATCGGAGAAACCCATCGCCTTCAGGGTGCGCATGCTGTGCGCGTTGCCCGGCAGGCCGTGGGTCTTGATCTTGGCTTCCATCTCGACGATGCCGCGCATTTCGGCGAGGAACCACGGATCGATCTTGCACGAGGTGAAGATGTCTTCGTTGGACCAGCCGAGCCGCATGGCCTGCGCGACCTGCAGCAGACGGTCGGGCGTCGGCGTGCCGAGCGCCGCGCGCACGGCGTTCTTGTCGTCGCTCTGGCCGAGGCCTTCGATCTCGATTTCGTCGAGGCCCGTCAGGCCGGTCTCAAGACCGCGCAACGCCTTCTGCAACGATTCCTGGAAGGTGCGGCCGATCGCCATCACCTCGCCGACCGACTTCATCGAGGTGGTCAGCGTGGTCGATGCACCGGGGAATTTCTCGAACGCGAAGCGCGGAATCTTGGTGACGACGTAATCTATGGTCGGCTCGAACGACGCCGGCGTGGCACCACCGGTGATGTCGTTGGCGATTTCATCCAGCGTGTAGCCGACCGCGAGCTTGGCTGCGACCTTGGCAATCGGAAAGCCGGTGGCTTTCGAGGCCAGCGCCGAGGAGCGCGACACGCGCGGATTCATTTCGATCACGACCATGCGGCCATCGGCGGGGTTCACGCCGAACTGCACGTTGGAGCCGCCGGTCTCGACGCCGATCTCGCGCAGCACCGCCAGCGAGGCGTCGCGCATGATCTGGTATTCTTTATCGGTGAGGGTGAGGGCCGGCGCGACGGTGATGGAGTCGCCGGTGTGCACGCCCATCGGATCGATGTTCTCGATCGAGCAGATGATGATGCAGTTGTCCTTCTTGTCGCGGACAACCTCCATCTCGTATTCTTTCCAGCCGAGAACGGATTCCTCGATCAGGACTTCGTTGGTCGGCGAGGCATCCAGACCGCGCTCGATAATGTCGAGAAACTCTTCGCGATTGTAGGCGATGCCGCCGCCGGTGCCGCCCATGGTGAAGGATGGACGGATGATCGCGGGCAGGCCGATTTCGGACAGCGCCATCAGCGCTTCGCCGAGCGCGTGCTCCTGATAGCGCTTGCGGCGGTCGTTCTCGCCGAGGGTCCATTGCCGCTCGTGCTCGGCGAGCGCGTCGCCCGTGAGCTTTTCCTTCTCGGCGAGATACTTGTCGCGATAGGACTTCTTGAGCGCGGAGGCGTTTGCCAGCCGCGACTTCGGCGTCTCGAGGCCGATCTTGGTCATGGCCTCGCGGAACAGTTGCCGGTCCTCGGCCTTGTCGATGGCGTCGGCGGTGGCGCCGATCATCTCGACGTCGAATTTCTCCAGCGTGCCCTGCTTGCGCAGGCTGAGCGCGCAGTTCAGCGCGGTCTGGCCGCCCATGGTCGGCAGCAGCGCGAAGCCGCCCGGAATGACGTGGCGTTCCTTCTCGATGATCTTGGCGACGATTTCCGGCGTGATCGGTTCGATATAGGTCGCGTCCGCCAGTTCCGGGTCCGTCATGATGGTGGCGGGATTGGAATTGACGAGGACGATGCGATAGCCCTCTTCGCGGAGCGTTTTGACCGCCTGGGTCCCGGAATAGTCGAATTCGCAGGCCTGGCCGATCACGATGGGGCCGGCGCCGATGATGAGGATCGTCGAGATGTCGGTTCTTTTAGGCATTAAGTCTCACGGCAGGAGATCGAAGCTGGAAACTGGGCATAAAAAAAGGGCGCGCGTCCGCGCGTCCTTTGAACCCGGCGCTTGGGGGTAGCCATGCGCGCGGGGGTGTCTTTAGACCAGATTCCAGAGCGGTGAAAGGCCTTTAAAGCCGCGATCAACCGGCAATTTTACGCAGATTGCGGCGATATTGGCCGCCGGAGCGATGCAGGGGAGGTTGGAGGCCCGGCCTGGACTTGAACCAGGATAAAAAGCTTTGCACAGCTTCCGCGTCGACGCTTCCGCCACCGGGCCGGGTACAAAGTTACCGTATGGATATGTGATGTCCATCGGGACGTCTTTTTAACGTTAACCGCGTGCCATTTCGCTTATGTGCCGGCCGTGGCCACGAATGTCATGCGCGCCGGGTTGTAGCCCACATTGGTTTTGGCCAGCGATGCCGTGAAGCCGGCGGCATTCAGCTTCGCGATCATGTCCGTTGCGCTATAGCGTTGCAGTCCGATGCTCTGGCGCAGCTGCCAGTAGTCCGACAGCGCTGTGCGCGCCAGTCCCCACAGCGCGTCGCTGAGGAAGCCGTTTTTGGCGGCCAGTTTGAGCAGAGCCGTCACGTCCGCCGCCGCCCCCACCTCGGGACGCAGAATGTCGCCGACCACCAGTCTGCCGCCGGGTTTCAGCACGCGCCGCATCAGGGCAAAGGCCCGGTCGAGTTCGGCGGGTGTCATATATTGGGCCACCGAAATCATCACCGCCAGATCGACCGATCCGTTCGACAATTGCTGAAGATCGTCGAGCGAGCTGACCGCGATTTTCGGGTTCGGCCCGAAGCGGGCGGTGAGGCGGCCGCGCACGCCGGGGGCGGGTTCGGCCAGAATGAGCTTTTGGCAGGCGGCTGCGACCTGCGCCGCGAACAGCGCCTCGCCGCAGGAATAGTCCAGCACCACGGCGTCCGGCGATGGCACATATTCGAGAATGTCATTGGCGATCACGCGAAAATGGACGTCGCGATGCAGCTTGCTGACATAAATCGTATGCGTGGAATCGTAATAGTCGATCCAGTCGTCCATGTGTCTGTCCGGGTAGGCACGCCCCCGAGACCTGAGCTTTTCGGGAAAAGGGTGCCTTAAAATGAGGGTTCCAGCCGGGGAACCGGCGGGCCTAGGATGGGTTAGATCGTCAGACGAACGATGTCCATGTTCGTCTCTATTCCTCCTCCTAACAGGAAGGTTCGCCGTGAGTAAAACCAAGACTGCAAATCCGGAACTCGACACCCCGACTGATCTGGACGCCTCCGGCGTCGCCAAGGTATCCACCGCGCTCAATACATTGCTGGCCGACGCCTTTGCGCTTTATCTGAAGACAAAGAATTTCCACTGGCACATCAGCGGCAGGCATTTCCGCGACTATCACCTGCTTCTCGACGAGCAGTCCGACCAGATTTTCGCCACCACAGACCAGTTGGCCGAGCGCGTTCGCAAGATCGGGGGCGCCACCATCCGTTCGATCGGCCATATCGCTAAGCTTCAGACACTCAAGGACAATGACGAGAAATTCGTGCCGCCGCGCGAAATGCTGCGTGAGCTGATGGAAGACAACAAGAAGGTCGCGGCTGCGATGCGCAAGGCGCACAAAGTCTGCGATGATGCCGAGGATGTTGCATCCGCCAGCCTGCTGGAGAATTTCATCGACGAAACCGAGCGGCGCACCTGGTTTCTGTTCGAGGCCACCCGTCAGGAAGGCGGCAACGAGGCGTAACGTCTACTCCGCCATTTGAACGATGTGGCAGGTTGTTGTGCCGTGAGCCATGAGCTTGCCTGTGGAATCGAACAGGCGTCCCTCCGCCATTCCTGCCTGACGGCCGGCATGGATGACGCGGCCTTCGCCGCGCACCACGCCGGTTTTCGGCGACATCGGCCGCATGAAGCTGATCTTGTATTCGAGCGTGACCACGCCCTGACCGGGTTTGAGCGACGAATGGATCGCGCCGCCCATGCAGGTGTCGAGCAGCACCGCGGCGTAGCCGCCGTGGGTGATCCCCATCGGATTATTGTGTTCAGGTTTCGGTGTCGCGGTCAGCACGATATGGCCGGGGGCAACCTCGACGATGTCGATCCCGAACAGTTGCGCCATCGGCGGCGGTGGCACCGTGCCATTCTTGATGCCGTTGAAGAAATCGAAGCCGGACATGGGCGCGGATGTCATCTGATCGTGCTCGCGATTTTAAATGATGATTGTCATTTCAAACTAGAATCTTCGACCCCCGCCCGCAAGCCAGGTCACCGGCGGCGTGATGCTTTGCTGAAGAATAGTTCATCGCCTACAATGAATTTGCCAGGGAGCGGATCACTTGCACGCATTCGAATGGTTCATCGGCCTGATGCTAGGTGCCATGCTGCTGTCGGCGCTGGCGCGGCGGATTGGCGTGCCGTATCCGACGTTTCTGGCGCTCGGCGGCGTCGGTATCGCGTTTCTTCCCAATGCGCCGGACTGGACGCTGGAGCCTGACCTCGCGCTGGCGCTGTTCGTGGCGCCGGTGCTGCTCGACGCCGCGTTCGACACTTCGTTGCGCGATCTGCGCGACAACTGGCTTCCGGTCACGATGCTGGTGCTGGCCGCGGTCGGCGTCACCACCGCAGCGGTCGCATTCGTCGCGCACTGGCTGATGCCGGGAATGCCGTGGGCCGCGGCGATTGCTCTGGGCGCCATCGTTGCGCCGCCCGATGCGGCAGCGGCCACCGCGGTGCTGCGCAGTATCAAGCTGCCTTACCGCGTCCTGAAAATTCTCGAAGGCGAGAGCCTGCTCAACGATGCCAGCGCGCTGCTGATCTATCGTGTCGCAGTCGGCGCAGCGCTGGCGTCGTCGCTGAAGGTGAACGATGTCGTTCCTGCGCTGGCGGTCGCGCTGGCAGGAAGTCTGATCGTTGGCTACGTGTTCGCAAAGGTGTCGATGCTCGCGACCGCCCGCATCACGGACGTGCCGACCTCCATCATCATGCAGTTCGCCGGGACGTTCACGGTCTGGATCATCGCCGAACATTTTGCGTTGTCCGGAATTCTCACCATCGTGGTCTATGCCATTACGATGGCGCGTAGCGTGCCGATGCAGACGTCGCCGCGGTTGCGGGTGCCGTCCTATGCGGTGTGGGAAACGGTGGTGTTCCTGCTGAATGTCATGGCGTTCGTGCTGATCGGAATGCAGTTGCGGCCGATCCTGGAGAATCTCGAAACCTCGGTTCGTCACGATTACTTCATCATCGCTGCGGCGGTGCTGGCGACGGTGATCCTGACCCGGATCATTTGGGTGATGGGTTACAACACGGTGCTGCGCGGGACGATCGCCTATTTCGGATTCAGGCCGCGGCGCCTGTCCGAGACACGGCCGAGCGTGAAGGGCGGCGTGCTGATGTCATGGTGCGGCATGCGCGGCATCGTCACGCTCGCGGCCGCCTTCGCATTGCCGGAACGATTTCCCTATCGCGACCTGATCCTGCTGACGGCGTTCGGCGTTGTGCTCGGCACGCTGGTCATTCAAGGACTGACGCTGCGGCCGCTGGTGGCGTGGCTCGCGCTCGATGACGGCGATCCCGTGGGACATGAAGTGGGATGGGCGCGCCGCGCCGCTTTCCATGCCGCGCTGGAGTCGTTCGACGGCAACACCTCCGCCGAGGCGGAACTGCTGCGGCTCGAGTACCGGCAGATGCTGGACAAGGCGGAAAGCAATCCGGACGGCCTGACATCGAGCGAATTGCCCGCCGACCCGCTGCGGCGTCAGGCGATCAGCGCCGCGCGGCGGGTGCTGTTCGAGATGCGCGAGTCCGGTGAGATCGGCGACGACGCGTTTCATCTTTTGGAAGAGGAGTTCGACTGGGCCGAACTCAGCGCGACGGAAGCGTGAGCTGCTTCCCTCTCCCACGAGGGAGAGGAAGCAAAATGTTACGCCCGCTTCTTCTCGCGCATCAGGTCCGAGAATCGCCGGAAGAGGTAGTGGGAGTCACGTGGGCCGGGCGACGCCTCGGGATGATACTGCACCGAGAACACGGGCTTGTCGTTCAGCGCGATGCCGCAGTTCGAATCGTCGAACAGCGAGATATGCGTCTGAGTGACGTTCTTCGGCAGCGTGGTCTTGTCCACCGCGAAGCCGTGGTTCATCGAGGTGATCTCGACCTTGCCGGTCGTGAGATCCTTTACCGGATGGTTGGCGCCGTGATGGCCCTGATGCATCTTCATGGTCTTGCCGCCCAGCGCGAGGCCAAGCATCTGGTGGCCCAGACAAATTCCAAAGGTCGGTGTGCCGGACTCGATCACCTTCTTGATGACCGGCACGGCGTATTCGCCGGTCGCCGCCGGATCGCCGGGGCCGTTCGACAGGAACACGCCGTCCGGCTTCATCGCCAGAATGTCTTCGGCCGAAGTCTTCGCGGTGACGACCGTGACCTTGCAGCCTTCTCCCGCGAGCAGCCGCAGGATGTTGCGCTTGATGCCGTAGTCGATGGCGACGACGTTGAACTCCGGCTTGTCCTGAATGCCGAAGCCCTTGTTCCATTCCCACGGCGTCTCGTCCCAGTTAAAGCGCTGGGCGCTGGTCACCATCGGCACGAGGTCCATGCCCTCGAGGCCGGGCCATTCGCGCGCCTCTTCCTTCAGGCCATGCAGATCGAACTGGCCGTTGTGCGCATGCGCGATCACGGCGTTGGGCATGCCCTTGCTGCGGATCAACGCGGTGAGCGCGCGGGTGTCGATGCCGGCGATGCCGATGATGCCGCGTGCCTTCAGCCAGGCGTCGAGATGCTTCGCGGAGCGATAGTTCGACGGATCGGTGATGCCCGCGCGCAGGATGACGCCGCGCGCGCCCGGCGTCGCCGCCATGTTCACCGTTTCGATGTCTTCGTCGTTGGTTCCGACATTTCCGATATGGGGAAATGTGAAGGTGATGAGCTGCCCGGCATAGGACGGATCGGTGAGGATTTCCTCGTAACCGGTCATCGCCGTGTTGAAGCAGACTTCGCCGACCGCCTGGCCTTCCGCGCCGAGGCCGAAGCCTTCCAGCACGGTGCCATCGGCGAGCACGAGGAGCGCGGTCGGTTTCAGGTCCGGCCAGGCTGAGGAATTGTCTGATGTCGTCATAAGTGCATCACATAACCCCTGTGCCGCGGCGCGTCAAAGGCAGAAGGGCCGGAAATTCATGCCATTTGCACATATTTGACAGCCGCCGAACGCTCCCTAATCTGCGCCCCGCGCGGCCATTCGAAAAGAGCCGCAGGCGGGTTTGGAGACACCTCATGAATATGGCGGCGAACGCAACGGATTTTGCGCAGCTTCATTCGGGCGGCACGATGGGAAGCCTCATCATCAACGCGGTGGCGCGGTTCGGCGACCGGCCGGCGCTTGCCGACGGCAACGTCAACTGGAGCTACCGCGAATTCGGTGACGCGATGGGCCGCTTCATCACTGTATTCCGTTCGCTTGGCCTGAAGAAGGGCAATGCGCTGTCGATCCTGTCCGGCAATCGCGCAGAATCGTGGGCCGCGATCTGTGCCGCCATGGTGATGGGCATGCGCTACACGCCGCTGCATCCGATGGCAGCGGAGGACGATCACGCCTTCATTATCGAGGACGCCGAAGTCGATGCGCTCATTGTCGATGCCGGCAAATTCGGGGCGCGCGGGCTTGCGATCAAATCCCGCGTCGGCGGCCTGAAGCATCTCCTGTCGTTCGGTCCGCTGGCCGGCGCGCATGATCTGTCGCCGGATCTGTCGACCGCGAAGCCCGCGCCACTGGTCGATGAAGGTGGCGCGGCGGATCTGGCTTTCATCGCCTATACCGGCGGCACCACGGGACGTTCCAAGGGCGTAATGATGCCGCATCGCGTGCTGATGACCATGACATTGCAGATGTTCTCGGACTGGGACTGGCCGCCGCAGGACATCCGCTATCTTGCCGCGACGCCGATCAGCCACGCCGCCGGAGTCACGCTGTTCCCCGTGATGATGCGCGGCGGCTACGCGCGGCTGGTGCAGGGCTTCGAGACAGAAACCTATTGCCGCGTGGTCGCCGAAGAAAAGATGAATACCACGCTGCTGGTGCCGACGCTGATCTATGCCCTGATCGACGCCGTCGATCTTCGCGCGCGCTACGACATGTCGTCGTTGCAGACGATCATCTATGGCGCCGCTCCCATGTCGCCGGACCGCCTGCGCGAAGGCATGAAAATTTTCGGCAAGGTGTTCGTGCAGCTTTACGGCCAGACCGAAGCGCCGCAGGTCATCACCTCGATGCGCAAGATCGACCATGACGACTCTAAGCCTGGCCGGCTCGGCTCCTGCGGCCGGCCCAGCCTGTTCGTCGACGTGAAGTTGTTCGATTCCGAAATGCGCGAAGTCGCGACCGGCGAGCCGGGCGAAATCTGCGTGCGCGGGCCACTGGTGATGGACGGTTACTGGAAACGCCCGGAGGCCAACGCCGAAACGTTGCGCGGCGGCTGGCTGCACACCGGCGACGTCGCGGTGAAGGACGACGAGGGATACTTCTATATCGTCGACCGCACCAAGGACATGATCATCTCCGGCGGCTTTAATATCTATCCGCGCGAGGTCGAGGATGCGCTGATGTCGCATCCTTCGGTGGCGTCCGCCGCGGTGATCGGAATTCCGGACGACAAGTGGGGCGAGGCGGTGAAGGGATTTGTCGTTCTCAAGGCCGGTGCAAATTCCGGCGCCGCCGAACTTCAGGCCCATGTGAAGGACAAGCGCGGCGCGCCATGGTCGCCGAAAACCATCGATTTCGTCGACACTATCCCGGTCACCGGGCTGGGCAAGATCGACCGCAAGGCGCTGCGCGCGCCTTACTGGGAAGGCCGCAAGCGGGGGGTGGCGTGATGGATTGTAACTGGCGTCGCGCGATGCATGCGACACATTGAGGTTGTCATGCGCGGGCTTGACCCGCGCATCTATCCTGAGAAGCAGCCTTTCAAGCGATGGATTGCCGGGTCAAGCCCGGCAATGACAGAACAGGAAACGTCTCATGCTCAACATGCTTCCCGTCGTGCTCGTCCCCGGTCTGGCCTGTTCGCCGCGCATCTATGCGCTGCAGATTCCGGATCTATGGCGCGCAGCCCCGGTACATCTCGCCAATCATGCACGCGGCGGCGACATGGCCACCATCGCGCGGCGCATTCTGGCGGAAGCGCCGTTGCGCTTTGCACTCGCCGGTCATTCGATGGGCGGCTACATCGCGCTGGAGATGTTCCGGCAGGCGCCTGAGCGGATCGGACGGCTGGCGCTGCTCAACACCTCGGCGCGGCCGGAGACGCCGGAAGCAACCGAGCGCCGCCGCAGCTGGATCGCCGAGGTCAAGGCGGGCGGTTACCGCACGGTGATGGACCGCCTGTTCGAGAAGTTCGTGCATCCGGCGCTGGCGCGGGATGCGGGTTTGCACCGGATCGTCCTCGACATGGCCGATGATGTCGGACCCGACGCCTTCGTCTGGCAGCTCGAGGCGATCATGACGCGGGCCGATTCGCGGCCGACACTGACGCAGATCAAATGCCCGACGCTGGTGCTGACCTGCGACACCGACAACATGGTCCCGAACGAGTTTTCGACCGAGATCGCCGCCGGCATCGCAGGCGCGAAGCTGGTCACGATCCCGGATTGCGGCCATCTCCCGCAACTCGAGAAGCCGCAGGCGATGACCGATGCGCTGCTCGACTGGCTGGAGATGTAGCGCCGTTGGTTGTGCGGGCGCGCAAAACGCCCTAAATCAGCGGCAACCCGATTTGAACGAGGCGGCCGCTGATGCCGCAAGGAGGCCGGATGCTGCGCGATGACATCAACAACGCCGTCAAGGACGCGATGAGAGCGAAGGAGGAACGCAAGCTCTCGACGCTGCGCATGATCAACTCGTCGCTCAAGAATGCCGACATCGAGGCGCGCGGGCAAAGCAAGCCGCCGCTGTCCGACGAGGATATTCTCGGGCTGCTGCAAAAGATGATCAAGCAGCGTCAAGAATCGGTCGCGCTCTACGACAAGGGCGGCCGTCCGGAGCTTGCCGCGCAGGAGCGCGAGGAGATCGCGGTGATCTCGGCCTATCTGCCGAAGCAGATGTCCGATGATGAAGTGAAGGCCGCCATCGCCGCAACCGTGACGGAAACCGGCGCCGCCGGCATGAAAGACATGGGCAAGGTGATCGCTGCGCTGAAAGCGAAGTACGCCGGGCAGATGGATTTCGGCAAGGCCAGCGGACTGGTGAAGGCCGCGCTGGCGGGGTGACATCTTTCTTCACCTCTCCCCGCTTGCGGGGAGAGGTCGCGAGCCGTCAGGCGAGCGGGTGAGGGGTTTTTCAAGTGTGCCCCTCACCCGGAGGCGGGGTTTGCTCGTTGAATAAGAGACGAAGGCTCCCATGCTCACCGAAACCGACAACTACGACGAGCTTTACAAGAACTTCCGCTGGGAGATTCCGGCGAGGTTCAACATGGCGACCGCCTGCTGCGACCGCCATGCCGACGGCTCCGGCAAGCTCGCGCTGATCTATGTCGACGAGGACGGCGGCACGCAGCGGCTGTCGTTCGACGAGATCAGCGCGCTGTCGAAGAGCTTCGCCAACGTACTGAAGGCCGACGGCCTCGCGCGCGGCGATCGCGTTGCGGTGTTCCTGTCGCAGTCGGTCGAACTGCCGATCGCGCATCTTGCCGCGTTCCGCTCTGGCCTCGTCTCGGTGCCGCTGTTCACGCTGTTCGGCGAGGACGCGCTGGAATTCCGCCTCTCCAATTCCGGCGCGAAAGCGGTCATCACCGACGAAGGCGGCTGGGAGAAGCTGTCGAAAATTCGCGACCGTCTGCCTCATCTCCAGGACATCTATGTCACCAGCGGCGCGCTTCATGCGGGCGCCAAATCGTTCTGGCAGGCCATCGAGGATGCGTCGGAGGATTTTTCGACCGTCGATACCAGCGCCGACGATCCCGCCATCATCATCTACACGTCAGGTACAACCGGAAATCCCAAGGGGGCCCTGCACGCCCATCGCGTGCTGCTCGGCCACTTGCCGAATGTCGAGATGGCGCACGATTTCTTCCCCAAGCCCGGCGACCTGATGTGGACCCCGGCGGACTGGGCCTGGATCGGCGGGCTATTCGATGCGCTGTTTCCGGCGTGGTATCACGGCGTGCCGATGCTCGGTCATCGCGCCAGGAAGTTCGAGCCGCAGGCGGCGATGCAACTGATGGCGGATCACGGCGTGCGCAACGTGTTTCTGCCGCCGACCGCGTTGAAGCTGATGCGGCAGGCAGAGGTGAAGCGCGACGGCGTGAAGCTGCGCAGCATCTTCACCGGCGGCGAGTCGCTCGGCGCCGAACTGCTTGACTGGGTGCGCGCTACGTTCGGCGTCAATGCGCATGAAATCTACGGCCAGACCGAATGCAATCTCGTGGTCGGCAACAATTCCAACCTGTTTCCCATCAAGCCGGGATCGATGGGCAAGCCGACGCCGGGCTTCGATGTGCAGATCGTCAATGAGAAGGGCGAGATCCAGCCGCGCGGCCAGCGCGGCGTCATCGGTGTGCGCGTGCCCAATCCGGTGGCGATGATCGAATACTGGAAAAATCCGGACGCGACCGCGAAGAAAGTCGCCGGCGGCTTCCTGCTGACCGGCGATCTCGGGGTGCAGGATGACGACGGCTATTTCTGGTACGTCAGCCGCGAGGACGACGTGATCACCAGCGCCGGTTACCGGATCGGTCCATCCGAAATCGAACATACATTGATGAAGCATCCGGCGGTGGCGATGTCGGCCGTGGTCGGGATTCCCGATCCGATCCGCACCGAGGCGATCAAGGCGTGGATCGTGCTGCGTCCCGGTTTCGCCGCAAGCGATGCGCTCGCCAAAGAGATTCAGGATTTCGTCAAGGTGCAACTCGCCGCGCACGAATATCCGCGCCACATCCAGTTCGCGGACACTTTGCCGATGACGGCGACCGGCAAGGTGCTACGGCGGGAATTGCGGACGCTCGGCTGACGGCAGTTTGACCTGAATCAATCATCGCGCCGCGCACGCCTGCATGAATGCGCCATCGTGTGTGACGCTGGGGGCAGCCATGGCATCGGTTTCGGGGAAGATTGATCCTGTGGTGCGGCGCATCACGGCCGCTGATATTGCCGAGGCATTCAGCCGCGGCCTGCGCGACTTCCAGGCTGCGCCGCTCTATGGGCTTGCGTTCGGCGCGCTCTACGCCGGTGGCGGCATCGCGATCATGCTCAGCCTCACCGCGCTCGGCATGGTCTATCTCGCCTATCCGCTCGCGGCGGGCTTCGCGCTGATCGGGCCGTTCGTGGCCATCGGTCTTTATGAGGTGAGCCGCCGGCTGGAAGCGGGCCAGCGCCCGACGCCGCGTGATATCTGGTCGGCCATTACCTCGCGCGCCGAGATCGGATGGATGGCCTTCGTCACGCTGTTCGTGTTCGTGGTGTGGATGTACCAGGTCCGGCTGCTGATCGCGCTGATCCTCGGCGTCAGCGCGTCGTTCGCCAGCATCCGCGATTTTATCACGGTGGTGCTGACCACCAACGAGGGGCTGCTGTTTCTGCTGATCGGCAATATCGAGGGCGCGGTGCTGTCGCTGATCCTGTTCTCGCTGACCGTGGTGTCGTTTCCGCTGCTGCTGGACCGGGACGTCGATTTCGTCACTGCAATGATCACCAGCGTGCGTGCCGTGGTCATGAGCCCGCTGCCGATGATCGCCTGGGCGGCGATCATCGTGATGTTGCTGGTGGTCTCGGCGATGCCGTATTTCCTCGGGCTGGTGGTGACGTTGCCGGTGCTTGGCCACACGACATGGCACCTCTATCGCCGCATCGTGGCGCCGCTGCCGGAAGCCTGACGCGCGCTGCACCTCGACGCCGAAACCCGAGAAGTACTGACGGCTGTATTCCGCCGACGTCAGTGCTTCCCAGATATTCTCCGGCGTCGAAGCGATGTAGATCGATTAGACGAGGGATGGCCAGAACTTGCTGATGTCCATCACGACCCCTTACGCATCTTTCGCCGGATCGATGATCAGCGGCTTTCCGGTTTCGAGAATGCTCTTGAGGCTCGACAGCACCATTGGCCATCCGGTGGAAATGCTCTGCAGGGTTTTGCTGTCGTCCGCGAAGCCTTCATGCGTGACTACGAGCTTGATCATATCGCCGCGCGGCTCAATGACGTAGGTTACGCGCGAAGGCTTTTCTCTTTTCATCTCCTCATCGAAGATCGATACCCAGCTATAGGAAAGTCTGCGGGGCGGATCGGATTCCAGGATCACGCAGTCGTTCTTGACCTCACCGCCGCGCTCCATCGTCATCCGCGAACCGGCCTTCCAGTCCGAGGTCAGGGTGCAGTCCATCCAGTACTTGCGGGTGAAGTCCGCGTCGGTCAGCGCGTGCCAGAGCTTGTCCGGCGTGGTCCTGATGTAGGTGGTGTAAACGAATTCGGGCTTGCTCATGACGCGGCTCCCGTTGCTTCAGGTGCCTTGATCGGCTGGCGATCCAGCGCCATCGGCAGCGCTTTGCCGGTCTCTAGCATGGTCTTCAGGCTCGACAGCACGGCTGGCCATCCGCCCGAGATCGCCTTCAGCATCTCCGGATAGGTTTCGTCATGCGTCACGGTCAGGCGGACTTCATGATTGAGGGCTTCGATGTCGAAGGTGACGCGCGACACCTTGCTCGGGTCCGAGGCCTTCGCGGGATTGGCCCAGGTCAGGACAAGACGGTGGGGCGGTTTGCTCTCGATCACCGTGCCGACGATATCGACCTTTGCCGGATCGTCGTAATTCTCGTGACTCCACGTGGAGCCTTCCTTCCAGTCTGATCGGTTGCGATGCCGCCACCAGTAGTCCTTCGTCATCTCCGGATCGATGAGGGCATTCCAAAGCTTGTCTGCAGAGGTCTGGATATAGATCACATAGATGAAATCTGGCTTACGCATCACGCTTCTCCAGTTGCCGTTTCAACTCGCTGAGCGCGGCGAGCTTGCCGCGCTCGAATTTCCTGATCCACCGTTCGCCGATCTCGTGGATCGGCACGGGATTGAGGTAATGCAGCTTCTCGCGGCCATGCCTGATCGAGGTCACGAGATTGGCCGCTTCCAGAATCGCAAGGTGCTTGGTCACGGCCTGCCGCGTCATGGCAAGGCCGTCGCAGAGTTCGAGCAGCGTCTGACCGTTGCGCGCATGAAGCCGGTCCAGCAACGAGCGTCGCGACGCATCCGCCAGTGCCTTGAAGACTTCATCCATGGTCAGGATAATAGGCAACCAAATGGTTGCCTGTCAAGGGGCTATACACAGAGGCCGCTATTTCTTCGATGAACCACTTGCCCGCGGGACGCGTCTCAGGGTTGGATGGTTTTCATTTCGAGAAGAGAATGCTGCCGGATATTCCCTGGTTCGTTTACGCGATGCTGCTGGCCCCGGTGGGCCTCATCGTATTCGCCGCGATCTACAAGTCCTTTGAGGTGCGCGCCGCGAGCGATTGGCCGAGCGTGCCGGGCGAGGTGGTGATCTCGGCCCCGCAAGTGCGCAAGGTGAAGGTGATCGATGGCAATCGCGAAGAGGGGCACTACTACGAGGAACGCAACTTCGCCAATGTCACCTATCAGTATGTCATCGCCGGGCAGACCTATCGCAACAACCGGGTAACCATCGGAGAGGACCGCGGAAATTTCGAGGTCGCGGAGACGATCGCGCGTTATCCGGTCGGCAAGCCGGTGACCGTCTACTACAATCCGAACAAGCGCAGCGAAGCGGTGCTGGAGCGCGACCTGCCGAAGGGCCTGTGGGGTTGCATCGGCTGGATGGTGGCGATCGCGGTTGTGCTGGTGTTCGGCTCTGCGATCGGCTTCAACAAAGTGACCGAGTTTGCCTCCACGCGCGCAGCCAATGCGCCGCTGACGGTGGCGCTCGGCGCATTCGGTGCGGTGATGGCGCTGGTCGCGCTTGCCATCCAGCGCCATGCGCGTCAGGCGCGGCACTGGCCGACGGTGAAGGGCACGATTGCCACATCGGGCCTGGAGCGGTTTCGCAGCGCACCGGAGGACAATCGCCGCGGCCGGATCATGTTCAAGGCGAAGATCAGCTACACCTACAGCTTCAACGGCATGGACTATACCGGCACCGTCGCCTCGATTAGCGGCGAGGTGTCCTCGACATCCGATGGCGCGGTGCAGCGCTGGGTGAAGCGCTATCGGGATGGTCAGACGGTGGATGTTTACGTCAATCCCGCTAATCCGTCGGAATCGGTGCTGGAGCCGCGCGCAAGAGGAATCTGGGTGGTGTGGGTGATCGTGGCCGTGCTCTGGGCGATGGCGGTCTTTGTCGCCACAAGGCCGTGACGTCATCGCGCGCGCTGCGATCCGGCCGCTGTCAGGCCGGCATCAGCTTCTTGGCGTGCAGGTGTTCCTCGATCTCGCGGAACAGCCGCGCCAGCCGCTCCGCCCATTGATGCTGGCCGGACTGGTCCGCGATCAGGTCCTGCCGGATTTCGATGCCGGTGTTCATCAGCCCGCGCTGCTCGCCATGCACCGGAATGGTGTAGTCGGTGGCGTCGCTCACCGCGTAAGGCTCGTTATCGCCGACCACGAGGTCGCCTTCGTGGCGCAACAGGTCGCGCAACAGATGCGGCAGCCGGTCGTCGCGATGGTACAGTGTGCCGATGTGCCAGGGGCGCGCGATGCCGGCATAGACTGGCGTGAACGAATGTAGCGCCACCAGAATGGTCGGCAGTCCGTTTGCCTTGCGTTGATCCAGCGCCTGCGTGATGCGCGCGTGATAGGGCGCGAAGATCGCGCGTTGCCGCGCGGCGATCTGCTCGCGTGTCAGTCCGCCGTTGCCCGGAATTTCCGTGGCCTCGCTGATGAGCGGAATCGAGCCGGGACTGTCGAACGGCCGGTTGCAGTCGATCACGAGCCGCGAATAGCGCTGCGCGATCAGGTGGACGTCCATTTCCCTTGCCAGCTGCGTTGCGACGCCGGCGATGCCAATGTCCCAGGCGATATGACGCTCCAGCTCGCCGGCGTGAACGCCGAGGTCGCCTAGCGCGCGCGGAATCAGCCGCCCGTAATGATCGCAGGTGAAGAAGAACGGCGAGCGGCTTTCGGCGTTTTCCTCGATGACCGGGGGAACTTCGCCGCCGTCCAGGAGTCGTAAGGTGTCGCTTGTCTCGGGCAGGGTCATTTTGTCTTTGTTGCCTAGCGCTGCGGCATTCAAGCCCAACAATTAGCCGGAAATGCAGCCGAATAGCCTGTACGATTTGAGCACATGACCACAGCCGCCCCGAATGACACGATGCCCCTGCTGACGATTCACCACAAGACCGAGTATCGCTACGACCGCCCGGTCGGCTTCGGCGAGCACCGGGTCATGCTGCGTCCCCGCGACGGCCATGACTGCCGCGTGCTGTCCAGCCAGCTCGATATTTCGCCGAAGCCCTCGTCGCTGCGGTGGATTCACGACGTGTTCGGCAACAGTGTCGCCATCGCTGATTTCGATTCGGAATCCGACCGGCTGGTGTTCGACAGCACCATCACCGTCGAGCACTACCCGCTGGATGAGGTCGTCCTGTCGCCGGGTGACGACGCCTACTACTATCCATTCGCCTACGATGCGGAGGAATTGCCGGACTTGACCCCGTCGATGACGCCCCAATACAGCGATCCGGATGGCGCGCTGGCGGCGTGGGCGCTGCAGTTTCTAAGCGAAGGCCCCCGAACCAGGACGCTCGATCTGCTGGTCGGCATGACTCACGCGGTGCGGGCGCAATTCCGCTATCGCAAGCGCCACGAACACGGCACCCAGCATCCGCTCGACACGCTGGGCACCGGCTCCGGCACCTGCCGCGATTTCGCGCTGTTTATGATCGAGGCGTTGCGGCGGCTCGGCATCGCGGCGCGTTTCGTCAGCGGTTACATCTTCATTCCCGGCGACGAAGCCCACGGCTATGTCGGCGGCGGCAACACCCACGCCTGGGTGCGGGCCTACCTGCCGGGCGCGGGCTGGGTCGAGTTCGATCCGACCAACGGCATCGTCGGCAACCGCGATCTCATTCGCGTCGCGGTGGCGCGCGATCCGCATCAGGCGATCCCGCTTCACGGCACCTATGTCGGCCCTGCCGACGCCCATCTCGGAATGGATGTCACCATTCACGTTGTCTCGGTTGGTGAAGAAGTAAAGGTTCAGGCGGCATGCTGATCAGGATCGGATTCGAAATTTCCTATTTCGCCGTGGCGGAGACCCCGATGGTGATCATGATGCGGGTTCATCCGTCGCGTGCAAAAGATATCGTGGGCGAGGAAACCATCATCACCGAGCCGGACGTGCGCATCCGCTATTATCACGACACGTTCGGCAACATCTGCGGGCGGCTCACCGCGCCGCCGGGCGGCATTACGTTCAAGCTCGACGCGCTGGTTCGTGATACCGGCCTCCCCGATGCGATCGTGCCGGAGGCGCAGCAGATGCCGGTCGAGCAATTGCCCGATGAGGTGCTGCTCTACCTGATGGCGAGCCGTTACTGCGAGACCGACCGGCTGACCGATTTCGCGTGGGCGCAGTTCGGCAATACCCGGCCCGGCTGGGAGCGGGTGCAGGCGATCAATGCGTGGGTGCACAATCACGTGAGCTTCGGCTACGAGCACGCGCGGCCGACCAAATCCGCCTTCGATGTGTTTCAGGAGCAGCAGGGCGTCTGCCGTGACTTCGCGCATCTGGCGCTGACGCTGTGCCGCTGCATGAACATTCCGGCGCGCTATGTCACCGGCTACATGGGCGATATCGGCATTCCGCCGGATCCCGCGCCGATGGATCTGTCCGGCTGGTATGAAGTCTACCTGTCCGGCAAGTGGTATACATTCGACGCGCGCCACAACAAACCGCGCATCGGCCGTATCCTGATGGGCACCGGGCGCGACGCCGCCGATGTGGCGATTTCGACAACGTTCGGACGGATGGATCTGCAGAAATTCGTGATCATCAGCGACGAGGTCGACGAAGCCGCTTAGGCTTATCCCCAGCCGCAACTAGCTTTCGCGAGAGCACGCATTGACAACGCAAATCAGATCGTTCGGATTTGTGTATAATGACGGATCGCTTGTTCGTATATGGCACGTTGATGCGAAGCTCCTCGCATGCCTTGGCGCGCGAACTGAAGCAGCGCGCCACGTATGAGGGGCCCGCCCGATACAATGGCCGGCTTTATCGCGTCACGCATTATCCCGGCGTGATTGCGTCCAGCGCGGCGGACGAGTGGGTGTTCGGCGATGTCTATACGGTGCACGACCGTGAGCTGCTGACGGAGCTTGACCGGTACGAAGGCTGCGGGCCGGACGATCCCGAGCCGACGCCATATCTGCGGCTGCTCCAGCCCGTGATCCTGTCCTCTGGACCGCAGGTCGAGGTGTGGATCTATATCTACAATCAGCCGGTCGAGCGCCTCAAACGGATCGTGTCGGGCCGGTTTAGCGAGGGTCCGGCTTAAGGATTGCGGCGCGCGCGGAATTCCGTTGCGAACAGCGCCGCCGTCACCAGCGCGAATGCCAGTCCGATCACGCTGAACGTCGCCACGCCGCCGTGTGCGACCGCATAGCCGCTCAACGCCGATCCGAGCGCGCCGCCGAGGAACGACACGGCGAGATACAGCGCATTCAGCCGGCTGCGGATATCGGGATGCAGGTTGAAGATCGCGCGCTGGCCGATCACGAGATTGGCCTGCACGCCGGCATCGAGCGCGATACCGGCGATGACGAAAATCGCCACCGAATGCGCACCGCCCAGCCATGTCAGCACGAAGGCCAGCGCGACCAGGCCGATGGCGATGCCGGTGATCCTGCGGCTGTGGCCACGATCGGCCAGGTGCCCGATGTAGGGCGCGACGAATGCGCCGGCAATGCCGCTCAGCATCACGGCGGAGAGCGCCAGATGTCCGAGCGCGAACGGCGGTGCCTGCAGCAGCAGCGGCAGCGAGGTCCAGAACAGCGTGAAGGCGCCGAACAGAAACGCCTGATAGGCGGCGCGGCGCTGCAACACCGGCTCCGTCAGCAGCAGATGCCAAAGCGAGCCGATCAGCCGCGCGTAACTTACGCCGGGCGACGGGTTTCGCCGCGGCAGCACGAAGACCAGCATCACCAGTGTGGCGCACATGATGGCGGCGGAGATGTTGTACATCACGCGCCAGCCGAACTCGCCACCGATCAGCGTTGACACCGGCCGCGCCAGCAGGATGCCGAATAAAAGGCCGCTCACCACACTGCCGACCGTCTTGCCGCGAATGCGCTCCGGCGCCAGATGACCCGCCATCGGCACGATCACCTGCGTCGCACTGGCGGTGAGACCCAGCAGCAGCGAGCATGCGATGAAAATCGCGGGCCGCGTGGACAGCGTCGCGGCGATCAGGCTGAAGATGAGGCCGCCGAGCAGGATCAGGATCAGCCGCTTGTTTTCGACCAGATCGCCGAGTGGCACGAGGAAAAACAGGCCGGCCACGTAACCGATCTGCAAGGTCGTCACGATCAGGCCCGCCGCCGAAATGTCGAGGCCAAGCGACTGGCTGATCGGCCCGATCAGTGGCTGCGCGTAGTAGATGTTGGCGACGGTGGCGCCGCAGGCGATGGCGAGGGCGAAAACAAGCC
The DNA here is from genome assembly GCF_021502575.1 of Bradyrhizobium sp. G127. Classification (NCBI taxonomy): domain Bacteria; kingdom Pseudomonadati; phylum Pseudomonadota; class Alphaproteobacteria; order Hyphomicrobiales; family Nitrobacteraceae; genus Bradyrhizobium; species Bradyrhizobium sp. G127. The sequence goes on from NZ_JAKFGN010000001.1 coordinate 1,073,492, forward strand.
AGGGGCCGGGCGCTGGAACCGGCGCGGCCTCATGCGGCGTGGATGACATGCAGATCTCGCGAAGCTCGCCGGGCGACAGGCGGGGAGGGAATGACGCTCCCTACGTAGTCGCTGAAGCGGCCGCGGCAAGATTAGCCAAAGGTCGAAACAGTCACGATCAGGCGACGGCCTTTGCTCCCGCAGTCAGCGCCGCGGTGTCCTTCACCACGATGGCGAAGCGGTCCGCCAGTTCGGTCAGCGCTACGCGATGCACCACGCTCGCCGGGATCGTGCCGCCGAGCGGATCGGGCAGATCGCGTGACGCGGTGGCATTGGCGACCACGGTGGTGCGGTACTTCAGATCGAGCGCGGCGCGCGCGGTGGCGCTGACGCACATATGCGTCATGAAGCCTGCGAGGATCAGCTCGGTCCGGCCGGTGCTCTTGATCAGCGCATCGAGGTCGGTGCTCGCAAAGGCATTCGGCAGGTTCTTGCGCACCACGACTTCGCCCGCGGCCGGTGTCAGAAGCTGGACGATCGCGGCGGTGGGGCCGTCTTCCGCAAACAGCGGACGGCCCGAGGGCGCGTGCTGCACGATATGAAATACCGGAACGCCGGAGTTGCGCGCCAGCGTCAACAGCTTGGCGGCTTCCACAATGGCGGCATCGACGCCCTCCAGAGGCAGCTTGCCCTTGGTGTATTCGACCTGGGCGTCGATGATGACGAGGGCGGATTTGTCGAGCGGGCTCGGATGCAGCGGTGCGCCGGCGATCTGGAGCAGGGTTTGTGCGGTCATGGTCGTTTCCTGTGAAGCGATACTGGACAACAATAGGCGATGGCAGCGCTGTCCGAAATTGTCTATATTTGCGGCATGGCTGTTCAAAAACGATCAGACCCGGATTGGGAAGATCTCCGTTATTTTCTGGCGCTGGCGCGTCACGGCAGCCTGTCGGCGGCGGCGCGTGCGCTCAAGGTGAGCCATGCCACTGTGGCCCGGCGTGTCGCAAGCCTCGAGGCGGCGCTGCAGGCGCCGTTGTTCGACCGTAAGGCCGACGGCTATTCACCGACTGCGCAGGGCCGCCGCATCGAAGGGCTGGCGCGGACCATGGAGGACGCGGCGCAGGCGAGTGCGGATCTCGCCGGACCCGATGCGGGATTGTCCGGCCTCGTCCGCCTGACCATGGCCCGCTCGATGGCGGAGCGGTTCGTCGTCGACCGTCTCGGCGACTTTCACAAACAACATCCCGGGATCGATCTCGAAATCATCGCGGATTCGCGGGTGATCAGTCTGTCGCGGCGGGAGGCCGATATCGCGCTGCGCTTCGGACGTCCGAAGGACAGCGATCTTCTGGCGCGTCGGCTGTCGAGTGTCGCTTTCTCGTTTTATGCCTCGCGCAGCTATGCGAAGACGCTGGGCAAGAATGCCGCGCCGGCCATGATCGGGTTCGACGACGAGAACGATTTCATTGCCGACGCGGCATGGCTCAACCGCGAGTTCCCGCAGGCCCGCTTCATCGTCCGCACCAACAGCCAGGCCACCCAGGCGGCTGCGGCACGCGCCGGTCTCGGCGTGGCGCAACTGCCCCTGCATGTGGGGGACAACGATTCGCGCCTTGTCCCGGTCACGCTGTCGAAAAAGCCGCCGGATCGCGAGATATGGATGCTGTTGCGCAAGGACGTGGCGCGCCTGCCGCGGGTGAGGGCGGTGGCCGACTATCTGGCAGCCATGTTCCGCCGCGATCGCCGGGTTTTGGCCGGCTGACCCTGTGAGCAATGGGGACAAGTCCGCCTGTGCTCATCGGCTATGGGGGATTTGGGCCGGCACCCTATATGGATGATCGGTTGGCAACACACTGAGTCTCATGCGCTTCACGCCTCAATTCCTCGACGAACTGCGCGCCCGGCTTCCGGTTTCGGAAGTCGTGGGCAAGCGCGTGAAGTTGAAGCGGGCGGGCAAGGAGTGGAAGGGGCTGTCGCCGTTCCATCAGGAGAAGACGCCGTCCTTCACGGTCAACGACCAGAAGGGATTTTATCACGACTTCTCCAGCAACAAGCACGGCGACATCATTTCCTTCGTGATGGAGACTGAAGGCGTCGGCTTCCCTGAAGCGGTCGAGCGCCTCGCCTCGATGGCGGGGATGCAACTTCCGGCGGTGACGCCCGATGCCGCGCGTCATGAGCAGCGCCGCAAGACGCTGTACGACGTGATGGACCTCGCTGCGAAATTCTTCGCCGATACGCTCACCTCGCGCGCCGGCGCCAAGGCGCGCGGCTATTTGGCGGATCGCGGCATTTCCCCGGCCACGCAGTTGCAGTTTCGCATGGGCTATGCGCCGGGCGAGCGCTTCGCGCTGAAGGAGCATCTCGGCAAGCTCGGCATTCCGGTCGAGGACATGGTCGAGGCGGGCCTTCTGATCGCGGGCGACGATATTCCGGTGCCCTATGATCGTTTCCGCGACCGCGTGATGTTTCCCATCACCGACGCGCGCAACCGCGTCATCGCCTTCGGCGGACGCGCGCTGGAAAAGGATGTGCCGGCGAAGTATCTCAACTCGCCGGAAACCCCGCTGTTTCACAAGGGCGACAATCTCTACAACCTCGCCACCGCGCGGCAGGCGACCCATGACGGCGCGCCGCTCATCGTGGCCGAAGGCTATGTCGATGTGATCGCGCTGGTCACGACGGGTTTTGTCGGCGCCGTCGCGCCGCTCGGCACCGCGCTGACCGAGAACCAGCTAGCCCTGTTGTGGAAGATGGCGGACGAGCCGATCCTATGTTTCGATGGCGATGGCGCCGGCAAGCGCGCGGCCTTCCGTGCCGCGGACCTGGCGCTGCCGCATCTGAAGCCCGGAAAGAGTTTGCGTTTTGCGCTGCTGCCCGAAGGACAGGACCCCGACGATCTCGCGCGCACGGGCGGACGCGCCGCGATCGAGGAGGTGATCGGTCTCGCCAAGCCCCTCGCCGAAGTGTTGTGGTCGCGCGAGATCGAGGGCGGCGGCTTCAGTACGCCGGAACGCCGTGCGGCGCTGGAAGCGCGGATCAACGAACTCACCAACAGCATTCGCGACGAGGTGGTGCGGCGCTATTACCGGCAGGATTTTTCCGAGCGGCTGCGCAACGCGTTCGCGCCTCAAGGCAGCTATCAAGGCGGTGGTGGCGGCTATCGCGGCGGCGGTTTCCGGGGTCAGTCCCAGACCGGTTTCGGCGGCGAATCAGGGCGGCGTTTTCAGCCGCGGGCGCCGTTCGTGCCCGGCGCGGTGGGCGGGGGCCCCGGCCGCGGCGGGCTATCCACAGCTCAGCGCACCATCAACCGCTCGCCCTATCAGGTGGCCAGCCCGCAACTGGCGGGCTCGTCCGTCATGCGCGGCCAGCGCAGCGCCCTGTCCCGGCGCGAGGCCCTGATCCTGCTGTCGCTGCTCCATCACCCCTGGCTGCTGCACGATCATCTCGAGGAAGTCGCCGCCCTTGAGCTCGCGCATCCCGAGGCGATCAAGCTCCGCGCCGGGATTATCGGGGCCTTTTCAAATTATTCACATACCGACGATCCGGCGGCGGAAGCCGCGCGATTGCGGGCAAGTCTTGATAAGAATGGATATTCCGAGCAAATTCAAAAGGTTGAGCGTTCGCTCACCACCAAGAATGTGTGGGGCGCGCATCCGGGCGCCGCAACGGAGGACGTTCTGGCCACCTGGCACCAGCTTGTTGCCTTGCATCGCCAATGGCACTCCTTACTTAGAGAACTCAAGGACGCCGAACTGGCGCTTGGGCAAGACAGCAGCGATCAGAACCTGAATTGGCTGCGCGATGTGAAAGCCCGGCTCGCCGAAGTGGACGGCCTTGAGGCGCTGATCGAGGGATTCGGCGAATCGAGTGGCCGGTTCCAGCGGACAAGCTGACGAAAAACGCTGCGGCAGGGCTTTAAACCCGCCGCCAAGGCTTTAAAAAGACTCGCCAAACCGGGTTTTTGGCCGCAAAAACAGGGTTAATCAGGGCTTAACGGCCTTGCGCTAAACGTTTGGGACACAGATCAAATCGGCCCGGGTGGTGCCCTCAAAAGCGCCGCCCTTTCCGCATCGCGCGGGATCAACGGGACCAGCAAAATTACGCGGGCCCTGCGCCCGTGTCGTGAGCGCGTTTCAGGAGCAGTGAATGGCCACCAAGGCAAAGACGGCAGTGATCAAGGACAAAGACAAGGATCAGAAGGCCGCCGAGACTCCTGAGAAAGACGGCGCAGACGCCCCGTCGCCGTTGCTCGATCTTTCCGACGCCGCCGTCAAGAAGATGATCAAGCAGGCCAAGAAGCGCGGCTTCGTGACCTTCGATCAGCTCAACGAAGTGCTCCCGTCCGACACCACCTCGCCCGAACAGATCGAAGACATCATGGCGATGCTCTCCGACATGGGCATCAACGTCTCGGAGGCCGACGACGCCGCCGACGAGGACGAGGAGAAGCAGGAAGAGGAAGCCGACGAGACCGATAACGAACTGGTCGAAGTCACCTCCAAGGCCGTCACCGAAACCAAGAAGTCCGAGCCCGGCGAGCGCACCGACGATCCCGTGCGCATGTATCTGCGCGAGATGGGCACCGTCGAGCTCTTGTCGCGCGAAGGCGAAATTGCGATTGCCAAGCGCATCGAGGCCGGCCGCGAGGCGATGATCGCGGGCCTCTGCGAAAGCCCGCTGACGTTCCAGGCCATCATCATCTGGCGCGATGAACTCAACGAAGGAAAGATTTTCCTTCGCGACATCATCGATCTTGAAGCGACCTATGCCGGTCCCGACGCCAAGAACAACATGAACCCGGCGATGATCGCCGGGCCCGTCGGTCCGGACGGCCAGCAGACCAGCGCGGTCATCAACGCCGACGGCACCGTGCAGGTGATCGCCGCCGTGCAGCCCGCGCCGCCGGCAGCCCCGCCGTCGCCGACCCCGTTCCGTCCCGCGCCCGCCGCGGGCGATGCCGGCGCAAGCCCGGCTGCGGAGGACGATGAGGACGACGAGTTCGAGAACCAGATGTCACTTGCCGCCATCGAGGCCGAACTGAAGCCGAAGGTGGTCGAGACGTTCGATAAAATTGCGAGCGAGTACAAGAAGCTGCGCCGCCTGCAGGAGCAGGACATCCAGAACCAGCTTCAGAACGAGACGCTCTCGCCGGCGCAGGAGCGCAAGTACAAGAAGCTGAAGGACGAGATCGTCGTCGAGGTGAAGTCGCTGCGGCTCAACCAGGCGCGCATCGACTCGCTGGTCGAGCAGCTTTACGACATCAACAAGAAGCTGGTGTCGTTCGAGGGCCGCCTGTTCCGCCTCGGCGACAGCCACGGCGTCGGCCGCGAGGACTTCCTGAAGAACTATCAGGGCTCGGAGCTTGATCCGCGCTGGCTCAACCGCGTCTCCAAACTGGCCGCCAAGGGCTGGAAGAATTTCGTCGCGGTGGAGAAGGACCGCATCAAGGAACTGCGCCAGAGCATTCAGGAACTGGCGGCGCTGACCGGCCTCGAGATCGGCGAATTCCGCAAGATTGTGCTCGGCGTGCAGAAGGGCGAGCGCGAGGCGCGTCAGGCCAAGAAGGAAATGGTCGAGGCCAACCTGCGTCTCGTGATTTCCATCGCCAAGAAATACACCAACCGCGGCCTCCAGTTCCTCGATCTCATTCAGGAAGGCAACATCGGCCTGATGAAGGCGGTCGACAAGTTCGAGTACCGCCGCGGCTACAAGTTCTCGACCTACGCGACGTGGTGGATCCGTCAGGCCATCACGCGCTCGATCGCCGATCAGGCGCGCACCATCCGTATTCCGGTGCACATGATCGAGACCATCAACAAGATCGTGCGCACCTCGCGTCAGATGCTGAACGAGATCGGCCGCGAGCCGACCCCGGAAGAACTCGCCGAAAAGCTCGGCATGCCGCTGGAGAAGGTGCGCAAGGTTCTGAAGATCGCCAAGGAGCCGCTCTCGCTGGAGACCCCGGTGGGCGACGAGGAAGATTCGCATCTCGGCGATTTCATCGAGGACAAGAACGCGGTGCTGCCGATCGATGCCGCGATCCAGTCCAACTTGCGCGAGACTACCACCCGCGTGCTGGCGTCACTGACGCCGCGCGAGGAGCGCGTGCTGCGCATGCGCTTCGGCATCGGCATGAACACCGACCACACGCTGGAAGAAGTCGGCCAGCAGTTCTCGGTGACCCGCGAACGTATCCGCCAGATCGAGGCCAAGGCGCTGCGCAAGCTGAAGCATCCGAGCCGGTCAAGGAAGCTGCGCTCGTTCCTTGATAACTGATCGCGTCATCCTGAGGTGCGGGCGACACTTGTCGTGAGCCTCGAAGGATGACTGTCATTGCCGGGCAAAAGCGCGAAGCGCGTCATTCCCCATCAAGTCCTGGCAATCCATCGAAACAAAACGGCGGGCCGCAAGGTCCGCCGTTTTGTTTTGTCCCTATACGAGAGCGTAGGAATGACTTACCGGCTTATTTCGCTCGCGGTCCACGCTTCGATAGCGGAATATTAGTTCCATCATCCGCTAAGTAATCTAAGAATGTTGGACTAAACATCTTTCCGGCAATAAGCAGTAAGCCGTCAACTACCGCTACAGCAATTTTTATTTCAGAGCCTGGCGTAGTCGCGGCAACAAGAAAAGAAAACGCTATTAAATAGAAGATCATATTGAGCAAAAATATTAGACCTAGCCAGCCGGCATCAAATTCTTGCTTCAGTCCTGCGAAGATGAAGGCCATTGAAAAAACGAACGCTCCACCCAACCCAATGCTAAACCACTGGCGGGCAGACTCGTTAATAATTGCTTCGGGCATGGTCACCTCAAAAAAGCTAACCGCAAAATCATTGGCATTTAAGTAAGCGCACTGAGAACAATCAACTAGTGCCTTTTAAGCAGATCAAAATGACGCTCATTGATCAAGAAGCTTCTTTAATATTTCTTGCAATCGCGATGATCCCCATCTGAGCGGTGGAGACATACAGCGCAGGCAATTTTGCGCGTGGACGTGGAGCAGAGACAAACGATACTTGGCTTTTTTGTGTTGAAATTAGTTAGTCGATCGCGAGGCTTTCGAAATGCATTCCCGGGAGCAATCTAACTGACGGATGCGTCGCCTGACATGGGCTCGCTTACGACGAGCGCAACGTATTTTCATAAGCAACGACGCACCCCACGCCGTACAAATATTGCGACGTCAATCTGAAAGCTTTCAAAGTCAGCTAGGACATCTCACTATTTGCAGTACGGCTTATCGGTGCTTGTGCAAGCTAATAAACCCGACTAAAATCTACTTTAGAATCATTCTAAATTTGAGTTTTGACCATGTTCCAAGGCTTCGCCGCGCGGCGGCAGTTTCGCGATCTCACCGAGGCCGAAGTGCTGGCGCTCGCCATTTCGTCGGAAGAAGACGATGCGCGGATCTACGCCACCTATGCCGAGCAGTTGCGCGTGGAATATCCGGCGACGGCGAAGATGTTCGACGAGATGGCGGCGGAGGAAGACGGCCACCGCGAACTCCTGATCGACATGTTCAAGAAGCGGTTCGGCCAGGTGATCCCGCTGATCCGGCGCGAGCATGTGGCGGGTTACTATTCGCGGCGGCCGTTTTGGCTGGTGCAGAATCTCGGGCTTGAGCGCATTCGCGGCGAGGCCGAGCGGATGGAGGACGAAGCGGCGCAGTTTTATGTGCGCGCCGCGCAGGCCTCGACCGATCCCGACACGCGCAAGCTGCTCGGCACGCTCGCCGCGGCTGAGCGCCAGCACGAGCACAAGGCCGAGGAATTCCGCGAGGCGGCGCTGTCCGGCGACGCGCGCGGCGAGGAGGACAGCAAGGCGCGGCGTCAGTTCGTGCTGACCTGGGTGCAGCCGGGCCTCGCCGGTCTGATGGATGGCTCGGTCTCGACGCTGGCGCCGATTTTCGCCACCGCGTTTGCCACGCAGTCGACCTCGACCACATTCACCGTCGGCCTCGCGGCCTCTGTCGGCGCGGGCATCTCGATGGGCTTCACCGAAGCCGCGCACGACGACGGCGTGATCTCCGGGCGCGGCTCGCCGCTGAAGCGTGGGCTGGCGTCGGGGCTGATGACCACGGTCGGCGGCCTCGGCCACGCGCTGCCGTATCTCATTCCGCAATTCTGGACCGCGACGGCGATCGCCGGCATCGTCGTGTTCTGCGAATTGTGGGCGATCGCGTGGATCCAGAACCGCTACATGGAAACGCCGTTCCTGCGCGCGGCGTTTCAGGTCGTGGTGGGCGGCGCGCTGGTGCTGGCCGCCGGCATCCTGATCGGCAGCGGCTAGCGGCGTTTATTTCCCACCATCCACGAAGCGCTTGAATGCCTCCGCATAATCCGGATGCCAGCGCGATAATGCGGGCCGGTTCTCGATGATGTCGCCCGCCGCCCAGGCGATGCGCTTCTCGTCGAGCGCGCGCGGCACGTCGTTGTCCGGGCAGAGAATGTAGAAGTCGCCCTTCGCCAGAGAAGCGATCATGAACTCCACCGTCTGCTCTGCGGTCCACGCGCTCGCGGGCTTTTCGGTGCGGCCGCGCGCGGTCAGCCCGGTGAACACGAAGCCGGGGATCAGCAAATGCGCGCTGATCTCGCAGGCTTGTCCGTTTATTTGCGTGTTGCGCAGTTCATGCGCCAGCGCTTCGGTGAATGCCTTCACGCCGGCCTTGGCGACGTTGTAGGCCGGATCGCCCGGCGGCGTGGTGATGCCCTGCTTCGAGCCGGTGTTGATGATCAGCCCCGGCCGTCCGCGCGCGATCATCGAAGGCGCGAACACCTGCGCGCCGTGGATGATGCCCCACAGGTTGACGTTGAGCACGTGCTGCCACGCATTCGGCGGCCCGAACATCTGGCTGCCGGGCTGGATGCCCGCGTTGTTCATCAGCACGTCGGTGCCGCCGAACCGGCCGCGCACCGCAGCCTCCAGCCGTTCGATCTCGTTGCGATGGCTGACGTCGACGCCGAGCGACATGATGTCGGTGCTGCCGCCGGGCGCGACATAGGTCAGCAGTTCCGCCGCGCGGGCGAGCTTGTCGGCGTCGTGATCGGCGATGCAGACTTTCAGCCCGAGTCTGGCGAAATGGCTGGCGGCGGCAAGGCCGATGCCGGAAGCGCCGCCGGTAATGACGGCGACGGAATTCGGAACGAGGGCAGGGTGGGACAAGGCTATTCCTCCGCAAGGCGCCGGTGTCCGCGCGCGGACGGACAAGGCGCATTTTTATGAAAAGGCCCGTTGTGGGCTGTCCCGCGTCACGCGCCGCATGTCCGCGCCGATGAGCCGGGCTGATGCGCGCAGCGTAGCAGAGCGAACGTATCTCCGGTATGACTCGTGGCTTCCTCTCGCACATGGTTTTGCAATGCCTGTTCTGCGCCTGCTTCTGATCTGTGTCCTTGCGCTCACACCTGTTGCGGCGCGCGCCGCCACCCAGCCCCTCGACACCGCGCCGCGCATCGCGCTGTTCTCGGCGTTCGAGCCGGAATGGAAGGCGCTGGTCGCCATCGTGGAGCGGCCGGTTTCGCACCGGGAGAAGGGCGTCGAGTTCGTCACCGGCCGCGTCGAGGGCCATGACGTCGTGCTGGTGCTGTCCGGCGTCTCGATGGTCAACGCGGCGATGACGGCGCAGATGGCGATCGACCGCTTCAACCTGCGTGCCATCCTGTTTTCGGGCATCGCGGGCGGCGTCGATCCCTCGCTCAACATCGGCGACGTGGTGGTGTCGGAGCGCTGGGGGCAATATCTCGAAACCATTCTGGCGCGGGAGACCCCGCAGGGCTTTCAGTTGCCGGCGTGGTCGAAGCAGGAGTTTCCGAACCACGGCATGATCTTTTCGCGCGGGGTCAGGGTGCCGCGCGAGGGCGTGGACAAGCCCGAGCGGCAGTTCTGGATTCCGGTGGACGCGCAACTGTTCGAGATCGCGCGCACGGCTACATCGGGGGTCGAGCTGAAACGCTGCGCGGCGGAGAAGGCCTGTCTCGTGCGCCCGCCAAAGGTGGTGGTCGGCGGCAACGGCGTGTCCGGCTCGGCATTCGTGGACAACGCCGCGTTCCGGACCTGGGCGTTCGACACCTTCAAGGCCCAGGTGCTGGACATGGAAAGCGCCGCGGTCGCGCATGTGGCGACGACCAACGGCGTGCCGTTTCTGGCGTTCCGCTCGCTGTCGGACCTCGCCGGCGGCGGCGCGGGCGAGAACGAGATGCAGACGTTCGAGAATCTGGCGTCGGAGAATTCCGTCGCGGTGCTGCGGGCGTTTTTGAAGGCGATGGGGAAGGAGTGACGTGCGTTCGCGCCGGGTCTCGGCCTGTCTTTAAAAAGCAATGAAAGTAAGGCGTGGATGGCCGGGACAAGCCCTGCCATGACAGTGTAGAATCGCGGCCATATTGCAACGGAGTTCATGATGCTCAGACTTCGCCTCGCCGTCATTCTTTCCACCCTCGCTCTCGCAGCTCCCGCATACGCTGCCCGCTGCGGCGGGGACTTCAACACCTTCGTCGCGGCGATGTCGCAGGAAGCATCTGCTGCGGGGATTTCACAAAGCGTAATTTCGCAGGCGTTCTCAGGTGTGACGCAGGACCCCGCGGTGCTGTCGTTCGACCGCCGCCAGCGCGGCACCTTCAACAAGACCTTCGAGCAGTATGTCTCCACCCGCGTCGGGCCCGGCCGCATTAACGGTGGCAAGGCGATGATGCAGCGTCATGCTTCTTTGCTGGCGCGGATCGAGCAGCGCTTCGGCGTGCCGAAGGAGATCGTGGTCGCGATCTGGGGACTGGAGTCGGATTTCGGCAAGGGAGATATCGGAAAAATGCCGGTGATCCGCACGCTGACGACCATGGCGCATGACTGCCGCCGCACCGAACTGTTCCAGGGCGAGTTGATCGCGGCGCTCAAGATCCTCCAGCGCGGCGATCTTCCGCAACGCGACCTGATTGGCGCCTATGCCGGCGAACTCGGCCAGACCCAGTTCCTGCCATCGTCCTATATCAAGTATGGCGTCGACTTCGACGGCAACGGCCATGTCGACCTGCGCCACAGCGTGCCGGACGTGCTGGCCTCCACCGCCAATCTGTTGAAGACCGCGGGCTTCCGGGGCGGGCAGCCTTACGGCGAAGGCACCGCGAACTTCGAGGCGATGCGCGAATGGAACCGCGCCACTATCTATCGCAAGACGATCGGCTATTTCGCGGACCAACTGGCGCGGTGAGGGCGGTTTTTCCGCCGTCGCGATGCGATTGAAATCGGCGCGAATCCAAACGCCGGTCGTCCCCGCGAAGGCGGGGACCCACCCATACTCCCCTGCGTCCTGGATCGAACGGCGATGCTGGAGCAACTCTCCCGTCGCCGCCGTAATGTTCGGTGGTTATGGATCCCCGCTTTCGCGGGGATGACCGGGAGAGATCGCGTTTCTCGCCACCTCACATCGTCTTCGCCCACGCCACAAGCTGATCGAGCGCGGTGCCCCAGCCTGAGTGGAAGCCCATCTCCTCGTGGGACTTCTTTCCGGCCTCATCCTTGTGAATCGCGGTCGCGGTGTATCTGGTGCCGCCCTTGACCGGCTCGATGTCGATGACGCCGGTGAAGAAGCCGTTGTCCTTCGGACGAAAACCCGGCGCCAGACAATCGGTGAAGACCAGCCGGCGGTTCGGAACGACCTCGAGGTAACAGCCGGCATTGTCCATGTCCTGGCCTTCGGGCGAGCGCATCACGGTGCGGAAAATGCCGCCGGGGCGCAGGTCGATCTCGCAGTCCACCGTCTTCCACGGCGCGGGTGTGAACCATTTCATCAGATGCTGCGGCTCGGTCCATGCCTTCCAGACCAGTTCGGGCGGCACATCCACCACGCGTTCGAGAACGAGGTCGAGTTTGGGATCGATTTTGTACGCGATCACTTGCGTTTCTCCGTGGCGTTGAGCTGTTTCAGATAATCGTCGAGCTGGTCGAGCCGCTTGATCCAGAGCGTGCGCTGCGTGCCGATCCAGCCTTCGGCGTCTTCGAGCGGCTTCGGCCGGAGCTGGCAGGTCCGCACCCGGCCGACTTTCTTCGAGCGGACCAGGCCGCATTGCTCCAGCACCTTGAGATGCTGCAGGAATGTCGGCAGCGCCATGTCGAACGGCTGCGCCAGATCGCTGACCGTCGCCGGACCCTGGCTGAGCGTGGCCAGCACCGCGCGGCGGGTGGGGTCGGCGAGGGCGTGGAACGTGTCGTCAAGACGGTTTTGAAGGTTAGCCATCTGACTAACTATATCAGCGCGAATGGTTAGGTCAACGGCTAACTGTTGCGGGGCGCGGGCGCGGCGCCGCCTGACAGCGAGCGGCTCGAAATCCCGCACTGGAACAGCGGCTTGAAGCAGACATGAGCATGAAGTCGATTGGTGACGCCGTTCCGCAACGCGCGCGTCGCTGACGGCAGATGCGGGCCGCGCGGAAAGCGCAGGTGATGGACGAGAGAGGAATTATAAAAGGGAGAGAATGTCGGGCGCGAAACGCGCGGGCCGGGAGCAGGCTCAACCGGCAGCTCGGGCGAAGCAGCTCCGCCCGAGCCACTTCAAATGACTAAAACTACTTCTTCTTGGCCTTCTTGACCTTTTTGGCCTTCTTGACCGTCTTCTTCGCCTTCTTGGCTTTCTTCGCCATAACATCCCTCACAGGGTTTGAGTTGACGTCAACGTCGTGAGGCATGCTCGGCGATGGGCCAGTGCGCAGCCTCGATTCCGATCCGAGCCGATTCGCTGAAATTTGTCGCCTGTTTTTCAGCGGTGTGCCGGATTGATGACGCCGCCGGGCATTTTTCCTGTGGACGGAGGCTTTCACGCGCTCAGGGTTAACACGCGGCAAAGTGTTTCGCTTTGCCTTCGCGTTGGCGCGAGGTGGAGGTGAACGGCATTCGGGTTCCATGCGTGCCGGTGATCTTCATCAATTCACAACCACGGCGCGGTTTATCCCGTCGCGGTCAGACTCCGTTAAGCGCGCGTCTGACAGGATGCGGCTAGCTTCGGGGGAGGCAGATTCCGCAAGGATGCGGCGTCGGAGAGCGGGCAGATGGATCGGGCGATGACCAGTTGCAGGACCAGGGCAGAAGACGCGGGCAGCCGCGCACCCTGGATTCGTCCATGCTGAGTGTCCCCACGCTCTGGATCGTGTTCGTCATCAACTTCGTCGCGCTCGGGACGGTGTGGATCTACGTCGCCCGCAGCTATCCCAATCTCGACGCCGCGCGGTTCTGGGCCGCATCGGCCTTTTTCGCGGCGCTTGGCGCCGCCGTCGCCATGACGCGCGGCTTCCTCGATCCGCAAACGCCCGCCCTGATGCTGATTCCGCTTCTGCTCGGCGGCTCGCTGCTGGTTCTCGCGGTCTGCCTTGCCGCCATGGGCATCCGGCGGTTTTTCGGCGCGCCGGTGTCGTGGCGCTCGACGTTTGTGTTCCTCGGCATCAACGTCGCGGGCTTGTCCTATTTCGTCTGGCAGGACAACATGACGATGCGCATCCTGATCTATTCGGGATGCCAGGCGGTGCCGGTCGCGATGACGCTGCCGCTGCTGCTGTCCCGCCGCAACGGACGCACGCAGCCCGGCGCGCGACTGACGGCTTCGATCGCGATCCTGATGATCGCGGTCTACGTGATGCGTTCGATCGCGGCGCTGCTGAACATCGGCGGCCCGGTCTCGCTGATCGACTTCAACCAGTTCCAGGCGGCGCTGATCCTCAGTCTGGTGTTCCTGTCGATGATGTGGAACTGCGGCTTCCTGCTGATGGGGATCGACCGGCTGCGCGCCGAAGTCGCCGATCTGGCGATGTTCGACGACCTCACCGGCGCGGCCAACCGCCGCCAGTTGCTGGTGCGGCTCGACGAAGAATGCGCGCGCTCGAACCGGTCGGGCGAGGCTTTCGCCGTGCTGATGATCGATCTCGACGGCTTCAAGGACATCAACGACGCCAACGGCCATGCCGCCGGAGACGAATGCCTGCGGCTGTTCACCCGCGCCGCGCAAAGCCGGCTGCGCAAGGGGGATCTGCTGGCGCGGATGGGCGGCGACGAATTCTGCGTGGTGCTGCCGTCGACCACGCTGCGCGAAGGCGCGATGGTCGCCCGCCATGTGCTGGAAGCCTGCCAGAACGAGGCCGTGCAATGGAACGGCGCGCCGCTGGCGCTGTCCGCCTCCATCGGCGTCGCGCAGTGGCGGCCCGAGATCGCCCTGCATTCGGAACGGCTGATCGCGGCTGCCGACCGGGCGCTCTACATGGCCAAGAACGACGGCAAGAACGGCTATGCGGTGTTCGACGCGACACCGCTGGAAGCCGAACCGGTGCTGCGCAAATCGGCCTGACCCTCAGGACAGCCGAGGCGCAATGCGCCCCGGCCGCTGACAAACAGCTATTTCTCTTCCTCGAACGTCACCGCGACATCGGCATTGGCCGACAGCCGCACCTTGTTGCCTTCGACGCCGGCCACCAGCCCCTGATCGATATAGTGATGATGGCCCTTGTGGCTGCCTTCGCCGCTGTCGGCCCTGGTCAGCTTGATCCGTCCGCCTTCGAGGCGATCGACCGTGCCGACATGCACGCCGTCGGCGCCGATGACTTCCATGTGCTCCTTGATGGCATTCGCGCTCATGCAATGTCCTTTCGTGACAATGTGACCCATTTCTTTGGCGATCTGCTCTTTGGTGACCTGCCTTAACGCGCGGGCGGCCAAAGCGTTCGGCGGGCCGCGGCGCTTTGCCGGCGCCGCACGCCAGATTGATGCGCGGTGTGCATCAGAATGGTGCTAGCGTCGTCGGCGCGAGATGGTTCGGCAACAGGAGGACGCGATGGCCAAAGGCAAGGACAAGGGCAACAAGGAAGCCAAGAAACCGAAAGCGGACAAGAACGCGCCGAAGGGTGCGGGCTCCAGCTATCAGCAGAGCAAGGGCGGCAAGAAGTAGCGCGCCCGCCTCGCATTCCACGGCAAGACACCATCGCCGGGCCGCAGGGTCCGGCGATTTTTCATGCCGCGCCGTGAGCGGGTGCGCATCGCGTCAGTCGAACCAGTCGGTGCCGGTGCGCGATTGCCGTCCGCGCGACCGGCCGTTGGTCACCGCCTTGAACATCTCGCACAGTTCGTATTCCAGGAATTCGTTGGCGAGGATCAGCGCGCGCACGGTGCTGCGCAGGTCGCCGCCGCATGCCGCGATGGCCTGATCGGCGGCAATATCCAGCCGCTCCGATTCCGACTGCGGGTCGGAGGCGAGATTGTCCAACATGGCGATGGTCCGTATTAATGTGTGGCGCGCATGTTCTCTTTTTGTTCTAGTCACGTCAAGAGAACAATTTCTCTCTCCCGCAAAACATCCGGTGCGCATGCGCCAAACTCAACGCGCCGCGTGCACGCGAATGAAACCGGCAGCGACGATCACGGCACGAAAAAAGCCCGGAGCGTGATCCGGGCTTTTCGCGTCGTCCGCTGTTACCGGGGCGCGGTTACCACGGATTGTAAGGATTCATATCGACCGGGTTCGGGTCGTTGCTGTGATTGCGCTGATAGCTGCGCTGGCGATAGTAGCCCGGTCCGTAATAGGCGGGCTCGGCATAGCCATAGCTCGGCTCGCTGTAATACGTCGGGCCGCCGTAATAGGCCGGGCCGCCATAGGAGTTGTACGAGTTTGCGGCAACGCCGGCTGCGATCGCGCCGGCGGCAATGCCGAGACCGATGGCGGCAGCGTTACGGCCGCCGCGCGCTTCGGCGGGGGCGGAAATCGCGGCGATCGTCGCGACAGTCGCGAGGGCAATGACCATTTTTTTCATGACCGATCCTTTCAAATGACTGCCGGATCAATCGATCAGCGCCGCAAATGTTCCGCAGCGGCGCCGCCGCTGCCGCGCGCGCCGCAAAATAAACTGTGCGCGCGTGGAACGAACCCGCCGCCCCGGTTTTGTCATTTTTTGACGGGGCAAGAGGGCTAACTCATGAAGCTCATCGACAAGATCGCGGAAGACCGGCCGCTGCGTTACGCCTTCGCGGGGCTGGCGATCCTGTTTCTGTTCGGCATGGTCCTGAACTGACGGGTGCCGTCTCGCGCCGATGATGGCGTAGCCGAACGTGCGGCGCGTGGTGTAAACTGCTCCGGCTGAAAGTCCGGGGCGGGCGACATGACATTCCTGATCGTTCTGGTGTGGGGCGTGATCGGCCTCGCCGTTGGCATGGTGACCGCGACCGAACTCGGCCCGCTGTTCGGCTTCCGCAACATGGAAGGCTCGTCGGCCATCTTCGGCGTGTTCACCGGCGCGCCGCTCGGGCTGATCTGCGGCGGGTTGTTCGGCTACCGGATGTCGGCGCGCTACCGCGAGGACCTTGCGAAGCGCAAACGGTTTTTCCTGCTCACGCTTGCCGGCGTCGCGGCGCTGATCGCGGGCGGCGTCGTGTTCGAGATGATCCGCACCCGCGACGACATTGTCTCGGGCGGCGGCGCGATGTGGCTCAACGCGCAGATCCGCCTGCCGCCGGGCACAGCCGCGCCGGGCAAGGACAAGACAATCGTGATCGAGCTGCGCAGCGACAAGGAAACGCGCAAGTCGTCGCCCTACGGCGTGCCGGACTGGACCGTCAAGGACGGCCGCGCGCAGGCGTACTCAAGCGTCGAGGTCTATCGCGCCACCGACCAGCGCACGCTGGCGGTGACCATCGGCGATGGCCCGACCTGGCTGTTCAGGCTGAAAGCCCCCGCGCGTCCGAAGACATATTCATACGAGGGCGACTGGCAGAAGCCCGATGGCGTCGAAGGCGCGGCAAGCGGCGTCGGCGAGGGGATGGAAATCAAAGTGGCGATGTGAGCGCCTGACTTCCCCTATAATTTCGGAGTGATGCTCAATAAAAATCCTCATCCTCCTCCTTTCAAACCAAACTGAGCAAGAATTTTGTCAGTTATTGGCTGCGTTCGAATGTGATCGCGATCCCAGTTTCCCTCCGCAACTTTGTCGACAACAGCGATTGCTTTTGCGAGAATTTCATCAGCTTCTTTCCAGAGTCTTTGAATCATTGTCTCGCTACGTTTCGCCATCTCTGCCGAATTCATTTGCGATTGTGCTTTCGGATCCATGACAAGCCGCGCTGCCAGCAAGATATGGTAACGTCCCGGAACATACTTTGATGGTATTTTCTTGGTCGTGAATAATCTAGCAAGCCGATAGGCGGAATATGCCGCAACGTAATATGGCTCCATTTTGTCGCCGTCTCGAAAAATGTCCCTGCCCACACGTTCGGCGAGTAATTTATAATTTCGTGTTGTGCGATTTGGCTCGTTTAAAAACATGGCTCCCATCGCTCGCACCAAATCTTGGTGGCCCACAATACGAGACTTTACGATTTCTTCGCTGTCATATTGATGCGTGCGGCGCTCATAGTACAAACGATGGTCTGCGTCGAAACGCTTGAAAAACTCTTCTAGTCGCTTAGCAAAATCTTTAAGTGCGAAGAATTGATCGGGTTTTACGGCGGTTTGCCGATTTGTTGCTGTGATTACAGATTCTGTTACAGCCTCATCCTTTGTCGAGATGATACGAACGGGAATTCTAACGTCATCCGTTAGCAGTTCCTCATTGTCATGTAGTACGTGACTTGTTTGGCAGCCGTTGACCACCTGAAAATCTGCCATCGTAAATTTGTTGCCTGTTGCAAATAGCGATTTTGCAATGATTGTTACTCCGTTGTTCATCAATGGAAATCTACCGCGCGCTTCGGATTTCAAGGTTTCGCGTATCTCGGCATTTATCGCGTTGTAGCCTTCCCAGTCGCGGACGTTTTCATAAAATAGACTTTTGATGATGTCTTTGTCGTCATCGCTTACCAAGGACAAAAACACCTTGGCAGGAAGCAAACCCAGATACGCTTCTTTCACTCCCGCAATTTCCGGAATAACGGTGCGTTGTGGAAAATCAAACTCTCGAGAGATGGAGTTTTTTGTTTGATTATAAAGTTTTTGTACCTGATCTGCCCCTACAGGAACGAACTCCACATTTTTGAACAGACCAGTCGCTTTTAATTCTTCCACCTCGGCAGACGCTCTTGCCACGAGGTTTTTATCGCCAAGCCATTTTCCAGTGGTGACGTAATACATGTAGCAAAGCGGATTACCTTTTGAGAATTTGCCGCTGCGCTTGTAGATAGCTTCCATAATTTCAACGGCAGATTTGATCTGGTCGTTTCTTTCCAATTTTCCCTTGCCAAAAAAATCTTGCACACCTGCTCCGAATGTTCCGATTTTCCCTCCATCGAATCCTTCGGAGCGTTCGGCTTGAACGAAAACAAATGTTGTTTCGAGGTAGCCGTTAATTTCGACCAAATCCTCGATGGAATCTAAGTCGCTTATCAGGCTGTTATTCACAATGATTGCGATTCCGTCGATTCCAGTATCTCCGCCTTTTCCAACAACAAGATCGGGCGGATCGAACGGTGCTTCGCTATAATGCTTCCTCGTAGCTAAGAACGTGGCGAACGCCTCAAAGCGTTCGGATTCTTCCATTCCCACCAAATCGAATTGATCCGTAAACTCGGTCAACAATCCTTGAGTTATTTTGTCCATGAGTCGCCCCCTCGTTAGAGAAGATTGCCACAACCTAGCAGCAGACCATACACCTTATAGTGGTAGGAAAATAATCCTTGACATTCTTCTCGACCTAATCCATCCTCATGCCATCCCGCCTCACTTGAGGGGCGTGTCCTGGGACGCTTCGATGCGCGGGGCGGGATGCGGCGCCTGCGCGCGCAAGGAGGGACGTCCTCCTTCGCTCCCGGGAGGCCTCGGGTCATCGTCCGGGCTCACTATGGAGCTCTGCCGTTAGCGGCTGGACGAGGACAGGATGAAGGCGGGGAAATCCCGCCGGATCAGGACGCGCCGCGTCCGTCCTGTCCCGGAAGTGCGATCCCGAGGACAGAAATCGCCGCGGCGGAGCGCTGAAAGGCGTTTCGCGGTCAGCCTCTCGTGGCGACACGATGCCGGCCGCGCACTTTAAACTTCAAGGCGCGTCTTTCGGCGCTCCTCCTCCCTCTCTTCATCGAGAGGCGGCACACGGTTTGAAAACATCGGTGAACGGACATCCGCGTTTTTCGCGCGGGAAAGCGACGGCGCGCGCGTGGTCCGCACCCAGTCATGCAGCAAGGAGACAGCAATGAAGGCGACAAAGAGCAGGACGATGCAGATGATCGACGACGCGCTGGAGGAGCTCGTGAAGGAGACCGGTGCTACGCCGGAGCTGCTGCTGTCGGACAGGGGCATGGCGTGCGTCATGCGTCTCGTCTCCAACCTGTTCGAGGACTGGCGCGGCTGTCCCGTCAAACAATGCCGCCGCGCGCGCTGCTGCCAGGGGCCGGACATGATCTGTCAGCTCCACGGCATGTCGCGCGCCGAGGCGTCGCCGGAGGAAATTGCGGACGTCAACGCGCGGATGAAGCAGATCGCCGAATGGTACCTGGAACGGCGCGGGGTCTGGTGACGAGCAGTCGCGAGCGTGCGCCGCGCGGCCTTACGCGATGGCGAGAATCTCAAGCTCGTGCGCGCCGGCGCGCACCGTGTCGCCGACGATCTTGCCGAACAGCGCGCGCGCCAGCGGCGAGACATGCGACAGCGTGCCCTTCGCGGGATCGGCTTCGTCTTCGCCGACGATGCGGAACATCTGTGTGCGGCCGTCGTCGCGCGCCAGCGTCACGGTGTGGCCGAAACGGACCTGCGTGGTGTCCTCGTTCGGCGCCACCACATGCGCGGTCGCGCGCCGCGCGTCCCAGTAGCGCATCTCGCGCGTCGCCCGCGCCAGCGCGTCGCGATCGCTGGCGGCCTGCGCCTCCGCATGCGCCTGCTGCGCGCGCGCGAGTTCAGCCTCGATCAGCGCGAGGCCTTCGGCCGTCACGTCGTTCGGGTGCTCCGAGACCGGCCTGTCGGGCAGGTCGATGACGCTGTCGGCGTCCTGTTCCTTGACGAATGCTCTGCTCATGGCTCTCCATATGGGGGCCGGATTGCGATTTTAAGCCGCGCGCGTTTGACGCAACTTGCGGGGGGCCGATGCGTTCCTATCTGTGGGCCTTGTGACCGGAAGGATGGATATGACCGACGACAGCATCTTCGACCGTACCACCACGCGCCGCCCCGGCGCGCGGCGTCCGCCGATCATCGATCAGGACGGCAACGAGGTGCGTCAGGGTATGGGCGGACGCGGCGGCTTCACCGCGTCGGGTCCGTTCGCCGCCGGCGGGGCGGGCGCGGGGACCGTGTTCGAATTTCAGTCGCTGAGCGGATTGTCGTTCGGCCCGCTCACCCGCGAGCAGCGCTTCGCGCGGATCGATGCGCTGTCGAAACTGCTCGATGTCGCCTTTGTGCTGCCGGGCACCAACATCCGCTACGGCATCGACGGGCTGATCGGTCTGGTGCCGATCGTCGGCGATTTGCTCACCACCGCGATCTCGCTGTGGATCGTGCGCGAGGCCCGCGCGCTCGGCGCGCCGAAATATCTGGTGGCGCGGATGCTGGGCAATGTCGCGCTGGACGGCGTGGTCGGGCTGGTGCCGTTCGCGGGCGACGCGTTCGACGTCATGTTCCGCGCCAACGTGCGCAACATCCGCATGCTCAGGAAGTGGATGGAAAAGCAGCCGCGGCTGTAACGCGCGCGGCTGTCATTTCGGCCGATCGCGAGACGTCGTGTTTAGCCGGCGGCGGCGGCTTTCTTGCGCGGGGCAGGCGCCGGCGCCGGGGTCACGGCTTCGGCTTCTTCCACCACGGGTGCCGCAACCGGCTCCGGCCGGTTGCGCTGAAGCGGAAATTCCGGGGCTTCATACAGCGTGCGGATGCCGCTCTGGTCGAAGCGGGCCTCGTCCACCTGGAGGTAGGCCCCGTTCAGGCTGTCGGCCGGAAGCTGTTCGATCGCGAACTGCACGGCCTCGGCTGCGGTCGGAAACCGGCGATAGGCAAAGCCCGCGCGCTTCTTCTTGCGGATCGCCGCAGGAAAGAGTTCGGCTTCGGTGTTGTAGTTGAACGCAGCCATGATCTCGGCCTTCTTGATGTGGTGTCGGTGAAAAATGCGACCGGGGGACGAGTCTGTCGTGCGTGTCGCGCGGCCCGGGTCATTCATTCCAGAACAGACTCCAATATAGGCCTTTTTTCGCCAATTGCGACCCGTCATAGGGGCTATGATGAATGGTATTGGAGCGTTCCCGTCGCGCCAAATAAGTCCTTGATTTTCAATGCGCTAGCGAACGCGAAAAAGGGCGCCGCGCGGGCGGTGGGCTCGCCGGGCCGCAGCCTGAGGCCGCGGCCCGCGACATTGTCAGATTTTACCCAGTAGAAGCAGGATGATGAGGATCACCAGAATGGTGCCGCCGATGCCCATTCCGCCGTGGCCGAGGCCGTAACCGTAGCCGCCGAACCGGCCGCTGAAGCCGCCGAGCAGAAAAATGATCAGGATAATAACGAGTATCAGTCCGATGGACATGGTGCGCCTCCTTGGCCCCGGCGGCGGCGTCAGCGCCCCAGCCTTCCGGGAAGACAAGCGCCGCGCGCCGCTTCGGTTCCTGACGGCGCGCTAGCGGATCGCCTCGATCATGATTTCATCGGTGATGGGGAGAACGGTGTGGGCCGTGGTGTAAGGCTCGATGCGGGTGGCGGGACCGGCGGCAATCTCGACCTTGCGGATCGGCGCTTCCTCCAGCGCTCCGCCGGCGCCGGTCCGGGGCTCGTACTGCCAGGCCTGCAACTCGCCGGCGTCGTTGAGCGCCCTGGTCACCGCCTCGGCGGTCTTGCCGTGCATTTCCGCCAGCTCGGCCCTGGTGATCCCGATCACGATTTCGTTTTGCGGCGTCACCACCTTGAAAAGCGTCACCTTGTTCACGCCAAAGGCGGGGTGGGAGGCGACGGCGTCGATCAGAAGACCGGTAAGGCCAATGGCCAGAACGACCTGGCGCGAGCGGGCGGACATGCGGAATTTCCTGACAGATCAAGTCGACGTGACGCGTTTCTTATTGTGGGCATACGAACGGACACGTCACATAGGTCACGGGCGGCGCGCGGCAAGGCCGCACGTCGCGCATGTCACCTTTGCAAGGGCTGCGATTTACTTCGGCGAATGTTTCAGCGCGGCCGAGTTGATGCAGTAGCGCAGGCCGGTGGGGCCGGGGCCGTCCTCGAACACGTGGCCGAGGTGGCCGTTGCATTTCGCGCACAACACTTCCGTGCGCACCATGCCGTGAGACATGTCGCGCTCTTCAGCGACCGCGTCGCCATCGGCGGGCGCGGAGAACGCCGGCCAGCCGCAGCCGGAATCGAATTTGTCGTCGGATTCGAACAGCGTCTGCCCGCAGCCGGCGCAGACATAGGTGCCCGGCTCGAACGAGTGATCATACTCGCCGGTGAACGGCCGCTCGGTCGCCTTCTCGCGCAGCACGGCGTACTGCATCGGCGTCAGGTCCTTGCGCCACTCGCTCTCCGACTTCTCGATGATGCCGGAGCCGGGCTTCGTCCTGGTATCGGTCATTGTCGATCCTCTTCTCGTTGTGTGTTGCCGCGCTCAGTTCGAGGCGCGCGCGTCGCGCACCAGCGCCGGCTTGTCGCGATAATTGTCCGCGAAGATCTTTTTCAGGTTTTCGATCTTCGGCAAATCGTTGATCACAATATAGGGCTGGCTGGGGTGCAGCGTCAGGTAGTCCTGGTGATATTCCTCCGCCGGATAGAATCCGTTCAGCGGCTCGAGCGTGGTGGCGATCTTCTTGGGGTAGACCTTCGCCGCGTTGAGTTGCGCGATATAGGCTTCCACCAGCTTGCGCTCGGCGGGGTCCGAGGTGAACACGGTAGAGCGATATTGCGTGCCGGAGTCGGGGCCCTGGCGGTTGAGCTGGGTCGGATCGTGCGCCACCGAGAAATAGATCTGCAACAGTTTGCCGAGCGTCACCTGTTTCGGATCGTAGGTGATCTGCACCGCTTCGGCGTGGCCGGTGCGACCGCTGCCGACGATTTCGTATTGCGCGGTGTCGGCCTTGCCGCCGGCATAGCCGGAGACCGCCTTGGTCACGCCCCTGGTGTGCTGATAGACGCCCTGCACGCCCCAGAAGCAGCCACCCGCGAGCACGAACGTCTTCAGTCCCTCGGCGGGCGCGACGTCGCTGGCCGGCGGCGGAATGATGAAAGCGTCCTCGGCGGCGCGGGATGGTGCTGCGAACCAGCCGAGCGCAAGCACGCCTGCGGCGGCAAAGGCGAGGGCGGTGCGGCGGAATTGTGTGCGGTCCATGATGGTCCCCTGCGGTGGTCTTGAGCGGATAACCGGCGCGCTCGCCAGTCCCTGAGATACGCGGAATAGACCCCGGCGTTACGGCAAAATTCCACACAAAAACGTGAGATTGGCCTAAAGCCCGGCGTCAGGCGAGCGGCAGCGCAATCCGGTAGCAATAGCCGGTTTCCGCGAAGGTCGGTTCGAGCCGGGCGTTCATCTGCTTCAACGTGATGTCGATCAGCTTGGAACCGAAATTGTGCCGGGCGGGTGGTGCGACGCGCGGCCCGCCGGTTTCGCGCCAGTCGATCACCAGCGTGCGCCCGTCCACCGACCAGATAATCTCCACCCGGCCCGCGGCGTCCGACAGCGCGCCGTACTTGACCGCATTGGTGGTCATTTCATGAAACACAATGCGCAGGCCGCGCGCCTGCCGGCAGCTCAGTTCGAGGTCCGGCCCGGTCAGCGCGATCCGGCTCGCGCCGTAGCGGTCCTGTACCGACGCCGTGAACAGCGCGCGCACGTCCGTCGCGCCGCCGTGCTCGTCGAGCAGATCCTGATTGTCGGCGCTGACGCGCATGCGGCTGATCAGCGTGTCGGCCTCGTCCTTGTCGGTGATGGTCTGCACCACCAGCGACGCCATGACCGCGAGCATGTTCCTGCTGCGGTGTTCGAGCTCGTTGACCAGCAGTTCGCGCTGCTGCTCCCGGTCCTCCAGCGCGAACACGTTGCGCCGGTGATTGACCGCGAGCACCACCACCAAGAGGCTCGACAGCGCGAACATGGTGAAATTGGCGATGTCGGCCGGCGAGAGCCGCCCGAACGCATAGGCCGGCGGAATGAACGCCCACCACACCGCGGCGATCGACAGCGGGATCGCGAGCAGGCCCGCCAGCCGGCCGGCGATCAGCGTGCAGACCAGCACCGCGGGAAAGAACGCGGCGAAATACAGCGTCGATCCGATCAGGCCCAGCAGAAGGCGGGCCACCACCGCGAGCGCGACGAACACCAGAGCGAACGCCAGCGACCCCAGGAAGCCAGGCTCGACCCGCCGATATGGAAAACGCCAAATAGCCACGACATCCTGCCCGCCCGTGAGCTTTTCATAAAACAGCAAACCATTCCAGCGCCGCATTTTCTGTCTGCTGGTGCACACAGCGCGGTGATTTGTCGCCGCCGCGGCCGCGCGCAAACGCCGCGCGTCATTCTGGTTTTGATTCAATTGTCAGACAGCCCTCGCGCTTGGGGCTTGCCCCCTTCGCGCAAGAAGACATGCGCCATCGTTCCCGCGCCGTGCGCGGGGTGGGCGTTTGGTTTCCCCCTCAAACAGTGAGGGGAATGGAGCGCCGCAAGGCGCAACATGGTTGTCGTCGCCCTTCGCCTTGCCGCTTGCGAAGGCGGCTCGGCGGAGAGCGCATCGCCTTGCGGCGCTCCACCGACGTTGCGCGTGAGCGAGGCCCGAGCCTGCGCGATACGCAACGCGCGAATCCTCGCCGCAGCCGAAGCTGCGGCAAACATCCGCTGCGGCGTCTTAAGGCGAAGGGACCGCACTTCCGGGTGGGGACGGGCGCGGCGCGCCCTGATCCGGCGGGATTTCTCCGCCTTCGTCCGCCACCTCGTCCAGCCGCTAACGGCAGAGCTCCGTAGTGAGCCCGGACGGTGACCCTCAGCCTCCCGGGAGCATGGCTGCGAACCACGCGCGCGGGCGCCGCGCTTCATTCCACTTCAAGACCGCCTCCGGAAGCGCCCCTCATGAACGAAGCAATAGGAATATAAGCCTATATAGATAAATTGTCAATCCGGGGGCAAATGTTCCATTTATCGATATTGTGGTGGCGAGCGTGATGACTGAACGGGTACAGCATGGCCGGCTTAATAGATGGCGACGACGGGTGGAAAGTTGAGGAAGTCGGTGTCTGGGCAAAAGACAAGTTATCTTCGCTTTGCAGGTATTTAGACATTTCGCGTGGGGTTAGATCAAAGTGGATTGGTCCGACCAAAGGTGGTGCAACCTATATCGATTTGTTCTGTGGGCCAGGCCGCTCAAGAGTTCGTAGCACTGGTGAATATATCGATGGATCGTGTGTCGCGGCTTGGAAAGAAAGTCAGAAGGCTACGCCATTTTCGGCAGTTTATATTGCAGACTTGGATCCTGAACGTCGCGATCTTGCCGCGGGACGGCTCAGGAAGGCGGGGGCACCTGTCATCGAAGTCGAGGGTGACGCGATCACCGCAGCGCGTAAGATTAGATCGTACCTAAGTCCGCACGGACTTCACTTCTGCTTCGTTGATCCCTACAGCTTGGGCGCTTTCGATTTCGAAATTCTAAGAACATTTGCGGGACTTAGATATATCGACATTCTCGTCCATATCAGCAAAATGGACTTACAGCGCAACGCAAAAATGAATATTCGCGCCCAGCAGGACGATTTCGATAACTTCGCGCCTGGATGGCGAGCAGCCATAGACACATCGCAAAGCCACTCAACTGTTCGGCGGCTTGTTTTCAGTTATTGGCGTAAGAGAGTTGAGGAGTTAGGTATCTCAGCGTCTGCCGCTACGGAATTGATCACCGGCGAACAAGGACAGCACCTTTATTGGCTCACACTGATTGCAAAAAACGACCTAGCACATAAATTCTGGAAAACCGCTGTAAATAAAGCCGGACAAGGTTCGCTCTTTGACTAAGCTGAGACGTTTGGCATTTCGTCGTAAGTGCGACCGTGCAAGGTTCGTCCAGTTGCTTTCTTGTTTTTTCCACCCCACTGCTTGAAGAAAAATGCCGTGCCGGACTCGCGGCACAGCGATTCAATTTCTTCAACCCAAACGGGCTCCATGTTTCGCGCCTGTGGTCCGCTCTCGCCCCCGACGATCGCCCAATGAATCTCTGTCAAGTCAGCATCGGCAACTGAACCGATTAGCGGCTCGAATGATATAAAGCGCACGAAGGCCGGGATTGTCCGCAATTCATCAATACGGTGGAGCACACGATCATCCTCAACGCTCGTTCCAAGCCAGACATTTGCCAACCTCTGCAAGTCGGGAACAATCACCGCCATGCGATCAGGGCGCTTTGTTAGAATTTGATATGTGTGCCGAGGCGTGGCGGCCATCACATTCCATACTTCTCCGATGAAATCGGCAGGTACGTCCGGATGAAACAAGTCGGACATGGAATTTACAAATACGCGACGCGGTTTGGACCAAGTCCTTGGAATAGAAAGCGCTTTATGATCCAGTGTGATTTTTCCGGTCCATTTTGCCCTGCCGCCGCTTTTGCGTGTTAGTCCGCGATACTTGTCCGTTCCCATCGCCTCAAGGCGCGCGGCCATCCGCATGGCATAACAGTTCGTGCACCCGGCGGTGAGCACGGTACATCCAGCCACCGGATTCCAGGTAGCGTCGGTCCATTCGATTGACGTTTCGCCCATGGTGCCTCCATTGGTTACTATGGTTGCAAACGGCGGTTAATTTAAGATTCTTAAATAATCCGTCCAATCAAATATACTGCTCCATCTCCGTCAGCAGATTGCTGCGCAGGTCTTCACGATCCCATCCCATTGGCAATGTTGGCGGCGAAGAAGCCGGACTCGAGCCGCAGTCGTTTTTGCTAAAACAGCTTCGGTCGTCCGCCCGCCGCCTTTTCCGTCGCCGTCATCAGCGTCGCCACCGCGATCATGACCGCGACGCCGAGCGCGCTGATCGCAAGCTGCATCGCAACGCCGCCGGACCATGCTTTCAGCATCTGGCCCGCGACAAAGGCCAGCGGCACGCCGAGGCAATAGATCGCCAGCGATTGCTCGCCGCAGCGGATCGCGCCGCGCGCGGCCCGCGACTGCAGCCAACGCCAGTCGTGCGGCATCAGCCGCAGCCCGACCACGGCCAGCGCCGCGAAATGCAGCGCGCGCAGCGGATCGAGGCCGCTCTTGTCGATCGGATAGATCAGCGCCTTGATCGCTTCGGGAATGAAGGTTTCCAGCGGCTTGACGTGCCAGCTCAGCACCACGGCGAAGCTGAACAGCAGATAGCCTGCGGCCAGCGCGAAGACCGCGCGCGAACGCAGCAGCGGCGTCAGCCGTTCCGCGCCGCCCATCGCCGCCCATGCGCCGAACACGAACAGCAATTGCCAGGCCAGCGGATTGAAGAACCATTCGCCCTTCGGCCATGTCGTCAGATTGAATCCCGAGACCTGCACCAGAATGTAGAGCACCAGCGATCCCGCGAACGCCACCAGCGTCGCCGCGCGCGACATCAGCCACAACAGCGGCGCGCACATGAGATGCAGCAGCGCGAAGGTCGGCAGCACGTCGGTGTTCACCGGCATGTAATGCAGCAGCGCCGCGTGCATCAGCGCGTTGCCGGGGGCTGCGAACAGCACGGCGGTGTTGGTGTCGTCCAGCGTCGCGCGGTCCGCGCCGTTCACCGCATAGATGATTGCGACGAAGACGACGATCAGCAGCAGGAAGGCGGCGTAGATTTCGAGCCCGCGCCGCACGCTGCGGGCGAGGGCATGGAGAAAGCCCTGTTGCTTCAGGTCGCGGCCATAGGCCAGCGCGCAGGTATAGCCGGACACGAAGAAGAAGATTTCGGTGGTGTCGCTGAAGCCGTAATTGCGCAGCGTCAGCCATTCGCCGATGTTGTTCGGCACGTGATCGAGGAAGATGAACCACAGCGCGATACCGCGGAACAGATCGAGCCGCAGGTCGCGCGGCTGCGTCGCGGTCCCGCCGTGTGATTGCGGGAGCGCGGCGCGGCTAGCCATCGCTGCGGCCTGTAGTGAGAGAGAATGCGGCGCGCGGCGCGCTCACAGATATTTCTTCATTTCCGCGCGCAGCTCGTCGCGCAGGTCGTCGCGGTCCATCGCGTAGGCGATGTTGGCGGCGAGGAAGCCGGACTTCGAGCCGCAGTCGTAGCTCTTGCCCTTGAACTTGAAGCCGTAGAACGCCTGGCTTTTCGCAAGGCCGAGCATGGCGTCGGTGAGCTGGATTTCGCCGCCCGCGCCCTTGGCCTGGGTTTCCAGCACGTTGAAGATTTCCGGCTGCAGGATGTAGCGCCCGGTGATCGAGAGGTTCGAGGGCGCGACTTCCTTCTTCGGCTTCTCCACCATGCCGTTGAGTTCGAACATCTCGCCTTTAGGTTTTCCAACGCCGACCACGCCGTACATGTGGACCTGATCCATCGGCACTTCTTCCACCGCGATGATGTTGGCCTTGTCGGCGCCCGCGGCGTTGGCGGCGTCGATCATCTGCTTGAGGCCGCTTGGGCGATGCTTCACCAGCACGTCCGGCAGCAACACGGCAAACGGCTCGTTGCCGATGATGTCGCGCGCGCACCACACCGCATGGCCCAGTCCAAGTGGCGCCTGCTGGCGGGTGAACGAGGTCGCGCCCGCCTTCGGCTGGTCGCGCTCCAGGATGTCCATTTCCTTGAGCTTGTTGCGCTCCTTCAGCGTGTCCTCGAGTTCGTAGGGCCGGTCGAAATGGTCCTCGATCACGCCCTTGTTGCGCCCGGTGACGAACACGAGATGCTCGATGCCGGCTTCCAGCGCCTCGTCCACCACATGCTGGATCAGCGGGCGGTCGACCACGGTGAGCATTTCCTTCGGCATGGCCTTGGTGGCGGGCAGGAAGCGGGTGCCGAGACCGGCGACGGGGAAGACGGCTTTGCGGATTTTCATGAGGCTCTTTGATATGTCGTGAAAAGACGTGGGTGGGTGGTAGCAGGTTTTGCGGTGTTGAAAAACCGCTTGGCGGGCAGGGAGTTCCGTAAAGGTTATTGGATGAACGGCGCGTGAGCGGTCTGCGGATTTTTTGTGGCGGCTCCCATGCGCGGGCATGCGCTGGCGCGGCTGCATGGCCGGGCCTAGTCTTGCCCGGCCTTCCTTCACGGCGCCGCCCGGCAGCCGATTTCTCTTCACTCCTTAAGATCAAGCATTCAGGAGACCATCCATGGAATACCGCCGTCTCGGGGCTTCGGGCCTCACCGTTCCCGTGTTCTCGTTCGGCACCGGCACCTTCGGCGGCGTCGGCCGTCTCGCCGGCTGGGGCAAGACCGACGCCACCGAGGCGCGGCGGCTGCTCGATCTGTGCTTCGATGCGGGCGTGTCAATGTTCGACACCGCCGACGTCTATTCGCGCGGTGAATCCGAGCGCGTGCTGGGCGAGGCGCTGAAGGGCCGCCGCGACAAGGCGCTGATCTCCACCAAGGCGACGTTCCGCTTTTCCGACGCGCTCAACGATGTCGGCTCCTCGCGCCAGCATCTGACGTCGAGCGTCGAGGCCTCGCTGAAGCGGCTCGGCACCGATTACATCGATCTGTTTCAACTGCACGGCTTCGACGCCATGACGCCGCCGGAAGAGGTGTTGTCCACGCTCGATGTGCTGGTGCGCGCGGGCAAGATCCGTTATGTCGGCGTCTCGAATTTCTCCGGCTGGCACCTGATGAAGGCGCTCAATGTCGCCGACAAGCATGGGTATCCGCGCTATGTCGCCAACCAGACCTATTACTCGCTGGTCGGCCGCGATTACGAATGGGAGCTGATGCCGCTCGGTCTCGATCAGGGCATTGGCGCTGTGGTGTGGTCGCCGCTCGGCTGGGGCCGTCTCACCGGCAAAATCCGCCGCGGTCAGCCGAAGCCCGAGGTGAGCCGCCTCGACACCACCGCCGAGATGGGCCCGCCGGTGCCCGACGAGCAGGTCTATCGCGTGGTCGATGCGATCGACGAGATCGCCAAGGAGACCGGCAAGACCGTGCCGCAGATTGCGCTGAACTGGCTGTTGCAGCGGCCGACGGTGTCCACCGTCATCATCGGCGCGCGCAATGAGGAGCAGCTCAAGCAGAACCTCGGCGCGATCGGCTGGAACCTGAGCAAGGAGCAGGTGGCGAAGCTGGACGAGGCCAGCAAGGTGACGCTGCCCTATCCCTACTGGCACCAGCGCACGACGTTCACCGAGCGCAACCCGCCGCCGGTGTAACCGCGACAATTTTGCGTCAAGAATTGCCGTTCTGTTAGTCTTTTGGAAACCCT
Source organism: Bradyrhizobium sp. G127 (assembly GCF_021502575.1). Classification (NCBI taxonomy): domain Bacteria; kingdom Pseudomonadati; phylum Pseudomonadota; class Alphaproteobacteria; order Hyphomicrobiales; family Nitrobacteraceae; genus Bradyrhizobium; species Bradyrhizobium sp. G127. The sequence goes on from NZ_JAKFGN010000001.1 coordinate 1,103,714, forward strand.
CACCGGGCCTTCTAGGTCTTTGGGTGCGGTTTTCAGGGTGCGGGCGGCGATGCGTCAATCAGGGACATTTGTAGCGGCGGCAGCAATGCTGATGGCGGTAAGCGCCCATGCGCAGACCGCCACCGGACGCGGCCCGTTGCAGTCGCGCGCGGAAATTACCGGCTCGATCAACCAGACACCCTCCATGCCGCGTCAGGTCGCGCCGCCGCCGCGCCGGATGGCGCAGGCCGCGCCGCCCAAGGAGTGGAGCGGGGAAGACGGCGCATCCGGCCATCCCCTGATGACGGCCGACGCCATTCGCCGCTCGGCGCAGAATTTCGACCGCTGCGTCGCCGGGATGTGGCCCGACGCCGCACGGCGCGGAATTTCCCAACAGAGTTTCGAACGCTTCACGGCGGACCTCTCGCCGGATCTGCGCATCATGGATCTGATGGATTCGCAGCCCGAGTTCACCAAGGCGGTGTGGGACTATCTCGATATTCTGGTCACCGATGCGCGCATTGCGCGCGGCCGCGAAGTGTTGGCGAAAAACGCCGCAACCTTTGCCGCGGCCGAAAAAGCCTATGGCGTCGATCGCTACATCATCGCGGCGATCTGGGGCATTGAATCAAACTACGGCACGCAGGGCGGCGACCGCAGCGTGCTGAACTCGACCGCGACGCTGGCCTGCGTCGGCCGCCGTCAGGGCTACTTCAAGGACGAGTTTCTCGCGGCGCTGGAAATTCTCCATCGCGGCGACCTGACGCCACAGCAGATGCGCGGCTCGTGGGCAGGTGCGTTCGGCGCGACGCAGTTCATGCCGACGGCGTTCAAGCGCTTTGCGGTGGACTTCGACGGCGACGGCAAGCGCAACACCGTGGACGACATTCCGGATATCATCGCGTCCACCGCGGCGAAGTTCAAAAAGGACGGCTGGGCGCAGGGACAGACCTGGGGCTACGAAGTCGAAGTGCCGCAGGGCTTCAATTATCTCCATGCCGACCGCGCCAAGAACTACACCATCGCGCAGTGGGAGCATCTCGGCGTTCGCCGCGCCGGCGGCAAGCCGTTTCCGCGCACCACCGACAAGGCCTTCCTGTTGGCGCCTGCCGGCGCGGATGGTCCGGGCTTTCTGATGCTGGGAAATTTCCGCTCCATCATGCGCTACAATCCGTCCGAAGCCTACGCGCTGGCGATTGGTCACTTCGCGGATCGCCTGCGTGGCGGCACGCCGTTCGTGCAGCAATGGCCGCGGCAGGAGCGGGTGCTGTCCCGCGACGAGCGGTTCGAGTTGCAGCAGTTGCTGGCGCAGCGAGGGTTCTATCGCGGCGAACCCGACGGCAATCTCGGCGGCGAAACCCGCAAAGCCCTGCGCAGTTTCCAAGCCGCGGCGGGCTTGCCCGCCGACGGCTTCGCCTCATCGGGCATACTGGACCGGCTGCGCGGACGCTGACCTTCGTCGGCGTCAAAGCGCGCCGACGAGTTTCACCCGATCTCCAGCGACGAGATCTTGCCGTCGGTCACGCCGAAATTGAAATTGAGATTGACCGGACTGTTGGGAAATGTGCCCGACACTTTTCCGGTCATGACGATCTTGCCGTTCTTTGTGGTGACTGCGACCGGCTCGACAGTGTGATGATATTTTTCCCGCGACCCGGTCATCCACTCCCGGATGGCCGCATGGCCCTGGATCGTGCGCCCTTCGTCGTGGACGACGGCGTCAGAGGCAAAGCAGGCCGTCAGCGTATCCATGTCGCCGGCGTTTTCGGACGCGATGTAGGTATCGATGGGTTTTGGAAGTTGAACGGACATGGGATTTCCTCTGACGTGACGGTGAATGGCAGGCCGCCGAGGCGGCTGGATCGTGCGGTCATGAGGATGGGAATACGTTCGGGACATGACAAGAACGCACCCGGACGTAACCCGCGCACCTTCAGGTAAGCGTAACCAACACCACACGCCGATGACGGCCAATGGCATCGAGCGGAATTGGTAAATTTTCGACGACGGCATGGTGCTGCGGATCGTCCATCCGCACGTGCCCCGAAAGTCGAATATGCCCTGACCGAGCGGGGCCAGGCGTTGTGTCGGGCGCTCGATGCGCTCCTGACCTGGTCGGAGGCCCCGGATACAGCCGATTCCGGCCCTTGACGCCGCCCCGGCATGCCCTGTTTATGACCCGCGATTTCGCCCCGTTGGGGCCTGAATCTGCTATTATTTCAACGTATCGATTGTCCAGGCCCCTGTGAGCCATATGCCGAAACCGACTTCATTCCTGCGCCTCTTGACCGAACGCGGCCCACTGATCGTTCTGGCGGTCGCGGGAGTCATGCTGTTTGGCGTGGCCGGGCCGGCTTCAGCGCAATTCTTCGATTTCGGTTTCGGTCGCCCGCAGCGGCCCCAGCCGCCGCGCGGCGCACCGGGCGGAGGCGGAGGATTTTTCTCGCCGTTCAGCGATACGTTCGGCCCGGGCCAGCAGCAGCAGGCGCCGCGTGTGGATTATTCACGGGCACCCGCGCCCGCCAAGCGCGATACGATCCCCGAGCAGAATGTGCTGGTGCTCGGCGACGCAATGGCGGACTGGCTGGCCTACGGCCTTGAAGACGCGCTGGCGGAAACGCCCGAACTCGGCGTCATCCGCAAGCACAAGACGGTGTCCGGTCTTTTGAAGTACCAGCCCAAGGGCGAACCGTCGGACTGGGTCGCTGCGGCGAAGGGCATTCTCGCCACCGAGAAGCCGGACGTTATCGTCGTCATGCTCGGTCTCAACGACCGCATTCCAATCCGCGAACCCGCAGTGGAAAAGAAGGCCGACGCCAAGCCGGGCGAAAAGCCCGGCGACAAGGCCAAGGGCGCGAAGAAGGGCGCCAAGCCGAATGAGGCCGATGTCGCGAAGCCCGGCGACAAGCCCGCCGACGCTGCTGCAGACAACAAGACTGCGGACAACAAGCCAGCCGAGGCCAAACCGGCGGAGACCGAGGTCGCGCCCGACGACGATGATGACACGCCGCAGATCGCGGCGCCGGAGAAGGCGCGCTCGGCGAGCGGCAGTTATGATTTCCGCGAGGAGCGCTGGGTCGAGCTCTACACCAAGAAGATCGAGGAAATGGTCGCGGTCCTGAAATCCAAGGGCGTCCCGGTGCTGTGGGTCGGCCTGCCGGCCGTGCGGGGACCGAAGGCCACCTCGGACATGCTGTTCCTCGACGCGCTCTATCGTGACGTCGCCGGCAAGACCGGCATCACCTACGTCGATGTCTGGGATGGCTTCGTCGATGAAGCCGGGCGGTTCGCGCAGCAGGGCCCGGACTTCGAAGGCCAGACCCGCCGACTGCGCTCCAATGACGGCGTCTATTTTACCAAGGCCGGCGCACGCAAGCTGGCGCACTATACCGAACGCGAAATCCGCCGCGTGCTGGCAGCGCGTTCGGGCCCGATCGCGCTGCCGAGCGAATCCTTCTCGCCGGATTCCAACATCCGGCCGGGCGAGGCCGGTCCGCGCCCGCTGATGGGGCCGGTGATTCCGCTGGTGGCGTCATCGGTCGGCACCGACGAACTGCTCGGCGGCGTCGGCACGCGGCCCGCGTCGGTGGATGCGCTTGCGGCGCGCACGCTGGTGAAGGGCGAACCGCTCGCGCCGCCAGCCGGACGCGCTGACGATTTCTCCTGGCCGCGCCGCGAAGTGGGCGCGCTCAGTGCGCCGCCCAGCGATCCCGCCGTTGCGGCCGCCTCGCCCGACGGGACTGTAGCCCCGAAGCCGAAACCCAAGAGGCCTGCCCAACCGCCAGAGGGCTTTATCGCGCAGGATACCAGCCGGGTGCCGCCGGGCTTCGCCGTTCGTCCACGCCAGCAGACCGTGGGCCGCGACGGATTCCCGAGGCCTCCGGCAAATGTCGGCGGCTCGGGCTTCGGATTCGGCGGCCTGTTCGGGCGCTGGTAGGACGAAGGTCCGCACTGGCGCAGACTTCCGCCGGAATGCGCCATCTGGATTGCGTCAGCGATAATTTAGCGACCTGCTGTTCCTTGTGCAGGAACACCGACTCGCGATTCCGCAGTTGCGTGTATCAATTCTGGATTCAGAAAAATTAAGTCTGGTTCCGGATTCCCGCGCAAAATTTGCGGGTTCCCGCGCGCGATGTTTGGAACGCCCGTTGCCGCGCGCCGTTGGTCACCCTCTCAACGATGGAGGATGACATGGAGATTCGTATGGCAATGGCAGTCGCGGCGATTGCGCTGACGCCGGGCTTCGCTCTCGCGCAGAGCGCGACGGTTGAAGGCGCGCGCGATGGCGCAGCGACCGGTAACGCCATCGGCGGTCCGGTTGGCGGCGCTGTCGGTGGAACGGTGGGTGCCGCGGTCGGCACCGCAGTCGATATTCCGGCAGCCGTGATTTCAGCGGTGACCGGTCTGCCCGGGCCGTCGGTTGTGGTGCGTGAACGCGTGGTGGTCGGCGAACCGCTACCGGATTACGTCGAACTGCGCGCGGTGCCGTCACACGCCGAGTATCGCTATGCGGTCGTCAATGACCGGCGTGTGATCGTCGAGCCGCGCACCCGTCGCGTGATTCGCGTGATCGAGTAAACCCGGACGCGTTCGCTCCAGTGAACCAACAGGAAAGCCCCGTCCGCGCGGCGGGGCTTTTCGCCTGCGCCGAGACCGAGTCGGACGCGCTCATTTTCCGCGGGATTTTACATTCTCCTTCAAGTCGTCGATCGCCAGCAGCAGCGCCGCAACCCGGCTGGCCGCCGATCGCCAGTCCGCCATCCGCTGAAAATTATCCACGAACCAGTTCAATGCGCCCTGCACGGTGGCGAAAGCGGCGGCCGCCTGCGTCACTTCTCCGAGCGACATGTCTCCCGCCAGATATTTCGGCACGCACAGCAGCAGGCCTATCACCGGTGCGAGCAGCAAGTTGGTTTGCGAGACGAATGTGATTCGAATGAGCTGCCAGCACAGCCTGCGCCAATGTTCGATGACATTCCGCAGGCCGAGCCATAGTTCATGGCGGTCCTCGCTCTCGATGTCGCGCAGCAGAATCCCTTCGCCGCTTTCCCGCACCAGATTGGCTGACGAGCGGAAGGCTGCCTCCGCCTGGATCTGATCCTGAATCACCGCGGTCAGCCGACGTCCCATCACCAGAACCACGGTGACGACGACGCCGGAATAGATCAGGACCGAGATGGCGAGATAGCCGGGAATTGCGATGCGCAGCCCCGCGCCCTGGAGGACAAGCGTCCCGCCCAGACTGGCGAGAACCTGGAAGAAGACGATCAGGGTGAGAAGCGAGGAGACCAGCGAGAGGGAGAGGTCGACGGGCGCGTCCGTCGCCACCCGCGCATCTTCCGAGATCCGGTGTTCCGCATTCCGGGGCAGGTCCGTCCCGTTGAGATGTCCGAGCGATCGATAGTGGCGGTCCGTAAGCCAGTTGACCAGCAACTGCCGGGTCAGGTAGCCGCGCCAGTTGCGCTGGATCGTCATTCTCGCCCAAACCGACGCCACCGCAAGCAGGGTGCTTGCTGCCACCAGTGGAAAGAACAGCAGAATGGCATAGCGAAGCGCCGCGTGATTTCTTTGCTCCAGCGCATCGAAGAAATCGCGATTCCAGTAGTTCAACTGGTACTGCACGGCCAACTGGGCGATCACGATACTTATGGCGGTGAGGCACAGAAGCCAGACGCGCCAAGCCGAAGGCCCGCTCCAGAAACCCGAAGCGCTCGCCCAGAAGCGGCCGAGCAGGTGTCTCTGGTCGGGACGAATGACGTCAGGATCGGTCATCGGGACTCGACAGCTTCACATATCCTTCTCGGCGTGGTCTCTGCTCGCTTGTCGCTAAGGATGATACGACTCCCGCTCGGGGGACTGAAGCGAACAGGCCCCGTTTGCGTTCCGGCGACGGAGGCCCACAGCAGCTCGCTCGATACTGATTTCAGGCCATATCCATTTTATACGCACGTCCCAAAGCCGATTGATTCAGATCACGCATCCGGCTGTTTTAGGCCGTGCGCGGGCCAAGCAGAATGACCGCGGCCCCCGCCAGACAAAGGGCCGCGCCGGCCACATCCCAGCGGTCGGGTCGGACGCCTTCCACCGCCCAGAGCCACGCCAGCGACGCGACGATGTAAACGCCGCCATAGGCCGCGAAGGCGCGTCCGGCAGCGTCGCTTGGCACAAGCGTCAGGAGATAGGCGAACAGCAGCAGCGATGCCGTGCCGGGCACAATCCACCAGACGGATTTGCCGAGCCGCAACCACACCCAGAACGCAAAACAGCCCCCGATTTCGGCGAGGGCTGCCGCGATATAGATGAGGGCTGTCATGAGGGCATGATCCCGAAAAGTGGAAACCGGTTTTCGGACTAGATCATGCCCAAACAAAAAGACTATCGCGGCAGCGTGGTCGAACCCATCAGAAAACGGTCGATGGACGACGCGCACTGGCGGCCTTCGCGGATCGCCCAGACGACCAGCGATTGTCCGCGGCGCATGTCGCCCGACGAGAACACCTTGGCCACCGAAGTCTGGTAGTCGTTGGTGGTCGCACGCACATTGCCGCGCGGGTCGAGTTCGACGCCGAGCTTCTTCAGGAGGCCCTCGTGCACGGGATGGACGAAGCCCATCGCCAGCAGCACCAGTTCGGCCTTCAGTTCAAATTCGGTGCCCGGGATCGGCTGGAATTTGCCGTCGACATGCACGCAATGCAGCTTCGTCACCTTGCCGTCGTGGCCCGAGAACTTCTGCGTGAGCACGGCGTATTCGCGCTTGGCGCCTTCGGCCTGGCTCGACGACAGGCGCATCTTCAATGGCCAGTTCGGCCAGGTCAGCGCCTTGTTCTCGCGCTCCGGCGGTTCGGGCATGATTTCGAGCTGGGTGACCGAGAGCGCGCCCTGACGGATCGAGGTGCCGATGCAATCGGAGCCGGTGTCGCCGCCGCCGATCACCACCACGTCCTTGCCCTTGGCAAGAATTTCGCGGACATCGCCGAGCGGTTCGTTGCCGACGCGGCGGTTCTGCTGCGGCAGGAAATCCATCGCGTAATGGATGCCGTCGAGGTCGCGGCCGGGGATCGGCAGGTCGCGCGGGGCTTCCGCGCCGCCGGTCAGCGCCACGGCATCGTAAATCCTGAGCAGGTCCTGCGGATCGACCGCGCCGGCATAGGAGCCGCCGACCGGGGTGTTGTAGTGGAACACGACGCCTTCGGCTTCCATCTGCGCAATACGCCGGTCGATGATGCCCTTCTCCATCTTGAAGTCGGGGATGCCATAGCGAAGCAATCCGCCGGCCTTGGCGAACTTCTCGAACACATGGACCTCGTGGCCGGCGCGCGCGAGCTGCTGCGCGGCGGCGAGGCCCGCGGGGCCGGAGCCGACCACGGCGACCTTCTTGCCGGTCTTCTGCGCGGCGATCTCCGGCTTCAGCCAGCCATTCTCCCATGCGCGATCGACGATGGCGCATTCGATGGTCTTGATGGTGACCGGGTTGTCGTCGATGTTCAGCGTGCAGGACGCTTCGCACGGCGCCGGGCAGATCCGGCCGGTGAACTCGGGGAAGTTGTTGGTCGAGTGCAGGTTGCGCGAGGCTTCTTCCCAGTTGCCGTTGTAGACGAGGTCGTTGAAATCCGGGATCTGGTTGTTGACCGGGCAGCCGGGCGTGCCGGGCTGCACCGAGCCGGTGCCGTGGCAATAAGGAATGCCGCAATTCATGCAGCGCGCGGCCTGATCGCGCGTGTCCTTCTCGTTCAACGGAATGACGAATTCCTTGAAATTCTTCACCCGCTCGGCGACCGGCGCATACTTGCGGTCGTGACGTTCGATCTCAAGAAAACCTGTAGGCTTACCCATTTAACCCGAAGTCCCCTGCAACTTGTCCTGTCGTCATCCTGAGGTGCGAGCCGTTTTCGGCGAGCCTCGAAGGATGAATGTTTTGCTCCGTCGTCCTTCGAGGCCCTTGCTGCGCTCGGGCACCTCAGGACGACGTCCCGTCGTTTCTCTACGCCCCGATCGCGATTTTCGGCTCTGCCGGCTCGCGCGATTTCAGTTCTTTCAGCGCGCGGCGGTATTCGACCGGCATCACCTTGCGGAACATCGGCAGATACTGCTTCCAGTTCGCGAGGATATGCTGCGCCCGCGCCGAGCCGGTGAGCTTGGCGTGACGCGAGATCAGGATGTGCAGCCGCTCGACATCCTCGCCGAGCAGATTGGCGAACACGTCGACGCGGCCATGGGCCTCAAGATCGCCGGAATGGTGATAGGCGTTCGCGTTGATCATTTCCTCGGAGAGAACCGGTTCCAGTTCGACCATGGCCATGTTGCAGCGCTTGGCGAAGGTGCCGTCCTCGTCGATCACATAGGCCACGCCGCCGGACATGCCGGCCGCGAAGTTGCGGCCCGTCTTGCCGAGTACCACGACGATACCACCGGTCATGTATTCGCAGCAGTGATCGCCCGCGCCTTCGACCACGGCGACCGCGCCGGAGTTGCGGACCGCGAAGCGCTCGCCGGCGACGCCCTGGAAGTAGCATTCGCCTTCGATGGCGCCGTACATCACGGTGTTGCCGACGATGATCGATTCTTCCGGCACGATGCCCGAGTTCTTTGGAGGCCGCACAATGATGCGTCCGCCCGACAGGCCCTTGCCGACGTAGTCGTTGCCTTCGCCTTCGAGATCGAAGGTGACGCCGCGCACCAGCCACGCACCGAATGCCTGACCCGCCGTGCCCTTCAGGCTGACCTGGATGGTGTCGTGGGGCAGGCCGGTATGGCCGTAGGCCTTTGCGACCGCGCCGGACAGCATCGCGCCCGCGCTGCGGTCGGTGTTGTGGATTTCGGCTTCGATCTTCACTGGCGCGCCGCGGTCGATCGCCGCCCGCGCTTCGCGGATCAGGGTGCGGTCGAGCACGTTTTCCAGATGATGGTCCTGCGCCTCGGCGTGATAGATTTTCTGGCCGGGCAGGGCCTTCTGCTTGAAGAACAGCTTCGAGAAATCGAGACCCTTCGCCTTCCAGTGCGCCACCAGCGTGGTCTGGTCGAGCATCTGGCTCTGGCCGACCATTTCCTGGAAGGTGCGGAAGCCGAGCGAGGCCATGATCTCGCGCACTTCCTCGGCGACGAAGAAGAAGAAGTTGATGACGTGCTCGGGCTGGCCGGTGAAGCGCTTGCGCAGCACCGGGTCCTGCGTCGCGACGCCGACCGGGCAGGTGTTGAGATGGCACTTGCGCATCATGATGCAGCCCGCCGCGATCAGCGGCGCGGTGGCGAAGCCCATTTCGTCGGCGCCGAGCAGCGCGCCGATCACGACGTCGCGGCCGGTGCGGAAACCGCCGTCGACCTGCACCACGATGCGGCTGCGCAGCCGTTCACGCACCAGAGTTTGATGCGTTTCGGCGATGCCGAGTTCCCACGGTGAGCCCGCGTGCTTGATCGAGGTCAGCGGCGACGCGCCGGTGCCGCCCTCGAAGCCGGAGATGGTGACGTGATCCGCGCGCGCCTTGGCAACGCCGGCGGCAACCGTGCCGACGCCGATTTCGGAGACGAGCTTCACCGAGACCGCGCCGTCAGGATTGACGTTCTTGAGGTCGTAGATCAGCTGCGCGAGATCTTCGATCGAATAGATGTCGTGATGCGGCGGCGGCGAAATCAGGCCGACGCCCGGTGTCGAGTGGCGCACCTTGGCGATGGTCGCGTCGACCTTGTGGCCGGGCAACTGTCCGCCTTCGCCGGGCTTTGCGCCCTGCGCCATCTTGATCTGCATCATGTCGGAGTTGACGAGGTATTCCGTCGTCACGCCGAAACGTCCCGACGCCACCTGCTTGATGGCCGAGCGCATGCTGTCGCCGTTCGGCATCGGCTTGAAGCGGTCGGCTTCCTCGCCGCCTTCGCCGGTGTTCGACTTGCCGCCGATCCGGTTCATCGCGATTGCCAGCGTGGTGTGGGCTTCGCGCGAGATTGAGCCGAACGACATCGCGCCGGTGGCGAAGCGCTTGACGATCTCCTTGGCGGGCTCGACTTCCTCGAGCGGCACCGGCTTGCGCTTGTCTTCCTCGGCCGACTTGATGCGGAACAGGCCGCGCAGCGTCAGCAGGCGTTCGGATTGCTCGTTGAGCACCTTCGCGAAGGCGCGGTAGCGCTCCTGCGAGTTGCCGCGCACGGCGTGCTGGAGCAGCGAGACGGTTTCCGCATTCCAGGCATGGTCCTCGCCGCGCGAGCGGAAGGCATATTCGCCGCCGACGTCGAGCGCGGTCTTGTAGACCTGAGAATCCCCGAACGCGTCGGTGTGACGGCGCACGGTTTCCTCGGCGATCTCGGCAAGGCCGACGCCCTCGATGCGGGTGTGGGTGCCGGCGAAATACTTCGCGACGAAATCCGCCTTGAGGCCGACCGCGTCGAAAATCTGCGCGCCGCAATAGGACTGGTAGGTCGAGATGCCCATCTTCGACATGACCTTGAGCAGGCCCTTGCCGATCGACTTGATGTAGCGCTTGACGATTTCCTTGTCGTCGAGCTTGGCGGGCAACTGGTCCTTCATCGCGATGATGGACTCGAAGGCCAGATACGGGTTGATCGCTTCCGCGCCGTAGCCTGCGAGGCAGGCGAAGTGATGCACTTCGCGCGGCTCGCCGGACTCGACGACAAGGCCGACCGATGTGCGCAGCCCGGTGCGGATCAGGTGATGATGCACGGCGGCGGTCGCCAGCAGCGACGGAATCGGAATGCGGTCGCTGCCTGCGGCGCGGTCCGACAGGATGATGATGTTGACGCCTTCGCGCACGGCAGCTTCGGCGCGGCCGCACAGTTCTTCCAGCACCTGCTCCATGCCCGCAGCGCCGAGACCGGCGTGGAACGTGGTGTCCAGCGCGCGCGACTTGAAATGGTTGTCGGCGACGTCGGAGATCGAGCGGATCTTCTCGAGGTCCGCATCGGTCAGGATCGGCTGGCGCACTTCGAGACGCTTGGTCTTGGACAGGCCTTCGATGTCGAACAGATTCGGACGCGGGCCGATGATCGAGACGAGGCTCATCACCAGCTCTTCGCGGATCGGATCGATCGGCGGGTTGGTGACCTGCGCGAAGTTCTGCTTGAAGTAGGTGAACAGCGACTTCGGCTTGCTCGACAGCGCCGACAGCGGCGTGTCGGTGCCCATGGAGCCCGCGGCTTCCTCGCCGGTGGTGGCCATCGGCGTCATCAGGATGCTGAGGTCTTCCTGGCTATAGCCGAAGGTCTGCTGGCGATCGAGCAGCGACAGGTTGGAGCGCGCGGCCTTGGCCGGCGCATCCGCCATTTCCTCGAGCACGATCTGGGTGCGGTCGAGCCACTCGCGATAGGGATGGCTCCTGGCGAGTTCGGCCTTGATCTCGTCGTCCGGGATCAGCCGGCCCTGCTCAAGATCGACCAGCAGCATCTTGCCGGGCTGCAGGCGCCACTTGGTGATGATCTGGTCTTCGGGAATCGGCAGCACGCCCATTTCCGACGCCATCAGGATGCGGTCGTCCTTGGTGACGAGATAGCGCGCCGGGCGCAGGCCGTTGCGGTCGAGCGTCGCGCCAATCTGGCGGCCGTCGGTGAAGGCGATGGCGGCGGGGCCGTCCCACGGCTCCATCAGGGCGGCGTGATATTCATAGAACGCGCGGCGTTCCTCGTTCATCAGCGGATTGCCCGCCCATGCCTCGGGCACCAGCATCATCATCGCGTGCGACAGCGAGTAGCCGCCCTGCACAAGGAATTCGAGCGCGTTGTCGAAGCAGGCGGTGTCCGACTGGCCTTCATAGGAAATCGGCCACAGCTTCTCGATGTCCTCGCCGAACTTGTCGGAGGAGACCGAGGCCTGACGCGCGGCCATCCAGTTGACGTTGCCGCGCAGGGTGTTGATTTCGCCGTTATGGGCGACCATGCGGTAGGGATGCGCCAGCGACCATGCCGGGAAGGTGTTGGTGGAGAATCGCTGATGCACCAGCGCCAGCGCGGATTCGAAATCCGGCTCGTGCAGGTCGGGATAATACTTGCCGAGCTGGTCGGCGAGGAACATGCCCTTGTAGACGACGGTGCGGCACGAGATCGACACCGGATAGTAACCGGCCAGCGCGCGCTCGCGGCGCTGATAGATCGCGTTCGAGATCGCCTTGCGCAGGATGTAAAGACGGCGCTCGAAATCTTCCTGATCGGCGCAGTCGCCGCAGCCGATAAACACCTGCATGCAATGCGGTTCGGTCGGCTTGACGGTCTCGCCCAGCGAGGAATTGTCGACGGGCACCTCGCGCCAGCCGAGCAGCAGCAGGCCTTCCGACTTGATCTTGTCGGCGACGATGCTCTGGATGACTTCGCGCCACGGCTTCTCGCGCGGCATGAACAGCGCGCCGACGGCATATTCGCCGGGAGCGGGCAGGGTGAAGCCGGCTTCCTTGGCCTTGCGGGCGAAGAAGGCGTGCGGAATCTGCACCAGGATGCCCGCGCCGTCGCCGGCGCGCGGATCGGCGCCCACCGCGCCACGATGTTCCAGGTTGCAGAGGATGTTGATCGCGTCGGAGACGATCTGGTGCGATTTCTTGCCCTTGATGTTGGCGATGAAACCGACGCCGCAGGAATCCTTTTCCAGCGACGGATCGTACAGACCGGCAGCCTCGGGCCGCCAGTTATGTTCGCGCGGTTTCAAGGCCGGGTCCGCCATCGGCCCATCCACCTCGATTTCGTTCCGCTCGAACTCTGACGCGCTCATTCTGATCCTCACGCCTCTTTAGAGGCACTCTATTTTAGCCCATTTTGGCCGTAGCTTCGGCGGTCGCGACACCCTTCGGAAATTTCCATTTTTTGGAAATTCTTGGGGCCACCGCTCGCCTTCACGAGCCTCGCTTTAGAAGGTGCAACTCGCGTGGGCCGTTTCCGGCTGCCATGCGGCCTGCCAATATTACCTGCGCTGCAAACGCTGTGCCGAGTTCGACCCGGAAATTGGGACAGTGATCCTGTCCTAACCCCCAGACTGCCAAACTTTTTCCTATCACACAAGCGCGTGAGAGTCCTCGCTGGGATGCACGCTTGAGACGCATTGGGCCGCAGGATTGAGGCATTCCCGCCGCCGTCCGGTCCTAGCTCTGCCGAAATCGGCAACGACCTTTGCAGCTTGGCTGAGACCCGCAAAAGCGGGCGTTGCCGAGGTTTCGGGGGCGTAACGGGAGCGTTGGATCATGACGTTGTTTTCCGGGAAGCGATTGACTGGATGTGCGGTCGCGGTGGGTGCTGCTTTGGCCTCAGGCATGGCCGCTGCGCCGGCCCGGGCCGCGGACGACCTGCCGATGGTCGATGACATCCAGATTCCGATGCCGCGGGTGCTGGAGGACGACGGCGTCCCGCCCATTCGGGACTATGAACGGCCCTCTTACCAGCAGCGGCCTTACTCACAGCAGCCTTACCGGCCCGGTCCCTATGGACAGGGACCTTATGCGGCGATTCCATCCACAAGATATGGCCGTCCCGGGCTGGATGCGCGCCCCGTGATTCCGGCGGGGCAGGTCGTCGCCATCCTGCGCTCCACTGGCTATTCGCCCTTGGGGCAGGTCACCCAGAGGGGCTGGATCTACACCGTGGCGGCGCTCGATCCCAACGGCGAGGATGGCCGTCTCATCATCGATGCCCGCACCGGACGCATCATGCGGTTTATTCCGGCGATGGAAGTCGACGCGCGGCTGAACGACCGGATGGCCGTGATGTATGGCCCGCCCGGCCCGCCGCCGGTCACCGCGATCGGCTATGAGAATAGGCGCGGATCGCTGCTGGACCTGCGGCGCACGCCGCGTCCGCCGGCCGCTGTGCCGCGGACCGCGAAGCGTTCCGCGCCGAACGTTGCGACCAGGCCCGCGGCAGGATCTCCTGCGCAGCAGGCCGCCGTTCCCGCGCAGCCGTCCGCCACAGTCCCAGCCGCTGCATCCGCGGCCATGGCGAAGCCTGAGCCGTCGCAGACGACGGCGGAGAACAAGCCCGCGGCGGCCACGGTCGGCGCGGCCCGGCCCGCTGCAACGCCGTCCTCGACGCCAGCGCCAGTCACGCTGCATCTGTGGCCGACGCAGGCGATGCCCGATGTGCAGACGCTGGAGTGAGCGCGCAGGATTGCGCCCTCACGGGCAATCCACCAGCGTCGCGCTGCGGATGTGCTTGTCCCGGCCGCGCGGGGTGTTCGCGCCGCGGGTGCGGCCGAATTCCGGTGCGTAGTTCAGGTCATAGCGGCAGCCGGCTTTCATCGCCGCATAGATCGCATTGCGTTCGATGAAGTAGCTGCCGGCCGGTTCAGTCGCGAGGAGGACCTGATTGTCCAGCGGGACCTGCCCGTGATCGGGGCCGAGATAGACAACGCGGTCGGTCTTGCCGATCAGCCAGAAAAACAACAGCACGACGCCAATCAACGCCGCCGCGATCATGGTGTTGCGGACGTCCAGATAATAGTTGGCCGAGGGAGGAAGCAGGCTGCTCATGCGTCTTGGTCGCGTGCCGCCGGGGAAGAGTTCAGGTTCTTATACCTTGACGGGAGCCGCGCATAAAAAAACGCCCCGGGGTGCCGGGGCGTTTTGCAGTCGGGGAGGTTGAGAGCCGATGGCGTCAGGCGGCGGCCTTCTCGGTCACCTGCGGCGCGGCGGCCGATGAGGTGATCGGAATCTGGCGCGGCTTGGCGGCCTCGGGGATCTCGCGGACGAGATCGACGTGGAGCAGACCATTCTCGAGCGAGGCGTTCTTGACCTGCACAAAGTCGGCAAGCTGGAACTGGCGCTCGAAGGCCCGCGACGCGATGCCGCGATAGAGCACTTCGCCCTGTTTGCCGTCGTCGTTGGCGACCTTCTCGCCCTTGATCGTCAGGGTGTTTTCCTTGGCGACGATCGAGATTTCATTCTGCGAGAAGCCGGAGACGGCGACCGAAATCCGGAAATTGTTCTCTCCGGTGCGCTCGATATTGTAGGGCGGATAGCCCGGGGAGCTTTCGCTGGCGGTCTGGTCGAGCAGCGAGAACAGGCGGTCGAAACCGACGGTGGAACGGTAGAAGGGGGTGAGATCGAAAGTACGCATGGTTAGTCCTCCAATTTGAGCGACCAGCGCGTTTTTCAGGCGGGACGGACACATTGCGGGCAGCGCTCCATGAGCCCATGCCTCGGGACCGTCTCGCATGCACAACGCGCCACTCTTTTGCAAAGAGCAGACAACCCGCCATTGGGCCGGGTTTTCGTTCTGCGTGCAGCCTTAACTGGCCTGCACGAAGCTGATATGGGAGGGGCCTTCGGCTGTTCAAGAGGGTTTCCGGGCCCTCTTTTTGTCCTCACTATCCCTCTGAATTTCATGATTCCTTTGCCGATCGGCTGCCGCCCATGACGCTCGTTTCGATCCCTGCGAACCCTGTTCCCGACAACGTGGTCAGCGGCACCATCAAGACGCCGGACGGGGCGGAATTGCGCTTCGCGCGCTGGCAGCCGCCGGCCGGCCGCAAGGGAACGGTCTGTGTCTTCACCGGGCGCGGAGAATCCATCGAGAAATATTTCGAGGTGGTGCGCGAACTGCGCGAACGCGGCTTCGCGGTGGCGATGATCGACTGGCGCGGGCAGGGCCACTCGTCGCGGCAGTTGCGCGATCCCCGCAAGGGCTACGTGCGCAAGTTTTCGGATTTCGAGATCGACGTGGAAACCTTCGTGCAGCAGGTGATGCTGCCGGATTGTCCGCCGCCTTATTACGCGCTGGCGCATTCGATGGGCGGCGCGGTGATGCTGCGGGTCGCGCATGCCGGCAAGCGCTGGTTCGATCGCATGGTGCTGTCCGCGCCGATGATCGACCTGCCGGGCTTCGCCACCAAGCTGCCGACACGGATGCTGGTGCGGTCGCTGCGCCTGCTCGGCATGGGCGGCCGTTATGTGCCCGGCGGCAACAGCATGCTCGCGGGCACCGAGCCGTTTGTCGATAATCAGGTCACGTCGGACCCGGTGCGCTACGCCCGCAACGCCGCGATCTACGAGGAAGATCCGACGCTCGGCATCGCCTCGCCGACGATCGGCTGGGCGGATTCGGCGTTCAAGGCGATGATGCAGTTTCGCGAGATGGACTATCCTTCGCATATCCGCCAGCCGTTACTGATGCTGGCGGCGAGCAACGACACCGTAGTGTCCACGCCGGCCATCGAGGAGTTCGCCTATCACCTGCGCGCCGGATCGCATCTGGTGATCGCGGGCTCGAAGCACGAAATCCTGCAGGAGCAGGATCGCTACCGTCAGCAGTTCTGGGCGGCGTTCGATGCCTTCGTGCCGGGCACGCCGCTGTTCACATAGGGCACCGGCGGAACGTCGAAACGCCCATCGGAGAACTGAGGGAGTGGAACATTCCCCTCCTCGTCACGATCTTTTTTTCCGGCAGCGTTGGCGCGGTGCTATGGTGCCCGCCAGCGGGCCACTGCCGCTCGCCAAGCGCTCAACAGGTCATTCTCTTTCTGCAAACTCGTTTCCGCATGCCAGGTCAAGGCGTTGCGGGTCGACACAGGGAGGTAGTGCGATGACGATGAGGCCCGATCCGACCTTCCATGCATCACCGAAGCTTGCGATGGAAGCTCCTCCTGAAAATTTCGCTTATACGTTGCTGCTCAGTCCTGATTTTTCGAAGCCGGACGCGCTGGCCGTGATTGACGTCAAGCCGGGTTCGTCCAGCTACAGTCAGATCGTTCATACGGTGACGATGCCGTACAAGGGTGACGAGTTTCATCACTTCGGCTGGAATGCCTGTTCGTCGGCTTTATCGCCGCTGACAGGTCATGCGTTTGTCGAGCGGCGCTATCTGATCATTCCCGGAATCCGGTCCTCGCGCGTCTACATCGTGGACACCAAGCCTGATCCCACCAAGGCGAAGATTCACAAGATCATCGAGCCGGAAGAGATATTCCGAAAGACAGGTTACTCGCGGCCTCACACGGTTCACTGCGGCCCGGAAGGCATTTACGTCAGCACGCTTGGCGGTGGCGGCAAGGACGGCACCGACGGGCCGCCCGGGGTTTTCATCATGGACTGCGAGACCTTCGATGTTCTCGGACGCTGGGAAATCGATCGCGGACCTCAGACCCTGCACTATGATTTCTGGTGGAACCTGCCGCGCGACTACATGGTCACTAGCGAGTGGGGACTGCCGCCGCAGTTCGAGAATGGAATCGTGGCCGAGGACCTGCTCTCCAACAAGTACGGCCACCGAATCCACTTCTGGGATCTTCGCGCCCGGCGCAATGTTCAGACCATCGATCTCGGCGCCAACCATCAAATGGCGCTCGAAGTCCGCCCTGCGCACGACCCCGTTCGCGAGTATGGCTTCCTCGGCGTCGTGGTCGACACCACCAATCTCGAAGGCTCGATCTGGACCTGGTGGCGCGAGGGCGGAAAGTTTCACATCGAAAAGACGGCCACGATTCCGGCTGAACCTGCGCCCAAGGAAAAGCTTCCGCCGCTGCTGCAGGGTTTCGGCGCGGTCCCGCCGCTGGTCTCGGACATTGATCTCTCCATGGATGACAGGTTTCTCTATGTGTCCTGCTGGGGAACGGGCGAGATGCGCCAGTACGATGTCAGCGATCCGAGAAAGCCGAAGCTTGCGGGCTCCGTGCACATCGGCGGCATCGCCCGCCGCACGGCCCATCCCAACGGCAAGGCGTATGCCGGCGGCCCGCAGATGGTCGAGATCAGCCGGGACGGCAAGCGCGTGTACTGGACCAACTCGCTCTATTCCACATGGGATGACCAGTTCTATCCCGACGGAATCCCGGGGGCCGAGGTGATGGCCAACGTGAAGCCGGGCGGCGGTCTCGAACTCGCAAAGGATTACTGGCTGAGTTTCCCCGAGGGCTATCGCGCGCATCAGATCCGGCTCGATGGCGGCGACTGTTCGACGGACTCGTTCTGCTATCCGTCGGTCTAGCTTTGAGTGCTGCGGACTGGACACCGGCAGGACTTTGGCTCGCCGTTGTCGTCAGCGGCATCTATCACGGGATCAGCCCCGGGATGGGCTGGCCGCTGGCTGTCTCCGCCGGACTCATGGACAGAAGCGCGCGCGCACTCATTGCGGCGCTGTGGCCGCTCTCGATCGGCCACTTGCTGGCGGTGCTGCTGATCGTGCTGCCATTTGCCGTGCTTGCCGCGCTGGTGGAATGGCAACGGCAGATCCAGATCGGCGCAAGTCTTGTGGTGATCGGGTTCGGTATCTTCCGGCTCATCAACCGGCGTCATCCGCGGGCGCTGGCCCGGATACGGCCGACGCAACTGGGGCTGTGGTCCTTCGTCGTCGCGATTGCCCACGGCGCCGGGCTGATGCTGGTTCCGATCTATCTCGGGCTCTGCCGTGCTGTTGCATCCGACGACGCCCACACCGCGACAAGCACTCTTGTCGGCGCCAATCTCGGCACGGCGGTGCTGGTCTCCCTTGTCCATTCGGCCGCGATGATTGCGGCGGGCGGACTTTCGGCGTGGCTGGTCTACCGCTACCTCGGACTGAGGTTCGTGTCGCGAAGCTGGTTCAATCTCGAGACGGCGTGGGCCGCCAGTCTCATCCTGGTGGGCGCTCTGGCGCTCGTGATCAACCTCGCGGAGCAGCACTAGGCGCGACGGGGTCGAAAGGCTTAGTTCGCCTTCGGCGCGCTGCCCGTTGCCGGTTGTGCAGAAGCCTGCACGGCGCGGCCGACGCTGACACTGAGCAGACCCTGACCCCAGATCCGTTTTGCGACGCGTCTCGCATCGTCGAGCGTAACCGCATCGACGATGGCGTTGCGCCTCTCGATGTAATCGATGCCGAGATTGTCGATCTGATACTGCAGCAGCGCGGTGGCGAATTTCGGCGAGGTGTCGAGCGCCAGCATCTGCGAGCCCTTGAGATAGGATTTGGCCTCGTCCAGTTCCTTCTGGGTCGGGCCTTCGCTGCCCATGCGCGCGATCTCGGCGGAAATGGTGTCCAGCGTTTCGGTCGCCTTGTCGGCGCGGGTTGCGGTGGAGCCTGCGAAGATGGACGAATGCTTCATCCAGATCAGGTTTTCCGACACCGAATAGACCAGCCCGCGCTTTTCACGGACTTCCTTGTAGAGCCGGGTCGAGAGCGTGCCGCCGCCGAGGATGTGGTTGACGATATAGGCGGCCATGAAATCCGGATCGCTGCGCTTCAGCGCGGGCGCGCCGAAATTGATCGAGGTTTGCGGCACGTCGAGCGCCGTGAAGGACTGCTGCGGCAGTTTTCCGAACGTGGCGTCGGGCACCGGCGTCAGGTTTGCTTTCGCGGGCAACGCGCCAAACGCGGTATCGAGCAATTTACCGAGTGCGTCCGCGTCGATGTCGCCGACCACGGCGACTTTCAGCGTATCCTTCGCCAATACACGCCCAGCGTAGTCCTTGAGGTCGGCGGCCTGAATTGCTGGAAGGCTTTCCACGGTGCCGTTCGGCGCGCGCGCATAGGGATGCGTGCCAAAGGCCTGTTCCCAGAACTTGCGGCCCGCGATCGAGACCGGATTGGTGGTTTCGCGGCGCGCGTTCGAGACCATCTGCGAGCGGACGCGCTCCAGGGGCTCGGAATCGAACCGTGCGGAGGTCAGCGCCAGCTTCAGCAGGCCGAAGCCTTCGTCGCGGTTTTCCTTCAGCATTCGCATCGAGCCGCGCAGGTAATCACGGGTCACGCTGAAAGTCATTTCGATGGCGCGCCGTTCAAGCCGTTCATGAAACGCCTTGGAGTCGAGATCGGCGGCGCCTTCATCGAGCATATTGGCGGTGAAGCTGCCGGTGCCCGGTTTGTCCGCGGGGTCCTGCGACGACCCGCCGTCGAAAGCATATTCAAGCGCAACCAGCGGCACGGTGGCGTCCTGCACCAGCCACGCCTCGATGCCGCCCGGCGAGAGCACCCGCTGGATCTTTGCGGCGGCAAAAGCAGGCCGCGACAGCAGCGACAGGGCGGACGTTGCAAAGGGAAGCGCCGTAGTGAGTTGAAGGAGATGGCGGCGTGTGATGCTCACGAGCGTTTCTCCCCGCGGTTGGCGGTGGTCGCGCTCGTGTCCTTGATCAGATAGCCGGTCACCGAGCGCTTTTTCTCGAGCCAGGTGCGCGCCGCGTCACGCACCTGCTCGGCGGTGACGGCGCGGATGCGGTCCGGCCATGCCCGGATGTCGTCGACGCTGAGGCCAACGGTGATGGCGGCGCCGTACCAGCGCGCCAGCGTGGTCTGGCTGTCCTGCGCATAGACCGACTCGGCGATCATCTGCGTCTTGATGCGTTCGAGATCTTCCGACGGCACAGGATCGGTGGCGAGTCTGGTGATGACCTCGTCGATGGCCTGCTCGACTTCGGGGAATCCCACGCCGGGTCTCGGCGAGGCGGAAATTCCGAATTGGCTCGGATCGATGGCTGTGCCTTGATACCAACTGCCCGCACTCACCGCGAGCTGCCGGTTCACCACCAGCGCCTGATAGAGATACGAGTTGCTGCCCGATCCCATCAGTTGCGCGAGCACTTCCAGCGCCGAGCCTTCAGTCTGGGTGGCGGTGACCGAGGACGGAACCAGATAATAGCGGCGCACGCTCGGCTGCTCGACCCGCGGATCGGACAGCGTGACGGTGCGCGGCGCCGCGGGCACCGGCTCCTGCGGGCGGATGCGTTGTGCCGGAATGGAAGGCTGCGGCGGAATCTTGCCGTAGGCCTTTTCAACCATGGGGCGAACCTCGTCGGCGCTGACATCGCCTGCGATGATCAGGGTCGCGTTGTTCGGCGCGTAGAAGCGCTTGTAGAAGGCGAGCGCGTCCTCGCGGTTGAGCTTCTCGATTTCCTGACGCCAGCCGATGGTCGGCCGTCCATAGGGATGGTTGAGATACAGCGCGGCCATGATCTGCTCGGTCAGCCGTGCATCGGGGCTGTTGCCGACGCGCATGTTGTACTCTTCCAGCACCACGTCGCGTTCCGGCAGCACGTTCTCGTCCTTGAGAATGAGGCCGGTCATGCGGTCGGCCTCGAATTCCATCATGGTCGCAAGCTGGTCGCGCGGCACGCGCTGGAAATAAGCCGTGTAGTCGGACGAGGTGAAGGCGTTCTCGTTGCCGCCGATGCGGGCGATGAGCTGGGAGAATTCCCCGGCCGGATGTTCGGCCGTGCCTTTGAACATCAGGTGTTCGAGAAAATGAGCGAGGCCCGACTTGCCCGGCGTCTCGTCGGCGGAGCCGACCTTGTACCAGATCATCTGCGTGACAACCGGCGTGCGGCGGTCGGGGATCACCACGACCTGCAGGCCGTTGTTCAGCGTGAAGGTCGCCGGCCGCTGCGATGAGCCTTGCGCCATCGCGGTGTGAGCGGCGGCGGGCGCGCAAAGAATGCCAAGTGCGACAACGGCGCGGGCAATGGATCGTCGGGAAAAAACTGTCATGTAACTGGACCGGACCGCGGGTTGGTCGCCCGGAAAATATCCAGATCCGCAAGAGGCGAAATTGCAGGACCCGAGACGATCTCGCCCTGAAAGATCAAACAGGGCGGGATCGCAATGATGTCAAAGGACGGTTGGAACGGCCGGGATCATCAATCCCAGCGCTTCTCGCATCGGCCGCTGCCGGAATCG
Source organism: Bradyrhizobium sp. G127 (assembly GCF_021502575.1). Lineage (NCBI taxonomy): Bacteria > Pseudomonadati > Pseudomonadota > Alphaproteobacteria > Hyphomicrobiales > Nitrobacteraceae > Bradyrhizobium > Bradyrhizobium sp. G127. The sequence continues at coordinate 1,125,248 of NZ_JAKFGN010000001.1, forward strand.
CAGACTTCCTTCGGTGCCTTGATCTGACCGGTGCCGTAGGCGAAGTTCGGCGACGGGGTCTGATAGCCGCTCGGCGGCTGCGTGAGATCGGTGCGTTCGGGCTCGCTGACGAACTTCTCGGCTTCCGGCTTGCCGCCGCCGAACGGGTTCGAGAACAGCCCGCTGGTGTATCCCAGCTCTGAAGGCAGCATCATGATTGGAGAGTTGGAGTTGTTGCCGCCCGGGGTGACGGGCTCGCTCTTGGAGCCGCGCGGCTTCTTCTGCACCATTTCGCTCGGCATCAGCGGCATGCGCTGTTCTTCAGGCGATTTTTCTTTCTGTTTGTAGGCCTCACGTGCGGCCTTGCGCTCGGCTTCGTCCGGATCCTTCGGCCAGTTCGGGGCGAGCTTCGCGCGGCCCGTCTGCGGCGGCGGAAGGTCGATCTTGGAGGGGACCACCAGCGGCGAACGCTCGCGGTAGTCGATGGTGCCGTCGTCGATCTTCTTGCCGCCGAGGCCGCTCATCAGGTTGTCGATCAGCTTGCGCTCGAAGGTCTTGCCGTCGTCTGTCTCTTCCGCGTCCTGGGCGTGGAGCGGGCCTGCGCCCAGCACCAGACCGACGCCGATCACGATGGCCGCCAGCCGCAATGCGCGCGCTGCGAGGCGCGATGAAAATTGCAAACCTGAACCGCTGAAGCTGCCGGTCTCACGCATTGCGTTCATCCTGATCCCGTTCATCTTGCTCGTCCAAGGGCGCTACCATGCCGCCACGATCCGGTGGCCGCGCGCCAACGCCCGGAGCTGAAACCCAGAGCCAAGCGTATCCCCGTTTATCGGGGCCTTTTTGCGGCACCGGGGGTTACAAGCGAGTCATACAGGAGGGCGGCGACGCCAGCAACGATGGCCACGTCCGCAAGGTTAAACACGTACCAGTTATAGGTTTTTCCGCCGATCTGGACGTGAAACAGGGCGAAATCGACCACCGCCCCGTAGGCCAGCCGGTCGATGGCGTTGCCGATGGCGCCCCCGATAATCAGCCCGAGGCCGACCACGGCAAGGCGGGTGCCGGATTTCGCCATCCAGACCCCCAGCACGATGACCGCGAGGGCCTTGACCGCAAGCAGGACAGCCTGACCCACGGGGCCTGTATCCTGAAACCAGCCGTAGCTGATGCCGGTATTCCAGGCGAGCACCAGATCGAAGAACGGCGTCACCGCCACCGAGCCCCGGCGGCCGAGTTCATAGACATTCAGCAGCCAGAGCTTCGACGCCTGATCGAGCACAAGTGCTGCGATGGCGGCTATCAATCCGGAGCGGAGCAGGGGGCTCACGCGCCGATCCCCAGCGCCTTCCATTCCCGCAGTGCCTGCGCGTCGCGCGGTGAGACATCGGGATAGTCCGGATCCTCGCCCACGGTCGGGAGAATTTTCCACGACCGCGCGCACTTGGTGCCGGCGGCTTTCTCGACCACCACAGCCACGCCCGGCACATCGCTGAGCGTGAACGCGTCGGTGGGAGCATCCTCGTTGGTGACCATCGCGTTCGAGGTGATGCACACTTCCGCGAGATCAATATCAAAGAGCGCCGTGAACAGCGCCTTGTCGGAGACATAGACCAGCGGCGAAGCTTCCAGCGACGAGCCGATCCGCTTGGCGGCGCGCTCGACTTCCAGCGCGCCGGTGACGACGCGGCGGACATCGCGGATGGTTTCCCACTTTTTCGCCAGCGCCTCGTTGCCGAAACGATCGAGATCGTCGCGGAACGTGGTCAGATGCACCGACGGTTCGGCGTCGGGGCGATACATGGTCCACGCTTCATCGGCGGTGAAGCTGATGGCGGGCGCCAGCCACTTCAGGATCGCATCGCAGAGAATGTCCACGGTGGTGAGCGCGGCCTTGCGCGCGATCGACGACGGCGGATCGCAATACAGGGTGTCCTTGCGGATGTCGAAATAGAACGCCGACAGTTCGGTGTTCATGAAATTCGCCAGCGTCGCGATCACGGTCTTGTAGTCGAAATTCGCGTAAGCCGGACGCACGATGGCGTCGACCTCGGACAGCCGATGCAGCATCAGCCGTTCGAGTTCGGGCATCTCGCTGAAAGAGACGGCGTCGCTGCGCTTGAAGTGATGCAGCGTGCCGAGCATCCAGCGCAGCGTGTTGCGCAGCTTGCGGTAGGTCTCGATGGTGTTCTTGAGGATTTCGGGCCCGATGCGCTGATCGTCGGCGTAGTCGGTGGCGCAGACCCACAGCCGCAGAATATCCGCGCCGGACTGCGCGATGACCTTCTGCGGCTCGGTGGTGTTGCCGAGCGACTTCGACATCTTGCGGCCGTTTTCGTCCAGCGTGAAGCCGTGGGTCAGCACCACGTCATAGGGCGCGCGGCCGCGGGTGCCGCAGCTTTCCAGCAGCGAGGAGTGAAACCAGCCGCGATGCTGGTCGCTGCCTTCGAGATACATCACGGTGTCTTTGCCGCCATCCACCTTGCGCTTGATGCCGGCAAGGCCGGGAAAATGCACCGGGTCTTCCAGCACGAAGGCGTGGGTCGAGCCTGAATCGAACCAGACGTCGCAGATGTCGTCGACCTTTTTCCATTCTTCGTTGGCGTGCGAACCGAGGAAGCGCTCACGTGCGCCATCCTTGTACCAGGCATCCGCGCCTTCGGTCTCGAACGCGTCGGCGATGCGCTTGTTGACGGTCTCGTCCTGCAGGATCTCGGCGGAGCCGTCGCCCTTCTCGCGCACGAATACGGTGATCGGCACGCCCCAGGCGCGCTGACGCGAGATCACCCAGTCGGGGCGGCCCGCGATCATGCCGGTGATGCGGTTCTGGCCCTGCTCGGGCACCCAGCGGGTGACGCTGATGGCCTGCAAGGCGCGGGCGCGCAAGGTGTCGCCGGATTTGGCTTTTCCGTTGTCGGAAATGTCCTTGTCCATCGCGATGAACCATTGCGGTGTGTTGCGATAGATCACCGGCTTCTTCGAGCGCCAGGAATGCGGATACTGATGCTTGAGGCGGCCGCGCGCGAGCAGCATGCCGCGCTCGGCCAGCGCCTTGATGACGGCCTCGTTGGCGTCGCCCTTTTCGCCCTTGTCGTTGAGCACGCGCTTGCCGGTGAAGCCGGGGGCCTGCTCGGTCAGCGCGCCATCGGCATCGACGGTGTAGGGAATGACCGAACTGATGCCGCGCGCTTCAAGCTCGCGCGCGTTCGCGGTCCAGATGTCGAAGTCCTCGCGGCCATGGCCGGGCGCGGTGTGGACAAAGCCGGTGCCGGTGTCGTCGGTGACGTGATCGCCCGCGAGCAGCGGCACGACAAACTCATAGCCGCCGGCGAGACCTTTCAGCGGATGCGAGCATTCGATGGCATCGAGAATGTCGGCGGAGACGTCACCCACTTTCTCGAACGACGTGACGCGTGCCTGCTTGAACACATCCTCGGCCAGCTTGTCGGCGAGGATGAGGAGATCGCCGGCTTTCGCCCAGTTGTCGGCGGGCGCGTCGGTGATTTTGTAAAGACCGTAGGAAATCTTCGGCGAGAAGCTGATGGCGCGGTTGCCGGGCAGCGTCCACGGCGTGGTGGTCCAGATCACGACTGACGCTTTAGCGAGGCGGCCATGCGCGGCGTTGACCGGAAACTTCACCCACACTGTATCCGAGGTGTGGTCCTCGTATTCGACCTCGGCTTCGGCAAGCGCGGTCTTCTCTACCACGCTCCACATCACGGGCTTCGAGCCGCGATACAGCGTGCCGTTGGCGGCGAACTTCATCAGTTCGCGAGCGATCTGCGCTTCGGCGGGGAAGCTCATCGTGGTGTAGGGATGCGACCAGTCGCCGACCACGCCGAGCCGCTTGAATTCCTCGCGCTGGATGTCGACCCACTTCTGCGCGAACGCCCGGCACTCCTGACGGAATTCGACGATCGGCACCGCGTCCTTGTTCTTGCCCTTGGAGCGATACTCTTCCTCGATCTTCCATTCGATCGGCAGGCCGTGACAGTCCCAGCCCGGCACGTAGTTGGAATCGAAGCCCAGCATCTGTTGGCTGCGGGTCACCACATCCTTCAGAATTTTATTCAGCGCGTGGCCGATATGAATGTTGCCGTTGGCATAGGGCGGGCCGTCGTGCAGCACGAACTTGGGCCGCGCTTTCGCGGTCTCGCGCAGCTTGCCGTAGAGATCGATCTCATTCCAGCGCGCCAGAATTTCCGGCTCGCGCTGGGGCAGGCCCGCGCGCATCGGAAAGTCCGTCTGCGGCAAATAGAGGGTTTTGGAATAGTCGGCGGCGTCGGATTTGGGCTTTTCGGTCATGGCGGGGTGAATAGCGCGTTTTGCCCGGCAGGGGAAACCGGTTTGGCTCATAAAATGGCGAGGCCGCGCCTTGTTTTCAGCCGACGGTACCCAGCTTCGGAAACGCATCGGGCGCGGCCGCCAGCATCGCGCGGGCTTTTGCGCTGTCATCGTCCATCTGGCGGACCAGCGCCTCGATGCCGTCGAACTTCAGTTCGTCGCGGATGAAGCCGATGAAGGCGACGTCGAGCTGCTGGCCGTAAAGATCGCCCTTGAAGTCGAACAGGAACACCTCCAGCAGCGGCGCGCCGTTGTCGAAGGTCGGGCGGCGGCCGAAACTGGCGACGCCGCCGATGCGTTTGTCGCCGATCCCGGCACGCACCGCATAGATGCCGTGCCTGAGCCCGCAATTCTTGTCGAGGCGGATGTTCGCGGTGGGATAACCCATGTCGCGCCCGCGCTTCTCGCCGTGAATGACCTCGCCGGAGATGAACCATGGGCCGCCCAGCATGGCAGTCGCGTCCGCGACCTGGCCTTCGGCCAGCGCCATGCGGATGGCGCTCGATGACACCGGGCGATCGAGAATATCGACGTGGGGCTGGACATGGACCTCGATCCCCAGCCGTGGCGCTTCGGCGGCCAGCAGCGACGGCGAGCCGGCGCGGCCTTTGCCGAAATGAAAATCGTAACCGACCGCAATGCCGCTGATTCCAAGCCGCGCGATGAGATCGTGGTTAATGAAATCCTGTGCCGTCGTGCCGGCGCGAGAGCCGTCGAAGGTCATGACGACCGCGCCGTCGAGCCCCGTGCCGGCGAGCAGCCGCAGCTTGGCGGCCTCGTCGGTCAGCCTGAACTGCGGCGTGTTGGGGCTGAAAAAGCTGCGGGGATGCGGTTCGAAGGTCACGGCAAATGCGGGCTTGCCATGCTTGCGGGCCATATCGATGGCCGCCGAAATCACCACACGATGGCCGAGATGGACGCCATCGAAGTTACCCATCGCCACGACCGCACCCTTGATGATGTCGCCGGGGGGCGTGGTGTCGCGAATGACAGAAAAGCGTGTCGTCATGAATACCGGAAGGAATCCGTTGAAGAATTTGGCCCGGACCGTGGCCCCGGTCCGCCCTGGGAGTCAAGGTAATGGCGCAACTTAAGATAATCCGGCGGCCGGCCGATTAACGGGCTGTTTAAGCAGCCGATGTAGGTTCGCCTGGACTGCGGGTGGCAGAAGCCATCCGCAAAATGTTGATAACGCATGCCGGTTGCTGCGTTCGAGGGAGAAAAACAGCGATGGCTATGGATTTGTCGATGTCCGTTCTGGTTGTGGATGACTACAACACCATGATCCGCATCATCCGCAACCTTCTCAAGCAGCTCGGCTTCGAGAATATCGACGACGCCAGCGACGGCTCGGCGGCTCTCAACAAGATGCGCAGCAAGAAGTACGGTCTCGTGATTTCCGACTGGAATATGGAGCCGATGACCGGCTACGACCTGCTCAAGGAAGTGCGCAGCGACCCGAACCTCGCCACCACGCCTTTCATCATGATCACGGCTGAATCGAAGACGGAAAATGTCATCGCCGCCAAGAAGGCAGGCGTGAACAATTACATCGTCAAGCCGTTCAACGCCGCGACGCTCAAGACCAAGATCGAGGCGGTGTTTCCGGACAACGTGCCGGCGTAAGCCGCCGTTACAATCCGCAGAATTTCAATGCCCGGCTCGCGCCGGGCATTTTGCGTTTTGGGGGACTTCTCCCTCTCCCTGTAAGAACGGGGAGAGGTGAAGAGGGAAGCTACCACGTCAGGTCGCGCATCAGCGCGCGCGGCGGCCGGGTCTCGCCGAACAGCCGGCGCACCGCGAATTCATCGGCGACGTCGAGCCCCTCGAAGTCCACCGCATGAATGCCGCGGGTCAGAAACAGGCAGTCCAGTCCGACGGTGTTGGCGCCGATGAGGTCGGTGCGGACGGAATCGCCGATCGCGAGAATGCGCTCGGGCGGCGTGACCTTGCCGCGCTTCTCCGCAGCAAGCTCCAGCGCGCGATCGTAGATCGGCCTGTGCGGCTTGCCGTAGAAAATCACCTCGCCGCCGAGGCTGCGATAAAGCTCGGCGATCGCCCCGGCGCAGGTGATGAGACGGTGCCCGCGCTCGACCACCATGTCCGGGTTGGCGCAGACGAAAGTGAGATCGCGCTTGCGCGCCTCTTCCATCATGCCGCGATAGTTTTCCTCGGTTTCGACCTCGTCGTCGTAGGGTCCGGTGCAGACGATATATTCGGCGTTCTCAAGCGTGGTGAACTTGACGTCGAGTCCGCGAAACATCGGATTGTCGCGCTCGGGTCCGATCTGCAGCAGCGGTTGATCGAGCCGCGAGGCGACGAAGCTGCGGGTGAGATCGCCCGACGACACGATGGCGTCGTAGGTCTCGTCGGCGATGTCCATCTTGCGCAACTGCCGCTGCACCGAATCCGCCGGGCGCGGCGCGTTGGTGATCATGATCACCGTGCCGCCCTGTTCGCGGAATGACCGCAGCGCCTGCCAGGCATCGGGAAAGCCATGCACGCCGTCGTGAATGACGCCCCAGACGTCGCTCAGAATGACGTCCACTCCAGCGGTGAGATCGCGCAAACGATCGGCGAATCGCAACGCGGGGACGTCAGGCAGTTTCATGGAAACGGATCACTTCTGTGCGGATGCGCGGCTACGGGACACCAGCGCGGCATTGCCCGTCGCGCGGAGCGCCTCTGGGCCGGTCTTGACGTCGGCTTTGTCTTCCTTTCGGGCAGGTGCGTCAACCGCCGGAGCGGCAGAAGTGACTTTTGCCGCGGCCGCAGGTTCCGCCGCCGGGGTGGTGGCGCCTTCCGGACGCAGCGGCCGGGGCGGCGCGAACAGGAAGCCCTGGCCGAAGCGGACGTCGTAATCGAGCAGGTCGACCACGGCGCGTTCGCCTTCGATCCGCTCCGCCACGAGGTCAATTCCAAAACGTCCGAGCAGATCCGAGAGATCTGCGGCATGAATATCGGCCGACGACAGTTGCTTCTGGTCGAGCAGCATGGATGCCGGAACCTTGACGAACTTCACGCCGCGATCGGCGAGTTCGCGCGGGTCGAACCGCAGGTCGGTGACGTTGTCGATCGAAAAGCCGTAGCCGAGCCGGTGCAAGGCGGCGAGATGTTCGCTTTCCACCGGGCCGAGGTGGCGGAATGTGCTCTGCTTGAATTCCAGCACCAGCGATGGCGCCAGCACGCGGTTGGCTTCGAGGAAATCGAGGCACTGGCTGAACACCGCCGGGTTGCTCAGCGTTGCGCCGGCGACGTTGCAGAATACGCCGACGTCCTTGCTGCGGACCATCAGCCGCCGCAGCACCTGCACGCAGCGGAACATCACCATGTTGTCGATCTGGCCCATCAGGCCGGCGGCTTCCGCCGTGCCGACGAAGTCGCCGGCGGTCAGCACCTGATCCTTGTCGTCGCGCAGCCGCGCCACCGCCTCGTAGAACCGGACCTTGCGCTGGGGCAGCGTCACCATCGGCTGCAGGAAAAGATCGATCCGGCTGGCCTCGATGGCGTTCTTCACCGCCACCAGAAGCTGGGCGTTGTTGATGTTGGCGGGCTTCGGCAGGGCGTCGGCGGGTTGACCGGACGCAGGGGGACCGGCGTTAGCCGGCGTGGCCGAGGGGACTCCGGCGTTCGCGTCGGCCGTCGCGTCGCCCGATGTCTGCGCGGCGAGGGCGCTGACGGCGTCGGAGAGTATCTCGTCATGGGCGGCGACCGAATCCGCCAGTTGCTTGACCAGCGTGCCCAGCTCGCTGATTTCGGCGGCCACGGTCTGCACGCGATCCTGCCCGTTGGCGTCGGTGGTGGACAAGCGCGCCTCGATGGTGGCCATCCGTCGGCCGAACTCGGCGACCTGGCGCGCAAGGTCGGCGGTGCCGCGCGACAGGTCGGCGATCTGCGCGCCGACATCGGTGCGGTCGCGCAAACGCATCGACACCGCGTTGTAGAGGATCAGGAAGGTCAGGGCGGCGAGCGCGACGATGGCGGATTCAGAGATCGTGAATCCGGCCAGCGAATAGACCATCAGGCCAAGCGACGCTGCGATCAGCACCATGCAGATGGCGATGAAAATCGTCGAAATGCGAATCATGATGCCTGCCCAGCCCCGAACGGGCCAAGCTTAGCATCAAGTTTTGATTCGGCGCGAAAACTTATGTTTCGGGCGACAAAGTGGCGGCGCTCACGCCACCGCGCGGATGACCTTGGCGACCTTGTCCATGATCTCGCCGACCTGGCTTTCCGACACGATCAGCGGCGGGGTCAGGCAGAGCGTATCGCCGGCGACGCGGATCATCAGGTCGTTATCGTGGAACGCGGAGTCCAGCGCCTCGAAGCCGCGCTTGCCGGGGCCGTCCTTGTTCGGCGCGAGGTCGATGCCCGCGGTGATGCCGACGGTGCGGATGTCCACCACGTTGGGCTCGCTGCGCAGGGCCATCACGGCGTCGGCCCACTTCGGCTCCAGCGCCCGGGCGCGTTCGAACAGGCCTTCCTCGCGATAGACATCGAGGGTGGCGAGGCCGGCGGCGCAGGCCAGCGGATGCGCCGAATAGGTGTAGCCGTGGAACAGTTCGACGACGTGTTCCGGCCCCTTCATGAAGGAATCGTAGATGTCGTCGCGGATCAGCACGCCGCCCATCGGCACCGCGCCGTTGGTGATGCCCTTGGCGAAGGTGATCATGTCCGGCAGCACGCCGTAGCGTTCCGCCGCGAAGGCATAGCCGAGGCGGCCGTAGCCGGTGATGACCTCGTCGAAGATCAGCAGGATGCCGTGCTTGTCGCAGATCGCGCGCAGCCGTTCGAGATAGCCCTTCGGCGTGACGATCACGCCGGTGGAGCCGGCCATCGGCTCGACGATCACGGCGGCGACCGTGCCGGGGCCGTGGATGCCGACGATGCGCTCGAGCTCGTCGGCCAGATGCGCGCCCCACTCGGGCTCGCCCTTGGTGAAGGCGATCTTCTCGCGGTCATAGGTGGTCGGCAGGTGATCGACGCCGGTCAGCAGCGTGCCGAACATCTTGCGGTTGTTGACCATGCCGCCGACCGAGATGCCGCCGAAGCCGACGCCGTGATAGCCGCGCTCGCGGCCAATCAGCCGGGTGCGGCCGGCTTCGCCACGGCCGTTGTGATAGGCCAGCGCCACCTTCAGCGCGGTGTCCACCGCTTCGGAACCGGAGTTGCAGAAGAACACATGCTCGAGGCCCTTCGGCGCCAGCGCGGCGACACGGCTGGCGAGTTCGAAGGCCTTCGGATGGCCGAACTGGAACGGCGGCGCGTAGTCGATGGTCGCGGCCTGCTTCTGGATCGCGTCCACGATGGAATCGCGGTTATGCCCGGCGTTGCTGCACCACATGCCGGCCGCGCCGTCCAGAATGCTGCGGCCGTCGGTGGTGAAGTAGTGCATGTCCTTGGCGCCGGCCAGCATGCGCGGCTTGCTCTTGAACGCCCGGTTGGCCGTGAACGGCATCCAGTAGGCATCGAGATCGTTCGGCGTCGCGACGGTCGGGCGAGGATGTTGGATATTCACGAGGATGTCCTTCCGGCAAGGAGCAAGGATGATGGTCGCGACCCTATCAGTTTCCCCGGTGCCGCGAAACGCATCGCGGCGCATGGTCGCCCGTAAGTGAAGCGGCCAAGCGCAGGCTTACCGAAATACCACCAATGGTGGTTGTGCGCATTAATATACCCTTAGAAGTTGTGTGGCCAAGTTGATACCCGGAAGCGGGCGCGGCCGTCTTTGATCGCGGACCAGGCAAGGATCCGCGCGGCGTCAGGAAAAGTTCAGGGAGGTTGTCATGCACCGCTGGCTTCGACGGCTGGCCGCCGATGAGCGCGGCGACATCGCGATCATTCAGGCCGTGGCCGTGCTGCTGGTGATCACATGCGCGGTGCTGGTGAACTGACGTTCGCGATCGTCCGTGACGCCGGACCTGTTCCGGCATGGCGATGGGGATGCTTGCTCGCCCCTGTTTCGGCTGATAATCCCTCGAAATGCTGACAATCCGCGTGTCGTAACCGTCAGCACTCCCCGCATGTCACGGACTCCATGGCCGACAAACCCAAAAAGCCCCAAAAACTGCGCGCGCGTCTGCCGCGCGGCCTCGTGGACCGTACGCCCGCCGAAATCGCCGCCACGCGCGTGATGGTCGAGAAAATCCGCGAGGTCTATGAGCGCTACGGGTTCGAGCCGGTGGAAACGCCGGCAATGGAATACACCGATGCGCTGGGAAAATTTTTGCCCGATCAGGACCGGCCCAACGAGGGCGTGTTCTCGTTTCAGGATGACGACGAGCAGTGGATCTCGCTGCGCTACGATCTCACCGCGCCGCTGGCGCGCTATGTCGCGGAGAATTTCGACACGCTGCCGAAGCCGTATCGCAGCTATCGCCACGGCTATGTCTACCGCAACGAGAAGCCCGGCCCTGGCCGCTTCCGCCAGTTCATGCAGTTCGACGCCGACACCGTGGGCTCCGCATCGCCCGCTGCGGATGCCGAGATGTGCATGATGGCGGCGGACACGATGGAAGCGCTGGGCATTCCGCGCGGCAGCTACGTGGTGAAGGTCAACAACCGCAAGGTGCTCGATGGACTTAAGGAAGCACTTGGCGTTCCTCATCCGATAGATGATTTGCAGTGGCTTACAGTTTTACGGGCGATCGACAAACTTGATCGGTTAGGACCGGGAGGCGTTTTTCAACTCCTTACTACCGGTCGTAAAGATGAAAGTGGCGACGTTACTGCTGGGGCGAATCTGAGCTCGCCACAAGCTGATAACGTAATGCGCTTTCTCGGCTACGTATCGAACGTCGATAAAGGTTATGTACCCGAGTGGCCGGCTCTGGACATTGCCCCTAGTGACAGCAACGAAGAAAGATTGGCTTGGTTCACGTCGAGCGTGAATCTTGGCGAGACCGGGAAAACGGGTGTCGCCGAGCTAACTGAAATATCTAACTTGGCAAAGGCGTCTGGATACAAGGAAGATCGGATATTAGTTGATCGTTCCGTCGTGCGCGGCCTCGAATACTACACCGGCCCGGTCTACGAGGTTGAACTGCTGCTTGAGACCAAGGACGAGAAGGGCCGTCCGGTGCGGTTCGGCTCGGTCGGCGGCGGCGGGCGCTATGACGGACTGGTGTCGCGCTTTCGCGGCGAGCCGGTGCCGGCGACGGGTTTCTCCATCGGCGTCTCGCGGCTACAGGCCGCGCTCACCATGCTGGGCAAGATCGACACCACGCCCGAGTTCGGCCCGGTGGTCGTGGTGGTGATGGATCGCAACGAGATCGCGCAATATCAAAAATTCGTCGCCACGCTGCGCAATGCGGGCATCCGCGCCGAACTCTATCTCGGCAATCCGAAGAACAATCTCGGCGTGCAGTTCAAATATGCCGACCGGCGCAATTCGCCTTGCGTCGTCATTCAGGGCGGCGATGAAAAAGCCAAGGGCGAGGTTCAGATCAAGGATCTCATCCTCGGCGCGCAGATCGCCAATGCCAGCGGGGACGACCGCGACGATTATCTCCAGAAGCAGGCCGAGGCGCAGTTCGCGGCAAAGGAAAGCGATCTGGTGAATGCCGTGCGCAAGGTGCTTGCACGGCACAATGTCCCCTGGGCCAGAAACTAAGAACACCGCGCCATGCAATTCGACACCAAGATCGCTCTCGTCATCCGCAACGACCTCGAACCCTGGCAGAAGCTGAACGTCGCGGCGTTTCTCGCCTCCGGCATGGCTGCGGCGTTTCCGGAATCCATCGGCGAGCCATACGAGGATGGGTCGGGCACGCGCTATCATGCGCTGATCGGCCAGCCGATCCTGATCTACGGCGCGGACCGTCCGGCGCTGTCACGCGCGCTTGAGCGCGCGCTGGCGCGGGACGTGAAGGCCGCCGTCTATACCGAGGACATGTTCAAGACCACGCATGACGAAGCCAACCGCGCCGCGGTGAAGGCCGTCATTCGGGCCGAGCTCAATCTGGTCGGGCTGGCGTTCCGCGCCGAGCGTAAGGTGGTTGACAAGATCGTCGATGGACTGAAGTTTCACGCCTAGCGCGTCTTCCGCAAAAAGCATGCCCTCGGGCGTAACCCGAGCGTGGGCACCGGTTTTGCGAATGGAATATGCGCAACCAAAAAAGACATTCTCCGCTGTCACAGCAAGAAAAAGGAAACGACCAATGCCTGAGATCACAGTGAACATGGCGACCGGCCGCACCGACGAGCAGAAGGCCGGCATGATGCGCGACATCACCCAGGCGCTGGTGAAGAACCTCGGCGTCGATGCTGAAGCAGTCGTCATCCAGATCAACGAGGCGCCGCTGGCCCACAAGATGAAGGGCGGCAAGACCTTCGTCGAGCGTCAGAAGAAATAGCCGTGCGGCTGTCCGCATGAGCCTGCTCGAAAACGTCGCGGTTGGAATGACGGCGGCCAACACCATCGCCGTCACCCACGACAAGACGGTGGCGCATTTCGTGCCCGCCATGCCGGCGGTCTATGCGACGCCGATCATGATCCTCCACATGGAAAAGGCCTCTGGCGATGCGATCTCGCCGCACTTGCCCGAAGGTTATGTCAGCGTCGGCATGGAGGTGAACGTGCGGCATCTGGCGGCGACGCCGGTCGGCCGGACGGTTCGCACCGTGTCGCGTGTGATCGAGGTCGATCCCAGGAGTGTGCTGTTTGCGGTGGAGGCGTGGGACGGCGACCGCAAGATCGGCGAGGGCACCCACCGGCGCGGCGTCGTCAATGTGGCGGCCTTCGAGAAGCGGCTCGCGGCGGGCTGATCGCGGCAGATGACGTTGATGTTTTTTGAACGATTCCCGATTGCTCCGGCCCGGCATGCGTTGTGGAATAGGCCGGAATGACGTTACCTTTTAAGGCATGATTACGATAACCGGCTTCGCTTCGTGATCATGTCCCGGTTTCGGCCATGCCTCGAATGGAGACAGCGATGAGACTCGTGTTGATTGTTGCAGCGGCTGCCCTTCTGCTGTCCGGGCAGGCCCATGCGCAGGGACGGCGTCCCAGCGGGCTGGTCGAAAGTGCTGCGTCCCAGGGCGAAGATCCGCAGAAGCGTATGGCGCGGGAAGAGGCCGCGGCGCGGGCGGCGATGAAGAACGTTCCGGATTCCAAAGAAAAGTACGATCCCTGGAAGATCGGGAAGTAGCGCCGGCCAGGCGTGTCCATCCTGCGCTCCAGAGTGATTTCTGCTTCGTCATCGTGGAGAGTTCGTCATCCGGGAGTTCGTCATTCCGGGACGCGACCGCGAAGATGGATTCCGGGCTCGCTCGCGAAGGCGCTCGCCCCGGAATGACGAGGAGTCGAAACATTTTGTGATGGGGATACAAATCCCCGCCCTTCAAACCTCTCTTAAGTTCGAAGCGTCCTGTTCGTGGGGGGCGCTTCTCGAGGGCGTTCGTTAAGCGGAGCAGGATGCGGCGCCTGCGCGATGTGGATTCGCACCCACACGTCCGGGAGGCCGGGGGTCACCGTCCGGGCCAACTACGTGGCTCTGCCTTCAATGGCTGGACGAGGACAGGATGAAGGCGGGCGAAAGCCTGCCGGATCGGAGGCGCGATACGCGCTCGTCCTGTCCCGGAAGCACGGTCCCCCGGACACAAATCGCCGCGAATGGAGCGCCGTGAGGCGACGCGCTTCCTTTTCGCAGAGGAAGCGAAACAAGACATTTGCGCCTCGCGGCGCTCCATGCCCCTCGTTGTTTCGTGGGGCGAGACTAAAGGAAAAACTCGCGCGCGGCGCGAGAGCGATTGCACGTGCGCGAATGAAAGTAGCTGTTTGAAAATTGAATTGGAACCGGCACATTGCAAGCACGTAAAGCTCACATCACGTCATTCCGGGACGCGCCCTCTTGGACGCGGATACGAAATCCAGTCTGTCTGTCATGATGGATTCCGGGTTCGCTCGCAAAGCTGCTCGCGCCCCGGAATGACGATGGACGTGAATAGCCGGGTCATCCTCGATCACGTCGAGGACAGGCGCCCGGCCATGACGAACTTCAATTCGGCGAGTTGCATGCCACACGCGCCGAGAGTCTGCATGCGATCAGTCAGCGGGGCGTCAGTAGGCGGCCCGCAGCGGCCGATTGAGATGGCCCGGGTGGACCCAGACGCAGGCGAATGAAATGTAGCCGCCGTATTGTGCATCCACGCCGGTCAGCTTCACGCCCTTGCCGTAGCTGGCGCAGTGATTCACGGCGAGCGCCTTGACGTCCGCGCCCTCCTTGTAGAGCGAATAGGCGATGATGCCGCCGGTATCGTTGCCCTTGAACGGCGGCACCCAATAGGCCTGCGCTGGAGCCGACAGTGCGAGCGCGCACGCCGCAGCCAAAATCGCCAATCCTGTGGTCCGCATCGTGCTCTCCCTGGAATCTGTCGTCACCATAAAGCGGCTGGCGGTCCATGGAAAGAACGCGCGTGCGGCTTGAGAGGGGATGGCTGCCAAGTGTTGCCGCGCTGCACTTGACCGGCTGGCGGCTTCGCGGCACCTTCCGCCGCAACGACATCCCGGATTCCGGCGGACCGCTCCCATGCGCGACCTTTTCTCGACAGTTCGAAATATCGCTCTGGCCGTGGCGCTCGGCGCCGTGGCGGGACTGACGATGCTCAGCCCGGCGGCCCATGCCGCCAGCGTCCTGGAGCGCGGCATCTGGCTGTCCGGCCCGCGCTACGACGGCGAGATGCGTGGATGCGCCGAGGCGCTCGGCACCATTTCCCAGCAGTTCGCTGAAAAAGAGAGCAAGTTCTGGAATTCCAGCCTCGAGATCACCGGCTACGCCGACGTTCATGAAGTGGCTTTCCGGGCCTGGGCAAACGACAGCATTCCCCGCCGCTTCTGCACCGCCAGCGCGATGCTGACCGACGGCCGCGCGCGTCAGGTGCATTACTCGATCATCGAGGACGGCGGCTTCGCCGGATTCGATTCCGGCGTCGAATGGTGCGTGGTCGGCCTCGACCGCAACTGGGCCTATAACCCGTCCTGCAAGGCCGCGAAGCCCTGAGCTTTCCGCGCTGATTTTCCCGATAGCTTCCCGTCACAGGTGCCGCTCCTGCGGGCGGGCCGATGATTTTGTTCTTGAAATGTTCCGGTGGTCTGACTAGCGGAATGTTCCCCTTGACACAAGTAGTCAAAGTGACCCCCGATATCTAGCTGATTCCAATGCGGTTTCTGCACGGAAAAAGGAACCGTTCAATTTCCGTAAATTTTTCGGCCAGTTTTTAGAATATTTGATTTTAATTAAGCCGTTTTTTACCTTGGGCGTTCATAGTTACGCCATCAGAACACTCAAACCCACCAAGCTCCCCGCAAGAGAATTTCAAGACAGAGAGCTAAGGAGCCTCTGGCATGAGGCCCGCATTCCTATCATAGGATTTATTTCCCAAATACCAAAGTTGGAGATACTACCGCGCGCGTAGCACAGACCGTGCCAACTTTCAGCGGACTCCGTTAAGGATTCGTTAACCACATCGGATTCCGTTAACCAATTCTCTGTTGCAATTGGTATCGCAAAGACTTATAGAATAGGAGGCATGAATCAGACGACGCGAGAAATACTCGAAAAGCAGAGGGCGCAAATTGTCGCCAAGCTGGAGCCGATGCTTGAGAGAACGCGAGAACTGAGAAAAGAGCTGATTACTTTGGAGGGCCAGCTTCGAGAGATGATCGAAGAGTTCGAGGCGGTTGATGTTGCCATTAAGGCCCTCGACGCGAAGAAACCTGCCGCCGAAATCACGATCATGCAGGCGGTGCTCCAGGTATTGGAGGATCGGCCAGAGGGAATGACGGCTCAAGAGATTCTATCTGAGATCAATACGCGCTATTTCAACGGGCGCATCGTGCGGCCAAGCCTTTCGCCACAGCTTTCGAGACTGAAAGACCGCGACCGCAAAATTGATCTTCGGGGAAATAAATGGGTTTTGCTGCCAAGTGAGCCAACGCTGTTCACCGCGAAGGATCGCCGGCTGTAAAAAAGTTAAGGCCCCGGATTGTCCGAGGCCTCACCTTGCAAAGGGTCGCTTCCAATGAGCGTGATCATTGGAGAAAGGAAAGAGCCGCTATGTCGCGAGACGTAGCAGACCGCGACGCGAGTTTCGGCGTGCACGATGGTGGGAAACGTTCCCGCTCTCGTGACGGCTTCGGAGCACCACCTCCGTTGCCGTATCCGAAACTCTTGTTAACTTGATCTTCGAGGGGGCGGGAAACCGCCCCTTCTTTCTTTTAGATAAAGGACTATAATGATTAGTCAAGACGCTTGAAGCAGAATCAGCCTGAGATTCCAATATGTTATACCTGACTCTCTCAGAAGCGATAAAGACTCAGCGAATACAGGACTTTATCGCGCAGGAGGAGGCCCGTGGGGTCTCGCCAGCGAGCGATAAGGATTTCAAGAAAGCACTCTCGCTGATGATCACAGCGACGCCACAAGAAGATCAAACATCGCATTCTCCCGAGCGCGATGGTTCGAGCGGAAAGTAAATTCCCGCAGGTACTTGTCGAAATGCTGCTTCGAAATATGAATGTGTGTCGAAGCAATCGACAGCTTGAAAATCCGCCAGAACGATTCGACGCTGTTCACATGATGCTCGCCGCGAGCGTACTCTTTTGCACCATGGTTCACGGTGCCGTGCTCGTAAGGGCTGATTTCCAGTAAGTTGTAACTGACGTGCTCGTCTGTTGAGATCGTCGCGCCTTCCTGCACTTGCCGCGTAACAACGCGCTCAAACGTTGCCTTCTTGGTATCCGGAATGATTTCAGTGTGGAGACGGCCACCCCGCTTCTTGAGGCCCATCACAATCGTTTTGCTCTTGAATGCGTTCTCACGATCAGAGACGCCGCCAACATAAGTCTCGTCGATTTCGACATGACCGTTGAGCATCACCTTCATATCGGCGCGGCCAGTCAGTTCACGAATCTTGTGGCCCATGCGCCAAGCGGTCTTGAGTGTGACGCCAAGCTGGCGCTGAAGCTCGCGGGAGCTAACGCCGTGGCGCGTCGTGACGAACAGGAAGATCGCGTAGAACCAAAGCTGGAGCGACGTTCGGCTATCCTGAAAGATGGTGTCGGCGCAGGGGTACACATGATCGCCGCACTGGGCGCAGGCGAACGCCTTGCGACCGGCAATGCGATGGAACGAGGCTTCCTTAGAGCACTTGCGGCAGACGTGGCGCAGGCCGTAGCGGACCTCCATGACGTGAGCCAGACAGGCGTCGTCATCGGGGAAGCGGGCAAAGAACTGTCGGACTGAAAGGGTTGCGGCCATCGGTTTCGTGCTCCAATGATGGAACACTAGCCCTAGGTCGTACTTGTGTCAAGGGGAACATCCCCCTGACTAGGCTTCAAGCTGGGCATCAGGTTTGGGGGCGTAGCCATGGGTCTTGCGGCAGGTTTCAGGTCCGGTTCGGCGACCGCCGGTTTTTCCTTTGCTGATTTGTCCCGCGGCCTGATCGCTTCGCTGCTCGGCCTTGCGATGGCCGGCATGATCGCGGGCGCGGCCTCGGCGCAGGACCATCGCCAGAATGCGCCGGGCGAATTCGATTTCTACGTCCTGTCGCTGTCGTGGTCGCCGTCGTTCTGCGAGGCCGCCAGCGAACGCGGCAATTCCAGCCGCGGCATCCGGACCCAATGCGCCGGCCGGCCGTTTTCCTTCGTTGTGCATGGGCTTTGGCCGCAATACGACCGCGGCTTTCCGAATTACTGCCAGCGGCCCGCGCCGCGTCTGGCGCGCAACATCATGACGTCGATGCTCGACCTGATGCCGGCGCCGGGGCTGATCTACAGCGAGTGGGATAAGCACGGCACCTGTTCGGGGCTGGGCGCGCGCGGCTATTTCGAAGCCATTCGCAAGGCCCGCGCGGCGGTGAAGATTCCCGCCGATTATCTTCAGCTGGCCGATCCGAAGAGCGTGGCGCCGGCGGAGATCGAGGATGCCTTCATCAAGGCCAATCCCGGCCTTTCCAGTTCGGCCATCGCGGTCACCTGCGACAGCAAGCGGCTCAGCGAAGTCCGCATCTGCATGAGCAAGGATCTGCAGTTCCGCGCCTGTGAGGAAATCGATCGCCGCGCCTGCCGCCGCAGCAACGTGGTGATGCCGCCCGTGCGCGGGGGATGAGCGCAGGTTACTTTCATCGCCCGATGTCGTAACACCTGCGGCATGAACTACCGTCACGCGTTTCACGCCGGAAACTTCGCCGATGTCATCAAGCACATCGTGCTGGCGCGCATCCTCACCTATCTGCACGAAAAGCCTGCCGCATTTCGCGTGATCGACACCCACGCCGGCGCGGGGCTGTACGATCTCACCAGCAGCGAAGCCGAGCGCGGCGGCGAATGGCGCACCGGCATCGCGCGGCTGATGCAGGCGCGGCTGTCGGAGCCGGTGATGGCGCTGGTCGCTCCCTATCTCAACATTGTGCGCGCGTTCAATCCGCAGCGCGATCTCACCGCCTATCCGGGATCGCCGCTGGTGGCGCGTGCGCTGCTGCGGCCGCAGGATAGTCTGGTCGCCTGCGAAATCGAATCCGGCGTGCGCAAGCAACTGATCGGCGCGCTCCGCCGCGACATCCAGGCGCGCGTCGTCGATCTCGACGGCTGGACCGCGCTGACCGCATTCGTGCCGCCGAACGAGCGGCGCGGCGTGGTGCTGATCGATCCGCCGTTCGAGAAGCGCGATGAATTCATCCGGCTCGCGGAAGGATTCCGCGCCGCGCATGCCAGATGGCCGACCGGCATCTACATGCTCTGGTATCCGGTGAAAGAGCGCCGCGCCACCGACACCCTCGCGGATGATGTGGCCCAGGTGGCGAATGCCGGCGGCGGGGAATCGAAATGCCTGCGCGTCGAATTCAGCGTCGCGCCGCAAACGCCGGAGGCAGGGCTGGTTTCGGCGGGACTGCTGATCGTCAATCCGCCGTGGACGCTGGCTGCCGAATTGAAAGCGATCCTGCACGAACTCGAAAAGCCGCTCGGGCTGGGCGGCGCCGCGCGTTTCCGCGTCGAGGCCGTCAGGACCTGACGCAGTGCGGTATGCCGCTGCTGCGGTCGCGCTGCCCGGAATAGAGGCGTGCCCGCGAAAACCCCAAATGCACCATGGTCAATTTGCCGGGAAGCGTATTATGCTGAAGCCGTGAGGCTGGCTTTACGTCCCATGTCCGCGAATGGTCGTGGCGGAATGACGAGGCCCCGAGCGATTTCCCGGTTTTTCCGGGCCGCTCTCAAGGCCAATGCTTTTCGGCAGTGAATGCCGGTCAGGCCGATGCGTGTTAGCGCTTCGGCGGAGCATTGCGGGGAGGGGTTCCCGATGGCCATGACGGGTACGGTCAAGTTCTTCAATGCCGAGCGCGGCTACGGCTTCATCAAGCCGGACGACGGCGGGCGCGATGTGTTCGTACACATCACCGCGGTCGAGCGCGCGGGACTGAAGGATCTGACCGAAGGACAGCGCATCACGTTCGAAGTCGAGCCGGACAAAAAGGGCAAGGGGCCGAAGGCGGTCGATCTCGTGGTTTCCTGAGCGAGCCACGACGATCCGGTCGGAGCGGCGTCACGCTGCGCGCGATCGCGTGCATCAACTGAGGCGCGGCGCAAAGCAAAATCCCGGGCGCGAAGCCCGGGATCGATGAACCATGAAAGGACGGGGGCTTCGATCAGAAGCGGTAGTTCACGCCGACGCGGATCGTGCTGAACTGATAGCCGTTCGGCAGGCCGGTCATCAGGAAGGTCTTCTCGCTGAGGTCGACATAAAGATATTCGATCTTGGCCGACCAGTTCTGGTTGATGGCGTATTCCGCGCCGACACCCGCCGTCCAGCCCGCCGACGTATGGCTTTCGGAGAAGCCGCCCATCTCGGTCTTCAGCGTGCCGAACGCGAGACCGCCGGTGCCGTAAAGCAGAACGTTGTTGAAGGCATAGCCGAGGCGGCCGCGCACGGTGCCGAACCACGGGTTCGAGAATTTCCAGCCTGCAAAGGTATCGTCGGCTGAATTGAGTTGGAGGTCGCCCTCGATGCCGAGCACCAGCTGACCGGATTGATAATTGTAGCCGGCCTGCAAGCCGCCGAGCACGCCGGACGGCCGTGCCCCGTTGTTGCTGACGTCGCCCCAGCCGTAGCCGAGATTGCCGCCGATATACGGACCCATCCAGCTGTTGGCGAGCGGCTGATGGACCGTATAAGGCTGCGAATAGGGACGCCGGCCATACATGTCCGCGGCCTGCGCCGTGGCTGTTACGCATGTTGCGGCGGCGGCGATCGCGCCAATAATGATCTTGCTCATCTCAACTCTCCTCACGCGCACCGCTGCCGCCGGTTGCCAGTCGGGGTCGCGGCGGTTCCGCATGGTTACGGAAGCCAACCTTTTGTGCCTAAAATTTATCGAGAGTTTTACGTTAAACACTCGTTAAGGCGGCTGGCCGCCCCATTCACGTCCTTAAGAAAGTGTTACCAATCTGGCGGCAGCGGGATTTTCGTGAGATGGAATCCCGGACTTTCCCTGCACCTGCCCACGCTGGATGAATTGGCTCGCAGCGCTTAAGTTCTGACCATGATTCACGACACCTCCGATCCGACGCAGCAGCCGGCTCCCCCGGTGCCGGACGTTCCCGCGCCGGAACCGTCCGCGCGGAGCCTGCGCGGGCAGGACGTCGATCCGGCCTCGATCCCGGCCGAAGAGGACGAGGAAGCCCGGCTGCCCGAACCGGTGGATGACTCGGCCGAGTTCGAGCCGGAAGGCACGCTCGCGGTCGGCCGCGCGGCGATCGAGCGCGCCGTGAAACTCGCGCCGACCTCGCCCGGCGTTTACCGGATGCTCAATTCCGCCAACGACGTGCTCTATGTCGGCAAGGCCAAGAGCGTGAAGAAGCGGCTGACGTCCTATGCGCGCCCGACTGGCCAGGTGGCGCGCATCGCGCGGATGATCGCGGCGACGGTCAACGTCGAGATCATCTCGACTGCGACCGAGACCGAAGCGCTGTTGCTGGAAGCCAACCTCATCAAGCAGCTTCGTCCGCGCTTCAATGTGCTGCTGCGCGACGACAAGTCGTTTCCGTATATTCTCATTACCGGCGATCACTGGGCGCCACAGATTCTCAAGCATCGCGGCGCGCAGACCCGGCCTGGCCGTTACTTCGGTCCATTCGCCTCGGTTGGTGCGGTCAATCGCACCATCACGGCCTTGCAGCGCGCGTTTCTGGTGCGCTCCTGCACCGATGCCTTTTTCGAGAGCCGCACGCGGCCGTGCCTGCTGTACCAGATCAAGCGCTGCGCCGGTCCGTGTACCGGCGAGATCGATTTTCCCGGCTATACCGAACTGGTGCGCGAAGCGAGCGACTTTCTCTCCGGCCGCTCGCGGCTGGTGAAGCAGGAACTCGCCGGCGAAATGGAGAAGGCCTCGAACGATCTCGAGTTCGAGCGCGCAGCGCTGTACCGCGACCGTCTCGCCGCGCTGTCCGCGATCCAGTCGCAGCAAGGCATCAATCCGCGCACGGTCGAGGAAGCCGATGTGTTCGCGATCCATCAGGAGGGCGGCTATTCGTGCGTCGAGGTGTTCTTCTTCCGCACCGGTCAGAACTGGGGCAACCGCGCCTATTTCCCGCGCGCCGACAAGGCGATGCCGCCGGAGGAAGTGCTGGGTTCGTTCCTCGCGCAGTTCTACGACGACAAGCCGCCGCCGAAACTGATCCTGCTGTCGCATCGCATCGACGATCAGGATCTGCTCGGCGAAGCGCTGGGCGTAAAGGCGGCGCACAAGGTCGAGGTGTCGACGCCGCAGCGGGGCGAGAAGAAGGAACTGGTGGCGCACGCGCTGACCAATGCGCGCGAGGCGCTTGGCCGCAAGCTTGCCGACACCGCAACACAGACACGCCTGTTGCAGGGGCTGTCGGCGGCGCTCGGTCTGGCGCGCGTGCCGCAGCGGATCGAGGTCTATGACAACAGCCACATCCAGGGTACCAACGCGGTCGGCGCAATGATCGTCGCCGGTCCGGAAGGTTTCCTGAAGAATCAATATCGCAAGTTCAACATCAAGTCGGAGGGTCTCGCGCCGGGCGACGACTACGGCATGATGCGTGAGGTGCTGGAGCGCCGCTTCAAGCGGCTGATCAACGAAGCTGCGGAGGGCAAGAAACCGGCCGACGACAGCGTGCCGCAATGGCCGGACCTCGTCATCATCGACGGCGGCCAGGGCCAGCTCAATGCGGCGCGCGAAATCTTCGAGTCGCTGAATTTATCGCAGGTGTCGCTGATCGCGGTCGCCAAGGGGCCGGACCGCGACGCCGGCCGTGAGACCCTGTTCATGCCGGACCGGCCCTCCATCAAGCTCGAGCCGCGCGACCCGGTGCTGTATTTCATCCAGCGGCTGCGCGACGAGGCACACCGGTTTGTCATCGGCTCGCATCGCAAGCTGCGTAAGAAAGACATCCGCGAGGCCGGATTGCAGGAAATTCCCGGCATCGGGCCGTCACGAAAGCGCGCGTTGCTGCATCATTTCGGGACCCTGAAGGAGATCGAGCGGGCCTCGGTGGCCGATCTTGGCAAGGTTCCGGGCGTCAGCGCCGAAAGCGCGCGCAAAATCTTCGATTTCTTCCATCCGGGTAACGGCTAGCAGCCCCCACCGCCCGGATTTTAGGCTTGTCCGAAATGCGTCA
Organism: Bradyrhizobium sp. G127; assembly: GCF_021502575.1. Classification (NCBI taxonomy): domain Bacteria; kingdom Pseudomonadati; phylum Pseudomonadota; class Alphaproteobacteria; order Hyphomicrobiales; family Nitrobacteraceae; genus Bradyrhizobium; species Bradyrhizobium sp. G127. The sequence goes on from NZ_JAKFGN010000001.1 coordinate 1,148,211, forward strand.
GCCGGGCTGTTGACGCGGGCGTTTTCGCAGTATTGGTAACCGCATGGTCAGTCTCGTCACTCCGAAGCCGGCGAAGCGCTCGCTGTCTTTGCCAAATATCCTGACGTACTCCCGGATCGCCGCCATTCCGGTGGTGATCGGCTGCATGTATGCGCAGTCCATCATGGGCGCGCCGCTGTGGCTTCGCTGGGTGGCGCTGTTCGTTTTCATCGCGGCAGGCATCACCGATTTTCTCGACGGCTATTATGCGCGGATGTGGGATCAGCAGTCGTCGCTGGGCAAGATGCTGGACCCCATTGCCGACAAGCTGCTGGTGGCGTCGTGCCTGCTGATGCTGGCGGCGGACGAGACCATTCGGGGCTGGTCGCTGTGGGCGGCCATCGTGATCCTGTGCCGCGAGATTCTGGTGTCGGGGCTGCGCGAATATCTCGCTGTCATCCGCATCAGCGTACCGGTGTCGCAACTGGCGAAGTGGAAGACCACGGTTCAACTCGTCGCCATCGGCTTCCTGATCGCGGGCGAGGCCGGCGAAATGATCCTGCCGCCGACCATCCTGATCGGCATCGTGCTGTTGTGGATTTCGGCCATTCTCACCATCTACACCGGATGGGATTACCTCCGCGCGGGAATCCATCACCTGACCGAGGAAGACCGGTGAAGGTTCTTTATTTCGCATGGGTGCGCGAGCGGGTCGGCAAGACCGAGGAAACTGTCGAGCCGCCAGCGAGTGTGCGCACGGTCGCCGACCTGATGCAGTGGCTGGTGGCGCGCGGTGAAGAATACGCCAGCGCCTTTGCCTCGCCGAAGACGATCCGCGCCGCCATCGACCGTACCCACGTGAAGCCTGATACGGCGATTGCCGGCGCCCGCGAGATCGCGTTCTTTCCGCCGATGACCGGCGGTTAATCCCACAATGACGGTCCCCGTCACCATCCGGATCCAGTCCGCCGATTTCGACATCGCGGCGGAAATCGCGGCACTGACAACAGGCAACACCGACATTGGCGCCGTGGTGTCGTTCTCGGGCATCTGCCGAGGCGGCGCGGGCAAGGACGCCATCGCCGCGATGACGCTGGAGCATTATCCCGGCATGGCGGAAGCCGAGATCGGGCGGCATGTCTCCGAGGCGATCGCGCGCTGGCCGTTGACCGGCGTCACGGTGATTCATCGCTATGGCCGCGTGGTGCCGGGCGACAACATCGTGCTGGTGCTGACGGCCTCGGTACATCGCGAGGCGGCGTTTCAGGCGGCGGAATTTTTGATGGACTATCTCAAGACCAACGCGCCGTTCTGGAAATCCGAGGAGCGCGCGGACGGCAAAGACTCTTTAAAGAAGACATGGGTCGATGCGCAGGCTCATGACGACAATGCAGCGGCGCGGTGGAAAAAATAATGGCCAAGAAATCGAAGTCCGTTGCCGCGAAGAAGGCATCCGCAAAACGCGCCGGGGGCGACACAAGAAAGAAGGCCGTTCTGAAGCCCATGAAGTCGTTCAGGCCTGCGCACGGCGAGTTGCTGACACTGCTCGACCTGATGCGCTACGGCGTTAGCCGCTTTGTCGAGGCGGGAGTGGTGTTCGCCCACGGTACCACCGATCCGGTGGCGGAGGCGGCGTTCATTGTCTGCGAGGTCCTGCATCTGCATCCCGACCAGTTCGAGATGTTCGCGAATGCGCGGGTTACCTCGCATGAAGCTGCGAAGATTCTCGCTCTCTTCGACAAGCGCATTGCCACGCGGAAACCGGCAGCCTACCTCGTCAACAAGATCTATATGCGCGGGTTGCCGTTCTATGTGGACGAGCGGGTGATCGTGCCGCGCTCCTTCATCGGAGAACTGCTGGATTCGCATTTCGGCGGCGTGATCGAGGAGGAGGGCGGCTCGCTGATCGACGATCCGGGCAATGTTACGCGCGTGCTGGATCTGTGCACAGGCTCCGGATGTCTCGCGATCCTTGCGTGTCAAAGTTTCCCCAACGCGACCGTGGATGCGGTGGATATTTCAGGCGATGCGCTGGCGGTGGCCGCGCGCAATGTCGCTGACTACGGCCTCGAGGATCGCGTGTCGCTCTACCAGGGCGATCTGTTCGATGCTCTGGATGACGAACGTTACGATCTCATCATCACCAATCCGCCCTATGTCGATGCCGAAGGCATGGAAGGCCTGCCGCACGAGTGTTTGCACGAGCCGTCGATTGCGTTCGACGGCGGTGACGACGGGCTCGACATCGTGCGCAGAATTCTCGATGCGGCAAAGGATCACCTCACGCCGGACGGCGGCCTGCTGTGCGAGATCGGCCGCGGCCGCGATGTGCTGGGTGATGCCTATCCCAACCTGCCGCTGCTCTGGCTCGACACCGAGGACTCCGACGGCGAGGTGTTCTGGATTCCGGCTGAGGCGTTGTAAGAGGCGATGGAATAATTCCGCCGCCGGTCACAGAACCTTTCGGATCCAGTTGTGCGGGTCGGCCGCGCGACCGTACTGGATGTCGACCAGTTGCTTGCGAAGCCCCATCGCGACGGGACCCGCGGCACCGCCGTTGATCAGAAAATCGCCGCTCGTCGAGCAGACCTTGCCGATCGGCGAGATCACGGCTGCCGTGCCGCAAGCGAAGGCCTCCTTCAGCTTTCCGCTGGCTGCGTCGGCGCGCCACTGGTCGATGGTGTAGGTCTCTTCGCGCACGCGCTTGCCCACGTCTTTCGCCAGCGTGATGATCGAATCCCGGGTGATGCCCGGGAGGATCGTGCCGAGCGGCGGCGTCAGCAGCGATCCGTCGTCGAACACAAAGAAAACGTTCATGCCGCCGAGTTCCTCGATGTAGCGGCGCTCGACCGCATCAAGGAAGACCACCTGATCGCAGCCATGTTCGATGGCTTCGGCCTGCGCGCGCAGGCTTGCGGCGTAGTTGCCGCCGCATTTGACGGCGCCGGTGCCGCCGATCGCGGCGCGGGTGTAAGTCTCCGACACCCAGATCGACACGGGTGCAGGTCCGCCCTTGAAATAGGAGCCGACCGGCGATGCGATCACGGCGAAAACGTAATCCGTGGACGGCTTCACGCCGAGGAAGACCTCGGTCGCGATCATGAAGGGCCGCAGATAGAGACTGCCCTCGCCACCGGGTATCCATTCGCGGTCGATGCGCACGAGCTGTTCGACCGCTTCGATGAACACAGGCTCGGGCAGCGGCGCCATGGCCATCCGGTCGGCAGAACTCCGGAAGCGCCGGGCATTGGCGTCGGGGCGGAACAGGTTCACGCCGCCATCGTCGCGCTTGTAGGCCTTGAGGCCCTCGAAAATCTCCTGGGCGTAGTGAAGGACGGCAGTGGCCGGATCGAGCAGGAAGCTGGCGCGTGATTCCACGCGCGCGTCATACCAGCCCTTCGCTTGGCTGTAGTGAACGACCGCCATGTGATCGGTGAAGATCCGGCCGAATCCGAGGTCAATGAGTTTCGCTGCGCGCTCCTCATCCGGCGTCGGATTCGGCGAAGGCCTCGTTTCGAAATCGATCAGGATGGTGCCGTCGATCTTCTCGAACGAAACTCCCATGGCTATCCTCCCAGCTTTTGATTCAGTCCACGCGGCGGCGGGCTGCTGATTCAGGTCTGACCCCTGGCCCGCCGGCCCCAGGGCCGGTTTCCGCTTTGGCGGAAGGCGCGAAGTCCAGTATGTTTGCCGAAATGCTGTTCGACAATCGCACGATGAACGAAATTGCGACTTGGACCGCCGTCGATACACAGCTGTGTGCGAACTTAAGGACCAAGGACGACGAACAAAACGAACTAATATTTCGTCGACATCGTCATTTTGGTAACATTGAAACCTATATACGTCAATATGGCTGACATAAAATTTATGAACGCAGGGGACTATCCCGCTGCCCCCGCCGACGCTTCCGCGTCGTCGCCGGAGGCTGGTCCTTTGCGCTGGGACATTATTGAACTCCTGTTTTTCGCCTACCGGGACTTCGTCGGAGATGCCGATCATGTGCTGGAAGAATTCGGATTCGGCCGGGCCCACCATCGCGTGGTGCACTTCGTCACCCGCTATCCGGGCCTCAAGGTGGCGGACCTGCTCGACGTGTTGCGGATCACCAAGCAGTCGCTCGGACGTGTGCTGAAACAGCTTCTCGATGAGGGCTATATCGTTCAGAAGGCGGGCGATAACGACCGGCGGCAGCGTCTTCTTTTCGCCACGGCAAAGGGTGAGGCCTTGGTGGCGAAGCTGGCCGGTTTGCAGACCGCGCGGATCAACCGCGCCCTTGAAGGCATGAGTCCGGCGGCAGCGGATGGCACGCGCCAGTTCCTGCTGGGCATGATCGACCATGAGGATCCCGACAAGGTGCTGGACGTCATTCTCAGGACCGGCCGCAAGGCGAAGGACGCAAGGTGAGCGAGATCGCGACATCGGTGCGAAGCAGCCGCAAGCCCGCCGACGATGCGCCGCATCTTCTGCTGGTCGATGACGATCGCCGCATTCGGGATTTGCTGTCGCGGTTTCTCGCCGGCGAAGGTTATCGCGTTACCACGGCCAAGAGCGCCGCCGACGCGCGCGCCAAACTGCTCGGCCTGCATTTCGATCTCCTGATCCTCGACGTCATGATGCCGGGAGAAACCGGCTTCGATCTCGCGCGTTTTATCCGCACCTCTTCGGCGGTGCCGATCATCATGCTCACCGCGCGGCACGAGGCGGAAAGCCGCATCGAAGGTTTGCAGATCGGCGCGGATGATTATGTCGCGAAGCCGTTCGAGCCGCGCGAACTGGTGCTGCGGATCGCCAACATCCTCAAGCGCGCGGCGCCTGTCATCGCGCCGCCGGTGGAATCGGTCGCGTTCGGGCCCTACGTCTATCATCTGGAACGCGGTGAACTGCGCGACGGCGACAGGATCGTCCACCTCACCGATCGCGAGCGCGATATGCTGCGTATCCTCGCGGCGACCCCGGGCGAAACGGTGCCGCGCGGCGCGCTGACCGGCGGCGACGGCTCGGTCAATGAGCGCGCGGTGGACGTCCAGATCAACCGGCTGCGGCGCAAGATCGAGCGCGATCCCGCCAATCCGCTGTTCCTTCAGGCGGTGCGCGGTATCGGCTATCGCCTCGTGGCGTCGCCGTGACCGGACCGGACGCGTCATGAGCACGCTGGACATTGGTCTTACCTTCATCCGTACCGCCTCGCGGCGAGTGTCCAGCGCCAGCGGATGGCTGGGCCGCTGGTTCAAGGAACTGATGCCCAAGGGGCTCTATGCCCGCGCGCTGCTGATCATCATCGTCCCCATGGTGGTGCTGCAGTCGGTGGTCGCTTTCGTGTTCATGGAGCGGCACTGGAATACGGTGACGCGGCGTCTGTCCGCTGCCGTGGTGCAGGATATCGCCGCGCTGATGGACATCTACAAGACCTATCCGCAGGACAAGGACCGCACGCAGATCAAGCGGATAGCGCAGCAGCGTCTCGGGCTGGTGGTCGACTTCCTTCCCGTCAACGACATGCCGGCGCCGGGGCCGAAACCCTTCTTCTCCCTGCTCGATCAGACGTTGTCCGTGCAGCTGTCGCGCCAGATCGGGCGGCCGTTCTGGATCGACACGGTGGGGCGCTCGTCGCTGGTGGAAATCCGCATCAAGCTCGATGACACGGTGATGCGTGTGTTCGCGCAGCGCAGCGCGGCCTATGCGTCGAACTCGGAAATCTTCATTTTCTGGATGGTGGGCACCTCATCGATCCTGCTGATCGTGGCGGTGCTATTCCTGCGCAACCAGATCAAGCCGATCCTGCGGCTTGCCGATGCTGCGGAAAGTTTTGGCAAAGGCCGCGAGGTGCCGGATTTCCGGCCGCGCGGCGCGCGCGAGGTTCGCCGCGCGGCACTTGCCTTCATGGAAATGAAATCGCGGGTTGAGCGCAGCATCGAGCAGCGCACTGCGATGCTGGCGGGTGTGTCTCACGATCTGCGCACCATCCTGACCCGGTTCAAGCTTGAGATGGCGTTGATCGGCGACAGTCCGGAAGTCGAGGGCATGCGCAAGGACGTCGACGAGATGAGCGGCATGCTGGAGGCCTATCTCGCCTTCGCGCGCGGCGACAGCGGCGAGCAGGCGCAGCCGACCGATATGGAGCAGGCGCTGGAAGAATTGCGTAGCGACGCCGAGCGCCACGGCCACGCTGCCACGGTTGTCTTCCATGGTCTGCCGGTCGTGATCGTCAAGCCTGCGTCCTTCAAGCGCTGTCTCGCCAATCTGGTCTCGAACGCCGCGCGCCATGGCGATGCGATTGCCATCACCGGCCACCGCGATCATCGCTATCTGACGGTAACGATCGACGACGATGGCCCCGGAATTCCTCCCGACATGCGCGAGGAAGTGTTCAAGCCGTTCCTGCGGCTCGACGACGCGCGCAATCAGGACGAGGGCGGTACGGGATTGGGTCTCGCGATTGCGCGAGACATTGCGCGATCGCATGGTGGTGACATCACGCTCGGCGACAGCCCGATGGGTGGACTGCGCGCGACGGTGCGCGTGCCGGTGTAACTACTTCGCCAGTTCCTTCGAGCGCCTGGTCGCGGCGGCAATGGCGCGGCTCAGCAGCGGATGGAAACCATCCAGTCCCATCAGCACATCGAGCGCCGCCGCTGTCGTGCCGCCGGGCGAAGTCACGTTTTGACGTAAGGTCGCGCTGTCGAGATCCGAGCGGTGCAGCAGTTCTCCCGACCCGGCGACGGTTTCGCGCGCGAGCTTCGTGGCCAGCGCTTCAGGTAGTCCGGCTGCGACACCGGCGCGCGCGAGTTCTTCCGCGAGCAGGAATACGTAGGCCGGGCCCGAGCCCGACACGGCAGTGACCGCATCCATCAGCGCTTCATCCTCGACCCATTCCACGCCGCCGGTGGCGCGCAGCAGTGCGTCGGCGACCGTACGCTGCTTCGCGGTGACGCCTTGCGCAGGGACGGCCACCGTGATGCCGCGCCCGATCGCGGCAGGCGTGTTCGGCATGGCGCGGATCACCTTGCCGCCGCAGATCTCGGTGATGCCTGCAATGGTGGTGCCCGCCATGATCGACACCACAAGCGTGGATGGACCAACCAGTGCTTTGAGTTGCGGACCCGCCTCGCGAAACATCTGCGGCTTGACGGCGACCACCAGCACGTCGGCGCGGATGTCCTTTGCATCCGGATTGAGGCGCACGCCGCGTGCTGCAAAGCCGCGGGTTTCGTCAGACGGGTGCGGTTCGATTACGACGACGCTTTTCGCCTCGATGCCCTGCGCCAGCCAGCCGGACAGCATCGCGCCGCCCATCTTGCCCGCGCCTGCGAGGACGAGGGTGCCGGCGAAGTTTTTCAGCGCGTCCGAGGAGGAGGTTGATGTTGCCATGATTCAATTTACCCGGGTTGTCCCCGGAAAGCGGGGACCCATAACCACAGAGTTCTATTGAATGAGCGGGAGCGCAACAAGTTATCGCGCAATTCAACGAATGGCTCCCTGCTTTCGCGGGGACGACATTGCATGTTTGGTGAGCGTCCGGACGAACTCTCGCTAAATAAACGAGGCTTATGCCTCGCCCGCCGTATCGAACATGGCTGCGGTCATGGCTTCCTGCGCGGTCTTGCCGGCCCAGGTGACGAACTGCAGCGCCGGGTAATAACGCTCGCAGGCGTGCAGCGCGCCCTCCAGCATCATTTCGCATTGCGCGGGCGTTGCCGTGAGGCCGCCCGGCAGGATCAGCGCCTGCCGGTACATCACCGAGCCGGTAGCGAGCCAGACGTCGAAATGGCCGACCCATAATTGCTCGTTGATCGCGGCGATCAGGCGCTGCACTTCGCCTCGGCGGGCTTCCGGAATCTTCATGTCGAACGTACACGCCAGATGCAGCGCGTCGATCTCGCCCATCCAGGTGAAGGACAGTTGGTAGTCGGTCCACTGGCCTTGCGTGAGGATCGTGATCTCGTCCTGGCCCGAGCGTTCGAACGACCAGTCGTTGGAGGAGGCGATCTCCTCGACAACCGAAAGCGGGCTGCTTCGCGAATCCGTGATGATGTCCAGATGGGACATGCTGCCTTCACCCTGAGTTGGTATGGGATGTGAAACGCCGAACGAAACGCAAAGAACGAGCGATGACTGTCGCTGCAAGTTCTCCGTTTACGATCATAACGACCCGGTCTTTGTGTCGTGCGCCGCAACGGCAACCTTGTAACAAGATTGATCGGTGATTTGCGGAATCTGCGCAACGCCGCCGCGAATCCCGTCCACAGGCAATGGATTAATTTTAAGACTCTTCAACAGATTAAGCGCGGCCGTTGACCGCGGCGCTTGGTTTTGCGTCGCGCATGGCAATTCCTGAGTCAGCCCATATGCTTATCGCGCAATCGCGCGAGCAGCGTTGGTCGTTGACGTGAGAACAAAACGGAATCGGATTCGCGGGGGGCGAGTCGGGCGCGTGAATTGCGCGGGGAAGGCGAGCAAAAAATATTTGAAGCTCGACAGATCAGTCGAACAGGCTGGACACCGATTCTTCGGATGCGGTGCGGCCGATGGCTTCGCCGATCAGGGAGGCGATCGACAGCACACGGATGTTGGGCGCCTTGCGCATGGCCTCGGTCGGCTGAATCGAGTCGGTGATGACCAGTTCCTTGAGCCGCGAGGAGGTGATGCGGGCTACCGCTCCGCCGGAGAGAACGCCGTGGGTGATGTAGGCGTAGACGTCCTTCGCGCCATTGGCGAGCAGGGCGTCGGCAGCATTCACCAACGTGCCGCCGGAGTCGACGATGTCGTCGACCAGAATGCAGGTGTATCCGGCGACGTCGCCGATCACGTTCATGACTTCGGACTCGCCGGCGCGCTCGCGACGCTTGTCGATGATGGCCAGCGGCGCGTTGATGCGCTTGGCAAGGCCGCGGGCGCGGACCACGCCGCCGACGTCGGGGGACACCACCATGACGTTGGCGAGGTCGAACTTGTCCTTGATGTCGCGCACCATCACCGGCGAGGCGTAGAGATTGTCGGTGGGAATATCGAAGAAGCCCTGGATCTGTCCGGCGTGAAGATCGAGAGTCATTACGCGGTCGGCGCCGGCATGGGTAATGAGATTGGCGACCAGCTTGGCGGAGATCGGCGTGCGCGGTCCGGCTTTGCGGTCCTGCCGGGCGTAACCGAAATAGGGGATCACAGCGGTGATGCGGCGCGCGGAGGCGCGGCGCAGCGCATCGGTGATGATCAGCAATTCCATCAGGTGGTCGTTGGCGGGATACGAGGTCGACTGGATGATGAAGACATCCGAGCCGCGCACGTTTTCCTGAATCTCGACGAACACTTCCATGTCGGCGAACCGGCGCACGCTCGCCTTCGTCATCGGCAGGTTGAGCCACGACGCGATCGCCGTGGCCAATTCGGGGTTCGAATTGCCGGCGACCAGTTTGATGGAGCCATTCTTAGCTGAAATTGCAGCCTCTCCTCGCGATGTGGGGGAAACGCTTTTCAACATAATGTCAGCCGCCTATGGAACCCGTTACCTTCGCCTTCGCAGGCGCGTGATAACAAGGACCGAACGAGGCTGGCAATACGGAGCCTTGCGTTTTCCTGCAAAAACAGGCGTCTCGCCGCCTGGGCATCGTTAATGGGCGCTGAAAGCCAGCGCCTGCATTTGTCCGGAGGCCGATTCAGGCCGATTCTCGTCCGTTTGCGCGATGGCAGGGCCGGAACGCGGTGCGGACGGGGCTGGGTCATCCTGCGCCGGGGCGCTCCCGTTGATCAGACCGTTGAGGCCATTCAGTCCGGAAAGCGCGATTCGGCGCATCAATTGGTCGTCCGCCATGGCCCAGGCATCGCGACCAGCCTTGCCGCCGGATTCCTCGCCACTGAGGCGGACAGCCCGTTGCTGATCGCGGTCGTAGACGTCCCAGACCCAGGCGATCACGGTCCGGCCGCGCCGGACCTGCGCCGAGAGATAGCTGCGGATGCGGTATGATGCGGGTGCCTCGCGCGAGACGATGGTGAAGCTGCGGGCCCCGGATTCCGCCTCCAGTGCACGCACCAGACGGTCGAACGCTTGGGGCGGCGGGCCGTCGACGGATTCGAATGCGACGGTGGGGCCGAAGGACTGCCCGGTAGACACCTGCATCGTGCCGCCGCCCGCGCATCCTGCGGTGACGCACAAGACGGCAAATAGCGCCGGCAGCCGCAGGCGGCGCAGCAGCGTCCAGCTCATTGCGCGCAGTCCGGAATTCATACGCGACGCCATCCCCAAATCCCTGTCCCGCGGACATCTGATGCGCCGCTTGGCCGGATGAGCGATACCGTTAAAATGCGTTAAGGTCTAGGGCAGAGCGGTGGCGGCGCGATCACAAGATTTATGCACGGCTAGGCTTCCAGCACGATGGCGTGGATGTTGCGGCCGTAGTCCGGCTCCTTGCGGTGAACCGAACGGCGATAGCTGAACAGCCGTTCGTCCGCGTAGGTGTCGACGCCGGTATCGTCGATCGTCCGGATGCCGGCGCACTCCAGCCGCTGCCGGATATAGTTCGCGAGATCGAACATAGCATGATCGGCACGGGAAGACGGCACGAAGAAGCGTGCGTTCTCTTTGTCGGTCTCGGTGAAACGCGCGACGAATTCCGCGCCGACTTCGTAACTCTGCTGGCGGATCAGCGGACCGATGGCGGCGATGATACCGCTGCGCGACGCACCAAGAGTTTCCATCGTCGCAATCGTGTTCTCCAGCACGCCGCTGAACGCGCCCTTCCATCCGGCATGGGCTGCGCCGATCACTCTGGCCGCCGGATCGGCAAACAAGATCGGTCCGCAATCGGCGGCGGTGACGCCGAGGGCAAGACCGGGAATTGTCGTCACCATCGCATCTGCGCGCGGCCGCGAGGCTGTGTCCCATGGTGCGGCGGCGACGGCGACAGCCGGCGAATGAATCTGGAACACGGTGAGGAACTGGGCCGGCTGCACGCCGAGATGCTCCGCCATGCGGCGGCGGTTCTCGGTCACATGCGCAGGATCATCGTCCGAGCCGACCCCGCCGTTGAGGCTTGCGTAAATGCCGCCAGACACGCCGCCTTCTCGCGTGAAGAACGCGTGGCGCAGGCCGGAAATGGCCGACAGCCGCGGCGATGCAAACGTCATGATTTTGCTGCTCCGCTGGATGATCCCTGATCGGACAAGGCTGCCAGCGTTTCGATATCGGGATGTGACACGCCGAGCACCTTGAACAGCGAGCCCATGCCCTCGGGACTCGGGCCGGTGAGGCGCTTCAGCGCGGCGGCGATGGCCTTTGCGCCGTCTTCCGATGCGTTCTTCGACAGCGCCTGGGCGCGGGTCTCGATGCCGAGCCGGTTGAGGAACGCGCCTTGCTCAACCGGACCATGGGCGCGGGCGCCGACATCCTCTGCGGCGCGGGCCAGTGCCTGAAAGTCGACATGGGCGGTGAGGTCGGCAAGGCCCGCGTTCTTCAGCGGATTGGTGTAGTTGTGCCGGGCGATCGCCTGAAAGGTATCGCCGGCGTCGCTGCGCAGATGGCCATAGTCGATAATCAGCGCTGCGCCGCCCTGATCGCGCAGGCGCCGCGCGATGGTGATGATCTGGTTGTCGGGGCGCCATTCGAAGATCGCGCCGTTCGGTGCGGCGCGCACCACCGGCGGCAGCAAGACCTCGAAACGAGGCATAGGGTCCCTGGCGATGCCATAGGCGAGAATATCGTCATCGATTTCGATAACACGCTCGTGCCAGCCGTCGTCCTGCTTGACCGCCTGATGGATCGGCAGCGCATCGAAGAATTCGTTGGCGAGGATGATAGCCGGCCCCTCGGGAACGTCGTCGATGCTGTCATACCATTCCACATGCGCGGCATCAGCCAGTTTCTCGCGCTGCTTGGCGCGCAGCGTCGGACTCGCCTCGACCAGATGCACGCTGATCGCCTCGTGGAATGCCGGAAGAATCCGCACCGCGCGCAGCGCGTCCGCCATCATGGTGCCGCGGCCGGGCCCGAGTTCGATGAACTTGACCTCCTGCGGCATGCGCATCGCATTCCACACCGATGCCGCCCACAGTCCGACCAGTTCGCCGAACATCTGGCTGATTTCAGGCGCGGTGATGAAGTCGCCATCGCGGCCGAGCGGATCGCGCTTGAGGTAGTAGCCGTATTCGGGATGCGTCAGGCAAATCTGCATGTAGCGCGACACCGGCATCGGGCCGGTGGCGGCGATTTGCTTTCGGATAATGGTCTCGAGCGGCGAGTAATTGGACACGGCAATCTTTCAAAGACATCAGAATCGAGCGCGCGAATATAACCTTACGATATTATGACGCCTGCGACGCCTCTTCTTCATGCCCCGCTCGCGGGCTGCGCCGCCATGCCGCGATGATGAACGCAAGGCCGGCGAGGATCATGGGAACCGACAATAGCATTCCCATCGTCAGCCCGCCCCACAGGAATCCAAGCTGCGGATCGGGCTCGCGGAAAAATTCGCTGGTGATGCGGGCCATCCCGTAGAATGTGGCGAATGCGCCGATGATAAATCCCGGCCGCTTCAGCGCGCCACCCTTGATCAGCAGCGCCAGCAGGATGAACAGCACGATGCCTTCGAGGCCTGCTTCGTAAAGCTGGCTTGGATGGCGCGGCAGGGGGCCGCCGTTCGGGAACACCATCGCCCACGGCACGCTGGCGTCGGCGTGACGGCCCCACAATTCGCTGTTGATGAAATTCGCTAGGCGGCCGAGCAGGAGGCCGATGGGTCCCACTGCGCAGGTGACGTCGCCGAGCGACAGCACCGAAATCTTGCGTTTCCAGCCGAACAGCAGCACGGCGATCACACAGCCGATGAATCCGCCGTGGAACGACATGCCGCCGGTCCACAGCTTGAAGATTTCCGCGGGATGCTGCGCGAAGAACCCGAGATTGTAGAACAGCACATAACCGGAGCGGCCGCCGAGGATGATGCCGAGTGTTACCCAGAGGATGAAGTCGTCGAAATCCAGTACGGTAAACGGGGCCTTGCCGCCCCACAGCCGCTCGCTGCGGATGATCCTGCGCGCATACATCCAGCCCAGCACGATGCCGCCGATATAGGCCAGCGCGTACCAGCGGATCGCGATCGGCCCGATGGCGATGGCGATGGGGTCGAACAGGGGAAAGGCGATGGTGAGCAGCATGGGCAGGACGATTTCCGGCAGAAGTCCTTAATCTTGCCGTGTCTTACATCTTGCGTCACGGCAACGCTATCACCATTGTCTGGGCAGGTTATAGACGGCAATCGGCCCTCGGAGTTTTGACGATGACCCAGACCAGCAACCGCTTTTTTGACGAAATCGCGCGCCTGATGAATGACGCCACCGGCGCGGCTCAGGGCGTCAAGCGCGAGGTGGAAACCGTCATCCGCAGCCAGGCCGAGCGCATCCTGCGCGATCTCGATCTCGTCAAACGGGAAGAATTCGAAGCCGTGAAGGATATGGCGCGCCTCGCCCGTGAGGAGAACGAGGCGCTGAAGACGCGCATCGCGGCGCTGGAGAAGAAGATCGGCCCTGTCGCGGAGACGTAAGGGGCGGCATCACGCGTACTGCGCGATACCGTTGCCGAACGACCAGTTTTCCTTGGCCACTTCCACCAGATTAATGAAAACGTCCTCGCGTCGGATTTTGAGCTGTGTGTGCAGGTCGTCGGCGATGCGCTTGTAAAACGCCTTTTTCATATCGACGGTGCGGCCGGCATTGAGCGTGATCTGAATGAAGACAATGTCCTTGCTGTATTCGATGCCAAGATAGCTCACCGGAAAATTCAGTTCCTCGGCAGCGTGTTCGGTAATGACCTGAAATTTGTCGTCAGCGGGTACGTTGATCGTGTCCGTCATCGCCTTGTAGATGACTTCGCCGATGGCCTTGCGGTGCTCGGCCGGCTTTCCCTTGGCGAGATCGATACGTACGAACGGCATGACATTGTCTCCATGTGGACGATGAATTGATATCCGCGGCCAGCGTCAGGTTTTCCCACGCTTGGTTCGTTTGATGGCCCGCTCTTCAATTTCGGCCGGCCCCGACAATGCCTGGAGTTTTTCGAGGGTGTGAATCAACGGATCGCCTTTGCGGGTGGCAAAAATCTCCTTGGCCGATGACAGGATCTGGTCCTGCGCAACCTGCCAGCTAGCGGCGGCTGTATCGATCTTTCGTGCTCCGGCGCTGCTCAGGCGAATCTTTTTCTCCCGGCCGTCGTCGGTGCCTTGAAAGTGGACCCAACCCGCGGCTGCCAGAACTTTGACGTTCCGCGAGATGGTGGTGGTGTCGAGTACGACTTCCTCAGCGAGTTCGCTGAACGTCGCCGCCCCTCCAAGCCGGCGCAGCGCACGCAGCAGCGAAAACTGGGTGATGCGGATGCCGTGATCCTTGAGTGCGGCGTCGTACAGGCGGGTCAGAGCCCGGGACGAGCGGCGGAATTGGGTGCAGTAGCAATCGGTGAACATGGTCTTTGCCAGGAAGTGGATGCCGGATGGTATCGAGAATTCGATGCATGTACAACGAATAAGATTGCATATGCATCTATTTTATGTAGTTTGGCGCGGAGCCGGGGGCATATGTTTGCGCCCGCGGTCAATCAGGAGGAAGAGATGCCAACCTACACCGTGACCACCGCCAACCTGTCGCTTTCGGCGGCGCAGAAAGCCGGGATTGCCGAGGCGATCACGGCGGTTCACCATGCCAGCACCGGCGCGCCGGCGTTCTTTGCCCAGGTGATCTTCCGCGCGATCGACAGCGGCGACCATTTCATCGGCGGAAAGCTGAATTCCCATTCCCATGTTTTCGTGCACGGCATCATTCGCTCCGGCCGCGCGCTGGAGGTGAAGCGGAAGCTGATGGGCGAGGCCGCCGGCAAGGTTGGTACAATCGCAGGCGTGGGCGCTGAAGACGTCTGGTTTTACATTCAGGATATGGATGCGCCGCAGATGATCGAGTTCGGCCGTTTCCTGCCGGAGCCCGGCGCAGAGGTGGAATGGCACAAGGCTATCACGGCGGAGAAACAGGCACAGCTCGCCGGTGCGGGCGTCAATATCTGAGGCGTATGCGGGACGGCTAGTCCAGTTTGATGCCGGCGGTCTTGATGACCTTCTGCCACTTCGCCGTCTCGGCCGCGATATAGGCCGCCATCTCCTGTGGTTCGCTTTGCAGCGGGTCGATACCGGCGGCGATCAGCTTCTGCTTGATCTCGGGATCGTTGACCGCCTTCAGATAGGCGTCCCGCAATCTTGCGGTGATGTCCTGCGGAACCTTGGCTGGTGCTGAAAAGCCCTGCCATGCCCACGCCTCGAAGCCCGGGACGTCGACCGCAACTGCTGGCACGCCGGGCAGGCCATAAAATTCACCCGGCGAGCAGACCCCGATTGCCTTGATTGATTTCAGGCTGAGTTGCGAGCGCGCGCTGGCGAAATCGACGAACATCATGCCGATCTGTCCGCCCGCGAGATCCTGCAAGGCCGGTCCTGCGCCCTTGTAAGGAACGTGGTTGAGCTTGAGGCTCGCCGACTGCGCGAACAGTTCCGCCGCCAGATGAAACGGCGAGCCGACGCCGGCGCTGGCATAGTCGATACTGCCGGGCGCTTTCTTTGCGGCCGCGATCAGGTCCTTTACCGAAGCGACATTGAGCTTGTCGGTGTTGACCAGCAGCACAATGGCGAAGCGTCCCGTCAGCGAGATCGGCGCGAAATCCTTTTGCGGATCGTAGCTCAGTTTCTGGTACAGACTGCTGTTCGAGGCATAAGTCGAGGTGTCACCGAGCAGGAATGTGTAGCCGTCGGGATCGGCTTTCGCCGCCGTCTCGGCACCGATCTGTGTGCCGGCGCCCGGGCGGTTCTCCACCACGATCTGCTGGCCGAGCGTGGCGCTCATTGACGTTGCAACGAGCCGCGCGAAGAAATCGGTGCCGCCGCCCGCTGCGTAGGGAACGATGAGGTGGACCGGCCGTGCCGGATAGGCCGCCTGCGCGAACAAACGAACGGACGTCGCGAGACTTGCGCCAATTGCAGCGCCGGCAGTCATCAGCGAACGGCGCGTCAGCGTGCTGTCGAACGGCATTGCGAATCCTCCCGGCGCGTCCGATGCATTGCCGGCCGCTTGGTCTCGATGAAGTATAATTGCATCTCATCGCGGGAGGGGGACAAAATCAACCGCTTGGTAAAAGCTGTCCGGTGTTGTCAAATCGAGGGACGCTTAAAGTCCCAGCGCGACCGGACGGAACGCCTGCCGCAGCGCGCCGTCGAGCTTATTGTCCATCAATTCCATGATCGCGAAGGCCTGCTCCGGCGACATCGCCGACGTTTCGGCGTCGGGTTCGAGCAGCGAGGCGTAAGTGTCCACCAGCGTGATGATGCGAACGATGTCGCTGATGCGCGATCCGTGAAGGCCTTCCGGATAGCCGGTGCCATCGAGCATTTCGTGATGATGCAGCGCGACGTCGAGAACCTCGCTGGGAAATCCGCGCTGCTCCCTCAGCGCGTTGTAGCCTAGCCGGGTGTGCTGGGCGAGGACGCTGATCTCCTCGTCGGTCAGCCGCCCCTTCTTGTCGAGGATCGGCACCGGAATGAATGCCTTGCCGACGTCATGCAGTAACGCCGCGCGGGTCAGCCGGCGCTGATCCTCCTCGCGCATGCAAAGATGCTGTGCGAAGGCTACGGCGTAGCCGGTGACATGCAGGGTATGGCGATAGCTTCTGTTGTGATGCTTGTTGATGGCGATCAGCCATTGCCGCAGCGA
The DNA here is from genome assembly GCF_021502575.1 of Bradyrhizobium sp. G127. Classification (NCBI taxonomy): domain Bacteria; kingdom Pseudomonadati; phylum Pseudomonadota; class Alphaproteobacteria; order Hyphomicrobiales; family Nitrobacteraceae; genus Bradyrhizobium; species Bradyrhizobium sp. G127. The sequence goes on from NZ_JAKFGN010000001.1 coordinate 1,164,921, forward strand.
ACAGCGTTTCAGCGCGCGCAGAATCTGCATCTCCGCTTCCATCACGTCCGCGATGGTCAGCGGAATGCCGGCCGGCAGCCGCCGGAAAATCTTGGACATTACGACAAGCGCAGCGGTGACGCCGTTGCTCAGGATTCGCGCGTCGGCGGTGCGCTCATCCTCCGGCATATCCGGAAACACCTGGCGAATGCGGTGCAGGATGCTTTCCGGGTCGAGCGGGCGCGAGATTGTATCGGTGGCGCCGAGCGCCCAAGCCTGCGTCGGTCCATGATGCAGCGAGTCCGCCAGTACGAAGAGCCGGGGCAATGCCTGATAAGGCTCGCGGGTGAGCTTGCTGCGGACACGTTGCACCGTGGCCGCGGATGTCAGATCGATGTCGACGATCACGCCGGCGAAATCGCTCGCAGGATGATCGGGCAGGTCGTGAATCGAGATGGCTTCCACGCTGCCCGCATTTTTCAAGATGCGTGCGAGATCGTCGCTGTGATCGTCGCAATCGGATGCGAGCAGCAGACGTCTTGTCGTTTGCGGAAGTTCTGCCAAGGCAGCCATTTCGTCCTCTGCGGGGCGTTTGGTAGATATGCACCCCACACGTGTAGCGAAAAACCGGTTCCCGACCCTTAACGGCTATCCTTAATGAGTTCCGTCCAGGGAGCGCCAAATTGTTTATTCCGCGCCGTCCGGTCCTTCGCCCTCGCGCCGCCCGATCGTGCTGCGGCCAAGGACACCATAGTTGCTGGATTTCATTCCCGCGCCGGTCACGATCTCAGCGGACGCCAAGCCGAGCTTCAGCAGCTCGCGCACGGCGGCGGCGCGCGTCGGCATCCGGTGTTTGAACCGGAAATCGTCCACCGCGGAAAGTTCTTCAGGCGAAAGCATGATTTGCAGGCGCTCGCCGCGCAAATCGCTCATTTTGGCCTCCTGTGTCGGTCGTCCGGAACATTCCAAACGCCTTTGGGAAAAGGTGAGTAAATTACTCAACTCACTCATTCGGCCAAAGTTCCCCATTTCCCTCCGGAGTCACCAAATTAGTAAAAAACTACAGTTGTTTCAATGGCTTATGTCTTGTGTTGGTTTGATTTGAATGGCATAGTGGAGTTTGGAAAAGCGTGGTCTTTTCCAGGAAACGGAAACTCCCATGATCAACAACACCTCCGCAGAATTGCGCGAATGGGCCGCCCGCTGCGAAGACGCCGCCGCATCCGCTCCGGACGATCATGAGCGTGCGTCGCTGCTCCGCAAATGCGACGCCTTACGGGCGCTCGCGGACTCCGAAGACTGGCTGGCGGGACAGTCCGTCGATACCGGCTCGGCTTCGGCAAATCGGCCGGTTTTTCCGGATGCGAACCGGGCCCAGGCCGCGGAATAGACGCCCCCGGCGGTCACAGCTTCCGTCCTTCAAGCCGTCGTCCGGGCCTAAAACTGGCGATAAAATTCCCTGATTTTCTTGTGTTTCGGGTCCTTTGGGGCTAAGAACCCGCCACGTCCGCGGCCCCCGCACCCCTGGAGGCTTGCCGCGACGTAAAACCGGGCCGCTTTGCGGCCCTTCACTTTTAAAGCTTAAGGAACTCAACAATGGCGACCGTCAAGGAATTGAAGGCGACCGCTCGTCCGAAGGCCGGCAAGGGGGCCGCCCGGGCTGAACGTCGCGCTGGCCGTATCCCGGCAGTGATCTATGGCAACAACCAGCCCCCGCTGACCATCTCGCTCGACGATGCTGAATTGCGCCTGCGCATTCAGGCCGGGCGTTTTCTGACGACGATTCATGACATCGAACTGGACGGCAAGAAGCATCGCGTGATTCCGCGTGACTTCAGCCTCGATCCGGTGCGCGACTTCCCGCTGCATGTGGATTTCCTGCGCCTCGGCGAAGGCTCCAAGATCCGCGTCAGCGTTCCGCTGCACGTGCTGAACGCGGAAACCGCGCCGGGCGTGAAGCGCGGTGGCACGGTCAACATCGTGACCCACTCCATCGACCTCGAAGTGCCTGCGGATAACATCCCGCAATATCTCGAAGCCGATGTCGGCAAGCTCGATATCGCGAGCTCGCTGCACATCACCGACATCAAGCTGCCGCCGGGCGTCAAGCTGCTGACGCGTGACGATGCGACGCTGGTTACGATCGTTCCGCCATCGGGTTACAACGAAGAACTGAAGGCCGCTGCTGCGGCTGCCGGCGGCGCCGCTCCTGCGGCCGGTGCGGCTCCTGCGGCCGGCGCTGCGGCTCCTGCTGCTGCGGCCGGTGCGAAAGCGCCTGCGGCTGGCGGCAAGGCTCCCGCCGCTGCTGCGGCGAAGCCCGCTGCCGACAAGAAGAAGTAAGCGGCCAAGACGTAAACCAAGAGAACCTGGTGGAGTGGATTTGACGTTCGCACGCGAATGTCAAATCCTAAACTCCACCAGAATTTATAATTGCCTAGTGTCCTTTCGAATCCGAAGTTCGCTCGGAAGATGCTGCGAAATCAAACGAACTTCGGATTCGGGACATTAGGTCATGCGCCTGTTCGTCGGACTGGGGAACCCCGGCGCGAAGTATCAGGGCAACCGGCACAATATCGGGTTCATGGCTGTCGATGAAATCGCACGGCGTCACGGATTTGGTCCGTGGCGCCGTCGCTTTCAGGGCGAGACCTCCGAAGGCAATCTCGGCAATGGGCGCGTCATTCTGCTGAAGCCCACGACTTACATGAATGAGTCGGGCAACGCTGTTGGCGAAGCTACGAAGTTCTTCAAGATGGGCGTCGGCGACATTACGGTGTTCCACGACGAGATCGAACTGCCGCCCGCGAAGCTGCGCGTCAAGGTCGGCGGCGGTATCGCGGGACACAACGGGTTGCGCTCGATCTCCGCGCATGTCGGCAACGACTATCGCCGCGTCCGGCTCGGCGTCGGGCATCCCGGCGTCAAGGATCTGGTGCATCAGCACGTTTTGTCCGATTTCGCCAAAAGCGAAATGCCTTGGGTAAGAGCGTTGTGCGAAGCGGTTGCCGACAACGCCGCGTTTCTTGTCACCGGACAGGACGCGTCGTTTGCAAACAAGGTGCATCTTGCGATGGATGCAAAGGGATTCACATCAAAGGACGACGGCGGCGCAGGATAGTTTGCGCATCGTTCGGAAAATTCAGGACAGATCATGGGTTTCAAATGCGGCATCGTCGGACTGCCCAATGTCGGCAAGTCCACACTGTTCAACGCGCTGACGGAAACGGCGGCGGCGCAGGCGGCGAACTATCCGTTCTGCACCATTGAGCCGAATGTCGGAGCAGTGGCCGTGCCGGACCCGCGTCTTGAAAAACTGTGCGAGATCGCCAAGTCGCAGACTATCATCCCGACCCAGCTGACCTTCGTGGACATCGCGGGCCTTGTGAAGGGCGCGTCGAAAGGTGAGGGACTCGGCAACCAGTTTCTCGCGACCATCCGCGAGGTTGATGCGGTGGCGCATGTGGTGCGCTGCTTCGAGGACTCCGACATCACTCATGTCGAGGGCAAGATCGCGCCGCTCGCTGACATCGAGACCATCGAGACCGAACTGATGCTGGCCGATCTCGACAGCCTGGAGAAACGCGTCGACAACCTCGGCAAGAAAGCCAAGGGCAATGACAAGGAAGCCAAGGAGCAGCTCGAACTGGTTGAGCGTTCGCTGAAGCTGCTGCGCGAAGGAAGGCCGGCGCGATTTCTCGAACGAAAGCCGGAGGAGGAGCGCGCCTTCCGCATGCTCGGTCTCCTGACGTCGAAGCCCGTGCTTTACGTCTGCAACGTCGAGGAAGGCTCCGCCGCCACCGGCAATGCATTCTCGCAGGCGGTGTTCGAACATGCCAAGAAGGAGGGCGCGGTCGCAGTGGTGATTTCGGCCAAGATCGAATCCGAGATCGCGACGCTGTCACGTGCCGAGCGCGTCGATTTCCTTGAGACGCTGGGGCTGGAAGAGGCCGGTCTCGACCGCCTGATCCGCGCCGGTTACGAACTGCTGCATCTCATCACTTACTTCACGGTCGGTCCCAAGGAGGCCCGTGCCTGGACCATCACCAAGGGCACCAAGGCGCCTGCGGCGGCCGGTGTGATCCACACCGATTTCGAGAAGGGCTTCATCCGCGCCGAGACGATTGCCTATGACGATTACGTGTCGCTTGGCGGCGAAGCCGGCGCGCGCGACGCCGGCAAGCTACGGCTGGAAGGCAAGGAATACATCGTCGCCGACGGCGACGTGATGCACTTCCGATTTAATAATTGAACTCAGGAGGTTGTATCCGTCATCCTGGGGTGCGAGGCCCTTGCGAGCCTCGAAGGATGGCGGATCAATATTGTAGCCGTCACCCTTCGAGGCCTTCGCTGCGCTACGGCACCTCAGGGTGACGGCAGAAGGAAAGCGTCGCTTAAAACTGCCGTCCCTGCTCGCGGCCTTGGTCGCGGATCGCACCGAGGTGCTCGTTGATCCGGAACACGATCAAAATCAGTTCGGCGCTGATGCGTGAGAAGATGATTCCCACGACGATTCCCGCGAGCGCCGACAGCAGCAGGACGAAGCCGCCGAACGGGCTGACGGCCATCAGCGTCAGCGCAGAGAATATGCCGGAGATGCCGAACAGGATGATCAGCGCGATCACCAGCCAGTAGAACGCCTTGATGATGGTGGGCGTGATGAACCTGTCCCACTGGAAGAGATCCTGGAATTGAAACATGGGTTTTTCTCCAGATGAGCCGCGGTTGGACGACGGCGGGCGAACGATGGCGAATCAGCCACAGACTGAATCGCTCCGGATGGATGGTTTGTCGCATATCGCCGAAAAGGACGGAAGGCGAGTGCGGAACGGACCGCTTGAGGTGTCCGCAAATAACGGCCAAACTGCGCCCGTCCACAATGCGATCGAGAAAATGAAACTGACATTCGAAGATTTCAAGCCGGGCCATTTCGGCACGTTCGGCCCCCACCATGTGTCGCGCGAAGATATTATTTCGTTCGCTTCCGAGTTCGATCCCCAGCCGATGCATCTCGACGACGAAGCTGCCAATCGCTCGATGCTCAAGGGCCTATCGGGCTCCGGCTGGCACATGTGCGCGCTGTTGATGCGTATCAGCTGGGACGGCTTCATCCACAACATCGCGTCCGCCGGTGCGCCGGGCGTCGAGGACGTGCGCTGGCTCTCGCCGCTGCGGCCGGGCGACGATCTGACGGTTTCGGTCGAGGTTCTTGACACCCGAGAGTCCCGAAGCCGATCCGACATCGGTTTCGTTCGCATCAAGAACGATATGCGCAACGCTTCCGGACAGACGCTGATGCTCGCCACGCTTCCGATTATGGTGCTGCGGCGCTCCGCGGCCGGCGCCAATTGAGGATTCGGTGATGCAGTATTTTGAAGAGATGAAGATCGGCGATCGCCGCGAACTCGGATCATTCACCTTTACGCCGGAAAATATCAAAGCCTTCGCCGAGAAATTCGATCCGCAGCCGTTTCATCTCGACGAGGAAGCGGGCCGCAAGTCGCCGTTCGGCGGGCTCGTGGCATCGGGTTGGCATGTCGCGGCCGCCTGGATGAAGCTGACCGTGGCGGACTTCAAGCGTGAGGCAGAGGCCCAGGTGGCGCGCGGCGAGCCGGCCGTTCTCGGAGGTCCGTCGCCCGGATTCGAGAACATGAAATGGATCAAGCCGGTGCTGGCCGGCGATACCTTGACCTATGATACCCAGGTGTCGTCGCTGCGGCCATCGGGCTCGCGTCCGCAATGGGGTCTCGCTGAATTCCACAACACCGGCATCAACCAGCGCGGCGAACTTGTGTTCTCCTTCACGGGCAAGGCGTTCGTTCCGAGGCGGCCGACAACGTGATGCGGGCCGGCGCGGACCGGTCAAGGCTCATGTCCGCCATGTGATCGCAAGAATCGCGATCGCAATGGCGAGCAGCACAACAAACCGCAGAAGGATGGTTGTGAGCTCAGGCCGCTGATCGCTGCCTGCGAGCGGTTCGGATTGGCTCGTCCTGATATTTTTCACGGATGTGTCCCACTGAATCGGTTGGCGGATTGTAGCCGGCCAATTCGTTGGTCGTGTCAGAGTGAAAACAGGTTCATTCGCCGTGAAATGAATTTCGCCGCCCCTCCGTTCAGGAAGAGGCGGCGACAAGTTTGCCGGGAGGTGACCGCGGCATGATTTCCTGAGCGGAGATCACGCCCGGCAACAGGAATCTCTCAGGAAATTTCAGTCCTGACGCGGCTCGGGCGCGGAGCGCCGCCATTGCGCGAGATTGTCCGCGATCATCCGGGTCGACTTCATCGCGGTCTGGCCGAGCTGGGCGTAGCCCGCGAGTTCGCGCTGGATGCGTTGGCCCTCATTGTGCATCAGCGTGCGCAGGCCCTCGAGTTCGGCGATCAGGTTCTCGATTTCGCTAAGCGAGGCTCCTGCCACGCGATGGATCAGCGTGTTGACGCTGCCGACCGCGGCATCGGCGGAGGTGTCTGCCGAAGGCTCCGTCGCGGGCGTGGTCGAAGGCGAACGGCGAAGATAGGCGACGTCCTTGCGGACGAAGTCGCGAATGCCCGCTTCGACTTCGGAGACGGCGGCGAGGTTCTTGTCTTCATCCGTCAGTTCAGATTTTTCGGCTGGCAGCGCATTCATCGGCTGTTCCTTTCGCTGGAGTGAGCGAGCGCGGATGTCCCCGCACGACGAGTAGCGGTATATGTGTCCAGCCGATCGTGACCAGAACGCGGCAAATATGCGGCAGGGGGCGATTCATACCGTGGACAAAACGGGAAAGCCCCGAATGGTAGCTGTCCGGTTAAGAGGAACTTACCACTGGTGCCTGAAGCCGGCCGTCAGGCTTCGGTTCGCAACGCCCTCGGGTGTCTCGCTCACCGATCCGGTGATGGTGACGCCGCCGAACAGCTTCTGTTCCGCGCCGACACGGCGCAGCCATTTGTTGTCGGCGGTGGAATGCGTCTGTCCGGCGATGAAACTGGTGCCGGTTTCGGCGATGCCGAGCTTGGCGGTTTGATCGGTCTCGAAGATGCGTGTCGAAGCGCCGAGCCCGAACACAGGCACCAGCGTCTGCTGCGTGACGTTGTATCCGTTCTGCAGCGTCAGCGAATACTGGTCGCCGCCGAACGGCACCGACTTGCTGAGCGACGTTCCGAACTTGCTCTGGTCGGCCGCCGGATCGGTCCGCGCCTCGATCGCAGTCTTGTCCCAGATCGAGCCGAGGCCGGGCGCGGTCATCGACGCCCATGCACTGCCCGTCGATTGCGAGAGCTGATTGTCATGCGCGATCTTCTCGGCAAGAACTTCCGAAGACGTCGTCGGCGTCCGGGTTGTGACATTGAGGTCGGCGCCGACGCGGGTGTCCCAGAATGGCGTGATCGGCTGCTTGACGGTGACGGCGGAGGATCCATCCGGTTTGTCGGCGCGGCTCCACGACCACGGGTCGCCGCTTGACGCCGTGACGTTCGGCTTCCGGCCGATCACCGCAGGCGTCTCGTACACCGATGTCGGATCGGTATTGAGCACGCTCCAGTCGATGTCCGCCGGTTCGACGAAATCGGGGGCGGCGGTTTCGGTGGCCGGCGCGGAAGTCGGGTCGACCGTCTGCGCAAAACAGGCCGACGCTGTGCACAGGCTCACTGCGAGTGTCAGCGCGATCCGTCGATTCCAGGCTTGCGATTGTTCAGGTTGAAGTCGGGTCGGCGTCATTGGCAATCCGTCCGGCGGCATTTGCAATTCGATCTGGGACGACGCAGGTTAATAACACCTTTCAGCGTCACGGGCATGACCGCCGCGCCACTCTCAATCTTCCGGCAATACAGTGATCTTGTTTCAATTGCGTTTGTCGCAATTGTGACTGCGCCGGTTCAACCTGCTGTGAGCAGTGAGAGACTGGTCAGATACACAAATGCCCCGCGCGGGCGGGGCATTTCGAAAGCGGTCGGCGGTATCTGGAGAGGCGTCGGTGCGTTACGCGATCTGCGGCAGATGAATCTGACGGCCCAGTACCTGTTCGACGAGATCGAAAGTATCGACCACGGCGCGCAGACTGGTCAGTTTATTGCCCTTGAATTGGGCAAAAAGCGCAACCCGCACGCTGATCGGATTGCCGGACTTCGACGGCGTCAGTGAATAGCGCATCAGTGAGGCCGCCGATTCCTCACCAAGCATGAGCGATTCGCGGTCGAAGCGATGAAGTTGCACGAGGCTGGAAATCTCACGCACCACATCGATAACGGCCCGCTTGCCATGCCTTGCGCCCAAAAAAGCGAACATGTCGATAGGGCCATAAATTGCCCAGTCGATGTTGTCATCAAGAATCGATTCGAGTTGATCAGTCTGACGCTCGTTCAGCGCACGATAAAACGCACGCGAAAAGCGCCAGAGGCTATGCTCTGTCATCTTGCGGTCCTGAAATGTCTTTTTAACGAACAGCAAACGGCAAAAAGGGCATCGTCTGTGACGCCCAGCCAAGAATGCTGAATTCCCACTGCTGCGATTTACATAGCAATTTTATTTCGTATGACAACACGCGCTGCTGCAATGCACAATTGTAAAAAACGCAGGTTTGGCGATTAAAATTCGCTCATGGTCTCGTCCGGCCTAAAATAGGCGCAACTTGCCAGGCTTGGCCGTCAGATGTCGTCTTCCATACGGATGCGCGACCGTGCGGCGAGAACGCCCGCCCCGATCGCGCCGGTCAGTCCGCCCAGCACGCTGCCCGTCGGCGCAAATGTAAAGAATACCAGCATCGCGGCCTCGCCCTCGAAATCGCGGGTTGGCACCAGATTGATCCAGGCGATTCCAGCCAGGATGCCAACAGCCGCGCCAAGGATGAGACCGGCAAGGGTCCCTAACGCAGCGAGAACGACTGTTTTCATGATGCCCCCGTTTCCGGATCGAGGCCCGGCAACGGTTTGGTCGGCGGGAGTCGCCAAAAAGTTCATTGACGGTGGACGATCGATGCGCCGAAGCCACAGCGAGTGCGGCTGCTGTCTTTCCCGGAATGAAGGTTGCATGGTTTGTATGCGCCGGCCGGTCACGATGGCGCCACAACAGATCGGACAAACTCGGTTCAGTCGCTATAGTTGGCGCCGGATCGCTTGCATTCGACGCCGCATCCATCCTCAGGGGCCTCATGTCCGATACTCTCGACTTGCCCACCCGCGAACTCATCCAGCCACCAGAAATCGATCTTCGTCGCATCGGCTCGCATCCCGACCATTGGTATCCGCTGGCATGGTCGAAAGAACTCAAGCCCGGCAAGACCTACGCGGCGCAATTTGCCGGCGAGCCGATCGTGCTGATCCGGCCGAAGGACGGCGGGGCGGTCTTCGCGCTGGAAGATCGCTGCGCCCACCGGCAGGTACCTCTGTCAAAGGGCGTTGTGGAAGGGTGCGCGGTGCGCTGCTGCTACCATGGCTGGACCTACGATGCGTCGGGCAAATGCATCGACGTGCCATATCTGGGCAAGGACAAGTTGCCGAACGGCGTCCGCGCCTATCCCTGCCGCGAGCAGGACGGATTGATCCTGATCTGGCCGGGCGATCCGAAGGTCGTTACCGAGCTGGGGCCGCTGGGCTCGGCGCACGACAAGGCGTTCAAGACCCGCCGTTTCGGCAAGCAGGTTCGCTGTCACTACACGTTTATGCACGAGAACCTGATGGACATGAACCATCAGTTCCTGCATCGCCGCCAGATGGGCAAGATTGCGCCGCGCTATCTCGGCCGTCGCAAGGGCGATGACTGGATCGAAGTCGACTACAGCTTCGCACGCACCGAAGGCAGCCAGCCGCTGGGCGAAGCTTTGATCCTGTCGAGCCGCCGCGGGGCTGACCGCGTCAGCCGCGACCTGATGACCATCCGCACTGAATATCCGTATCAGACCTTGCGGATCTGGACGTCCGGCGACGAGCCGGTAATGCATCTGTGGATCGCCTATACGCCGGTCGATGCCGAGCAGAAATTCAATCGCACCTTCGGTCTTCTGTCCGTGCGCCGTCCGAAAATTCCCGGGCTGCTCGATCTGGCCTGGCCGGCGCTGGTCTGGTTCACGGAGCGGATTTTCGCGGAAGACCGCGAGATCGTCGAAATGGAGCAGCGCGCCCACGACGCGCAGGGATCGGACTGGAATGTCGAAGTGTTTCCGCCGATCCGCGATCTGCGCGCACTGCTGGCCGCCAATGGTCAGCCCATGCCTTCCTGAGTCATGCCTTCCTGAGTCATGTCTTTCTAAAGCATGTCTTCTTAAGTCGTGACTTCCTGAGGCCGCTTTTCATTTCCTGAAACATTGTGCAACGCCCCCGTCCGAAAACGGGCGGGGGTGGCTTGCGCGGGGCGTGGCCATACGTCATTTTCAGACAGCATTTTGATCAAGCCATTTTCCTGATGTTGTGTCTGGAACACTTCATGCGCCGTTCCCCCGCAGTGTGGATCGTTACCAGCCTCGCTTTGTCTTGCTGGGTTGCGGTTGCGGTACAGGATCCGGCGCGGGCAGAAACGGCGAACGAAGCTCGCGCGAGCAGTTGCGCGCCTTCGTTCTCGAAGACCGGCCCAGATGCGGAGGCTTACGGCGCGGGGCAGAACTATCCGCTCGGCACCATCGCGGATCGCACCCGTCAGGATCGCATGGTCGCCACCTTTAGCAATTTCGACCGGCTGTTGCCCGCTCACGTGGTGCTGCCGCCGGCTGCGCCGTCGCCGCTGGCGCGCAACTGCGACCGGACGGATTTCACCTATACCTTCGACGGCGAGCGTTTCACCGTCGATCAATATCTGGCGCGGCATCCGACCACGGGACTTCTGATCGTGAGGGATTCCACGATCCTGCTGGAGCGCTATCAATATGGCCGCCGCGATACCGACCGCCTGCTGTCCAACTCGATGGTGAAGACGATGGTTGCAATGCTGGTGGGTATCGCGATCAAGGAGGGCAAGATCAAATCCATCGAAGATCTGGCGCAGGACTACGTGCCGGAAATGAAGGGCAGCGCCTACGGCCAGACATCGCTACGCGCGCTGCTGACCATGAGTGCGGGCGTCGAGTTCTCGGAGTCCTACGATGGCAAGGATGACGCCGCCGCGTTCAACCGCAGCCTCCGCCGCTCCGATCTGCCCGGCGCGGCGGTTCAACTGACTCACTACAACAAGCGGATCGCACCGCCTGAGACGAAATTCGCCTATGCCGGAACGCAGACTGAAGCACTGGGCCTTGTGCTGATGGCTGCCACCGGCCGGCGCCTATCCGATTATCTGTCGGAAAAAATCTGGAAGCCAATGGGGGCTGAGGACGAAGCAAGCTGGACCGTCGACGGCCACAATCAGGAGCAGGCTTACTGCTGCCTTGGCGCGCGGCTGCGCGACTATGCACGGTTCGGGCTTCTGCTCGCCAACGGCGGCGGCGGAGTCATTCCCGAAGCGTGGGTGATCGACGCGACCACCGCGCCAGAGGGGTCGTTTCGCGCGCCGCGCGTAGCGACGCCTTTCTACGGCTACGGCTATCAGACATGGATCGTTCCGGCGAAACGGCGGATGTTCGCCATGCTCGGCATCAACGGTCAGGCGATCTTTGTCGATCCAGCGTCCAAGCTCGTGATGGTGCATACCGCCGTGCGTCTGAAGCCGAGCAAGGACCCCGCGGCGCGCGAACTGATCGCCATGTGGTTCGGGCTGGTGCGGGAGCTTGGCGTTTCAGCGGCGCGGTAAGCGACGCGTCTCGGGACTATCGCTGCATTGCGGCGTTGACGCTGGTTGCGAATGCGTCAGTCAGATCGTGACCGAGCAATTGCTGGATGAGATCGAAGGAATCGAGGAACGAGCGGTGCTCGATGATGAGCCCCGCCTTCACCGTGTAGAACACCGCGGTGCTGAATTGCACGATGCGCTGATCGTTGCGCTTCTGCAGGTTCACTTGCAGGATCGTCGCGACGCGCGGCCCGTCGACAGCGATGTAGTCGATCGTGTATCGCCGGCTCGAATACCGCTTCTCCTGAATTTGGATCGCCTCTTTGACCCATGCCTTGCCGTGCTTGTGACCGAGATGCGGGAAGATCTCGACCGGAGCATGGGTAATGGAATCCAGTTCGTCGTCGCAACAGCTTGTCGCCCGGGCGACATCGCCGGCATAGAACGCATCGACAAAGGTCAACACGCACTGTCTAGACTGTTGATCAGTCATTTTCGTTGTCTCCCATTTGCAGGTTCCGTAAGTGGGAACCCGGAGGGGGGCAAGCGGCCTTTGAGACAAGGTTTAACGAAGTCTCTCCAATGTTTGCTCGATTTATCGGGACGCGATGCGTCCTGCGGTCACTGATAATTCACGCTCCATTGCGAGACCTGTGGACGCACGCGGCGGAGCACCAGATTTTTCGATGCGACGAACTGGTCGCCGGTCACCGACGCGAAACGCGGCGGCAGCGGATTTGCGATGCCGGGCTCAAGCTTTATCTTCAGGGTGCAGCCGCCGGGCAGATCGGAAAATGGGCCTTTCAGTCCCGAAATCTCGCCGCCACCGACGCCGCCGAATCCCATCATCCGGAATTCGTCGCCATTGAGCTTCACCAGATCCTTCAACGCGAGACCGTTGCGCACGCCGCCCGGACCCGTCCAGGTCGAGGGTGCCTCCACGGAAACGGCCATGGGTCTGGCCCGTGCCTTGTTGTCTTTCCAGTAGACCACCAGACGCCTGGTCGGGTCCTCGTCGAAGATCACGCTGGCCTGGGTCTTCACATCCCTCATGATATCGACGTCCTTGAACACGACGTTCTTCGCGCCGAACTCGCTCACGAGTTTGGCGTGGGTGGTGTCTTTGGCAAACGGCCCGTCGCAGGCGAGGGAGGGTGCCTTCGGGGCATTCTTCAAGGTATTAAGCGGTGTATCCTGCGGCATCGGCTCCGGCTGTTTGGCCGGCTTGTCCGATTTTTTCGCGGCGTCCGCGCCGGTCAAAGCGAGGGCGCAGATCAGGAAAGCGCCGGATATTGATCGAATGCTGGTCATTATCGATCCGTGATGGCCGCCCAAAATCAGAGCATGGCTTTTATGAGACGATGCTGCAATTGTTTCCGGAACGGCATCCGGCGCCCTGCGTTGTTGGATTGCAGATGGGAGACTCGTATGAACAAAACCGTCCCGCCAGTCCCGGAGGAGAACCGCAGCGACAAAGGTCCCGGCAGCGCGCCGAAAGTGGCGATCGACAACACCAAGGGTCATCGCGACGATGAGAAGCATAATCTCGATGAACAGGCGGCACACGGCAATCTGAAACAGAACACCAGCAACCGGCGGTCAGGTTAAGAGCGGTCGGGTGGACGGCGCGCGAATGGCGTCATAAAGTTCCGGTGTTTCAGTTTAACCTTCGTATTCCAGCCGAGGCGCTGCACGAACGCCGGATACAGTCACCAGCATGAAAGCCATTGCGATCCTGACGAGCGGCGGCGATGCCCCGGGAATGAACGCTGCGATCCGCGCTGTGACGCGCAGCGCGCTTGATCGTGAGATCGCGGTATACGGTGTGCGGGAGGGGTTGCAGGGATTGATCGATGATCGCATGACCCGTCTCAGCGCGCGCGATGTGGGCGGCATCATCCAGATCGGCGGCACGTTCCTCGGCAGCGCGCGATCCAAGGAGTTCCGGGAGGAAAGCGGGCGGTCGAAGGCGCTGCGCAACCTTTCCGCGCGCGGCATTGACGCTTTGGTGGTGATCGGCGGAAATGGTTCACAGACTGGCTCGTCCGCGCTGCATGCTCTGGGTTTTCCGGTTGTCGGCATCGCCTCGACCATTGACAACGATTTGTATGGCACCGACGTCACCATCGGTTGTGACACCGCCATCAACGTCACGCTTGAGGCCATCGATCATCTGCGCACCACGGGCTCGTCGCATACCCGCGCGTTTCTGGTCGAGACCATGGGCCGTAATTGCGGCTATCTCGCCATGATGGCGGGGCTGGCCGGCGGGGCCGAGGTGATCTCCACGCCCGAGTTTGAAGTGTCCGCTGCTGAAATTTCCGCGCGGCTGCGCGCGGCTTATGAGCGGGGCAAGACCCACGCCATCGTGGTGATCGCCGAGGGCGTCAAGGAGAATGCTGCGCATATTCTGGCGCACTTCGAGAAAGATCGCACAAGAACCGGGTTCGAACTGCGCGCTACCGTGCTTGGCCACGTTGTGCGCGGCGCGCCGCCGACAGCATTCGACCGGCTGCTGGCGACAAGGCTCGGCGTTGCCGCGCTCACCTCGCTGGGGGAAGGCGTGTCGGGGGTTCTGATCGGCGAGCAGCGTGGAGAACTTACCCGCACGCCGCTGGCTGAAATCGCCGGCCGGACAAAGCCTATTTCCACCAACCTGATCGATCTCGCCCGGGTGCTGGCAAAGTAAGCGGGCGCAACGTGCGTCTGTTGCGCGGGTAGTCCGCGCATCAGGAAATGTTCATTCCGGTGCAGCAGAAGAAATTCCGGCCTCGCTACAACATCTTGTGTGGCGACGGAATTCACACGGGCAAGGTCGCTCCTTGCCTGTTCGCGAACTTATCGACGTTCGGGATAGACAGAATTGCTTGCGGTGCTAGTATGTTTTCGCTCCCGATGGGACGAAGGACTGCTGTCCTTACGCAGCGACAGCATGATCACTTCAATACGTCCAATCCGGCGCACCGAGGTTTCTCGGAGAAGCCCGCGATGACGCGGCGCGAACTGAAGACGCAAATTACCAACGTGGCGACGAAAACGTCGGCGGCGTAATTTGTGATGTGTTCCCGGCGCGATCGTTCAGGCTGGGGATTTCCCGGACGACTTTTTCGCGGTCTTCTTCGCAGGCGTCTTGAGCTTGCCGGCGTCTGCCTTCTTTGCAGGCTTTTTCGCCGGGGCTGTCTCAACCGCCTGCCGGATAGAGCGCTCGTAGCTGTAGGCTGCGTTATCGGCCGACATCTGAAGACGCTTCACGGTGGCCGTGCCAATCTCCAGCACATCCTTCGCGATCTGCTTCAACTGCTTCCGGGCGTCCGCATCCTTTGCCTTGACAGCGAGCGCGGCATAACGATCGCGCTGCTTTTTGACGGCCGCCGTCAGGGTCTTGTGCTGCTGTTTCGCGAGTTTTCGGATGATTGCGTCCAGATCGGCATCCGCCATTGTTCGGCCCCTCAATTAACGTGCAGAGAATTGTGGTGATGACCTAGCAGGTGCCGAGGGGGGATTGCAAACAGGCGATCATTTGGACGAGTCCCGCTGCATCATGTCAGCGCGCCGCGCCGGCGATCATCTCAAACGACCTCAAGCGCGTCGGATGGTCATACACATCGGAGACGACGATCAACTCGTCGGCGGCGGTTTCTTTCACCAATGCATTGATCCCGGCGCGAACCGTTTCGGGGGAGCCGACAATGGACCGCGCCAGCATCCGCATGGCCTGCGCTTTTTCGGATGGCGACCAATAGGTCTCGATATCGTCTATGGGCGGCTGGCTGAGGCCGCGCGCCCCGCGGAACATGTTGGTGAAGGACATCTGCTGGGTCGTGGCCAGCCGCCGCGCCTCGGCGTCGCTGTCGGCCGCGATGATGTTGACGCCGACCATGGCATAGGGCCGGTCGAGCTGTTCGGACGGCTTGAATCTCGCGCGGTAGATCTCCAGCGCAGGCAACAACTCGTCGGGCGCGAAGTGCGACGCGAACGCATAAGGCAGCCCGAGCTCGGCGGCGAGCATGGCACCGAAATGGCTCGACCCGAGAATCCAAAGGGGCACGTTGGTGCCCGCTGCGGGCACTGCCTGGATGCGCTGCCCCGGACCGGCAGGCGCCAGAAAAGCTTGCACCTCCAGCACGTCCTGCGGGAAATTGTCGGCGGCTTCGGGTGAACGCCGCAAGGCGCGCAGCGTGAGTTGATCAGTCCCCGGAGCGCGCCCCAGGCCCAGATCGATACGGCCTGGAAACAACCGCTCCAGCGTTCCGAACTGCTCGGCGATCACATAGGGCGCATGGTTCGGCAGCATGATGCCGCCGGCGCCGACGCGGATGGTCTTCGTCCCGGCGGCGATATGCGCCAGCACCACCGACGTGGCCGCGCTCGCGATGCCCACCATGTTGTGATGCTCGGCCACCCAGATGCGGCGATAGCCCCAACCTTCGGCGTGGGACGCAACATCGCGTGCATTGTCGAGCGCGCCTCGCGCGTCTGTTTCTTCCGTGACGCGCACAAGCTCAAGGATGGAAAGGGGTGTCATGGGGACTTTCGGATTGGGCCGCGCCGTTTGCGAGGATGCGACGGACTGCGCTCATCGGGGAGGGACAGGCAGGGATCGGTCTGGTGTGTCGCTTTATATGGAGACGAATCCGGTCATTGCCATGCCGTAGCGCATGCCTCTTCATCGCGATCGCGCAGAGCCTGCGGGCGAACCGCGCCTACCTCTTCTTCCAGCCACCCCTATGTCCCGGCGCACCGCCGCTTGAACGCGGCGAGGGGCTGGCCGGGCGGCCGCCGAATTCCGGGCCTGATTCGCGCGAGTTGATCGGCTGGAAGATTTTGCTTTCGGTGCCCGGTCCCATCTCGTCCAGCGTCGGCTTGCGCGGGCGTGCGACGTTCTTGCGATCCGGCTTCACCTCATGCCACGTCGCGATGCCCATTTCATCGAGGCCCGGTTTGTGCACGCGCGACTTGTTGCGCGCCGCCGCCTTGTCGAGTTGCGCAGGCAGGTTCGCCGCATCGCCGTATTTCTTCTTGCCCGCATAGGCGCCGGCCTTCGCCGCCACGCCGCGCTGCTTGATGGTCGGATCGTCCACCACGGCGAGCTCCGTCGCGCGCAGGCGCTTCACCTCATCGCGTAGCCGTGCCGCTTCCTCGAAGTTGAGGTCGGCGGCGGCTTCGCGCATCTTCGTTTCCAGATCGGCCAGCACCGCCTCAAAGTTGTGGCCGATGGCGACCGCATCGTCGGCCATGCCGCCGTCACCGATTTCCACCAGCACGTGATCGCGCTCGTAGACGCTGCCGAGAATATCACCGATCGAACGCTTGATGCTCTCCGGCGTGATGCCGTGGGCGGTGTTGTACTCGACCTGCTTCTCGCGGCGGCGGTCGGTCTCGGCGATGGCGCGCTCCATCGAGCCGGTGATCTGGTCCGCATAGAGAATGACTTTGCCGTCGACGTTACGCGCGGCGCGGCCGATGGTCTGGATGAGCGACGTTTCGCTGCGCAAAAAACCTTCCTTGTCGGCATCGAGGATCGCGACCAGCGCGCATTCGGGAATGTCGAGACCTTCGCGCAACAGGTTGATGCCGACCAGCGCATCGAACGCGCCGAGCCGCAAATCGCGGATAATCTCGATACGCTCGATGGTGTCGATGTCCGAGTGCATGTAGCGCACGCGAATACCCTGCTCGTGCAGATATTCGGTGAGGTCCTCCGCCATGCGCTTGGTCAGCACGGTGATGAGCGAGCGATAGCCGGCCTGCGCCGTGGCGCGAACCTCGCCGACCAGATCGTCGACCTGGGTGCGGGCGGGGCGGATGTTGACCGGCGGGTCAATGAGTCCGGTGGGGCGGATGACCTGCTCCACGAACACGCCGCCGCTTTCGTTCAACTCCCAGCCGCCCGGCGTCGCCGACACCGCCACGGTCTGCGGGCGCATCATGTCCCACTCTTCAAAGCGCAGCGGGCGGTTGTCCATGCAGGAGGGCAGGCGGAAGCCGTATTCCGCAAGTGTCGCCTTGCGGCGGAAGTCGCCTTTGAACATGCCGCCGATCTGCGGCACGGTGACATGGCTCTCGTCGGCGAACACCAGCGCGTTGTCCGGCACGTATTCGAACAACGTCGGCGGCGGCTCGCCCGGTTTGCGGCCGGTGAGATAGCGCGAATAGTTCTCGATGCCGGCGCAGCTTCCGGTGGCTTCCATCATTTCGAGGTCGAAGGTGGTGCGCTGTTCGAGCCGCTGCGCTTCCAAGAGGCGACCCTGCGCGTTCAACTGGTCGAGCCGCCATTTCAGCTCGCTCTTGATGCTCTTCATGGCCTGAATCAGCGTCGGACGCGGCGTCACATAGTGCGAGTTGGCGTAGATCTTGATGAACTCAAGCTCGTCCTGCTTGTGCCCGGTGAGCGGATCGAACTCCTCGATGCTCTCGATGACGTCGCCGAACATGTTCACGCGCCATGAGCGGTCTTCATAATGCGCCGGGAAAATGTCGATGGTGTCGCCGCGCACACGGAACGTGCCGCGGGTGAAATCGTGCTGCGTGCGCTTGTATTGGAGCGCCACGAGATCGGCGATGAGCTGACGCTGGTCGATGCGCTCGCCCTTCTTCATCGCGAATGTCATGGCGGTATAGGTTTCCACCGAACCGATACCGTAGATGCACGATACCGAGGCCACGATGATGACGTCGTCTCGTTCCAAGAGCGCACGGGTCGCGGAATGGCGCATGCGGTCGATCTGTTCGTTGATCGAGGAATCCTTCTCGATATAGGTGTCGGTGCGCGGGACGTAGGCTTCGGGCTGGTAGTAGTCGTAATAGGAGACGAAATACTCCACCGCGTTGTCGGGGAAGAAATTCTTGAACTCGCCGTAAAGCTGCGCCGCCAGTGTTTTGTTGGGCGCGAGGATGATTGCCGGGCGCTGCGTCGCCTCGATCACCTGCGCCATGGTGTAGGTCTTGCCGCTTCCGGTGACACCGAGCAACACCTGGGTGCGGTCGTTGCGCTTGATGCCTTCGACCAGTTCCTTGATCGCTGTCGGCTGATCGCCCTTGGGCTCGTATTCGGACTTGATCTCGAACCGCACGCCGCCTTCGGATTTCTCCGGGCGCGGCGGGCGGTGGGGGGCCCAGACCTTGACCTGGCCATCATCGCCGCGAAATTCCGGACGGCCGTCGCGGATGAGATTTTCGAGCGCATCGGCTGTGGCCTGCACGCCGAGCGCTTCCATCTTGTTGCGCGGAGGACGGGCCATCGCGGCGGCGTCTTCCTCCTCGGTTGTGAAGCCGAGTTGCTTCGCCAGTTCGGGATCGAGCGTTGGGATCGGTGCGCTGGTGCCGTAGTTGGCTTGCGGGGCTTCCTCGAAACCCTGCCGCGCGCCCGTCGGCTGCGGGTTGGGACGCAGCGGAGCTGAGCGTGGTTCGCCCTCGTTGAAATCCTTCGGGGTCGAAGACCGCGCGCGATGGATCGCGGCCTCGCCGCCGGAGCGGCGATCCTTGGAATTGTCGGGCGGTGGCTGCAGGCCGGTGCCCGACCCCATGCCGGCATCACCACGGTTGATCGCGGGATTCAGCAATTCCGCCAGTGCCGGGCCGATCGGCTGCACGTCGGGGCGGTGCGCCTTCGACTTCGGGGTTTTCGGAGATTTTTTCGGGGAATCGGGGTTCTTCGCCATGAGTGGAATATGGGACGCGAAGCGGGACCAGAAAAGGGCAATTCCTTCGCCGGAGCCGATGAAGTTTGCGATGAAATTTGTGCATTTGTCCTGATAGGCTGGAACCAACGCGTGGCATCTGCCGAGAACCGCGCGACTGTCCGGGGAGTTTTCATGCCGTCGCTGCGTATCGCCAGCCTGCTGGCCACCATCCTGTTTGCCCTCGCACCTTTTTCGTCAGCATCCGCCCAGTCCAAGGACGCCGAACCGGCCAGCCGCGCCGTCAATGATGCCTTCCTCGAGACATTGCCGTTCAGCGATCGCGCCGATTTCGAGGATGCGAAACGCGGCTTCATCGCCACGCTGCCCGATGGTGTTGTTTCCGGCATCGGCGACAAGCCGGCATGGGACACCAGGTCCTATGAATTCCTGAAAAGCGATTCCGTGCCGCCTACGGTGAACCCGAGCCTGTGGCGGCAGGCGCAGCTCAATGCCATCAACGGCCTGTTCAAGGTTACCGAGCGCGTCTATCAGGTGCGTGGGCTCGATCTGTCCAACCTCACCATCGTCGAGGGCGACAGCGGCCTGATCCTGATCGATCCGCTATTGTCCAACGAGACCGCGAAGGCCGCGCTCGAACTTTATCTGAAGACCCGGCCTGCAAAGTCCGTCGCCGCGGTGATCTACACCCACAGCCATGCCGACCATTTCGGCGGAGCGAAAGGGGTCATCAGCGAGGAGGATGCGAAGCAGGGCAGGGTCAAGGTGATCGCGCCGGACGGCTTCATGGAGCATGCGGTGGCGGAGAACGTCATCGCCGGCAACGCGATGGCGCGGCGCGCGCAATATCAGTTCGGCAGTGCGCTGCCGGTGGGTGACAGGGCGCAGATCGACACGGGACTCGGCAAGGCACTCTCGAAGGGCACGATCTCGCTGATCCCGCCGAACGACCTGATCAAGCAATCCTATGAGACGCGCACCATCGACGGCGTCGAGATCGAATTTCATCTGGTGCCGGGTTCGGAAGCGCCTTCTGAAATGATCATGTACTTTCCGCAGTTCAAATTGCTGAACATGGCGGAAGACGCCACCCACAACATGCACAACCTTTATACCCTGCGTGGTGCCGAAATTCGCGACGGCCGGCTGTGGTCACGCTACATCGGCGAGGCGATCGAGCGCTACGGCGACCGGACCGACACCGTGATCGCGCAGCATCACTGGCCGATGTGGGGCACCGAGCGCATCGTCGCGTTTCTGAAGAAACAGCGCGACCTCTACAAGTTCATTCACGACCAGACGGTGCGTCTGCTCAATCACGGCCTGACGCCGACTGAAATCGCCGAACAGTTGAAGCTGCCGCCGTCACTGGCGAACGAGTGGGCGGCGCGCGGCTATTACGGCACGCTGAGCCACAATGCGAAAGCGGTCTATCAATTCTATCTCGGCTGGTACAACGCCAATCCCGCCGACCTCAATCCGCTGCCGCGCGCGGAGGAGGCGAAGAAGCGGGTGGACTACATGGGCGGCGCGGAGGCCGTGATCAAGCGTGCACGCGAGGACTTCAAGGCGGGGCAATATCGCTGGGTCGCCAGCGTCATGAGTGAGGTGGTGTTCGCCGATCCGTTGAACAGGGAGGCGCGCAATTTAGGCGCCGATGCGCTGGAACAACTCGGCTATCAGAGCGAGGCGGCGACCTGGCGCAATGCCTATCTGTTCGGCGCGCATGAGTTGCGCAATGGTGTTGCGCCGCAGGCGCCATCCAGCGCGAATGCCGACCTTCTGAAAGGCGTCTCGATCGACCTGGCATTCGGTTTTCTCGGTGTGCGGCTCAACGCGCCCAAGGCGGAAGGCAAGAAAATTATCATCAACTGGACCTTCACCGACCTCAACGAAACCTATGTGATGAACCTCGAGAATTCCGCGCTGACGCATACATCGGGCAAGCTCTCCGACAACGCCGATGCCAGCGTGACGCTGACCCGCGCTGCGCTCGATGCCATCACCCTCAAGCAGCGCACGTTCCTCGGCAGCGTGCTGACCGGCGACGTCTCGGTCGGCGGCAATCCGCTCAAGCTGCGCGAACTGTTCGGCCTGCTCGATGAGTTCTCGCCGGGGTTCGAAATCGTGGAGCCGCGCAAGGTGAGCGTGGAATAAGCCGGCTAGTGCTCAGCCTTGCCGATAAGATGCGGCCTGATCATCTCGACCAGCCTTGGCGCATCCGTGCCCGGCGGAAAGAAGCCGAGATATTTGCCGTCGCGGTCGACCAGATAGATGAAGGCGGAATGATCCACGGTGTAATCGTTGGGTTTGTCGCCGGTGGCGACACGCTTGTAGTAAACGCGATAGGCGTCCGCAGCCTGTGACACATCCTTGATGTTGCCTGTGAGACCGATCAGGCGTGGATGAAACAGTGGAACGTATTGCGCGAGATGCTCGACGGTGTCGCGTTCGGGATCGAGCGTGACGAACAGCGGCTGCACCTTCGCAGCGTCGTTGCCGAGTTGATCCATCGCGAGACCGATGGCCTGCAGGTCTGTTGGGCAGATGTCGGGGCAATAGGTGAAACCGAAATAGACCAGCATCAGCTGGCCGTGAAAGTCCGCGTCGGTCCGGGTCTTTCCGGTCTGGTCTTGCAGCCGGAATGGTCCGCCGATGGGCTCGCGATTCCACATCACCGCGTCCATAAGCTCCGCTGCGGATCGCGTGGAGCTTTGCGCAAAGACAGGAGGCGCGGCCCACAGGCCGAGAAGCAGCGCGGCCATGAGAGCTGCACCGCTTCTGCGCCAAGCGATCAACATCGCCAAGGGGCCGCGCGGGCTCACGCGCTGAAGAGCAGCCGGCTGCCGGTCGAGATATTGATGACGTTGTCCGGCATCTGCGCGCGCGCTTCGAGCAGGAAGTTCAGCCCGCTGCAATGCATCGGGATGACAACGTCCGGCTGGAGCGCTTTGATTTCCCCGACGATCTGCTTGAGATAGTCGGCGGGCGCCGGTCCGAGATGGAAGCCGCCGACGATGGCGTGAACCTTCTGCACGCCGGAGACTTCCTGCGCCTGCCGCACCGAGTTCACGATGCCGACGTGACCGCAGGAACTGATGACAACGAGGCCCTTGCCGCGGATGTTGAAACAGGTCGCATGTTCGTGGACGTGTTCGTCGGGAACGAAATTGCCTTGCAGTTCGGCGGCGGTGTAGTGGCTGTAATCGCAACCCGCGCTTGCCGGGGTGTAGTCGACAAAGCTGTTCGGCAGGATTTTCTCGACGCTGTTGCGCTTGATCTTGCCGGTGGTGAAGGCGTGTCCTTCGATCACCGTCGGCGTCTCGCACAGGATCGTCTGCACCTTGTTCGCAGTGATCTGCTTGCGGTCGAGGATGCCGAATTCGCCGTACTGTCCGGTCGAGGTCCGGCTGACGCGGTGACAGAAGTTGTCCTCGCCGCCGGCATACAATTTGACGTCCGCGGGCAGCACGCTGCGATATTTTTCAAGGAAGCCAATCAGGCCGCCGTAATGGTCAATATGGCCGTGGCTGACGATCAATGCGTTGATCTTGGCGGGATCGACCTTGAGCAGGCCGATATTGTTGATGATCGCGGGCGAGGTGTAGCCGAAGTCCAGCAGGATATTGCGGACGTCCTGTTCGCGCTGCGATTCCAGAAATAGCGACAGGCCCCATTCGTTGTGAAGCACGTTGCGCGCATCGGCGCTGCGTCCGCCGCCGGGGCCTTCGTGAACGACGCCGTTCACCGTGCTGCCCTTCAGGAACTGGTCATGCTGTTGGTCGACCAGCACCCGGATCGACAGCTTGTCGATCGTCGGGACCTGGATCGGCGCTGCGCTCGCAACTCCCATGCAGGCGAACCCGCCGGTTGCGGCCAGTCCCATCGCGGTGGAGAGTTTCAGGAAATCGCGCCGCGCCAGATCTGTCGTCATTTTCGTCTCCTCTTGCCCGGGAATCCTCTCGCCGGATTTGCGCGAACACTAGCTGCGCGGCCGGAGATGGACTGTTCTTTATTTCTGCGGGGGGCGGTGAAAGTATTCCACTGCAGGCCCGTTAGAGCGAATGAAATATGCTTGATTGGCATCGGGCAGCATTGACTTCGCGCCTGCAAGCCGCAAAGTTCATGCACCCGCATTGACATGCGTCGGGTCGAACGACCTGACGATCCCAAGGATAATCAAGATGATCGATCTCTATTACTGGCCGACGCCGAACGGCCACAAGATCACGATGTTTCTCGAAGAAACCGGCCTGAAATACAGCATCCATCCGATCAATATCGGGACCGGCGACCAGTTCAAGCCCGAGTTTCTGGAGTTCTCGCCGAACAACCGGATGCCCGCGATCATCGATCAGGCCCCCGCCGACGGCGGTGCACCGGTGAAGATTTTCGAGTCCGGCGCGATCCTGATCTATCTTGCGGAGAAGACCGGCAAGTTCTTGCCGGCCGATCTGCGCAAGCGTTTCGACGTGATTCAGTGGCTGATGTGGCAGATGGGCGGCCTTGGCCCGATGGCCGGGCAGAACCATCATTTCAGCGCCTATGCGCCGGAGAAAATTCCCTACGCCATCGATCGCTATGTCAACGAGACCAACCGTCTTTACGGTGTGCTCAACAAGCGTCTCGCGGATCGGGACTACGTCGCCGGGGATTATTCCATCGCCGACATGGCGGCGTATCCGTGGATCGTGCCGTATGAGCGGCAGGGCCAGAAGCTGGAAGATTTCCCGCATCTCAAGCGCTGGTTCGACACCATCAAGGCGAAGCCCGCCACTGTGCGCGCCTATGAACTCGGGCCGAAGGTCAATTCGAATCTGGGCAAGACCTTCACCGACGAGCAGAAGAAGGTGCTGTTCGGGCAGACTGCCTCCGTCGTGAAGGCCTGAGACGATGGCCGCCACGCGAAAGCTGTTTGAACTTTGCGGCAGCGAGTCGGATCGTGTGTTCAGTCCCTATTGCTGGCGCACGCGCATGGCGCTGGCGCACAAGGACATCAGGGCGGAAACGATTCCGTGGCGCTTCACCGAGAAGGCCGCGATCGCGCCACACCGCTCGGACAAGGTGCCGGTGTTGATCGATGGCGACACCTCCGTGGCGGACTCATGGGCCATCGCGAATTATCTCGAAGACACCTATCCCGACCGGCCGTCGCTGTTCGGCGGTGCGGGCGGCCGTGCGGTCGGGCAGATGCTGAACTGGTGGGGCGACATCGCGGTGGTCGGCGGGATATTCCCGATGATCGTGAAGGATATTTACGATCATCTGCGGCCGGCCGATCAGGCTTACTTTCGGGAAACGCGTGAGAAGCGTCTCGGCAAGACGATGGAGCAGGCGGCGGCCAATCGCAATGTGGCGGTCGAGGAATTTCGCAAGAGCCTGATGCCGATGCGGCTGACCCTGAAGACGCAGCCCTATCTCGGCGGTGATGCGCCGAACTATGCCGACTACATCGTGTTCGGCGGATTTCAGTGGGCGCGTGCCACGAGCCCGTTCAAGCTGCTGAAGGAAGACGATCCGATCTACGCCTGGCGCGAGCGGTTGCTCGATGCGTTTGGCGGCATGGCGCGGAATGCGCCGGGCTACGCGGTGTAAGAAAGCCTGTTGCGCGCACCGCGTCATCCTGAGGTGGCGCTCTTTTTGCGCGCCTCGAAGGATGGGCTGCATGCACTGTCTTGTCATCCTTCGAGGCTCGCCCAAGCAGGCTCGCACCTCAGGATGACGGATGACTTTACTTCACTTCGATACGGTCTCAGCCGCTGCGCGCAGGCACGCCTGGCACAGGCAGTCCTCGCCGTCGAGGGGCATCGGCAGCTTCGCGGTTTCATCCATACACCAGCAGTGACCGGACAGGTCGCAGGTAAACGCGGTTCCGCAGCGCGAGCAATTCAGCGTGCGCAGCTTCAGGGAATTGTCGGGCCGATCCGTCATAACGCCATCCGGAACACAAAAGATGTTTTCGTGGCCCTCTCGCTGTCGAGGGAGCACGGAGACTAACCCATTTCGCAACAGATCAGCCCTTCCGCGGCGCGCGCGTCGTGCTCTGGGCCGTGGCCCGGCTTCTCAGGTCTGGCTGAATGCGGGAACGGCCGGGGCCGCTTTCTCCGTACCTGACGGCTGCGCTGTTGGCGAGCGCAAAGCGCGCGCCGTCATCCGCCGCACCGCCGCTTCCGCGTCGCGGGCGATCTGCTTGCGGTCGGCGGTCATGCCGTAGGGGACGGCCTCGCCCCAGCTCACAGTGACGTCCACCGCGCCTGACGAAAACACGCCTTTCAGATGCGGCATCAGTTCGGTCTCGCCGTACCACGCCACCTTGTCGCGCAGCGCACGGCCGACCGGCACGCCCCCATAACCGACATAAGCGATCGACAGCGGCTGCACGGTGACGCGATCGTGATGCGTCGAATTCCCGATTGTATGATGCACCGCACCGATCAGGGCCGAGCGGAACGGCAGAACGCGAATGCCATCGCTCGATGTGCCTTCCGGAAACAGCACGACGACGTCGCCGCCCTGCAGGCGGTCACCCATGGCGCGTGCGGCGTCGCCGGTTTTGTGGCGGCGTTCGCGCTCGACGAAGATCGTGCGCTGCAATTTTGCCAGCCAGCCGAACACCGGCCATTTCGCGACTTCGGATTTGGCGACGAACACTACCGGCGCGACGGCGCCGAGCACGATGATGTCGAGCCACGAGGCATGATTGGAGAGCAGCAGCACCGGCGTTTCGCGGGTGCGTTCACCGACCTGCGTAATCCGCACGCCGATGACGGCGCAGGCAGCCCGGTGAAACAGGATCGGGACGATGCGCTGCAGCCGGTTGTTGAGCAGGATGCCGGCCACCTGGAATGGCAGAAGCAACAGACCGACGGAGGTCATGACGACGGTGACGTAAAGGGTGCGGATCATGCAGCTTGTTCGAAAAAAATGTCTCGAGTCGAGGGAAAGGTGGATCGAAAGCCAGCTTGCGACGGAGCCATTCCGGTTCAGAAAAAAGTGCGGCCCCGGTCGGATACGGCGCAGAGGGGATTTACGCGACCGGGGACCGCTGGAACGCGCGATCTGTGACGGGGGACAGCTCGTGCGCAGCCGGAAGCTAGGCGGGCAGCATTACAGGGCTATGACAGGCGGGTTATGCACAGGACGCGTCTGAGGTTGAGACCGGAAACTCGCGTCGTCCCCGCGAACGCAGGATCCATAACCACAGTGCGATGTTGTTGAAAACGCTGTTGAAGACTTATGCTCACGAAATATGGTCCCCGCATTCGCAGGGACGACGGTGTCTTGCTCTCCCCTGGAAGGATCTCCATGCCCACGACGATGTCGCCGTATCTGCTGCCGATTCTGATGCTGCTTGCCTCCAATGTCTTCATGACCTTTGCCTGGTACGGCCATCTGAAGTTCAAGGATCATGCGCTGCCGCTGGTCATCATGGTGAGCTGGGGCATTGCGTTCTTCGAGTACTGGCTGGCGGTGCCGGCGAACCGCTGGGGCAGCGCGGTTTACTCGGCGGCGGAGCTCAAGACGATGCAGGAGGTCATTACGCTGGTGGTGTTCGCCGGATTCTCGGTGCTGTACCTGAAGGAGCCGCTCGGCTGGAATCACGCCATCGGCTTCGCCTTCATCGCAGCCGGCGCGTTCTTCATTTTCCATAAATGGTCGTGAGAATCGTGGCCGCGCGCCTGCGTCGCGATCAAAAACCCCGCAACGAGGACGATCGCGAGCGTCAGCGACCCTGAAACCAATACGAGAGACGTCTTCATCCGTGCATCTCCATCCGCGCGCACGCATCGTGCGGTCGCGGGACATGACAGGCGCGCAGGGAAAAAAGGATCGTGCGTCAGCCGGCAATCGGCGCGGCAGCCATGACTCTGATCGACAGTGCTGTGAGGGTGACGATCACGCACAGCGACAGCGCCGCTACGGCAAGCGAGGCGGCAACGGCGTTCGTCAATCTGGACGACGCAACGCGCACAGACTTCAACTGAAAACCAATTCCTGAAACATGCGACCGGATCATGGTCGTGAATCCTCGATTAGGCGGCGAATCACCGCTGAGGGAAAGTCTCAGGAATCGCTGTCAAATTTGCGGCGCGGACCCGCCAAACGTGGCAGAACCGGGGCAACGTCAGGGAAATCAACGTGTTATCCCCGCTCTCCCCGAAGTTCCTGCACAGGTTTCGGGCTCACGCCTCGGCGGTCAGGCCTGTCTCGGTTCCGGGCACGGTATCGGGCGCAGCAATCTCGGCTGGCTGCCAGCTCATCGGGACGAAGCGTGGCTCCTGCTCGACGCGTTTCAGCCAGGTCTTCACTGACGGATAGCCGGAGAGGTCGAAGTCGCACTGGTTGGCGACGTGGGTGTAGCCGTACATCGCGATATCCGCGACGGTCAGATGTCCGGCCGCGAAAAAGTCATGGGTCTTGAGGTGATTTTCCATCACCCGCAGCGCCGCGTAGCCGCGCTCCATCCAGTCTTCCAGCGAGTGGGTCTGCAGGTCGCGGCCGCCGCGCACCAGCACCAGCCAGAAATAGGCCGCACCGACACTTGGCTCCAAGGCGTGCTGCTCGAAGAACATCCATTGCAGCGCCTGCGCACGATCGATGCGGTCTTCCGGCGCGAGAGACGTTCCGCCCGCGACATACCACAGGATCGCGTTGGATTCGGCGAGATAACGATCCGGCGCGACCTCGAGCAGCGGCACCTGTCCGCTCGGATTGCGCGCGAGAAATTCCGGTGTGCGGCTCTCGCCGCGAAGGATGTCCACCTCGATGGCGTTGTAGGGCGCGTTCAACAGCGCCAGCGCAAGGCGGACCTTGTAGCTGTTGCCGGAGCGCTGCATCGAGTAGAGCTTGTACATGCGACCTTTCAAGGGAACTGCCTGACGGGCATGCTGCACAAGCTTGCCCCGCCCAGCCCGCAAACCGATGTAACAATGAGGTCACGGGCGGTGTGCCGCAAGGCCTTTGCGTTAGAAAAGTTCAATCGGTCGCGGCCCTGCGGTCACAGGCGATTTTATGCTGTGGAATGTATGCGGGCGCGTCAATTTCTCGCAAATCGGCGTGAAAAAAAAGCGCGCTTTCGCGGGCAAACCGTGATCTCCGGATTGTTCGCAACTGCATCAAAATTGTTGTCGAGCATCTGTTTGGCTTCGCGTTGTCGCTGCGTGATGTGCGGCAAGGATTGCGATGAAGCAACGCGATACCTTTCGCCGATCTCGATCAGTGCGAGCGGAATGCGCGTGCCGTCCTGACAGGTTCGCGGCTTGCGGTCTGCGATCCGGCATCGTGCCCCAGGCCAGTCGAAAATGAGCGATTTGCGCCCCAGGATTTCTGAATGTTGCGGTGATGGCAGGAGCCGCGCTTGAAAAATTCTTTTGGTCCCACCAGCAAATTCGCGTGTTTCCGGCGAAGTTTCTTGCGATGCAGCGTCACCCGTTTTAGGGTGCGCCGCCCGCTGGAAAGCCGCGAATCCGGGCCTCGCGATCCATAGCCCCTCAGGAGAACATGATGCCGTTTCTGTCCGCTGCGCTTGACCGTGTGAAGCCGTCCGCGACCATCGCGGTCACGGATAAAGCACGTCAGCTCAAAGCCGCGGGCCGTAACGTCATCGGTCTCGGCGCAGGCGAGCCTGATTTCGATACACCGGCCAACATCAAGCTGGCGGCGATCCACGCCATCGAGGCCGGCAAGACCAAGTACACCGCGGTGGACGGCATTCCCGAGCTGAAGGAAGCGATCATTGCGAAGTTTCAGCGCGAGAACGGGCTCACCTACAAGCCGAACCAGATCACCGTCGGCACCGGCGGCAAGCAGGTGCTATACAACGCGCTGATGGCGACGCTGAATCCCGGCGACGAGGTCATCATTCCCGCGCCGTACTGGGTGAGCTATCCGGAAATGGTCGCGCTGGCCGGCGGCGAAAGCGTGCCGGTGGTCTGCACCGCGGAGTTCGGCTTCAAGCTGCAGCCCGCCGCCCTGGAAGCTGCGATCACGCCCAAGACGAAGTGGATCATTCTCAATTCGCCGTCGAACCCAACGGGCGCGGCGTATACGCGCGCAGAATTGAAGGCGCTTACCGACGTGCTGGTGAGGCACCCGCATGTCTGGATCATGACCGACGACATGTACGAACACCTCGTCTACGACAATTTCGAATTCACCACGCCGGCGCAGGTCGAACCCAAACTGTTCGACCGCACGCTGACTGTGAACGGCGTCTCGAAGGCCTACTGCATGACCGGATGGCGTATCGGCTATGCCGGCGGCCCGCAGCAGCTCATCTCGGCGATGGCGACCATCCAGTCGCAGTCGACGTCGAACCCGTCGTCGATCGCGCAATGGGCGGCGGTCGAGGCGCTCAACGGCCCGCAGGATTTCATTCCAGCGAACAACAAGGTGTTCAAGGAGCGCCGCGATCTCGTGGTCGCCATGCTTAACCAGGCCACCGGCATCTCGTGTCCGCGGCCGGAAGGCGCGTTCTATGTCTATCCGTCCTGCGCTGGCACCATCGGCAAGACCGCGCCGTCGGGCAAGAAGCTGGCGACCGACGAGGATTTCGTCACCGAGCTTCTGGAGACGGAAGGCGTTGCAGTGGTGCAGGGATCGGCATTTGGGCTCGGCCCGGCATTCCGGATTTCCTACGCCACGAAAACCTCGGATCTTGAGGAGGCCTGCAAGCGCATCCAGCGTTTTTGCGGAAATCTGCGCTAACAAGACATGCGATGATGCGGTGGCGTCGCATTATGCCGATATTTTGAATGGAAGTAGGCGAAGCGCCATGTTTTTGACACGGCGCTTCCCTTTTGTCCGCCCGCCAATCAAATCAAGCAATCCGGAGTTCAAATCCATGCGTTTTTCCTCAATTGCCGGGGTCGCCTTCGCGGCCCTCGTCGCCTCCTTCGCCACGGCTAATGCGCAGCAGCAGGGTGTGCGCGTGGGCGTGCTCGAATGCCGCGGCGGCCAGAACGTGGGCATGGTGATCGCTTCCGCGACCACGCTTGAATGCGTCTTCAATGGCCAGGGCCGGCGGCCAGAGCCTTATCTGGCGCATGTGTCGCGTTTCGGCGTCGATCTCGGCGTCACCGAGAACACCACCTTCGCATGGGCCGTCCATGCGCCGACCCAGCGCATCGGCCGCGGCGACCTCGCCGGCAATTACGGCGGCGTCGGCGGCAACGTGTCGTTCGGTGTCGGCGGCGGCGGCAACCTGCTGTGGGGCGGTTCGCAGAACTCCTTCGCGCTTCAGCCTTTGAGCCTTCAGGGCCAGACCGGCGTGAACGTGACGGGCGGCGTTGTCGGCCTCGATCTGGAGCCGGTCAGCTATCAGCGCCCGTACAAGAAGAAGCGTCATCACCGCCGTCATCGCGGTTGAGTTAACAAAGTGCAATCGAAAAGGCCCGCTTCGGCGGGCCTTTTTTGTGTTTGCTTATGCTCGTTCACGGGGCGGCAATTGAACATTTGCGCGCTGTATGACTAGATGCGCGGGCCTTTCGCACCTTTTCAACTGTCCGTTCAATTCGCGCCATTCAGCCGGAGATACCCTCATGCGCCGCTTTTCGACCATCCTGTCCGTTGCCGCAGCCGCAATCGTTGCAACAGTTGCCGTTGCCCAGTCGCAGTCGGGTAGCACCCAGGTCGGCGTACTGGAATGCCGCGGCGGCCCGAATATCGGCATGATTGTCGGCTCGGTCACCAATCTCGGCTGCGTCTTCCGTTCGCAGGGCCGCCCAGACGATCTCTACACCGCGCGCATCACCAAGGTCGGCGTCGACCTCGGCATTACCACTGAGACCGCCTTGTCGTGGGCGGTGTTCGCGCCGACCGTGCAGTTCGGTCCGGGAGATCTGTCGGGCAACTACGCCGGTGTCGGCGCCAGCGCCACGGTGATCGCGGGTGTCGGCAGCAACGCGCTGATCGGGGGTTCGCAGAATTCCTTCGCGCTTCAGCCGCTCAGCGTGCAGGGCCAGACCGGTCTGAGCGTTGCAGGCGGCGTGCAGAGTCTGGAACTGCGCCCCGGTCGTTTCTGACATTTGCCCAAAAATATTTTGCAAAGGCCCGCCGTTGCGACGGTGGGCCTTTTTGTCTGCGGGATGCTGGAATGCGGACTGCAATTTTAGGTGATCGCGTCATGCTGCGCAGCGGTATGTTTCCCGCTTGCCAACTGCACCGCGCCTTGAGACCATCCCGTTGCCGACCCGCATGAGTGCGTTCCGCAGAAGTGGGCTTGGCGCGAGCGGAATGCGCGCAACATTGAAGTAAGAGCGTTCCGGCGGCGACCGGACTCCATCCTCGGGCAGGCTCGATCAGTTTAACCCAAGGACATGCTTCGCCGGACCAGCTCGATGCGGGCCGTACTCCAGACGAGGAGACGGCAAATGGGACAAGACTCGCCAAGGCAAGACGTTTCAAGGCAAGACAACCTGAGAAGTCCCCGCGGTCCCCGGTGCATCGCACTGGTGGGCCCATTTCAGAGTGGCAAGACCACGTTACTGGAGGCAATCCTGGCCCGGACCGGGGCCATTCCCAAAGCAGGCACCATCGAGGCATGCAATACCGTCGGGGATTCATCTCCGGAGGCGCGCCATCACCGCATGAGCGTCGGCCTCACCGCCGCCACCACGACATTCATGGGCGACAGCTACACGTTCATCGATTGCCCGGGCTCCGTCGAATTCGCACACGACATGCGCGCCGCGTTGCCGGCGGTCGATGCAGCCGTCATCGTCTGCGAGGCCGACGAGCGCAAGCTGCCGCAGTTGCAACTCATCATGCGTGAGCTGGAAGACTTGCGGATTCCGCGATTTCTGTTTCTCAACAAGATCGACAAGGCCAACAAGCGCATCCGCGAAACGCTGGCGACCCTGCAACCGGCGTCGCGCACGCCGCTGGTGCTGCGCCAGATTCCGATCTGGAAGGGCGACCTTATCGCCGGTTTCGTCGATCTCGCGCTGGAGCGCGCCTTCGTTTACCGCGAGCACATGCCGTCGGAAGTAATCGATCTCGATCCCGGCGATCTCGATCGCGAGAAAGAAGCGCGCCTCACCATGCTGGAGAAACTCGCCGATCACGACGACCGTTTGCTCGAACAGCTTCTCGAAGACATTCCGCCGCCGCGCGATGCGGTGTTCGACGATCTCGCCAGCGAACTGCGCGAGGGCCAGATCTGTCCCGTGCTGCTCGGTTGCGCGACGCGCGAGAACGGCGTGCTGCGGCTGATGAAGGCGCTGCGTCATGAAGCGCCGGGTGTCGCCACGACGGCGGCACGGCTGGGCATTGCGGACGAGAAGGCCGCGCTGGCCTATGTGATGAAGACGACGCATCTTCAGCACGGCGGCAAACTCTCGCTGACACGCGTTCTGCGCGGACAGATCGCCGATGGCGACACGGTGCAGTCATTGGGCGGCGCGGGGCGGGTATCCGGGATCGTTGCCCCGAGTCTTGGCGCGGACAGCAAACGCACGTCGGCCGCGGCCGGCGACACGGTTTCGCTCGGCAAGCTCGACGTGGTGAAAACCGGCGACACGCTGACGACCGCCAAGACCGCGCCCGCCGCGCTGGTCAACGTGATACCGACCGCGCCGGTGCTGGCGACGGCGCTTTCCGCGACGGACCGCAAGGACGATGTGAAACTCGGTCAGGCGCTGACCCGGCTCACTGAGGAAGATCCATCGCTCAGCGTCGTTCACAACGCGCTTACCCATGAAATGGTGTTATGGGGGCAGGGCGAGATGCATCTGCGTGTTGCGGTCGAGCGCTTGCAGGATCGCTTCGGCGTCAGCGTGAAACAGCACGCGCCGCCGGTGGGTTATCAGGAGACCATCCGCAAGACCATCACCCAGCGCGGCCGTCACAAGAAGCAGTCCGGCGGTCACGGCCAGTTCGGCGATGTGGTGCTGGACGTGAGGCCGCTGCCGCGCGGGGGCGGCGTGGTGTTCCGCGAAAAGATCGTCGGCGGCGCCGTGCCGAAGAATTACATCGGCGCGGTGGAGGAGGGTGTCGGCGACGGCATGATGCGGGGGCCGCTCGGCTTCCCGGTCATCGATGTGGAAGTGACGCTGACCGACGGCTCCTATCACAGCGTGGACTCGTCCGATCAGGCATTCCGTACCGCCGCCCGCATTGGTGTCACCGAAGCGTTGCCACAGTGTCTGCCGGTGCTGCTGGAGCCGATCCACGTGGTCGAGATTGTGTGTCCGAGCGACGCGACCGCGAAGATCAACTCCATTCTGTCCGGGCGTCGCGGCCAGATTCTCGGCTTCGATACCCGCGACGGCTGGTCCGGCTGGGATCTGGTGCGGGCGATGATGCCGGAGGCCGAGATCGGCGACCTGATTGTGGAGGTGCGTTCGGCCACGGCCGGCGCGGGCGCCTTCACCCGGCAGTTCGATCACATGTCGGAGGTGACCGGCCGCGCCGCCGACCAGATCATCGCCGCTCATCGCGCGGCGGCGTAAGGACCTGAAAGCCCGGAATATTCATCTTTCTCGCCAGAGGTGAAAAAGGCCGTGCAAACGGTTTCAATGATGTATAGTACATCATTGAAACCGTTTTTTACTTGCCTTATGCTGGCTTAAGATGGAATTTTGGCATTGATTACGTCATCACAGATGCGGGCGGCGCGCGCGCTTCTTGGTCTCGACCAAAAGACGCTCGCCGAACTGTCCGGGGTGTCGCTTCCGACCATCCAGCGGATGGAAGCCAGCGGCGGCAACGTGCGCGGCATTGTGGATTCGCTGACCAAGGTCATCGATGCGCTGAACCGCGCGGGCGTCGAACTGATCGGCGACAACGCGAGAAGCGATGGCGGCGGCCGCGGTGTGCGGTTGAAGGAGCCTGCTCTGGGGCGGGCCGAACAGGGGTAGGCATGACCCCGAAACGTGGAAACCGGTTCTCGGAAAAGGTCATGCCCGACAAAAGATGAGCCGGCGACGCGCCGGCAAGGTAAGCGCGGCGACGCCGCGCCATACGCAGGCACGAACACATGGACGCATCGAGCGGGCAGTCGAAGCAATCGCAGCCGACATTCGCCGAACTGTTTACCCCGAAATTCATCACGGTCCTGCGCGAGGGCTACAGCCCCGACGCCTTCCGCGCCGACGTCGTCGCGGGCCTTACCGTCGCCATCGTTGCATTGCCTCTGTCGATGGCCATCGCCATCGCATCCGGCACCACGCCTGATCGCGGACTCTATGCCGCGATCTTCGGCGGCTTTCTCGTCTCGCTATTGGGCGGCAGCCGCTTCCAGATCGGCGGACCTGCCGGCGCGTTTATTGTTCTCGTCGCGGCATCGGTTGCGCGTCACGGCATCGACGGCGTGCTGCTGGCGACCATGATCGCCGGACTGATCCTGATCGCCGCCGGATTCCTCCGGCTCGGCACTTACATCAAGTTCATCCCCTATCCCGTCACGGTGGGATTTACCGCAGGCATCGCCGTCATCATCTTCGCCAGCCAGATCCGCGACCTGCTCGGCATCACACTGACGGGCAAGGAGCCCGGCGAACTGATTCCGAAACTGGAAGTGCTCGGCCACGCCATCGGCACCACGAATTTTGCCGCCGTGGCGGTTTCGGTCACGACCATCGTCATCATCTCGGGCTTGCGGAAATTGCGCCCGACATGGCCCGGCATGCTGATCGCGGTCATCGTCACCGGGGTCGCCGCGGCGCTGCTGTCGTTGCCGGTGGAGACCATCGGCACGCGGTTCGGCGGCATTCCGCAGTCGTTTCCGATGCCGTCATTTCCCGCCATCACGCTCGCAAAAATTCAGGCGGTGCTGCCCGATGCGGCGGCATTCGCGCTGCTCGGCGCCATCGAGTCGCTGCTGTCCGCCGTGGTGGCCGATGGCATGACCGGCCGTCGCCATCGCTCCAACAGCGAACTGGTGGCGCAAGGTTTCGCCAATATCGGCTCGGCCCTGTTCGGCGGCCTCTGTGTGACCGGCACCATCGCGCGCACCGCGACCAACGTCCGCGCCGGTGCGCGCGGGCCGGTGGCCGGCATGCTGCATTCGGCATTCTTGCTGGCGTTCATGCTACTGGCAGCTCCGCTGGCGAGCTACATTCCGCTGGCGACGCTGGCGGGCGTGCTCGCCGTGGTGGCGTGGAACATGGCGGAGAAGCATGAATTCGCCACGCTGCTCCGTTCCTCGCGCGGCGATGCCGTGGTGCTGTTGGCGACGTTCCTGCTCACCGTTTTCCGCGATCTCACCGAAGGCATCGTGGTCGGCTTCTCGCTCGGCGCGCTGCTGTTCATTCACCGCATGTCGCAGACCACCGGCATCGAGACCTATGGTTCGCTCGCCGTCGAGGATACGCCGGACCGGAAAAAAGGCGCGCGGGTGCGCTACAGTCCCGAACTCGCCGCCGATCCCGACATCATGATTTATCGCATCAGCGGCGCGTTCTTCTTCGGTGCCGTGGCTGCGGTGGCCTCTGTGCTTGACCGGATTTCCGGCTACAAGGCGCTGGTGATCGACTTCAAGGCGGTGCCGTTTCTGGATTCCACCGCGGCCAACGCCATCGCGCAGATCGCGCTGAAGGCGCGGCGGCATGGCGTGCGGGTGTTCATCACCGGCGCATCGCCGGCCGTGCGGCGAACGCTGCTGTCCTATGGCGCGCGGCCCCCCCAGGCAAAATACCGCACCGACATCGCGAGCGCCGTCTCCGAGATCAAGCGTTTGACAGGTCCGGCCGGCGCATGATTTGACCCGTTGGCTCGCGCCATTTTGGTGTATGCCGATCGGGTCGAACCGGAGCCTGCCTTCATGAGCGTTATCCCCGCCGCGTGTCTGATCGGCTGGCCTGCGGCGCATTCACGGTCGCCGCTGATCCACAAGTACTGGCTCAAGAGCTTCGGCATCGATGGCGACTACCGCATCGAGGCGGTGGAACCGGCTGCCTTCGCGGATTTCATCGCGGGTCTTGCGGCGCGCGGCTACAAGGGCGCCAATGTCACCATCCCGCACAAGGAGCAGGCCCTGGCGCTGTCGGCGCCGGATGCGCGCGCGCGCGCGGTCGGCGCGGCCAACACGCTCTACTTCGGCGATGGCAAACTGTGTTCGACCAATACTGACGTCGAGGGATTCATCAACAATCTCGATGCCAGCGCGCCGGGCTGGGATGCAGCGGAAGATGTGCTGGTGCTCGGCGCCGGCGGGTCATCGCGCGCGGTGATCTTCGGACTGATCGAGCGCGGCATCGGACGCGTGCATCTTGCCAACCGCACGGCGTCGCGCGCACAACTGCTGGCGGATCAATTCGGCGCACAGGTGCAGCCGCTGGCGTGGGACGCCATCGACACGGTGCTGCCGCGCGTGGGCTTGTTGGTGAACACCACATCGCTCGGCATGAAAGGCCAGCCTCCGCTTGCCGTTGATGTGTCACTGCTCCCGGTGGGAGCGGCGGCGGCCGATCTGGTGTATGTGCCGCTGGAAACGGATTTGCTGAAGGCGGCGAAGGCGCGTGGTCTGAAGACCGCCGACGGTCTCGGCATGCTGCTGCATCAGGCCGTGCGCGGATTTGAATTGTGGTTCGGCAGGCGGCCAACGGTGACGCCGGAGTTGCGCGCGCTGGTCGAAGCGGATCTCGCAAAGTGAGGACGAGGGACCGTCATGAATAATTTTGTGAAATTCATCATTCTCGCGGCGCTTGCGCTGGTGCTTTACAGCGCCTGGACGGTTTATCAGGGCGCGCAGGGTTTCACACCCGTGTTTATCGAGGATATAAAGAAGCGGATGCAGGACGATTTCGCCGCGAAGGGTTTCGCGGTCACTGAAATCAGCATGCTCCGGCGGGGCCCGCGTGAACTCGCAGGCTTTGTGAAGTTCAAGGCGCCGGGATCGGACGCGATCGAGCAGAAGACCTGCACTGCGACCATGGCCGAGGACAAGGTGACCACGTCCTGGACCTGTCAGTAACAGCTGCGTGACCGGTGAAATAATCCGGCCTGGCCTGCGTAGATCATGTTGGGGCCTCCTGGAGATACCAACATGACTGTTATTCGCCTTGCAGCACTGCGTGTCGCTGCCGTATCCGCGCTGCTTCTGTCAACGTCCTATGCCTTCGCGCAGCAATCGCCCGTCAGCAACATCACGCGCGTGCGCGGCACGGTGGAAAGTCTCACGGGCGAAAACCTTCTGGTCAAATCGCGCGACGGCAAGGACGTGACGCTGCATCTCGCTCAGAACGCGGGCGTCGCCGGCGTCGCGAAGATGTCGCTCGCCGACGTCAAGGTCGGCTCCTATATCGGCGTCACCTCGGTGCCGGCTTCGGACGGCAGCCAGAGGGCCGTCGAGGTTCATGTTTTTCCGGAAGCGATGCGGGGCACCGGCGACGGCACGCAGCCTTGGGATCTCAAGCCCAATAGCAGCATGACGAACGGTGCAGTCGATGACCGCACGGTCGCAGCCAACGACGGTCATACGCTGACGGTGAAGTATCACGGTGGAGAACGGAAGGTTCTGGTGACGCCGGATACCACGGTCGTCACGTTCGTTCCGGCCAAGCGCTCCGAGATCAAGGCGGGCACGCCCGTTTTCGCGATCGCCACCAAGAAGCCGGACGGCACACTCGATGTCGCGCGTCTCAGCATCGGCCGCGATGGCGTTTCACCGCCGATGTGAGTGGGATTGCAAAAAAGCGAAGCGGGATTTCACCTCTCCCCGCAAGCGGGGAGAGGTGAAGAAAAAGCATTCCTCTGAAATTATCTTGAGTTCAGCTCTTCGGGCTGCTCACCGCGTTGGTGTGCAGGTAGTCCGTCAGTACGCGGCGGTCGATCTCGTCGATGCGGTTGATGCCGCACAGGCCCATGGTCGTGCTCAACTCCTTGCCGATCAGATCGAGCGCCGTGGTCACGCCCAACTGTCCGCCGGCGCCGAGACCGTAGATATAGGCGCGGCCGATCATGCAGGACTTCGCGCCGAGCGCCAGCGCGCGCATCACGTCCTGTCCGGTGCGGATGCCGCCGTCGAACATGATCTCGGTTTGCGCGCCGACATCCTGCACGATTTCCGGCAGCACCGAGATCGACGACGGCGCGCCGTCAAGCTGACGCCCGCCGTGGTTCGACACCACGATGGCTTCCGCGCCGGTCTTCACCGCCTCGCGCGCGTCGGCGACATCGAGGATGCCCTTGATGATGAGCTTGCCGGGCCAGATGCTGCGGATCCATTCGACGTCCTTCCAGTTCAGCGTGGTGTCGAACTGCGAGGCGACCCATTCGGAGGTTGAGCCGAGATCCTCCGCTCCCTTCACATGGCCGGCGATGTTGCCGAAGTTGCGGCTCTTGCCCTTGAGGATGCCGGAGAGCCAGCCCGGCTTGGTGGCGAAGTCGACGATGTTCTTCAGCGTCATCAACTTCGGCGGCACCGACAGGCCATTCTTGATGTCGGCGTGGCGCTGTCCCAGCACCTGCAAATCGACCGTCAGCACCAGCGCGCTGCATTTCGCGGCAATGGCGCGCTCGATGAGAGACTTCGCGAAGCCGCGATCCTTCATGACATACAACTGAAACCAGAACGGCTTGTCGACATTCGCGGCCACATCCTCAATCGAGCAGATCGACATGGTCGAGAGCGTGTAGGGAATGTTCAGCGCCTGCGCCGCGCGGCAGGCGTAGATCTCGCCGTCGCCGTATTGCATGCCGGTCGAGCCGACCGGCGCGAGGATCAGCGGCATGGCTGCGCGTTCGCCGAGAATGGTGGTGCTCAACTCGCGCTTGGAAACGTCCACCAGGATGCGCTGGCGAAACTTGATCTTCGCCATGTCGTCGACGTTGGCGCGCAGCGTCTCTTCCGCATAGGAGCCGCGATCGACATAGTCGAAGAAGGCCTTGGGCACACGGCGCTTGTGGATCTGCCGCAGGTCTTCGATGCAGGTGATGTTCTTCATGGACGTTTCCTGGCTCATTGTATTCTTGGTTGCAGCGATCATCTATCATGGCAGCGCCGCGTGCAAACAGCCGCTGGAGATGGAGGGTGTCATGGCCGATAAGGACCGTGGTCCGGAAGCTGGTAAAAAGGCGAATGACGACAAGCGCAGGCTTGATGAGGCGCTTGAGGAAGGCCTTGAGGAGACCTTCCCCGGCTCCGATCCTGTGAATGTGGTTCAGCCGGCTCCCTCGAAGCCCGATCATCACATCAAGCGCAAAGGCTGATCGCCGCCCGTCGGGCTGCCGCGAGCCGGAACATGGCCCCGTCCCGGACGTTATTCCCGCGAACCCGCAGAGGAGTAACCGATGGCTGATACAGGCACCAAGGCGCGCGATCACAAGATCGGCGACCAGAGCAAGGACGAGAAGGGCTCCAAGGCCCACAAGGACAAGCTGGACGATGCCTTGAACAAGGGGCTGGAAGAATCATTTCCGGGCTCCGATCCGGTCAGCGTGACCCAGCCGCCGCCCTCCAAGCATGACGAAGACATCAAGCGGAAAGGCTGAAGGGAGCCGCGGAAACCGCCTTCGTTTCGAGATTCCCGGATAAAATTGTTATTATTCAGTGTGATAGCGACGGTCGCCGGTCTCCGGCGGCCGTAATGATTCATCATATTTTTTGAAGGTTTTCCGACAGCAGAGGCTTTATAATCAGCTCAGCGCTACAATGGGGCGCTCGCCAGAGCCATACAGGTGCCCAGGGTGCTTGACCGGAGACTCGGCGGAGCAGGGGAATTCATGGTTCGCAAGTATTTCGGCACCGACGGCATTCGCGGCCGTGCCAACAGTCTCATCACGCCCGAACTGGCTCTCAAGGTCGGTCAGGCGGCGGGGTTGGCGTTTCAGCGCGGCGAGCACCGTCATCGCGTGGTGATCGGCAAGGACACCCGGCTTTCCGGCTACATGATCGAGAATGCCATGGTGGCGGGATTCACATCCGTCGGCATGGACGTGCTGCTGCTCGGTCCGATGCCGACGCCGGCCGTCGCGATGCTGACCAAGTCAATGCGCGCCGATCTCGGCGTGATGATTTCCGCCTCGCACAATCTGTTCGACGACAACGGCATCAAGCTGTTCGGTCCCGCCGGATTCAAGCTGTCCGACGACGTCGAAGCGCAGATCGAACTCCTGATGGACGAGAATCTCGACAAGCGTCTTGCGCAGAGCGCCAGCCTTGGCCGCGCTCGCCGCATCGACGGCGTTCATGATCGCTATATCGAATTCGCCAAGCGCACCCTGCCGCGCGATATCGATCTCGACGGGCTTCGCGTGGTGGTCGATTGCGCCAATGGCGCCGCCTACAAGGTGGTGCCGGAAGCGCTGTGGGAACTGGGCGCCGACGTGATCTCCATCGGCGTCGAGCCGGACGGCTTCAACATCAACAAGGATTGCGGCTCGACCTCGCCGGAAGCGCTGTCGCGCAAGGTGCGGGAGATGCGCGCCGACATCGGCATCGCGCTCGACGGCGACGCCGACCGCGTCATCATCACCGACGAACGCGGCCATGTGGTCGACGGCGACCAACTGCTTGCCGTGATCGCGCAGAGCTGGAAGGACGACGGACGTCTCGCCAGACCCGGCATCGTCGCCACCGTGATGTCGAATCTCGGCCTCGAGCGTTATCTGAAAGACATCGGCATCGAGATGCTGCGCACGCCGGTCGGCGACCGCTACGTGCTCGAGCAGATGCTGAAGGGCGGCTACAATCTCGGCGGCGAGCCGTCGGGCCATATCATCATGTCGGACTTTGCCACCACCGGCGACGGTTTCGTCGCGGCGCTGCAGGTTCTCTCAGTGGTGAAGAAGCTCGGCCGCCCGGTGTCGGAGGTCTGCCATCGCTTCGAAGCAATGCCGCAGATCCTCAAGAACGTCCGCTACCGCACTGGCAAGCCGCTCGACAATCCGCAGGTCAAGGCCGCGATCCTCGATGCCGAGAAGCGTCTCAACGGCAGCGGCCGCCTGTTGATTCGTCCGTCGGGCACGGAGCCGGTGATCCGGGTGATGGGCGAGGGCGATGACCGCGATCTCGTCGAGGAAGCGGTCGACATGATCGTCTCGGCGCTGGGACTTGCCGCCGCGGCGGCATGATCTTCTTTTCACCTCTCCCCGTTTACGGGGAGAGGTCGGATCGCGCAGCGATCCGGGTGAGGGGCTGTGCTAGAAATTCTGCTCATGAGATTGCCCCTCACCCCAACCCTCTCCCGGCAGGCGGGGAGAGGGAGCAGATGTTGCTCCCCCCGGGACGACTCGAGAGTGCAATGCAAACTGGCGCAGTCTGGCCAATCCGGCAACGCAGCCATGGTCAATTGCGGCTGGTGAGGCTGCCGCCGAGTTTGTATTTCAATTCGTTCAATCTGGAATTTGCCGGGAATTGCCGTGAACAAGCCCGTTATCCTGTCCGAAGATACCCTCGCTGCGCCGATCGTTGTGGATGATCCTCCGAAAGCCGCGGCGTCGGGTCCGGCCTTCGCCGTGATCGGCGCCATCAGCGTTTCGCATATGCTGAACGACCTGATGCAGTCGCTGATCCCGTCGGTTTATCCGATCCTGAAGGACAACTACGCGCTGGATTTCGGCCAGATCGGCATGATCACGCTGGCCTTCATGTTCACGTCGTCGCTGCTGCAGCCGGTGATCGGCGCTTACACCGACAAGCACCCGAAGCCGTTTTCGCTGGCGCTCGGCATGGGCTTCACCTTCGCTGGACTGATCCTGCTGAGTGTCGCGCATCATTACTGGGCGATCCTGCTCGCGGCGGCGCTGGTCGGTACCGGCTCGGCGGTGTTTCATCCGGAGTCGTCGCGCATCGCGCGCATGGCTTCGGGCGGCCGGGTCGGAATGGCGCAATCGGTGTTTCAGGTCGGCGGCAATTTCGGCAGCGCGATCGGCCCGGTGCTCGCGGCGCTGATCGTGGTGCCGTTTGGGCAGGGCAGCATCGCCTGGTTCTCGCTGGTAGCGGCGCTCGCCATCGTCATCCTCTGGCAGATCGGCCGCTGGTACAAGCCGCGCGTCGCGCTGCGCAAGAGCGCGCATGCCGTGACGGGCGAAGAGCGGTCGTCGACGCGCACCCTTGTCGCGCTGACAGTGTTGATGGTGCTGCTGTTCTCGAAAGCGTTCTACACCGCAAGCATCGGCAGCTACTACACGTTCTTCCTGATCCAGAAGTTCGGCATCACCACGCAGGCGTCGCAGATCTATCTGTTCCTGTTTCTCGGCGCGAGCGCGGTCGGCGTGTTCTTCGGCGGCCCGCTGGGCGATCGCTTCGGCCGCAAGTATGTCATCTGGTTCTCGATCATCGGCGCGCTGCCGTTCACGCTGGCGCTGCCCTATGTCGGCCTGTTCTCGAGCGCGGTGCTGAGCATCCTGATCGGGTTCATCATCTCGTCGGCGACGCCGGCGATCATCGTCTATGCCCAGGAACTGATGCCGCATCGCCTCGGCATGATCTCCGGCTTGTTCTACGGCATGGCGTTCGGCTTCGGCGGCGTCGGCGCCGCGGTGCTGGGCGAGGTCGCGGACTGGAAGGGCATCACCTTCGTCTATCAGGTCTGCGCCTTTCTGCCGGCCATTGGCCTGCTTGCGATCTTCCTGCCGCACATCAAGCGCCACAAGCTCTGACGTTTATTCGTCCTTGCAGGAGCGTAGCGACGAAGCAATCCATCGATCGCCCATCATGCGGGGATCATGGATTGCTTCGCTTCGCTCGCAATGACCCCGGTCGCAGG
The DNA here is from genome assembly GCF_021502575.1 of Bradyrhizobium sp. G127. NCBI lineage: Bacteria > Pseudomonadati > Pseudomonadota > Alphaproteobacteria > Hyphomicrobiales > Nitrobacteraceae > Bradyrhizobium > Bradyrhizobium sp. G127. The sequence continues at coordinate 1,207,859 of NZ_JAKFGN010000001.1, forward strand.
CCGGTCGCGCTCATCGCGTCAGCATCCCTGACTCACCCGTCAACACATCGTTAGGATTTGCGGCGTGCGATGCCATGCGCGTTATCAAAGCGTTTACCGCTCAGCTTAAGGCGCATTAAAAATCACGGTTAAGAATTAGGGTTAAGTGCCGCTTAAGCATTTGCTGGCATCGTCCGCTCATGAGTTTTGTGTGTGGGGCTTTTGTCTGCCTCACCGGACGAAAGGACCGGACCAATGCGTACTCTGAAGAATCTCATTGCTGCAGGCGCTGCTTCATTGATGTCGACCGCGGTGCTCGCCGCCGACTTGCCTCTCGCACCGCCGCCCTACATTCCCCCTCCGGTCGAAGACTTCGGTGGCTGGTATCTGCGCGGCGACATCGGCTTCAGCAATCAACAGGTGAAGCGTCTGGACAATGCACTCTACTACGATCCGGGCGTCTCGGTGCAGAACACAGGCCTCGGATTCGACAGCGCGGGTATCTTCGGCCTCGGCGCCGGCTATCGCTTCAACAACTGGCTCCGCGCCGACGTCACGGGTGAGTATCGCGGCAAAGCGAATTTTCATGGTGCCGATATTGTCTCGTTTAATGGCGTTCCGACGAGCACCAATACTTATACCGGAAGCAAGTCCGAATGGCTGGTTCTCGCCAACGTCTATGCCGATCTCGGAACGTGGTGGTGCATCACGCCGTTCGTCGGTGTCGGTATCGGTGGCGCTCGCAACACGATTTCGGGTTTCACCGATACGGGCGTACAGGATGCAAGCACCGCATTTGGTCCGACCGCCTCGAAATGGAATTTCGCCTGGGCGGTACATGCCGGCCTTGCCTACCAGATCAATCCGAGCCTGACGCTGGAAATGGCATATCGCTATGTCGATCTGGGCGATGGCATCACCGGCGATGTGTATGCCTTCGACGGCACCAACGATCGCAACAACCCGATGCATTTCAAGAGCATCACCTCGCACGACCTGAAGCTCGGCGTGCGCTGGGCGATCGATCCGATGCCGGCCTACGCGCCGCCGCTGATGCGCAAGGGCTGATCGCGTTTCTTCTGTCTTCTCCCCTCCTGACAAACTTCAACGGCGCGGAATTCTCCGCGCCGTTTTCTTTTGCGCGCCAACGGGCGAGGCAACGGTTGGTTAAGGTTAACGCGGCATGATTGAACGTAGTTAAGCGTTTATGGAGTTCGGTAATGCGTCGGATCGTATTGGCGATGATGTTAGCCGCTGTGGTGCAGGGCGCGCAGGCCGCGGACTTTCCCGATCTTCCGATCTTGCGCGGCAGCCTGCGCGAAGGCCTGGGCGCGCGCTATGCTAGATGGGACGGCTTCTACGTCGGCGGACAGGCCGCCTACGGTTCCTCGGATCACAATTTCAACGGTGCGACGAAGGATATCGCTGCACAGCAGCTCGCGCTCACCACCGTCGAGCAGGTACTGCAGGTGTCCACCTGGCCGGTGATCGGTGGCAAGGTTTCCCACCAGAACGCAGCCTTCGGCGGTTTCGCCGGCTACAATGCGCAATGGAGCGATACCGTGCTTGGCGTCGACGTCAGCTATATGCATGGGACGTTCGGTGCAAAGGCTAGCGGCAACATGGCCCGGCAGATCACCGTCGATGACGTCAACTATAGCGCAAATGCCACTTCGGCCGCCTCGATCAATTTCACGGATGTGCTTACCCTACGCGGCCGGGCTGGATATGCGGTCGGCAACTTCCTTCCCTATGCTTTTGGTGGTGTCGCTCTTGGACTGGCCGACAGTAACAGGTCGAGCATCATCAGAAGCACGGGCACCTATGTCGGCACGGGCACCCCGACGATCACGGATTACGACGTGACCTACAGCAAGGCCGAGAACAAGCACGGCCGTCTGATGGTCGGTTACACCTTCGGTGTCGGCGCAGAGGCCATGCTGTTCGGCAATTTCTTCGCGCGCGGCGAATGGGAATATGTCCGCTTCACTGGTCCGATCGACACCAATGTCAACACGGTGCGCGGCGGTCTCGGCTACCGGTTCTGACAGGATCGCGCTTCGCAATTCTCTTTTGCAGCCTCCGTTCTTGACCTAGGATGACGTGCTCCGTTGCGCTGTCGCTCCGGTCGGGAGGCGGTCATGAAGATTTACGGCGATCTGAAGTCGGGCAATTGCCTGAAGGTGAAGTGGGTCTGCGACAAGCTCTCGCGGCGCTACACGTGGATCGATGTCGATACCTCGAAGGGTGAAAGCCACACTCCGGAGTTCCTGAAGCTCAACAGCGCCGGACAGGTGCCGGTGATCGAACTCGATGACGGCCGTTCGCTGGCCCAGTCCAACGCCATTATCCGCTATCTGGCGCGCGGCACGGACCTCATTCCGGCTGAAGCATTTCTCAGCGCGAAAATGGACGAGTGGCTGTTCTGGGAACAATACAGTCACGAGCCGTATATCGCGGTATGCCGCGCCCAGATGGTTTATCTCGGCAAGTCGCAGGGCGATCTCGATACGGACAAGGTCAAGCGCGGATATTTCGCGCTGGCGCGGATGGAGCACGAACTGAGAGACCGGCGGTTTCTGGTGGGCGATGCGCTGTCGCTCGCCGACGTGGCGCTGCTGGCTTACACGCGCGTCGCCCATGAAGGCGGCTTTCACCTCGACGGCTATGACGCCGTGAAGCGCTGGATCGCGGACTCCGAGAAAAATCTCGGGCTTTGATCCGTCGCAAGAGGCCGGTTGCCGGTGCGCGGGATAAGACGGCAGCAATCTCCGTCCTCCAGTCCTGGAAAGCGTCAGCCATGTCGGCCATCAATCCCCTGACCGCCATTGCGGTCCTGCTCGCCACCGCTGCGACCGATGCGATCTACGTCCTGTTCACATCCGCCGTGGTCGCACGCCGCGCGATACCCGCGGCGAACTGGAGCAGCCTCTGGTATCTGCTCTCGTCCTTTGCCGTCATCAGCTACACCGAGAACTGGGTCTATGTGACGTTCGCGGCGATAGGGTCCTGGCTGGGCGCGTTCGCCACCATCAAGTTCCTGCACCGGCCGCCAGGCGGGCCTCCGGTGGGCGCATCCCCCGATTGATCGCCGGGGCGGGTTTGCATGCCACGTTTGTGATCGCCGGCATCCAAAGTTTCTTGACGAAATCGGAAACCTTCCATATGCACGGCGGCGGGACACCTCCCCCCAACGGGAGGCTAGCTATCTGGAAGGATAGAATATGACTGTAGCGAAGCCCGGCTCAAAGCCGAACGTGCCGCATTTCTCTTCCGGCCCCTGCGCCAAGCGCCCCGGCTGGGCCCCCCAAAATCTCAAGGACGCCGCTCTCGGCCGCTCGCATCGCGCGAAGGTCGGCAAGGCCAAGCTCAAGCTCGCGATCGACCTGACGCGCGAAGTGCTTGAAGTGCCGGCCGACTACAAGATCGGCATCGTGCCTGCGTCCGACACCGGCGCCGTCGAAATGGCGCTGTGGTCGCTGCTCGGACCGCGCCCCGTCACCACCATCGCGTGGGAATCCTTCGGCGAAGGCTGGGTCAGCGACGTCGTCAAGGAATTGAAGCTGAAGGATGTCGTCAAGCTCAGTGCGGGCTACGGCGAAATTCCGGACCTGTCGAAGGCCGACAAGAATTCGGATATCGTGTTTACCTGGAACGGCACCACTTCCGGGGTGCGCGTGCCCAATGCCGACTGGATCAGGGCCGATCGCGAAGGGCTGACCATCTGCGACGCCACCTCCGCCGCGTTCGCGCAGCCGCTCGACTGGCCGAAACTCGATGTCGTGACCTTCTCCTGGCAGAAGGCGCTGGGCGGCGAAGCTGCGCACGGCATGCTCATCCTGTCGCCGCGCGCTGTCGCGCGGCTGGAGAGCTATACGCCGCCGTGGCCGTTGCCGAAGATCTTCCGCATGACCAAGGGCGGCAAGCTCAATGCCGGGATCTTCGAAGGCGAGACCATCAACACGCCGTCCATGCTTTGCGTCGAGGACTATCTCGATGCACTGAACTGGGCCAAGTCGGTCGGCGGTCTCAAAGCGCTGATCGCGCGCGCCGACGCGAACACGAAAGTCCTTGCCGACTGGAAGGCAAAGACGCCGTGGGTGGACTTCCTGGCGAAGGATGCATCGATCCGCTCCAACACCTCGGTCTGCCTGAAGGTTGTCGATCCGGCGATCACGTCGCTCTCCGCCGATGCTCAAGCCGACTTTGCCAAGAAGCTGGTCGCAGCCGTCGAGAAGGAAGGCGCCGGCTACGACTTCGCGCATTATCGCGATGCGCCTGCGGGCCTTCGCATCTGGTGCGGCGCGACGGTCGAGGCGAAGGATGTCGAAATCCTGACGCAGTGGATCGACTGGGCTTTCGCCGAGACCAAGGCTTCGCTCGCGAAAGCGGCTTGATTTTTTTTCACCCTCCCCTTGAGGGGGAGGGTCGACGCACCGCAGGTGCGGCGGGGTGGGGTGAACAGTTCCCATGTCGCCGCACGAGAATTCACATTGATAACTTCACCCCACCCCGGCCTTGCAGGCCGACCCTCCCCCTCAAGGGGAGGGTGAAGGAAGAACATCATGTCCAAGCCCAAAGTTCTCATTTCCGACGCGCTGTCTCCCGCTGCCGTGCAGATATTCAAGGATCGCGGCGTCGATGTCGATTTCCAGCCGGATCTCGGCAAGGACAAGGACAAGCTCGCCGAGATCATCGGCAATTATGACGGCCTCGCCATCCGCTCCGCCACCAAGGCGACGGCGAAGATTCTGGAAAAGGCTGCGAAGCTGAAGGTGATCGGCCGCGCCGGCATCGGCGTCGATAACGTTGAAATCCCCGCCGCCACGGCCAAGGGCATCATCGTGATGAACACGCCGTTCGGCAATTCGATCACCACCGCCGAACACGCCATCACACTGATGCTGGCGCTGGCCCGCGAGATCCCCGCCGCCGACGCCTCCACCCAGGCCGGCAAGTGGGAGAAGAACCGCTTCATGGGCGTCGAGATCACCGCCAAGACGCTCGGCGTGATCGGCTGCGGCAACATCGGCGCGATCGTCGCCGACCGCGCGCTCGGCCTGCGCATGAAGGTGATCGCGTTCGACCCGTTCCTGTCGCCGGAGCGCGCCAAGGACATCGGCGTCGAGAAGGTCGAGCTTGACGATCTTCTGAAGCGTGCCGACTTTATCACGCTGCATACGCCGCTCACCGAAAAGACCAAGAACATCCTCGACGCGGCGGCTCTCGCCAAGACCAAGAAGGGCGTACGCATCATCAACTGCGCGCGCGGCGGCCTGGTGGACGAGGCCGCGCTCGCCGCCGCCCTCGACTCCAAGCATGTCGCGGGCGCTGCCTTCGACGTGTTCGTCGAGGAGCCGGCCAAGACCAACGTGCTGTTCGGCCGTGCCAACGTGATCTGCACCCCGCATCTCGGCGCATCGACCACTGAGGCGCAGGAGAACGTCGCGTTGCAGGTGGCCGAGCAGATGTCGGACTACCTTCTGACCGGCGCGATCTCCAACGCGGTCAACTTCCCCTCGATCACGGCGGAAGAAGCGCCGAAGCTGAAGCCGTTCATCGAACTGGCCGAAAAGCTCGGCTCGTTCGCCGGCCAGCTCACCGAGACCGGCATCTCCAAGGTGACCATCACCTACGAAGGCCATGTCGCGGAAATGAAGATCAGGGCGCTGACCTCGGCGGCGCTGTCGGGCCTGCTGCGGCCGATGCTCGGCGACGTCAATGTCGTCTCCGCGCCGGTGGTGGCAAAGGAGCGCGGCATGGTGGTGGACGAGGTGGTCCGCGCCGCGGAAGGCGATTACGAGAGCCTGATCACGGTAACCGTCACCACCGAGCGGCAGGAACGCTCCGTGTCCGGCACCGTTTATGCCGACGGTGCACCGCGTCTGGTCGACATCAAGGGCATTCGTGTCGATGCCGAGTTCGGCAAGTCGATGATCTACGTCACCAACGAGGACAAGCCAGGCTTTATCGGCAAGTTTGCCTCGCTGCTCGGCGACGCCAAGGTCAACATCGCGACCTTCCATCTTGGCCGCAACAAGCAGGGCGGCGACGCCATCGCGCTGGTCGAGGTCGACGGCGCGGTACCAGCTGACGTGCTTGCCAAGGTGGCCACGCTGCCGCAGGTCAAGCAGGCCAAGGCTCTGGCATTCTGAGGCGCTGACGCTCTGATCTGCTTTTGGGCATCGCTGCCTGCAAAAGCGACAATTGAATTTCGAATCCACACGGGCCGGAGATTCTCCGGCCCTTTTTTTTGTGACGGCTATCGAAAAGGGATTTTGCCGGACGAGAGGGTAAGGAACCCGAAAGACTATCTAGGTAAATTTATGGCGAACCTTCCTGCGCAGAAGCGCGTCCCGCCCCGGAGTCTTCATCGTGAAGCTGCTCAATAATATGCGTATTACGGCCAAACTCGCGATCTTGGTCGGTATCACCCTGATCGGTCTGTGCGCGGCCGGTCTTTTCGCCGGCAGCATGATGCAGAAGGAAATGGTCCACGCCCGTATCGAGCAGACCCGCGCGATTGTCGAGACCGCGCGCAGCATGGCGCTTGCGATGCAGAAGCAGGTCGAGGCCGGCAAGCTAACCAAGGAAGCTGCGATCGAGGAATGGGGCAGCCGCGTAAGGACGATGACTTACGACAATGGCAACGGCTACATGTTCTCCTATACGATGGACGGCGTCACCGTCTCGGCGCCGGATGCGAAGACCATCGGCACCAATCGTCTGAACGTTGAAACCAGCGGCCGTGCCCTGGTACGGGAACTGCGCGACGGCATCATCGCCGGCAAGGGCGAGGTCACGCTATATTACGAATATATGAAACCCGGCGAGAAGGATCCGATCCGCAAGATGTCCTATGCGGTGTCCGTTCCGGGCTGGAATCTGCTCGTCGGCACCGGCGCGTATCTTGACGACCTCGATGCCAAGCTGATGCCGATCGCGGTGGCGCTCGGCATCGCCATCCTCGCCATCGCGGCATTCTCCGGCGCCATCGCCTGGCTGATCGGCCGCAGCATCACCCGTCCGCTCGGCCAGCTCGGCGCGCGCATGCAGACGCTCGCCGACGGCCACCTTGACGAGGACATTCCGGGCCGCGACCGCCGCGACGAAGTCGGCGCGATGGCTGCGACCGTGCAGGTCTTCAAGGACAACGCGTTGCGGATCCGCGGCCTCGAGCAGCAGGAAGCGGAAGCCGAGAAGCGCGCAGCCGCGGAGCGGCAGGCGGCGATGCAAAACATCGCCAATGAGTTTGAAAGCAGTGTCGACGGCATCGTTCGTTCGGTGGCATCATCGGCAGTCGGCATGCAGCGGACGGCGGAATCGATGACCGCCTCCGCCAGCGACGCCAGCGGACGTGCGGCCAACGTGGCTTCGGCATCGGAGCGGGCATCTAACAACGTCGGCACGGTCGCGGCGGCGGCTGAAGAACTGTCAAGCTCGGTCGCCGAGATCGCGCGTCAGGTCAGCCAGTCCAACGAGATCGCCAGCAGGGCGGTGGGCGACGCTGAGCGCACCAACGCGACGGTGCAGGTTCTGTCCAGCGGCGCGGAGAAGATCGGCGAGGTGGTGCAGCTTATTCACAGCATCGCGGCGCAGACCAATCTCTTGGCGCTGAATGCGACCATCGAAGCGGCGCGCGCCGGCGAGGCGGGACGCGGCTTCGCCGTGGTGGCCTCCGAGGTCAAGGCGCTGGCCAACCAGACCGCCAAGGCCACCGAGGAAATCTCGGCCCAGGTCGCGGCGATGCAGTCGACCACCAGCGACGCGGTGGTGTCGATCCAGGGCATCACCGAGACCATCGCGCGCATGAGCGAGATCACCATGAATATCTCCAGCGCGATCGAGGAGCAGGGCGCCGCGACGCGCGAGATCGCGCGCAACATCCAGTCGGTGGCGGAAGGATCGAACGAGATCAGCGGTCACATCGGCGGCGTCAGTTCGGCGGCGGCTGCGACCGGCACGGCCGCGGCGGACGTCTTGTCCAGCGCGCGCGACCTCGACCAGCAGTCGGGCATGCTGCGCTCGGCGGTGGATGAATTCCTCGGCAAGGTGCGGGCGGCTTGATTCTGCTGCATTGAGCACGAGTGCTCATCATAAGAAAACGTCATGGCCGGGCTTGACCCGGCCATACATTTTTTGAAGTGATGGATACGCGGGTCAAGCCCGCGTATGACGATCAGAGTGTGCAGCCAGCCCTCACTGCTTCTCGATCCTGGCATCCCGGATCAGCTTCTCCCACACCACGAGTTGCTGCTTCAGGAATGCATCGAAGCTCTCCGGCGTGCCGGAGAAGGCTTCCATGCCGCGGTCGGCCAGCTCCTTGCGGATGTCGGGCCGCTCGACCACCTTGCGGATCTCCGCGTTCAGCTTCGTCACGATGTCTTTCGGCATGTCGGCCGGGCCGAGATAACCCTGCCATGATGTGATGTCGAAGCCCTTCACGCCGGCCTCGTCCATGGTGGGAAGATCGGGCAGCAACGCCGAACGCTTCATGGTCGTCACCGCCAGCGCCTTCAGCACCTTGCCGTTGACATGCGGCAGACCGGTCGGCACGTCGACAAACATCATCGAGACTCGCCCTGCGATGACGTCGGTCAGCGCCGGCGGCGAACTCTTGTAAGGCACATGCAGCAGGTCGATCCCGGCGAGGGTGGCGAATGTCGCGCCGGAGACGATCGCCGACGAACTGCCGCTGGCGTAGGAGTATTTGCCCGGATCTTTCTTGGCGAGCGCGACAAGTTCGGCGACCGAGTTGGCCGGAATCTCCGGATTGATCACCAGCATGAACGGCAGATCGCCAGTGCGCGCGATCGGCGTGAAATCCTTGATCGGGTCGTAGGTCATGGTCTTCAGCAGATACGGATTGGCTGAATGCGAGGTGTTGGTGGTGACGAACAGCGTGTAGCCGTCCGGCGCGGAGCGCGCCACGTAGCTGGCCGCGATCGATCCGTTCGCGCCGGGCTTGTTGTCGATCACGATGTTGGCGCCGAGTGCCGTCGCGAGTTCTTTCGAGATCAGCCGCGTCGTGCTGTCGGTGCCGCTGCCCGCCGCGAACGGCAGCACCAGCGTGATGTTCTTGCCCGGTGCGGGGTAGGGAGTTTGCGCCGCCAATGGTGTTGCGGTCAGAACGCCCGCCGTTACGGCCAGCGCTGCGGCGAGCGTTGCCGCCGCCAATTTCGATGTCGTCATTCCGTTGTCTCCGCCCTGTTTTGTGACGCGCGTGTCGACAGACTGCCGCCGGAGCGGGCCTGCGCCGTTCGTTCATGACCAGACTGCGCGAAGTCGCGGGAAAATGCGAGAGGGTGCGCAAAAAGTTGCGCCGCATCAAATGATGCTGCTCAGGGGCGGGATGGCGGTGTCCGCGCCGATCCGCTTCGGGACGCGGTGAAGATCCCCGCCAGCACCAGCACATAGCCTACCAGATGAAACAGCTCCGGCTTCTCGCCGAGCAGCACGATGGCCATCACCGAACCGAACACCGGCACCAGGTGAAAGAACGGCGCGGCGCGATTGGGTCCGATCAGTTCGATGCCGCGGTTGAAGAACAGATAGGCCAGCGTCGAAGGAAAGATCACGACAAATACCAGCGTCAGCACGGTCAGGGTGTCGAAGGTCAGTGTCTCTCCGATCGAGACCTCCCATCCCACCAGCGGAATCAGCATCACAGCGCCGGCCCCGGTGGTGAACGCGATCAGCGAGAGCGGGTTGATCTTCGGCCGTTTCGGCATCAGCGCCGAATACAGTCCGAACACGAACAGCGCGCCAGCGAAGCTGATGTCGCCGGCGTTGACCTGGATCGCCGCCAGCGCGGCGAGATCCCCGCGCAGGATGATGACGAGGACGCCGAGCAGTGAGACGAGGATGCCGATGGCCTGCATCCATGACAGCCTCACCCCGAACAGGATCAGCGACCATAGCGCGACGAACAGCGGTCCGGATGACTGGATCAGCAGCGCGTTCAACGCCTGCGTGTGTTGAAGGCCCCAATAGGATAGCGCGTTGTTGAAGGCGAAGCCGGTAAAGGCGAGCAGCAGCAGCAGCGGAAGACGACGGCGCATGACCGGCCAGTCGCGCTGCAGGTAGGGCCATGCGAAAGGCGCGAGCACGAGAGCGGTCCCCGCCCAGCGGCCGAAGGTGAGCGCGAAAGGCGGCACATGGCCGGCCACGTAACGTCCGAGCACGATGTTGCCGGCCCAGAACAGCGCCATCAGGCTGAGCATCAGATAGGGCTGATTGGAGAGCCAGGCGGCAACGGAACGTTTGCGCAAGGGCGGATCGGCGACGGTCATGAATTTTCGGGAAAGAGGGCAGGCTGAGTTGTGCCCATATTCGTGGGCTTCACAACCGCCAATCCCGGATTGCTAGGTTGCGCCAGATGGGCAGCGCGGCCGCGCCGTCATTGGGGAACGCGAAATGCCCGGATCAGTTCGCGGTCGCCGATCCGCGCCGCGCCGCGATGAAAACGCCGACCAGCACCAGTGCGTAGCCGGCCAGATGAAACAGCCGCAGCCTCTCACCGAGGAAGACAATGGCCATGACCGATCCGAACACCGGGATCAGGTGAAAGAACGGCGCCGCGCGATTGGCGCCGATCAGTTCCACGCCGCGGTTGAAGCACAGATACGACAGGATCGACGGGAAGATCGCGACATAGAACAGCACCGCGAAGTTCGACGGCGTGAACTGCATAGCGGGCCGGGTCGCCAGTTCCCATATCAGCAGCGGGATCAGGCATAGCGTGCCGCAGCCGAAGGTAAAGGCGAGAAACGACAGGTTGTCGATCGCCGGCCGCTTCGCCGACAGGGCCGAGTAGAAACCGAAGATCGCCAGCGCCACGAGATAGATGATGTCACCCTTGTTGAGGGTGATCTGCGACAGCGCCCCAAGATCGCCGCGCAGCAGGATCACCAACACGCCGCTCAGCGAGACGAGGATGCCGGCCGCCTGCGCCCAGGTGAGGCGGATACCCAGCAGCACCAGCGACCAGATCGCCACGAACAGCGGTCCCGAGGATTGCATCAGCAGGGCGTTCAGCGCCTCGGTATATTCCAGCGCCCAGTACTGCAGCACGTTGAAGATGCTGATCCCGGTGAACGACAGCACCACCATCGTGGTGAGACGCTGGCGAATCGCGCCCCAGTCGCGCACCAGATGCGGCCAGGCGAACGGCAGCACAATCAGAAACGCGACGCCCCAGCGGATGAACGACAGGGTGATGGGCGGTATCTGGTTGGCGACGAAGCGGCCGACCACGGCGTTGCCGGCCCAGAACAGCGGCGTCAGCGTCAGCAGCAGATATGGCTTGTTCATCAGCCATGACGTGGTGGATCGCGGCACGGGGCTGTTCATGTCGGGGGCGGTTTCGAGGCTTCGGAAGGGCCGGTCCGGTTGTCCGGATTATACGGGAAATATCAACGATTTGGCTTGTGTATCGGAGGCCCGTCAACACCCGTTGGCGCTTGCGTCCCATGCGCGCATCCGTTATCCGATGACATGCCTCGCAAGCCAGTAACCCTGCTGCAAGGCGCTGGAATTCCGGCGGATTTGCGGGTTGCGGGAGATTGTCTGGAATGGCCAATGTTGTCGTCGTCGGCGCCCAGTGGGGCGACGAAGGGAAGGGCAAGATCGTCGATTGGTTGTCGGAGCAGGCTGACGTCATCGTCCGCTTTCAGGGCGGCCACAACGCCGGCCACACTCTCGTCATCAACGGGAACACCTACAAGCTGGCGCTGCTGCCCTCGGGCGTGCTGCGGCCGTCGAAGCTGTCGGTGATCGGCAATGGCGTGGTGTTCGACCCCCAGGCTTTTGTCACCGAGCTTGAAAAGCTGCGCGGCCAGGGTGTTGCCATCTCGCCGGACAATCTGCGCGTCGCCGAAAACGTCACGCTGATCCTGCCGCTGCATCGCGAACTCGATGCGGTGCGCGAGAACGCCAGCAAGGCCACCGCCATCGGCACCACCCAGCGCGGCATCGGCCCCGCTTATGAAGACAAGGTCGGCCGCCGCGCGATCCGCCTGATGGATCTCGCCGATCCGCAGACGCTGCCGCACAAGATCGACCGCCTGCTGGCGCATCACAATGCGCTGCGCCGCGGCCTCAATCTGCCGGAAGTCGACGGCGCGGAGCTCTTGAAAGAACTGACGGAGATCGCGCCGAAGGTGCTGCCGTTCGCGGACTCGGTGTGGAATCTGCTCGACCACAAGCGCCGCGAAGGCAAGCGCATCCTGTTCGAAGGCGCGCAGGGCGCGCTGCTCGACGTCGATCACGGCACCTATCCTTACGTCACGTCGTCGAACACGGTGGCGGCGCAGGCGGCGACCGGCACCGGCATGGGGCCGAGTTCGCTGGGCTATGTGCTCGGCATCTGCAAGGCCTATACGACCCGCGTCGGGCAGGGCCCGTTCCCGACCGAACTGGACAACGAGATCGGCGAAGAGATCGGCCGCCGCGGCAAGGAGTTCGGCGTCAACACCGGGCGCAAGCGGCGCTGCGGCTGGTTCGATGCCGTGCTGGTGCGGCAGACCGCGCGGACCTGCGGCATCCACGGTCTGGCCCTGACCAAGCTCGATATTCTCGACGGCTTCGACACCATCGAGGTCTGCGTCGGCTACAAGCTCGACGGCAAGGAGATCGATCATCTGCCGGCAGGCGAGGGCGCGCAGGCGCGCGTCGAGCCGATCTACGAGACCATCGAAGGCTGGAAGGAGCCGACGGCCAATGCCCGGTCATGGGCCGACCTGCCTGCGCAGGCCATCAAATACGTGCGCCGGGTCGAGGAACTGGTCGGCTGTCCCATTGCGCTGCTTTCCACCAGCCCCGAACGCGAGGATACTATCCTCGTGCAGAATCCGTTTGAGGCGTGAACATGGACACCATGTTCTGTTGATTGACGTTTTTTAAGTACAGGGTTTGCCAAGAATCCTGCAGACTGGATGAGGATGGCTGATTACTACCCGCTCATAGCCCGCGCCATCGCCGGACTGGACCCCAGTGCCCCCGGCGAGAGCCGCCGTGCGCTCTATGAACGCGCGCGGACGGCGCTGATTTCCCAGTTGCGCAGTGTGCAGCCCGCTTTGAGCGAAGCCGAGATCACCCGCGAACGTCTGGCGCTCGAGGATGCGGTGCGCCGGGTCGAGGCCGATGCGGTCCGCCGCGCCGCTGCGCATCAGGCGGCCTCATCGGAAACGCCGCGCGAACGCTCTGCAGCGCCATCGTCTGCGCCGAACCCGCCGCCCCAGACCCGGGCGCCGCTGGTCAAGCGTGAAGGACCGCGTCCCGGCGACGCCCTGCGTGAAAGTGCGCGCAGCGCCCGAACCGGATCGGCGCCGCCGCCTGCCGGCCGTGATCGCCCGCCCGGACGCGGCGATGCACCTTCTGGATCCGAGCCACGCCCGCCGCGCAATCTGCGCGGCGACCAGCCGCCCCCGTTGACACGGGCCCAGCCGCCGGGACAGCCGGGATTGCCGACATCGATGCGCGATGTCCGCGCCAACGATCAGCCGACCGATGACACCCGGATGCTGGATGCCTGGACGGAGGAGGCGCGGGCCGGACGCCGCGCGCCGCCGCAGGGCTCGGGGATGCGCGACGTTGTCGCGGACGCCAACGATCTCGGCGGCGCGACCCGTTCGGCGCGGCGCACCTACGCCCAGAACGACATCGATCCGCGCGGCCCCGCGCCGTACAGCTACGACGAATCCGCCGAGGAAGCCGGACGCTATCAGCCGTCCGACCGGCCGCGCGCGCGCATCAACATGCGCGACGAGCCCGAAAAAGCCGGCCGCGGCTTTCCGCTCAAGAGCGCCATCGCGGTCGGCGTTGCCGTGATCGCCATCGGCGCCGCGATCTGGGGCGGCCCGAAGGCCTACTCGCTGTTCAAGTCGCTGACCAAGCCGGCACAGCAGGCGGACACCGCGCCGAAGGACGCCTCGGGCACGCGGCCGAAAATCACCGACCGCGTCGGGCAGCCGGGCGCGACGCAGATCGCGCCGGTGGCGCAGCGCGTGGTGCTCTACGATGAAGATCCGTCCGCGCCGCAGGGCAAGCAGTATGTCGGCTCGGTGATCTGGCGCACCGAGGCGGTTAAGGTGCCGGCCGGCCAGCCGGCGGACATTGGCGTGCGGGCCGACATCGACATTCCTGAGCGCAAGATCAAGATGTCGCTCTCGATCCGCCGCAACACCGACGCGTCGCTGCCGGCGAGCCACACCGCCGAACTGACCTTCGTGCTGCCGCCCGATTTCGGCACCACGGTCGCCAACGTTCCCGGCATCCTGATGAAGTCCAACGAGCAGGCGCGCGGCACACCGCTGGCCGGACTCGCGGTGAAGGTCACCGACGGTTTCTTCCTGGTCGGGCTGTCGAATGTCGAGGCCGACAAGTCGCGCAACCTGCAACTGCTGAAGGAGCGGTCGTGGTTCGATATTCCGCTGGTCTACGCCAACCAGCGCCGCTCCATCGTCGCCATTGAGAAGGGTGCGCCGGGCGAGCGCGCCTTCAACGAAGCCTTCACGGCCTGGGGGCAGTGACGCATGATCGGGACCGGAACGGCCGCGCCGGCGCAAAGTGGGGACCGGTTTTCCGATCAGATCATGCGCAAAGGTGATTCATGAAGATAACTCTCGCCGGTTCGCGCCACTTCGGCGTCGAGACGCTGAACATGATGCGCGGTCACGGGATCGAGGTGATCCGCGTCGTGGTGGCGGACGGCGAGGACCGGCTCGCAGCCGCGGCGCGCGCCGCCGGCATCGAGGTCGTGGTGCAGGCGAAGCCGAAGCTGATCGCCGCGTCGGAAATTGCGCCAGGCACCGATCTGATCGTCACCGCGCACAGTCATGCCCTTGTCAGTAAGGAAGCGTTGCAGGTCTCAAAGCACGGCGGCATTGGCTATCATCCGTCGCTGCTGCCGCGCCATCGCGGCATCGCCGCGATCGAATGGACCATCAAGGAAGGCGATCCGATCGCCGGCGGCACGATCTATCACCTGTCGGAGCGGCTCGACGCCGGTGCGATCGCGGCGCAGGACTGGGTGTTCGTGAAGAAGGGCGAGACCGCGCGCGAATTGTGGGAGCGGGCGCTGGCGCCGCTCGGCCTGCGCCTTTTGGCGCAGGTGATCGATCAGGCCAAGATCAGCGGCAACGTGCCGTCGATGCCGCAGGACGAGCAGTTCGCGACCAACGCGCCAAGACTTGATGTGGAAAAACGGCTCGATTTAGAGAAGCCGCATGCCGCGCCGAAGAGCGCGGCATCGGGAGCGTAGGTTGTCCTGAGTTCCTTGCGGTCTTGGATCGTCCCGGATCCGGGATTTGTCATTGCCGGGCATAGCCGTTCGAAGAACGGCGTCGCTCCCGCTCGCCTGTGCCCCGGCAATCCATCCGCTTCTCGAAATGTTTTCTTATGATGGATCACCGGGTCGAGCCCGGTGATGACGATCGGATGTGTTGCGCGTTCGTCGCGCATTGCTGCTTCCCGTTATACCTCACGCCGCGCGCGTTTCGCCGACGCGGACGGCGCGCGACACCAGATCTCTCGCGTCAGTGATGCCGCCGGCGGCCTCCTGCACGATCACCTGCGCCATCTTCGCCTTCGTCGCCGGCGTGCGATTTTCAATGGCGATGTTCTCCACCGCGATGTCGAGAATCTTTCTCAAGGTGGCGACATAATCCGGATCGAATTTTCCCGGCGGCTGATTGATCATGTGCAGTCTCCATTCCATCTGCTGTCGTTCGGGGCGGTGAGCGAAAGCGCGGTTCATGCTTTCGATCCTGCCCGTCGTGAGCGGGCGGAACATGCCGCCGCAATGGGGCAGATCTGAGTCGCTTGCGCGAAGATACGACGACGTGAATTTGGAAACGCTCCAGTCACATTTCCTTAAAGACTTCCGTCACATTTCTTTCATGCGGTCCGATATGCCGCGCATGGAATGAAGCCGCTGAAATCGCACCACATCTTGTATGCGCGATTCGACAATTTATGCGGCGCAGGGCATGCTTTCACGCAGGTGTTAAATGGTTGCATGGAACACGAAGAAAATTTCTTTTTGTGCCGCGAGCGGCCGCTTCTTCACGATAAATTAATGCGAGGTCGACCGATGATTTTGAACATTTCCAGACGCGCCCGCGTGATGTCCGGCGCGCTCGCCGCCGTGGTGCTCGCGCTGCTGGCGTTGCCGCTGGCGGCGGAATACGTCGTGCCGAGCAAGCCGTTCCTGGAGAAGAACGCGTTCTATCTGCGCTCCGCCGGGTTCAGGATTCAACTCGCCGATGACGCCGCGGGCCGGCGCGCATTGAAGGCGCTGCCGCCGCATCGCTTCGTGATCCACGCCAGGGCGGCTGGCGGACCGCGTTATGTCTATGCCGATCCCGGCGTCTGCAATTGTATTTTCAGCGGCACGCTCGACAACTACAAATCCTATCTGGACATTCTGCGCCAGCCGATCCCCGGCGTCGCCGATGTCTCGCCGGATTACAAGACGCAGGCCAGTGCGCTCTTGATGGACGAGCCGGCCTATTTCGGTGCGCTCGACAACGATGACTCCATGGCGGATTACTTCCGCGACTATCTGTAATCCGGTCCACGCGTTTCTTGTGCGCTGCCACAAGAAGACTGCGCCCTTCGTTCACCTGTTCGCTGCTGGTTTTGTTTGTTAGCGTTGTGTGTTGTCCATTCAACACACGCTGACCGCGCGCCAAGTCGCGGCAGCCGGGAGGAACGAAATGGCTATACGTCGCGCCGCGATCGGCCTGATCGCGATGGGCTTTTCTGCATGTCTGTCCGTGACTGCTTTGTCTGTAAGCTGCGCGCTCGCGCAGGATTATCCGTCCCGCCCGGTGAAGTGGGTGGTCGGTTATCCGGCGGGGGGAGCGACCGATATTCTCGCCCGCCTGATCGGCCAGCGGCTCTCGGAGCGCCTCGGCCAGCAGTTCATCATCGAGAACAAGCCGGGAGCGGGCAACAACGTCGGCACCGAATCCGTCGTCAATGCCGATCCCGACGGCTACACGCTGCTGCTGGTCAATCCGGCCAACGGCATCAACGCCTCGCTCTATACCAAGCTGAGTTTCAACTTCATCCGCGACATCGCGCCGGTGGCGGGCCTCGCGCGGGTGCCGAACGTGATGATCGTGCCGCCGGATTTCCCGGCGAAGACGGTGGCGGAGTTCATCGCTTACGCGAAGGCCAATCCCGGCAAGGTCAACATGGCCTCCAGCGGCAACGGCACGTCGATCCATCTGTCCGGCGAACTGTTCAAGGCCATGACCGGCGTCGAGATGCAGCACGTGCCGTATCGTGGCTCGGCGCCTGCGGTCACCGACATGATCGGCGGCCGCGTGCAGGTGATGTTCGACAACATGCCGTCCTGCATCGCGCACATCAAGGCGGGCACGCTGCGCGCGCTGGCGGTGACGACAGCTGAGCGCTCCGCCGAACTGCCCCACGTGCCGACCGTCGGCGACACCGTGAAGGGCTACGAGGCGAGCGCGTGGTTCGGCATGGGCGCGCCGGCCAAAACGCCGAAGCCGGTGATCGACAAGCTCAACAAGGAAGTGAACGCGATCCTTGCCGAGCCCGCGATCAAGGCGCGGATCGCCGAACTCGGCGGCGTTACGCTGATCGGCACGCCCGCGGATTTCGGCAAGATCGTCGTCTCCGAAACCGAGAAGTGGGAGAAGGTGGTCAAGTTCGCCGGCGCGAAGGTGGATTAGGGGGAAGGCTTGTCATTCCGGGGCGCGAGCATTGGCGAGCGAACCCGGAATCTCGATGTTGTTTCCGATGAATTCTTTTTGCTCCCTCGCCCCGCTCTTGCGGGGAGAGGGTCGGGGTGAGGGGCGAACTCGCAACATATGTGATGGTGCAGGTTTTAATGAAGCTGCCCCTCACCCGGATTGCTGCGCAATCCGGCCTCTCCCCGCCAGAACGGGGAGAGGTGAAAAACAGGGCGCACCTCACACTCGACGTCGTCCCCGCGCAGGCGGGGACCCATACTCCCTGAGTCATCGTCTTGAGGGAGATGATGGAGCAACGCGCCATGTCGAATCTGGTGCTGGGCTATCGCGGCTGTCCATTGAGAGACTGCCGTCGCGCGCGGCCGTTGCCGGGGCGACTCCTCGCACGATTGCCTCACGCTGGTGAGGCGCATTCCGTTGTCCTATGAGCAGCAGAACAACGCGATCGAGGACATTTATCAGGCTGCGCTGCGCCGGCGTCGCGAGAGCAGGGGACGCAAGGAATCCCGAGGATGACGGTTGCGGATCTATGCCTCGACCCGCAGCGGCGCGGCGAGATCGACGAATTCTTCGTCGCCCGCGCTGCCGTCGCGCCACATCACCACGGCGAAACTCGCGCGGCGATCCAGCGCCATCATCGGATGGTGCCAGACATTGCCGCGGTAGGTGATGCCGACGCCGGCCGGCACGATGAAGGCCTGCAACGCGGCCGGATCGGGCAGGCCTTTCCTGTTGTGAGGCGCGACGCAGACCAGATAGCGGCTGGCCTCCAGCGGCAGGAAGGTCTGCGATGAAAAGCGGTGACGCTCCATCTTCTCAAGCGTCACCGGCAGCGCGACCGGCTCGACCACGGTGGTGTAGAGAGTCGTCCTTGCGCCAGCGCGCTGGTTATCGAGTGCGGTGGAGAAGTCGATGTTCGGCAGGCTGCGGGGGCTTGCGATCAGATCGCCGAACGGCGCGAACGCCACCGGATCGGCGATCCGCGCCTTTACTGCGATCAGTCCTGCACTGTCCATCGTCGCCCAAAGCCCTTTGGCCGGCGATGCTACTTGATCCCCGCCGCCTTGACGAGCGCCGCGCTGGCGACCGTTTGCTGCGCGACCAGCGCGTCCATCTCGCCGGGCTTCATCGGCCAAGGCTCGACGCCGAGTTTCTTCAGGCCGGCCTGCATGTCGGGGTTCGCCAACACCTTGCTGCCGCTCTCATACAGTTTCTCGACGACCTCCTTCGGCGCCTTCGACGGCACGAACACGCCGAACCAGATTGCGCTGTCGGCGTCCTTCAGGCCGATCTCAGGCGGGGCGGGAACATCGGGCAGATCGGTGACGCGTTTTGGCGTCGAGACCAGCAGCGCGCGGACTTGACCACTTTGAATCAGCGGCAGCGCGGTGGCCAGCGGGCAGAAGTAGAAATCGATCCGGCCGCCGAGAATGTCGGCGATCACTTCCGAACCGCCGCGATAGGGAACGTGGGTGACGTCGATGCCGGCGGCGAGGCGGAATTTCTCGGCGCTGATGTGAACCGCGCTGCCGATGCCGACCGAGCCGAAGGTGATGGAGGCGTCTTTCTTCTTTGCCGCCGCGATAAATTCCTGCGCCGTTGTCCATGGTTTCGACGGCGAGGTGATCATGACATTGGCGCTGTAGCCGATCATCAGCGCGGAGGAGAGATCCCTGGTGGCGTCGTAGTTCAGTTCGGTGAAGATCGCCGGGGCGATGGTGATCGCGGACGAATGCGCGAGGATGGTGTAGCCGTCCGGCTCCGCGCGGACCACGGTGGCGGTGCCGACTGTGCCTCCTGCGCCGGCGCGGTTCTCGACCACGATCGGCTGGCCGAGTTCGGTGGAGAGTTTCTCGAAGAACATGCGCGGCACCACGTCGGTGGCGCTGCCGGCGCCGAACGGGATGGTGGCCTTGATCAGGTGCGACGGCCAGGTCTGCGCGGCGGCCGGGGCGGAGATGAAGAGGCAGGCCAGAATCGCGAACCGCTTGAGGTGGGCCTGCATGCGCCGTCGTGTCATCGCCGCTCCTTGCATTGGTGTTTGCAGCATCTTGCCGCCAACACCGGTCTTGCAAGATCTATTCCGGGTGGGAGCGCGGTCTTTACCTCTCCCCGCACGCGGGGCGAGGGCAAAAGAAAAAGCCGGCCCGAAGGCCGGCTTTTGCAACTTGTGATGAGAAGGAGATCAGTACGCCGCTTCCAGCGCGGCGTGCTCCTGCTTGGCGACGGCGGTCTTCACCGCCGACTGCACCTTCTCGAAGGCGCGGACCTCGATCTGCCGCACCCGCTCGCGCGACACGCCGAATTCGGCGGCGAGATCTTCCAGCGTCATCGGCTCTTCGGCCAGACGCCGCGCCTCGAAGATGCGGCGCTCGCGCGGGTTGAGCACGCTCATCGCGCCGGTCAGCGCGCTGCGGCGATGATCGAACTCCTCGCTTTCCGCCATGATGGCTTCCTGGTTGGGCGAGGTATCGACCAGCCAGTCCTGCCATTCACCCGGCTCGCCGTCGTCCCGGATCGGTGCGTTGAGCGACGCGTCGCCGCCGAGGCGGCGGTTCATGTCGATCACGTCCTGCTCGGTGACGCCGAGAGAGGTGGCGATCTGCTTCACCTGCTCGGGGCGGAGATCGCCCTCTTCAAGCGCGGAGATCTTGCTCTTCGCCTTGCGCAGGTTGAAGAACAGCTTCTTCTGGTTCGCGGTGGTGCCCATTTTGACGAGCGACCACGAACGCAGGATGTACTCTTGTATCGACGCCTTGATCCACCACATTGCGTAGGTGGCAAGACGGAAGCCCTTTTCAGGCTCGAAGCGTTTCACAGCCTGCATCAGGCCGACGTTGCCTTCGGAGACAACCTCGGAGATCGGCAAACCATAGCCGCGATAGCCCATGGCTATCTTGGCCACGAGCCGCAGATGGCTGGTGACGAGTCTGTGCGCCGCATCGCGATCGTCATGCTCGCGCCAACGCTTGGCCAGCATGTATTCCTCCTGCGGCTCCAGCATCGGGAACTTGCGGATTTCGGACAGGTAATGCGAAAGACCGGATTCTCCGTTGAGAACCGGCAGGGTAGCGGCACGGGCCATGTTGCGCCCTCCAGAGTTCACGCCCCCGACAGCGGCGGGCGAGGCAGGCCATCTGCTGTGTCAAAGCCAGAAGCGCTGCAATGTTCCGCGCCGGGACGATCCCAGCGCAGGTGCAACATACTCCAGAACGGGCAGCCAAGGGAAGAACAAAACGGGGTCACGAACCTGTGACCCGGGTTAAATCTCTGTAACCATGCGTCTTTTTAGCGCATTGCCTTTAGTCTATTCCCCGCAAGGCCGCCTCAAGGAGAACCAAATCCTCCGGCAGCGGGGATTCCCAGTGCAGAATTTCTCCGCTCGAAGGGTGCTCCAGAACCAGCAAATATGCATGGAGCGCCTGCCGTCCGAGCGCGGTCAGCGCCGACTGGCTGTGGGGGCCGAGCTGGCGGGCCTTGGTCTTGAATCCGGCGCCATAAACGTCGTCGCCCATCAGCGGATGGCCGAGATGGGCGAGGTGGACCCGGATCTGGTGGGTGCGCCCGGTCTCGAGCTGGCAGGCGATCAGCGAGGCGACCGGCTTGCCGTCCAGCCCGGTGAAGGTTTCCAGCACCTCCCAGTGGGTCACGGCTTCGCGGCCGCCCTGACGCACCGCCATTTTCTCGCGGTTGTGCGGATGCCGGTCGATCG
Organism: Bradyrhizobium sp. G127; assembly: GCF_021502575.1. Lineage (NCBI taxonomy): Bacteria > Pseudomonadati > Pseudomonadota > Alphaproteobacteria > Hyphomicrobiales > Nitrobacteraceae > Bradyrhizobium > Bradyrhizobium sp. G127. The sequence continues at coordinate 1,229,279 of NZ_JAKFGN010000001.1, forward strand.
GCTGATCGATGGTTCCGGTCTTGCGGTTGGGAGCGCCCCACGCAAAGGCCATGTAGCCGCGCCGCATCTCGCCGGTGCGGCCGTGGTCGGCGAACTGCGCCGACAGCGACTGGTGGGCGCGGTCGTTCTTGGCCACCACCATCAGCCCGGTGGTGTCCTTGTCCAGCCGGTGCACGATGCCGGGCCGCCGCACGCCGCCGATGCCAGAGAGGCTTGCGCCGCAGTGGGCGATCAGCGCGTTGACCAGCGTGCCGGTCTCGTGCCCCGCGGCCGGATGCACCACGAGGTTTTTCGGCTTGTCGATGACGATGATATCGTCGTCCTCGAATACGATATCGAGCGGAATGTCCTCGCCTTCGGGCTCTGCGGGAGCTGCGGGCGGCACGTCGATTGTGATCGTATCCCCGGCACTGACATGATAAGCGGGGTCGCGAACCGGGGCAGCGTTGATGCTGACCTGGCCCGCAAGGATCAACGCCTTCAGGCGCGAACGCGACAGGCCGGGTGTGCGCGCGGCCAGCACGCGGTCCAGCCGTTGCGATCCTTCATCGCCCTCGACCGTGACCGTGAGCAGCCCCGAAGTCGCGTCGCGTTCGTTTTCGTCCTGATCGGAAGAGTCTTGTTGAGAAGAGCTTTGCATGTCTGAAACTGTTGCGCCCGAACCGACGCCCGAGCAAGCAGCGCTGATCGCGCGGGTGCGCCGGATGATGGTGATCGCAGGCCTGACCACGGCGATCGGTGTGGGGGCCTTGCTGGTCGCCATCGGCTACCGCCTTTTCCGCACCGATGGAAGCGTTCAAACGACCGATGTGACCGCCACGCTGCCGAAGGGGGCGCGGATCGTCTCCACCGCCGCCATCGGCGACCGGCTGGCGGTGACCGTCGACATCGGCGGCGTGACCGAAATCCGCACCTATGACGGGAAAACCCTGAAGCCGGTGGGGCGGCTCAAGTTCGCCGTTGAGCCATAAGCGCGATGCGCAGGGATTGCGCGGCCTGATAAACAGGCAAGACGAGCTGGCGCACAAAGATCAGCGGCGTTCCATACCACGCCCCGTTCCGCTCGTCGGGGAAACCTTCGACACCGGTCGGGATGACACGCGCGTCGGTGGTTCGGAACGTGCCGAAAATCGTATCCCAGATCGAGAAATAGACACCGTAATTCCGGTCGTGCAGTTCGGTTTGAATGGCGTGATGCAGACGATGCACGCGTGGTGACACGAACACCCGGTCAAGCGGCCCATAGCTGATGTCGATATTCGCATGCAGGAACATCAGGTAATATTTTTGCAGCAGGATAAAAACAAACGCCTGCTCGACGGGCACCAGAACCAGAGCGAACACGAATGACACGCCGAGTGTCCGGGCCAGGAGATCGCACGGATGCAGCCTGAATTCCGTCATGAGATTCATGGCGCGCTGCGAATGATGCAAGGCGTGGAAATGCCAAAGGACTGGCACCTTGTGGCGAATGACATGGCTGAGCCATGAGGCCAAATCAACCGTGATAAAGACAACAACCACACGCAGCCAGTTCGGCCAGTGTCCAATCAGGCCTGAGAGTGGCGGAACGTGGCGGCTGAAGAAATCCAGGAACAGAATGGCGAATAATGAGACGAACAGAAAATGGACCAGAAGTGAAACAACGCTAAATGCAGCGTCGAACACAAGCCCGCGCGGAAACGATGCCTGATCCGGATCGGCGGGCCATATCCGCTCAAGAATGAGTATGACGGCAAAGAACACGATAAACGAAGCCGAAATGAAAAAGGCCTCGAAATAGTCAGTGAAGCCTTTCATGCCGGTTGCGAAATGAATCGGGAAGGCTGAGGGCGCCATTTCGAGCGCCGAGATCACGAGGATCGCCAGCGGCACAGCCAAGGTAACAGCCGACACCGCGCCGGGATGCGCGGCGATCCAATCCTGAAATGTGGCCCGGTTCTTCATGTGAAGGTCCTATATCCAACTCGCAGACCCGGGAACAGGGAGGATTGGAATTCGGCAGGGGGTGCGGGAGCCTTGGTGCAATGCCCAGGCATGCCTTATGCCCTGGAGGTTGAGGGCAAGCGGACCGGCAGCGCTTGCAGTTGCGCCATTTCGAGGTTATTCCCTGTGCCGCGCTTGCTCCCTTCGTCTAGCGGTTAGGACGCGGCCCTCTCAAGGCTGAAACAGGGGTTCGATTCCCCTAGGGAGCGCCAGATTGTTGCGCAGGGTCGATTTTTCGGATCCCAAGATTCAACTCCCAAAATTAGAGACCATCTTCAAATTCTGAAATGAAAAAGGCCCGCCGTGAGGCAGGCCTTCAAACGAATATTGCGCGCCGTTAGTTGGCTTCTCACATTGCGTGACCGACGGAAGGGAGCCTTCGCGCCCTTCCATCTTCACATCGCTACGCCGCCTTGATGCTGGTGAGGAAGATTTCGACCTGGCCCCGCATCGTCTCCGACTGACGGGACAGCTCGCTCGATGCCTGCAGAACCTGATGCGCCGCGGCTCCGGTATCTCCGGCGGCCTGTTGAACGCCGGAAACATTCGCCGAGATTTCACCGGTGCCGACGGCGGCCTGCTGGACGTTGCGCGCGATCTCCTGCGTCGCCGACCCCTGTTCTTCGACGGCGCTGGCAATCGCCGCCGCGATCTCGTTCATTTCGTGAATCGTGGCGGTGATGCCCTCGATGGCGCTTGCGGCTTCGCCGGACGAATTCTGGATCGATGAAATCTGCGCTCCGATCTGGTCCGTCGCCTTCGCGGTCTGTTCAGCAAGACTCTTCACCTCGGCAGCAACCACCGCGAAGCCCTTGCCGGCATCGCCGGCGCGGGCGGCCTCGATCGTCGCATTGAGGGCGAGAAGGTTGGTCTGGCTGGCGATCTCGTTGATGAGTTTGATGACATCGCCGATTTTCGTGGCTTCGCTGGACAAGGTGTGAACCGTCTCGTTCGTGCGGAGGGCTTCGGCGACTGCCTTGCGGGCGATCGCGCTGGATTGCGAGACCTGACGGCTGATCTCGCTCACCGAACCCGACAGTTCTTCGGCGGCCGCCGCCACGGTTTGCACATTCGCCGAGGCTTCTTCGGTCGCGGCTGCAACCGCCGTTGCCTGGTTGCTGGTTTCTTCCGCCGTCGCGGTCATGGACGATGCCGTGACCTGCAACTCCGTCGTGGCGGACGCGACGGATTTCAGCACCACCGAGATGTCCGAATCGAACTGCCGCGTCAGGTCATCGACCTTGGTGGCGCGCGCGATGCGGTCGTTGATGGCGGCGGCTTCCTTGATCGCCAGTTCCTTGGCCTTGATCATGTTGTCCTTGAATACCAGCACCGCCTTCGCCATCAGACCGATCTCATCGGTCTTGTCAGCCGCGGGAATTTCGACGGAATGATTGCCGCCGGCAAGTTGCCCCATGGCGTCCACCATCTTGAGGATGGGTGGAACGATGGAACGGCTGGTCAGATAAACAACCGTGGCCGCGACGCCGACGCCGACGCCGAGAAGCACCCAGAGCAGGGTGGTGAGGAAATTTGTTTCGGCGACCACCGCGACTCCGTCGGCTTTCAGGTTGTCCTGCTGTCGCGTGACCATTCCGCCGGCGCGTGAGCCTGCGGCATCCTTCGTTCCCGCAAAAATATCGAGAAGTTTGTTGGCGCGGGGCGCGGCTTCGTTGGTGAGGAACCATTGCGCCATGTTCCAGCGATCCGAAGCCCGGATATCGAACATCTTCTGGGGCAGCGGGGAGAACTTGACGCGGGCGGCGACAAGCGCGTCGAATGCGCTTTGCTGATCCGGCGTCATTTCCGCTCTGCGCTGCGACAGCACGTCGAATTTTTGCTGATTGAGCCGCCAGAGTTCTTCGAACTCCGCCTTGAATGCGGGATCGGCGGTCAACAGGTAAGCGCGGATGGCGCCGATGGCCATCGCCATGCTGCCGCGCAGGTCGGCGAAGCCGATCAGCAGGCTCTTGCGCTTGTCGGTTGACGCGATGTTTCCCTCTTCGTCAATGATGGAGGTGGCTTTTTGCAGCATGAGCTTGGCCAGAGGCGCGGCCTCGATGGCCAGCATTTTCGCCGCGGGCTGTTCGTCGATCGTATGGGCGATCGTCTCCGCCTTGTCCTGCGCGGTGCGCAACTCATCGAGCAGTGGCTTGGCGGCCTGCCAGTCCTGCTTGTTCTGCGCGACGGTCCAGGATTTCGAGAGGGTGTCCATTTCGGCGCTATGGGTCTGGATGCTTTTCCAGAGCCCCGCGCGCTCGGCTTTGAACGCGTCGTTTCCGGTGATCAGCCAGCCGCGAAGCGATGCAAGCGAAGCATAAATTCCCGCGACCATGTCGCTCGCCGCCATCGCGGTTGGAACCCGCAGATTGACGGTCCGGTCGGTGGATTCACGAACGGAATGAACCTTGATGATTGTGGTTCCGACGACGGTCGCCAACAGAGCACAAAGCACGCTGAAACCAAGAATAAGCCGGCCCCGAATTTTCAGATTAAACAACGTCATGGTCGCTTCCTCTTATGTGGGCTTCCGCTTAAGGCCGCGAAAGTTCCATTTACACTGTTCGTTAACCATTAAAATTTGCTTAAATTTTAGGCATCGCGGGTGGCGCGGCGTTTTGCAACGACCGCGTGTGCGCGGAGACCGTCAACATTCGCGGCCATGCCCGCGCGCTGCCTTGGGCGGCGGAGGTCGCCCGGCCGGGATTTTCTGTGACGGGTAGCGCAGCGATCCCGGTGGGCCGACGAGAGCCGCGGTCAGGCGGGCGGAACGCCGAGTCGACCCCCAGCCGTCGCCGCGCACGTCACCGGACCATACGTCGTGGGGTTTGCCGCTAATTCCGATGCGTCGATCACGACCACGCGATCGATCACTATCGAAATCCAATGACATCCTTTCGCTGGATCGCGTTACCGAGCGTTGCGAACGTCGGAAGCGACATCGTGCGTCACCGGCTTGTCGAGACGAGACACCACAACACTTCACTCGCGCCGATTTGCTGCTCTGCACTCTCGGCCTGGGCGCATTGATCGCACCACGGGCAGGTGATTACATCGCACGCTGCCGGCATATCGCTCGCCGGTTTTTCGGGAAGGAAGTTCAATCACGCAAACGATCATCTGAAAATTTTGGCCGATCAACGGCCGATTCAAAAGGGAGGAGATGCCAATGACCGAGTTTACCCCGGATCGACGATCTCTACTCAAGGGCAGCGCGCTGACGCTGGCTGCGGCGGCAACCATGTCCGCCGATCAATTGCTGGGCCATGCCAAGGTCTGGGCGCAGACCGCGCAATGGAAGCCGGAGCCCGGCGCCACCATCAACATGCTGCGCTGGAAGCGCTTTGTGGAGGCCGAGGACGTTGCCTTCATGAAGATCGTGGACGCATTCCAGAAAGCCACCGGGGTGAAGGTCAACATCTCCAATGAATCGTTCGACGACATCCAGCCGAAAGCCTCGGTCGCGGCCAACACCGGACAGGGCCTCGACATGGTGTGGGGACTCTATTCGCTGCCGCATCTGTTTCCCGAGAAGTGCACCGACGTCACCGACGTCGCGGAGTATCTCGGCAAGAAGTACGGCGGATGGGCGCCGTCCGGAGAGGCCTACGGCAAACGCGGCAACAAGTGGCTCGGCATTCCGGTCGCCGCCAGCGGCGGTCTCGTCAACTACCGGATCGCGGCGATGCAGAAATGCGGCTTCAAGGAATTTCCGAAGGATCTCGGCGGTTTTCGCGAACTCATCGCCGGCCTCAGCAAGAACGGCACGCCGGCGGGCATGGCGCTCGGCCACGCCACGGGCGATGCCAATGGCTGGCTCGCCTGGGCGATGTGGGCGCATAACGCCTACACCGTCGACAAGAACAACAAGGTCATCGTCAATTCGCCGGAGACGGCGAAGGCGCTGGAATACGTCAAGTCGTTGTACGTGAATTTCATTCCGGGCACGGCCTCGTGGAACGACAGCTCCAACAACAAGGCGTTCCTCGCCGGGCAGCTTCACCTCACCACCAACGGCATCTCGATCTATGTTGCTGCGAAAAAGGAAAATCCCGCGATTGCGGCCGACATGGATCACGCGCATCTGCCGGTCGGCATCAGCGGCCAGGTCCGGGAGCAGCATCTCGGATTCCCGATCCTGATCTTCAATTTCACCAAGTACCCGCAGGCCTGCAAGGCGTTCACCGCCTTCCTGATGGAAGGACCGCAGTTCAATCCGTGGATCGAGGCGGCCGGCGGTTATCTGTCGCACTTCCTTTTGGCCTACGACAAGAATCCGATCTGGACGGCGGACCCCAAGAACACGCCGTATCGTGATGTCGCCAAGCTGGCGTCGACGCCCGCAGGGCTCGGCACCCTGAACGAGAGCGCGGCGGCGGCGATTTCGGATTTCGTGCTGGTCGATATGTTCGCCAACTATTGCACCGGCCGCGAAGACATCAAGGGAACGATGACGGGAGCGGAGCGGCAGCTCAAGCGCATCTATCGATCGTAACCTCTCTACCGTCATGCCCGGCCTTGTGCCGGGCATCCACGTCTTCAGATCCGAACAACAAAAGGCGTGGATGGCCGGGACGAGCCCGGCCATGACGAACTCCAAATAAAGGTTCGATGTTATTGAGTATGCACAACGCGCGAATGTTCCCGCGCGCGGCGATCACATTGCCGCGCGCGGACTGTTTCTTGCCGCACGATTGAGCAGATACATTCCGGGCCAGCGTCTGCCATGCGGTCACAAAAACCAGCACTGCACATTATCATTTCGACTCATTCGTCAGGCAAACTACACTGACCAACCCGAGGTCCGGCTGATTTCATGCCGGTCCCATCCGCATCCGTCCGGGTCCCGCTGATTTCACAGGACCGGCCCGCGGACACGCGCAATCGATGAGGTCATGATGCTCACGTCGCAGCAGTTGAACGAATTGTTTCCGGAGGAAAGCCGTCTCAAGGAGTGCGGCTTGCCGCCGCCGATCCATCAGCGCGAAACGCTGGTCAACGGCGTGCTGGAGCCGTGGCGCGGTCCCGTGGAGACGGTGCGTTCGGCAATCTGCGTGCGCAAGGCCGACGGCGCCTTGCAGCAGGTCGAGCTCGGCAGCACTCCGGTCGGCGGCGTACCGGAAGCGAGGATCGCGCTCGATGCAGCGGTCGCGGCCTATGACAGCGGACGCGGCGAATGGCCGACCATGACGGTCGCCCAGCGCATCGCCTGCATGCAGGACTTCACCCGGCAGATGGTGGCGCGGCGCGAGCAGATCGTGAACCTCATCATGTGGGAGATCGGCAAGACGCTGCCGGACTCGCAGAAGGAATTCGACCGCACTGTCGAGTACATCAAGGCGACCATCGACGCGCTGAAGAATCTCGACAACGACAACTCGCGCTTTACCGTCGTCGAAGGCACCATTGGACAAATCCGCCGGACGCCGCTCGGTGTCGTGCTCTGCATGGGGCCGTACAACTATCCGCTCAACGAGACCTTCGCGACGCTGATCCCGGCGCTGATCATGGGCAACACCATGGTATTCAAGCCGCCGAAGTTCGGCGTGCTGCTGTTTCAGCCGTTGCTTGAAGCGTTCCGCAGCGCGTTTCCCAAGGGCGTCATCAATACGGTCTACGGCAAGGGATCCGAGGTGGTGCCGATGCTGCTGGAATCCGGCAAGGTCAACGTGCTGACGCTGATCGGCTCCAGCCGCGTCGCCGACCATCTCAAGAAGATGCATCCCAAGGTCAACCGGCTCCGCGCCATTCTCGGCCTCGACGCCAAGAACGCGGCCATCGTGCTGCCCGATGCCGATGTCGAACTCGCGGTGAAGGAGTGCCTGCTCGGCTCGCTGTCGTTCAACGGCCAGCGCTGCACCGCGCTGAAGATGCTGATCGTGCATCGCTCGATCGTGGACAAGTTTCTTGCGCGCTTCACCGAGGAACTCGGCAAGCTGAAAGCCGGCATGCCGTGGGACAAGGGCGTCACCATCACGCCGCTGCCGGAATTCGGCAAGGTCGAGCACATGACGCGGCTGGTGGCGGACGCGAAAGAGAAGGGTGCGAAGGTCGTCAACGAAGCCGGCGGCACGAGCGGCGGCACGCTGTTCTATCCGGCGGTGGTCTATCCGGTGAAGGACGGTATGGCTCTCTATCGCGAGGAACAGTTCGGGCCGATCGTACCGGTGATGGCGTTCGACGACATCGACACCGCGCTCGACTACGTGATCACCTCGGAGCACGGCCAGCAGGTTTCGATCTTCAGCGAAGATCCGGCAACCATCGGCAAGCTTGTCGATCCCTTGGTCAATCAGGTGTGCCGCGTCAACATCAACTGCCAGTGCCAGCGCGGGCCGGACGTCTTCCCGTTCACCGGACGCAAGGACTCCGCCGAAGGCACGCTCTCGGTGCACGACGCGCTGCGCTCGTTCTCGATCCGCTCGATGATCGCGGCAAAACAGACCGAGGACTCCAAGCGGTTGCTCGACGAGATCGTGCGCGACCACAAGTCGAACTTCATAAATACTGGGTTCATTTTGTAGTTGATACAAACTTGCGGACGGCGCGCGCGCCTGCCGCGAGTTTCGATGCGATCTCGCCGCTGGCGCGATGCGCCGGGTAACGAATTCTCAACCAATTCGTGGTTACCAAATAGTAAACCCATTCGGAGTTCGCGCGCATGACCGACCATACTGCCGACGGCGGGATCCAGGATTCGTCTCACAAGGATTTGGACACTCACAGCGATGCGTCGCTGGTGCCGGACACCGGCGACATGATTTCGCATGAGGCGAAGGCCGCGGATGCGGCGGACGCCAGCGCGCCGACGGCTGCCGCGAAGCAGCCCTCCAGGGAAATCACCCTGCAACGCCTGACGCCGCACACGTCATGGGAGGATTATGCCTTCCGCGATGAGAGCGTTCTCGATCAGGCCGCCAATGCCGCCGCTCCGCCAACCGCCGGCCGCCGCATGTCGATTGCTGCGATTGTCACCATCGCTGCCGCGGTCGGCGCGATCGGAGGATCGCTGGCGACCGCGGGCGTGGGCCATTACCTGAAGAATGACCAGACCACTGTTGTCGCGGCGAGCGCTGCGGCGGAGCAGGCGCGGACGGTGGACAGCGCGATCGCAAAGATCAATGCCGACATCGCGGCGCTCAAGAGCAACAGCGCGGGGCAGTCCGCGAAAATCGCCGAGCGGGTTGAGAAGCTTGAGAAGGCGCAGGCCGAGCCGGCCGCGAAACTGGCGAAGCTGAGCGAGGCGGTTGATAAACTACGCGCGCCTGCGGCTGCGCCCGCCGCAACGGCTGCACCCGAAACCACCGGCTCGATCAAGACCTCGGCAGCGCAGCCGAACCGGCTTCCTGTTGTCGAGGGCTGGACGCTTCGCGAGGTGTTCGATGGCACCGCGACCGTCGTCGGCCGCGCGGGAATCTTCGATGTGATTCCGGGCGATCCGCTGCCGGGCGTCGGCCGCGTCGACGCGATCCGCAGGCAGGATGGCCGCTGGGTTGTCGTCACCAGCCGCGGTCTGATCGTCACGCGTTAAGCGTTGTTGTGGAACCCGAAGTTGCCACGATTTGACCGCTAAAATTTGAGTGTTCGCTTGAACGGACCAGCATGATCTCGCTGGCATGATGCAGCCTCTGATGAAGAGGAATGAGCATGCCAGCATATCGACTGACCCCGCGCCTCCATGTGGTTAACTTTTTCGCTCACGACGTCACCGACGTTGTGGGGGATGCGCCGCGTCCATCGAATGACAATAACTGCCCGTATTGCGGCGGTGTGCTCGAGCCCGGCGACAAGGCAGAAGATTGTTCGGGTTCCGGCGCCTGGCCGATGATCCCGTTCCCCAAAGGCTGGGGTGCGTCCTGCTAAGGAGAAGTTGCAACGCTCTCCTTGAGAGTGTCGCTTAATTTTCCCTTTAGGCCTGATCCGTCCGAAAACCGGTTCCCACTTTTCGGGATCAAGCCTTGCGCTTTCCGGCGAGATACAAAATCAATCCGAGCATGGTTAGCAGAGTCTGTACCGCGCCGATGGCGAGAGTCGCGCTTGCGATCGAGGCTGTCAGCAGGACGCCGATCGAGGCTCCCGCCATCTGAAGAAAGCCAACCAGCGCCGACGCGAGGCCGGCCCGGTCGCCGAACGGTTGCAGCGCCGTCGCGGTGACCAGCGGGCTGACCATGCCGAATCCGCTCAGGAACACCATCACCGGAATGAAATAGGTCCAGATCGAATGATCGGCCCAGTGCGCCAGCAACAGCAGAACGGCGCCCAGCCCGGCAATGCCGAGACCGATCACGGCCGCGCGGCTGTGCCCCAGCCTGATCGCGACCCGCGGCGCGGCCATTCCCGAGGCAAACACGGCGAACACTGTCGTTGCGAAGAATAATCCCACCTGGATCGGCGAGAAGCCCAGTCCATCGATCAGGATGCGCGGCGACACCGAGAACATCGCGAACAGCGCGCCCATGAACAGACCGATGGTTCCCGCCGGTGCGATGAAGCGCAGATCGGTGAGGAGGCCCCAGTAGCCGCGCACGATGGAGCCCGGCTGCATCGAGACATTGCCGTCGGCGCGGTGGGTTTCTCCGACATACCGGAAATAGGCCAGCGCAACGATGGCGCCGAACAGGCCGACCACGAAGAATTCCGAACGCCATCCGGAAGTGGCGTCGAGCAGTCCGCCGATCAGCGGCGAGAAGCCGGGCGCGGCTGACATCGCCACCATGATGAAGGCGAGGGCGCGCGTTAGATCTTCGCCGCTCAACAGATCGCGGGCGATGGCGCGCGACAGCACGGAGGCGGCGCAGGCGCCGAGCGCCTGAATGGTCCGGCCGACCAGCATCATCGGCAGCGTTGTCGAAAACTCGCACCAGATGCTTCCGGCGACGAAGATGCCGAGTCCGAACAGCACCGGTTTCCACCGACCATAGCGGTCGGACAGTGGACCGACGACCAACTGGCCGGCGGCAAAGACCGCGAGATAAACGCTGATGGTCGAGGACACCGCGGCCGTGGAAACATCCAGCGCCTTCGCCATCGAGGGCAGTGACGGCAGCAGGATGTTGGTCGCGAACGATCCGACGGCGGCGAGCGCCGCAAGCACCATGATGCGCGATGACATCGATGATCGTGCGGCCGATGCGGACAGCACGTCGTTTGCTTCGATATTCTGGATCGTCATTCGGGGGCCCCTTGTCGGGTTTTATTATATGACGATCATCATATTTAAAACCGGAGATTGGCCTCTGGCTGCCGCGTTTGGACAGCCCTCCCATGCACGAGGCGATGGTGAAACAAGCCGCCGTCGCCGCGAAACGACTGCGCGAAGGCAGCGAAATCCCGCCGTCAGACGCGACGCGGCGTCGCAGAACGCGGCCTTGAACTGGCCCGGCGGTGCTCACCATCTATCTGGAAATGTTGTTTCGAACAAAGCGCTCGCGAGGAGGCGGCGATGAGCTATTTCAAGACGGCGGTGCTGCTGGCAGGTCTGACGGCCCTGTTCATGGGCGTTGGCTATCTGATCGGCGGTTTGGGCGGCGCGGTGATCGCGCTGGTGATCGCCGCCGGCACCAACATGTTCGCGTACTGGAACTCCGACCGCATGGTGCTGTCGATGCACGGCGCGCAGGAGGTCGACGCGCGCAGCGCGCCGGATTTCGTGCGGCTGGTGGCCGAGCTTGCCGGGCGCGCGCAACTGCCGATGCCGAAGGTCTATCTGATGGACAATCCGCAGCCCAACGCGTTTGCGACCGGGCGCGATCCGCAGCACGCCGCCGTGGCTGCAACCACTGGCCTGCTGCAATCGCTGAGCCGCGAGGAACTTGCCGGCGTGATCGCGCATGAGCTGGCGCATATCAAGAACCACGACACGCTGATCATGACGATCACCGCGACGATCGCGGGTGCGATTTCGATGATCGCGCAGTTCGGCATGTTCTTCGGCGGCCATCGCGACAACAACGGTCCGGGCATCATCGGCTCGCTGGCGATGATGATCCTGGCGCCGCTGGCCGCGATGATCGTGCAGATGGCGATCAGCCGGACGCGCGAATATTCCGCGGACAACATGGGCGCGCGGATCTGCGGGCAGCCGATGTGGCTGGCGTCGGCGCTGGTCAAGATCGACAACGCCGCGCATCAGATCCCGAACATGGATGCGGAGCGCAGTCCCGCGACCGCGCACATGTTCATCATCAATCCGTTGTCGGGGCGGGGAATGGACAACCTGTTCTCGACCCATCCGTCGACCGAGAACCGTGTGCGCGAATTGCAGCGGCTTGCCGGCGAGCTGCCGCGTGGCAATGTCGCGACCGCGGCGGCGGGCGCGGCCGGCGGGCGTGGCCCGTGGGGCAGATCGCGCGGACCCTGGGATTGATCTAGGCCGCGCGTCGCAGAAGCAGAATAAGCAAAGGTCCGATTCAGCGTTTCTGAATCGGACCTTCCTATCAAACCTTGAGATTTTCCGCGGAGGTCTTGCCGCGGTTTGCAACTTCTTCGTACTCGACCGACTGTCCTTCGTTGAGGGAAGAAAGACCTGCCTTCTCAACTGCCGAGATATGAACGAACACGTCCTTGCCGCCGTTGCTGGGCTGGATGAATCCGTAGCCCTTCGTCGGGTTGAACCACTTCACAGTACCTTTAGCCATTCCGTCGTCTCCAAGAGGGTAAGACCTGTAACAAGCGTCGAACCCCGCGGATGGCGTGTCCAACGGCACGCACGATACGCGTTAAGCGTGTGCCTTGATAGCAAAAATGCCGTGCGCGCTTGCCGCAGCCGCCAGTTTCGCTCAAACTTTGCAAGAATCTGCGGTTTTTTACGCTGCTGCAACTGCGAAATGGGCGGTGATTGCCGACAGCGTTCCGGCTTTTTCGGCGGTATGGACCACCAGCGGCTCGACCCGGCCGCGGATCGGGACCTCCATCCGGGGCAGGTCGCCGGCCGGAACACCGGCTGTTTTCAGCACATCCTGGGACAGCACGACCTCGCAGGACAGGGTTTTGGTCATGTCCTGAAGCCGCGCCGCCACGTTCACGGAATCGCCGAGCGCGGTGAAGACCATATGCTCCTGCGACCCGATGTCGCCGATGATGACCTCGCCGCCGTGGATGCCGATTCCGAAGCGCAGCGGTTCCGGCACGTCTTCACCGAGAAATTCGTTCAGCGCATCGACACGGACCGCGATCCGCGCCGCCGCTTCGATCGCCTGCCGGCAGGCGGTCTGCGGATGGGTGGCGAGGCCGAACAGCGCCAGTTGTCCGTCACCGACGAACTGGTTCGGCTGGCCGCCGCATTCGACCACGGCCTGCGAGACCGCGGTGAGAAAGCGGTTGATGACGAAGACGGTATCGAACGGCAGCAGTTGTTCGGCGAGCTTGGTTGAGCCGCGCATGTCCACGAACATGCTGACCACATAGCGCTCCTTGCCGGGATGAACGGGCGCGGTCCTCGCCGCCGCCGACGGGCTCGCATGCGGCGGGAAGATCTGGAAGAAGGCGATGTCGCTGGTCGGGCGCAATTGGCAGGCGAGACGGATGGCGGGATCGCCCCCGGCGCCGACGCGATCCAGCACGAAGGTTTCGCGGTTCGACGGTTCGGGCAGCGCGCTGCAATCCCCGATGACGCGGATGCGGCATGTCGAGCATCGCGCCCGTCCGCCGCAGACGCTGGAATGCGGAATGTTGAACCGGGTGCTCGCCTCCAGCACGGTCAGGCCGACCGGAATGCGAATGGTCTTGCCGTTGCCGTAGGACAGTTTGACCAGGCCGCGGCGGCGCTCGCGCAGCAGACGCACGCCGCGGGCCGCGATCACGAGGCCGATCAGGCCGAAATAGCCGTACTGCGCATAGAGGGTGATCCGTCCCAGCAGTTCCTGTTGCGCGGCGGTGCCGGTCTTCTCCGCGGACAGATTGTCGGCGCGCCATTCCGGCGCCGCGCTGGCGCGCACGATGGTCCGGCCGCCCTGATAGAGACCGAGCAGGGCGAGCGTCGGCACGATCACGGCAATAGCGAGCAGCAGCGAGGAGATTTTTTTGAAATACGGTTTTGATCTGAACCAGAAGTAAAGTCCGATGCAGCCGTGGACCCATGCGATGAGCAGCACCGCGCAGATGAACCACTTGTTGTCCGGCGCGCTCACCCAATGGGCGAAGAAGACCTGCGGATAGTCGCGTTCGATGCCGAACAGTGGCGAGGCGAGCCGCACGCCGACAAAATGCGACAGGATGAGCGGCGGAATGCTGAGGCCGAACAGAAGCTGTGTGACCTCGATGCGGGTCCAGCGGAATTGTCGTCGCGCGTAGAGCGCCCAGAGCCCGAGTCCCATGTGAATGAGCACCGCGCCGTAGAATACGGTGAGGACCGGCCAGCTTTGCCAGAACAGCATCTGATAGTTGAGAAAATCCTCCATCGCGGCGATCGAGACGTTGCCGAGCGCATGATTGATGAAATGGCTGGCGATGTAGCTGAACAGCACAATGCCGCTGGCCAGCCGCACCTGGCGCAGGCCGATTCCGCGAAGATGCCGCGTGAAGGGTGAAACGGCTTTTTCTGCCATGCTGCGAACCGTCCGAATCCATGAATCTTGACCGACGATCCTGATCGACAATCCTGATCGCGCGCGCAGGAATTGTCCCGAGCGGTGAAATTTTATCGAAGAGCCGGGCCGGACGCCATGGGCGGCTCGACTTGGTAGAAGGGGAGCGGTTTGACTTCACGACCGGGGTCGCGGAAAAGCGAACCGCACCATGACCCCGGCGGCAGCCTGATCTGTCGTCCCGAGCCGCTGACCTCGATGGCCCAAATTCCCGCCGATGATACCGCCCCACTGCTGACGTCCCGCGAAACGCGTTTCGCGGCGCTGGCGCTGGCCGTTCTCGTGGCGTTGCAGGTGATCTACGCCGTGATTGCGGACCTGCGTACCGACGAAGCTTATTACTGGACGCTGTCGAAGGAATACGTGTTGTCCTACCTCGACCATCCGCCGATGGTGGGATGGCTGGTGCGTTTCGGCACGGCGATCTTCGGCGACACCAGTTTCGGCGCGCGGTTCGGCGGGCTGCTGGCGATGTGGATCGCTTGGGTCATTCTCGCCGACATCGTCTGGCGAGTGACGCGCAACAGGGGCGCGGTCGTGGTCGCGGTCCTGATGCCGTTCGCGGCTCCGGAGTACGGGTTGTTCGCGTCGCGCATCGTGCCGGATGCCGGGCTGATCGCGTCTTCTCTCGCCATGGTGTGGTCGCTGGTTCGCCTTACGGAAAGCAACGATGGCCGCTGGTGGCTCGCCGCCGGGTTATTCGGCGGACTGGCGCTGCTGTCGAAATACACCGCGATCTTTCTGGCGCCCGCGATTCTGGCGTTTCTGCTGGTGCCGCTGTGGCGCGCGCGCTGGCTGCGTAGCCCGTATCCGTGGCTTGCGATCATCGTCGCACTGCTGGTGTTCTCACCGGTCTTGATCTGGAACGCGCAGCACGACTGGGCGTCGTTCAAATTCCAGTTCATCCGCGCCGGCGCCGACCACGGCCTGTCCGCGCGGACCCTCGGCGATTTTCTCGGGCTGCAACTGGCGCTGGTCGGCCCGGTTCTGTTTCCGGTGGCGCTGGCGGGCACCGTGTTGCTGGCGTGGCGCGGTTATCGCCGGCAGCATCCGGCGTTCATTCTGGTTTCGACCTGCGCGCTGGTGCCGTTCGCGTACTTCCTGTGGAAATCACTGTCGCTGCGGATCGGCGACACCTGGCCGCTGGTGATCTGGCCGTTCGCTTTCGCAGCGGCGGCGATCAATCTTGACGCGATGGGCGGGGAAGGCCGTTCAGGCTGGATTGCCCGCACCGCTGCGCCGTGGGCGAAGGTAGCGCTGGTGCTCGGCTTTGTGCTGAACGTCGCGATTTTCTACTATTACAGCGTCAGCAATTTCGCGGTCGCTGCCAGACAGGACCCGGTCGCCAAGGAAGCCGGTTATGGCGAGATCGCGCAGCGTGCCAAGGCCGCCGCCGACAAGGCGGGCGCCACATGGATCGCGACGCTCGATTACAGAATTTACGCGGAACTGCGCTGGCATCTGAAGGACAGCATTCCGGTGGTGCAGGTCAATGAGCGCAGCCGCTTCATCGGCTTCACGGACACTGCCAGCGCAGCCATGAGATCGGGCATCGGGCTTTATGTCGACAGCGCGCCGAACGACGGCAACGTGATGGAGAAAGAAACGCCCGCGGTGTTTCGTGTTGTGGGGCAGGCGGACCGCACATGGCGCGGCGTGGTGATCGAGCCGTTCGTCTTCAAGACCGTCACCGGATGGACGCCCGATCTGTCGCCGCCTCCGGACTCGCCGTTCTATCGCTGGCGACTGCTGAACTGACAAAAACCCCGGCCGCATCACGCGACCGGGGTTTTCGATTCAGGCAACGCCCGGCATCAGTAGCAGACGTTCACGGTGCGCCAGCGGATGCCGTAGGGCGTGCGGACGCGGCGCTGCACGTAGCAACCGCTGTCGTCGGCATAGCCGCCGCTCACGATGACCGGGCTGAAACCAAATCCGAAGCCGTGACCATGGCCCCAGCCATGACCCCAGTGATGATGACCGTGCCAGCCGCCGGCGGACGCGGCGGTCGGAGCAAGTGCGGCTGCGCCAAGCGCAGCGGAAGCAGCAAGAACGAGAGCGAATTTGCGAAGCATGGCCGTTCTCCAAAGTAGCGCGATTGCGCGGGTTGACCGATATCCACCCCTTGCAGATTGGTCGCGCCGTCCGGACAACAGGTTCATGGGGACTGTTGATATTGAAAATGCTCGCGTTTTTGTAGGAGACGAATTTGGATTCGAAACGATCCGTCATGGCCGGGCTTGTCCCGGCCATCCACGTCTGACCGAGGCATCTCCAAGACGTGGATGCCCGGCACAAGGCCGGGCATGACGAGAGTTGGGAGTGATTGCTCGACGAATTGTCAGGCTAGCCTCACCCCTTCTCGTGCCCGCCACCCGCGCGCTTGAGCAGGTCCTTGGCGAGATCGGACAGCGCCGGGCGGGGCAGTGCGGCGAACGGCAATGGGCGCGTCACGTCGATGGCGGCAAGCCCGAGCCGCGCGGTGAGCAGGCCGTTGAGCAGGCCTTCGCCGAGCTTGGCCGACAGCTTCGCGGTGATACCGTGGCCGAGCATTTGTTGAATCAGGCTGTCACTGGCGGCCATGCCGCCGGTCAATGCCAGATGCGCCACCACATGGCGCATCAGCCGGATCATGCCCAGCGTGCCGGGGCGGCCGCCGTAGAGCCGCGCCAGTTGCCGCACCAGCCGCAGCGCCGCGGCGAACACGAACAGCATGTCGATCACCGCGCCGGGGCTGACGGCGGTGACGATGGAGACGCGCTGCGCGGCACTCGACACCAGCCGCCGCGCTTCCTGATCGAGCGGCGTCATCAGTTCGCGCTCGGCGAGCCGGATCATGTCCGCGCCGTCGATGATGTCGCGGCCGTGTTCTTCCAGCGCCGCGCGGGCGCGGGCGAGTTTCGGATTGTCATGCGCCACTTTCAGAAGATCGCGGACAATGGCGTCGCTGTCCTTGCGGTCGTCACTGAGCAGCACCGCGTTGGCGCGGGCGTGCAGCTTCTCGATGGTTTCGAGCCGCGCGAGACTCAAGGCTTCGCGCGCGATGATGACCACCAGCGCCAGCACCGCGAGAATGGCGAAGACGAGGCCGATATAGCCGAGGCTCGTGCTGCGGTTGAACAGGTCCTCGACCAGATTGGAAATGCCGAGGCCAAGCCCGAGCGTGACCAGCCCGGCAAGCGCGATCCAGAACACGGTGACCCAGCCGAAGCCCTTGCGCACCGGCACTGCGGGTTCGTCGATGGGGACGGGCAACTGCGCCGGGTCGGATTCCGGCGTGATGTGGACCTTTCCGCGCGCGGGGCGTGACGGATCGTCCTCGGCATCCATCAGGATGACGCGGGGATCGTTGAGCTTGAACGCCGCCGGCTTGCGGGGATGCGGCTTGTCGCTCATTGCAGCTTGTCTCCGATCAGGAACTGAAGCGCGCGGTCGAGACGGATATGGGGAAGCGCGGGCTCTTCGCCAGCCTTGTGGTCGAGCAGCGGCGGACGAAAGCGCAGGAAGCGGAAGTCGGTCTGGTCGGATGCCCCGCTGTGAAGGCCGCGGAACGCGCCGTCGCCGCTGAACAAGTCGTCGGGCTTCGCCGGGAGATCGCCGGGAAAGGTCGCGGCTTCGGTGTCGCCGTCGAACACCTCGCCGCCGGACATCTCGCCTTGTTCCGGCGTGCCGAGGATCGAGGGCAGTTTTTCGCGGCCCTGCTGCACCAGTGCCTCGCGCGTCGCCCGCACGGCGGCCAGCGCCACCACATCGACCGAGGCCCCCGCGAACGCGGCGCGCGAGGCGGCGCGCTCTACCATGCGCTTGAGGATGGCTTCCAGCCGGTCGTGACTGGAATGGTGCAGGTGATCGGCCTTGGTCGCGGCGAACAGGATTTTATCGATGCGCGGCCGGAACAGCGAACTGACGAAGGTGCTGCGGCCGATGTTGAAACAATCGAGAATTCCGGACAGCGCGCCTTCGAGATCGGTCAGCGCCTCAGGTCCGGCGTTGAAGGCCGCGAGTGCATCGACCAGCACGATCTGGCGGTCCAGCCGCGCGAAGTGATTGCGGAAGAACGGCCGCACCACGACATCCTTGTAGGCCTCGTAGCGCCGCCGCATCATCGCCCATAGTGATCCTTCGGGCGCGATACCGTCCTGCGGCACATCCAGCGGCGCAAATGTCAGCGCGGGCGAGCCCGCAAGATTGCCCGGCATCAGGAAACGGCCGGGCGGCAAGAGACTCATGGCGAAGCGTTCGTCGCGGCAGGCGCGCAGATAATCCGTGAACAGCTTTGCGGCTGTGAGCGTCGCCTGCTCATCCTCGCGCTCTTTCGGGGCGAGTGTCGCGAGATGCGCATGCCATTGCGCTGCGAGTCGTGCGCGCGGCTCGCGACGGGAGAGCGCAAGGCTCTCCATCGACCATTGCTCGTAACTCTTGTTCAGCAGCGGCAGGTCGAGCAGCCACTCACCGGGATAGTCGACGAGATCAAGCGTGAGCTGGCGCGACGCGGAATTCTTGCGCTGGTAGTCAATCACGAGCCGCAGCTCGCTGATGTCCACGGTGGAGTGCGGCCAGCGCCGGTCCTCGATCAGGGTGCGGACATGGCTCTCATAGGCAAAACGGGGAACGGCGTCGTCGGGCTGCGGCTCCAGCCGCGCCCGGGCGATGCGCCCTGTTGCCAGCGACTCGAACACCGGAAAGCGGCCGCCGCGCAGCAGGCCATGCACCAGCGCGGTGATGAACACCGTCTTGCCGGCGCGTGACAGGCCGGTGACGCCAAGCCGCACGGTGGGATTGAACAGGCTTTCGCCGTATTCGATCAGCGAGCGAACCGAAAGTCTTGCTTCCTCGACAATGTCCGAAAAGCTGGGTGCCATAATTCCATCAAGACTTTATCGGACAAGCGCGTATTCCGCAAAAGTGGGTACCGGTTTTGCGATCAGAATACGCGCTAAATTATAGTTGAGAACGTTTTCTCGCGAAAACGCTCTGGCGAGATCAGCAGACAAAGTATGAGCCATGCGACAGTATTGTGAAGCTGGGGTTTTATGGGGCTGAAATCAAGTTTCAAACCCTCATGAATCTTGATCGCTCCCGTTTCATCGTTCGTTGACCATTGCCGGATTATCCGTTTTGCTTGACGAGGAAAGAGACAGGTTGCGCCGTATGACGATCTTCCGATTGAAGCAGCCAAGTTCTCATGCCCGCGTCGCCGGCGGCGGCGTGGTGCGCTGGGATTATGATCGCGCGGAGCTGATCGCGGACGGCGTGGTCCATGTGCTTGGCATCGCCTTCGGACTGATCGCGGCCATCGCGCTTGTGGTCGTCGCCGGCAACTACGCCTCGCGCGCCGAAGTCATTTCGGTGTCGGTCTATGTCGCAGGCCTGCTCGCCATGCTCGGCCTGTCCGCGACATACAATCTCTGGCCGGTCTCGCCGGTCAAATGGGTGCTGCGCCGGTTCGATCATTCGGCGATCTACATCCTGATCGCGGCAACCTACACGCCGTTTCTGGTGCAGATGAACGACCACTTCATGGCGACCGTGCTGCTGATCGGCGTATGGTCGGTGGCTGCGGCGGGGATTGCGCTCAAGATCTTTCTGCCGGGTCGGTTCGACCGTCTCTCGATCGGACTTTATCTGGCGATGGGATGGAGCGGCATCGTGGCTTACGACAGTCTGGTGTCGTCGCTGCCGGTTTCGACCATGTGGTTCATCGCGGCCGGCGGGCTGATCTATTCACTCGGCGTGGTCTTCCATGCCTGGGAGCGGCTGCGCTTCCAGAATGCGATCTGGCATTCCTTCGTGCTGTTCGCAGCCGGGCTGCATTATACCGCGGTGCTCGACCTCGTGCTGGTCGCTGCGTGATGGTTTGAGTCGTCCCGGCGAAGGCCGGGACCCATCAGCCCTATCGGTGTTTTTCAAAAAGAGATTCAACCATCCGGTTTGATCGAGAGGCCAGTGGTTATGGATCCCGGCTTTCGCCGGGATGACGATATGGCGAGTCCTGTTCGCAAGCCATCATGCCCGGCATGACGATCTTTGTGCCGATTGATCTCCCCGTTTTTCCCATCTAAAACATCTGTATGAAAATCTCCGGAAAACTCGTTGTCGTCACCGGCGGCGCCAATGGCATCGGCCAGGCGCTTGCTGAAATCTTCCATCGCGAGGGCGCGGCCAAGGTTATCGTCGTCGATCTCGACGGCGAACGCGCCAAGGCCGTCGCCGATTCCATCGGTGGCGCGTCGTTCGCCTGCGATGTCGGCAAGGAAGCCGACATTCTCCATGTCATCGACGAGACCGAAAAGAACTTCGGCCCGATCGATCTGTTCTGCTCCAACGCGGGCATCGGCGCGGGTTTCGACATGATGTCGGAGAATGCTGGCGGCACATCGGACGAGCCATGGGCGCGAAGCTGGGCCGTTCACGTCATGGCCCATGTCTATGCGGCGCGGCATCTGATCCCGCGCTACCGTGCGCGCGGCGGCGGCTATTTCCTCAACACCATCTCGGCAGCCGGATTGCTGTCGCAGGTCGGCAGCGCCGCCTATTCGACCACCAAGCACGCCGCCGTCGGCTTCGCGGAAAATCTCGCGATCTCGCACAAGGCGCACAACATCCGCGTGTCGATTCTCTGCCCGCAGGGTGTGGAAACCAACATGATCAGGGGAATGCCGAAGGGCCCGCAGTCCAACGACGGCAATCTCACGCCGGAGGACGTCGCGCAGTGCGCACTGGAGGGCATCGACCGCGAGACTTTCCTGATCCTGCCGCACCCGCAGGTGATCGACTACATGCGCAAGAAGACCGAGAACTACGACCGCTGGATCGGCGGCATGGCCAAGCTGCAGGCGGCCACGCGGGAGATGTTCGGGAAAAAATGATCAGCGCTGTTTGGCGCATGAGAAACCGGGGGGAATGGGCTCCAAGCGTAAAGGGAACCAGCTATGGCAATTGCGAAAAACACGATCTGCCTGTGGTACGACAAGGACGCCGAAGCCGCGGCGCGCTTCTACGTTGCAACTTTCCCTGATAGCTCGATTAACGCCGTTCACCATGCTCCCGGTGACTATCCATCCGGCAAGGCCGGTGACGTGCTCACTGTGGAATTCACAGTCGCCGGTGTCCCTTGCCTCGGGCTGAATGGTGGTCCCACGTTCAAGCACAATGAAGCCTTCTCGTTTCAGATTGCTACCGATGATCAAGACGAGACCGATCGCTACTGGAACGCCATTGTCGGCAATGGTGGGCAGGAGAGCGCGTGCGGCTGGTGCAAGGACAAATGGGGTGTCTCATGGCAGATAACGCCGCGCGTGCTGACAGAGGCGCTGGCGGCCGGTGGCGCTGAAGCCAAGCGTGCATTCGAAGCCATGATGGAAATGAAGAAGATCGACGTGGCTGCGATCAAGGCAGCGCGGCGCGGCTGATCGAAAACCGAACGCGGCCTGGCTGTCAGCTCGCGGTGCCCTTCATGGTCGGCACGCCTGCGGCGTTCGCGGTCCAGACCTCAAGGCCCGCAGCCGTCTCATTGCCGTTGACGCTGAATTCGGCGCCGTCGAACAGCGGGCTGACGCCGCGATAGACGAACGTCGCGGGCGGCTTTCCGCCGCGCAGCTTCGCCGCGAATTCGATCAGCAGCGAGGCCTGCAACGGGCCGTGCACGATCAGGCCCGGATACCCCTCGACCTTGGTGACATAGTCGCGGTCGTAATGGATGCGGTGGCCGTTGAAGGTCAGCGCCGAGTAACGAAACAGCAGCACCGGAT
Organism: Bradyrhizobium sp. G127; assembly: GCF_021502575.1. Classification (NCBI taxonomy): domain Bacteria; kingdom Pseudomonadati; phylum Pseudomonadota; class Alphaproteobacteria; order Hyphomicrobiales; family Nitrobacteraceae; genus Bradyrhizobium; species Bradyrhizobium sp. G127. Next base: position 1,251,600 of record NZ_JAKFGN010000001.1, read on the forward strand.
CGGCCATGTGACTTTCGCGATGCTTCGCGGCGGGAGCGGGGGCAGGCGTCGGAGCCGGCGCGGCCTTCGCGTCGCCGGCAGGCGCGATGTCGCGATAGACGATGTCGTGCCGCTCGCGGATGGCTGTGCCGCGCGGCGTGGTGATGGTGTGATCCACCGAGACGAAGCACAGCGCGCCGGTGCTGCCGGTCTTCATGGTCACGTCCGAGATGCGCGACGAACGCGTTACCGTGTCGCCGACGCGCAGCGGATCGATGAATTCGATCTGGCCGCCGGCCCACATCCGGCGCGGCAGCGGCACCGGCGGCAGGAAGCCGCCGCGCGCGGGATGGCCGTCGCTTCCGATTTCGCTCATGGGCACCACCGGCTGCGCGAGGCACCAGTGCGTGGTGAACGGCGCGACGTCGCCCTCGACAGGCGTGCCGATGTCGAGGAACAGCGTCGCGCGCAGGCCCTTCACCAGTTGCGCGGTAATGACGTCGGACGCCTCCTGGGTGCGGCCGATCCACTGGCGCAGATGATCGATGTCGGGTGTCGCGGTCATGATGTCTTTCCCTGCGAGCTTTCGCCGGTTGCGCCGACGGCTGGCACCGCGCCATAGGGCCGCTGTTCACCGACGACAATGGACGCGGGCGCGGGATAGGCGACGACGCCATTGGGCGTCTCGACCTCGATGCGGCGCAGATGCGGATGTTTCGAAAGGTCGTCCATGGTGTTGACCTCGGCGAATGCGATGTCGGCCTCGTCCAGCCGTTTCACCAGATCGTCGCGGGTCATGGTGGCGAACACGTCGGCCACCGTCTTGTCGGTAAGCGCGCGGTTCTGCACGCGCGCGACTCCGCTGGCGAAGCGGGGGTCGTTCGGCAGATCCGGCTTGGCCAGCACATCGGCGCAGAGCTTCTTCCACTCGCGCTCGCTCTGGATCGAGATCAGGATGTCGCGGCCGTCCTTGGAGCGGAACACGCCGTAAGGCGCGATCGATGTATGCGCGAGGCCCATGCGCTTTGGCGGCTGACCATTCTCGGCGTTCAGCAGCGGCACAGTGAGCCAGTCGGCCATGACGTCGAACATCGAGATGCGGATGTCCGCGCCCTGTCCGGTCTTTGCGCGCCCGATCAGCGCTTCGAGGATCGCGGCATGGGCCGTCGCGCCGGTGGCGATATCGACAATGGACAGGCCGACACGCGCCGGCGTTTCCGGGCCGCCGGTGATCGAGGCGAGGCCGCTTTCGGCCTGAATCAGAAGGTCATAGGCCTTGCGCTCGGCATAGGGGCCGTCGTCGCCGTAGCCGGAGATGGTGCAGATCACCAGCGCCGGATAATCCTTGCGCAGGCGCTCGCGGGTGAAGCCGAGCTTGTCCATCGAGCCGGGCTTGAGGTTCTGCACCAGAACGTCGGCGCCCGCGATCAGGCGCTCGAGGGTCTTGCGGCCCTCGTCGGTGGCCAGATCGATCACCACGGACTTCTTGCCGCGATTGAGCCAGACGAAATAGCTGCTCTGGCCCTTGGCCGCGGCATCATAGCCGCGGGCGAAATCGCCTTCCGGACGCTCGACCTTGTAGACCGTCGCACCGGCATCGGCCAGACGCGAGGTGCAGAACGGCGCTGCGACCGCCTGCTCGACGGCGATGACGGTCAGTCCTTCAAGCGGCAGCATCGTCAGTTCCCTCAAACGCGACAATTGGAGCTTTGATTGTTGTTCTCGTCATTGCGAAGAGCGCTCGCGACGAAGCAATCCAGCTGTTGATCCAGGAATGGACTGCTTCGCTCCGCTCGCAATGACGACATATCATCGCGCCTCAATACGAACGCGGCATGCCGAGCACATGCTCGGACAGATGCGACAGGATCAGGTTGGTCGAGATCGGCGCCACCGAATAGAGCCGGGTCTCGCGGAATTTGCGCTCGACATCGTATTCCTCGGCGAAGCCGAAGCCGCCGTGGGTCTGGATGCAGGCGTTGGCCGCTTCGAACGAGGCATCGGCCGCCAGCATCTTGGCCATGTTGGCTTCCGCGCCGCAGTCCTTGCCTGCTTCGTAGAGCCGTGTGGCCTCCCGCACCATCAGTTCGGCGGCGCGCATATTGGCGTAGGACTTCGCGATCGGAAACTGGATGCCCTGGTTCTGGCCGATGGGGCGGCCGAACACCGAGCGCTCCTTGGCGTAGTTGCTCGCCTTGGCGATGAACCACTTGGCGTCACCGACGCATTCCGAGGCGATCAGGATGCGTTCGGCATTCATGCCGGAGAGGATGTAGCGGAAGCCCTTGCCTTCATCGCCGATCAGGTTTTCGGCGGGCACCTTCATGTTGTCGAAGAATACTTCCGTAGTTGAATGATTCATCATGGTGCGGATCGGCCGGATGGTGAGGCCGCCGGCCTTCTGCGCCGCCTGCATGTCGACGATGAACACCGACAGTCCATCGGTGCGCTTGGCGGCCTGCTCCTTCGGCGTGGTGCGCGCCAAGAGGATCATCAGGTCGGAATATTCGGCGCGGCTGGTCCAGATCTTCTGGCCGTTGACCACGTAGTGATCGCCCTCCCGCTTGGCAAAAGTCTTCAGCGAAGACGTATCGGTGCCGCTGGTCGGCTCGGTGACGCCAAAGGCCTGAAGCCGCAGCTCGCCGCTGGCGATGCGCGGCAGCCACTTGGCTTTCTGCTCCTCGTTGCCGTGCCGCAGCAGCGTGCCCATGGTGTACATCTGGGCGTGGCAGGCGCCGCCGTTGCAGCCCGCGCGCTGGATCTCTTCCAGGATCGCCGCCGCCGCTGACAGCTTCAGCCCCGAGCCGCCGTACTCTTCAGGGATCAGGACCGAGAGATAGCCGGCGTCGATCAGCGCCTGGACGAACTCTTTCGGATAGGCCATGTCGCGGTCCAGCTTGCGCCAGTACTCGCCGGGGAATTGGGCGCAAAGTTTTGCGACCGACTCGCGGATGTCAGAAAAATCTTGCTCGTGATGTGTCATGCGGGAGTGTTTGGCAGATCACACGCCTGTGATCCAGCGGTTTGGGACGCGCAGCGGTATTCCGAATTTGCATTCGTGGCGCAGCCAGTGGCCGCAAGAAGCTGGCCGCGAACAGATGGCATCCTGTCCGGTCAGGCGTTGATGCGGACGGGCAGGGTCTCGTAACCCTTCACGAAGCTGGAATAGATCCGGGTCGGCTCGCCGACAACCTCGATGTTGTCGAAGCGCTTGAGGATTTCTTCCCAGATGATCTTGAGCTGCAAATCGGCCAGCCGCATGCCGAGGCAGCGGTGGATGCCGAAGCCGAACGACATGTGCGTGCGCGGCCGGGCGCGGTCGATGATGAAGCTGTCGGGGTTCTCGATGGCCTCGCCGTCGCGGTTGCCGGAGACGTACCACATCACAACGCGGTCGCCTTTCTTGATCCGCTTGCCGCCGAGTTCGGTGTCCTGCAACGCGGTGCGGCGCATATGGGCCAGCGGCGTCTGCCAGCGGATCACTTCGGGGACGAAGCTGTCGATCAGCGCCGGGTTGGCGCGCAGCTTGTCGTATTCGTCCGGGTTCTCGTTCAAGGCGAGCACCGAACCGCTCATTGAGTTGCGGGTGGTGTCGTTGCCGCCAACGATCAGCAGGATCAGGTTACCCAGCAACTCGTTGCGGTCCATCGTGCGCATCGCGTCGCTGTGCGCCATCATCGAAATCAGGTCGTTGCCGGGGGTCTTGAGCCGCTCGTTCCACAGCCGGATGAAATAGTCGGCGCATTCGCCGAGTTCACGGAGCCGCTGTTCCTCGCTCTCGTAGAGTCCGCTCTTCGGCAGCGCGGTGGACAGGTCCGACCAGCGCGTCAGCATGCGGCGGTCTTCCCAGGGAAAATCGAACAGCGTGGCCAGCATCTGAGTGGTGAGTTCAACGGACACGCGATCGACCCAGTTGAAGGTCTCGTTGCGCGGCAGGTTGTCGAGGATGGTGGCGGAGCGTTCGCGGATCAGGACTGCCAGCCGGTCGAGATGCACCGGCGTGAACATCGGCGACACGGTCTTGCGCTGCGGGCCGTGCTTTGGCTCGTCCATCGCGATGAAGCTGGGCCATTGATAGTCTTCGCCCATGTCGCGCAGGTTGATGCCGCCATACTTGATGTCGGAGGAGAAGATCGCGGCATTGGTATCGACATGCATGATGTCGTTGTACTTGGTCACCGACCAGTAATCCCCGACTGGGCACGTGGTGCAGTAATGCACCGGCTCTTCGTTGCGCAGCCGCTCGAAATAGGGCCACAGCGTATCGTCGCGAAACAGCGCCGGCGCGCCGGGATGGAACTCAGACAGAGGCGTGGAATAGGCTTTTTCGCGTGCGGCTTTCTGGCGCTCGTCGCGAGTGGTTGTCGTTGTGCCGTGCATCGTTCGCTTCCCCTCAGACGTCCTTGACGCCCTGATTTTTTACGCCCGGATGCCGGCTTTGCTGTGACCCGGCCGCATCGGACGCTTTGTCATTCCGCGAATTACATCGTGTTGCCGGCGGTTGAACAAGCCCGGTTCCCGGGCCGGATTTGATTGCACCGGAAAACTCCTGGTTCCCCTGATCGGAACATTCGAAAAGTTTTTCCCGTAAAAGTTGTTTAACCAGTTAACGCTATTTTACCTGGATCAACACGGGCGAGGCATAGAAAATGCATTTCTTCAAGCCTTCGCAAGAGCTTACGGCGAAGCTCGCCGCTCTCGACAAGTCGCAGGCCGTGATCGAGTTTAACCTCGATGGCACAATCGTGGCGGCCAACGCCAATTTCCTGAATGCCATGGGTTACCGGCTGGACGAGGTTCAGGGCAAGCACCACAGCATGTTCATGCCGCCCGACCTGCGCGACGGGCCCGAGTACCGCGCATTCTGGGACGGGCTCCGCCGTGGCGAATACCAATCGGGTGAATTTAAGCGCATCGCCAAGGGCGGCCGGCCGGTGTGGATTCAGGCCTCCTACAATCCGCTGCTGGACGGGCGCGGCAAGCCGTTCAAGGTGGTCAAGTTCGCCACCGACATCACCGCGCAGAAGCTGAAGAACGCCGACTACGAGGGCCAGATCACGGCCATCCACAAATCGCAGGCCGTCATCGAGTTCAATCTCGACGGCACCGTGATCACCGCCAACGACAATTTCCTGAACACCCTCGGCTACCGGCTGGACGAAATCCAGGGCAAGCATCACGGCATGTTCGTCGAACCGCAGGAGCGCGACAGCGCGGCCTATCGTGCGTTCTGGGACTCGCTGCGCCGGGGCGACTATCAGGCCGCCGAATACAAGCGCATCGGCAAGGGCGGCAAGGTGGTGTGGATTCAGGCGTCCTACAATCCGATCTGCGGACCCGACGGCAAACTGGTCAAGGTCGTGAAATTCGCCACCGACACCACGGCGCAGGCGGAAGACCGTATCCGCCGCGTCGAGGTGCAGAAATCCATCGACATCGATCTGTCGCACATTACCGACGCCGTCACCGCGACCTCCGCGCGCGTCACGGCAGCGGCGAGCGCATCGACGCAGACATCCTCCAACATGCAGGCGGTGGCCTCGGGGGCGGAGGAGCTTGCCGCCTCGGTCAGCGAAATCAGCCGCCAGGCCGCGGACGCGCTCAGCATCTCCACGCAGGCTGTGCAGCAGGCCAACGAGACCAGCGTGATCGTGGCGGGGCTTGCGACCGCCGCGCAGAAGATCGGCGACGTGGTCAAGCTCATCAACAATATCGCCGAGCAGACCAACCTGCTGGCGCTCAACGCCACCATCGAGGCGGCGCGGGCGGGCGAGGCGGGCAGGGGCTTTGCGGTGGTGGCGTCGGAGGTCAAGGTTCTCGCGACCCAGACGGCGAAGGCCACCGACGAAATCAGCGCGCAGATCGCCGAGGTTCAGGGAACGACCGGCAGCGCCGTCACCGTCATTCAGGACATCACGCAGACCATTTCCCGCGTCAATGAAATCTCGGCCGCGATCGCGGCGTCGGTGGAGGAGCAGGCCTCCGTGACGCAGAGCATGTCGTCCAACATGCAGGTCGCGGCGAAGGGCGTCACGGACATCAACGTCAACATGACCGACATCGCGGAAGCAACGCGATCGGTCGATGCCTCCACCCGCAAGGTCCGGGAAGCCTCCCGCGCGCTGGCATAACGGAGCGGTCGTGTCACCGTACCGAGACGGCATCAATCGATACGATAGTGGTGAGCCCTCCTCCTGAGACGCGAGTTCTTGCGAGCCTCGAAGGATGATGGCGATGTGTGGCCGTGCATCCTTCGAGGCTCACGCGCTACGCGCGGTTCGCACCTCAGGATGACGGCGCGGCGTGAGCAGGTTCGAAGAAATGTCACCTGCAAGACATTTCGCTGGCGTTTCTGCCTCTTCTCTCCGTTATCCGACCGTGGCATTGTCCGGCCGAATAACGGCAGGCTTGATCAAAAAGCCGTGCCCAGGGAGGCAGTCTGATGATTTCCAACGCGCACACATTCAACTTTGATCTCGGCGATACCGCGGATGCGATCCGCGAAACCGTCCGCGATTTTTCGCAAAACGAGATTGCACCGCGCGCCGACGAGATCGACAAGAGCAACCAGTTTCCGCGCGACC